>CAZGUH010000015.1:0-1769 GCA_964529005.1 uncultured Ilumatobacteraceae bacterium | reverse complement strand
CCGAGCGTTGCTCGGCGATCTCGCGCGAGACCCGCAGGTGACGGTTGAGACGGCGCTCCGCCACATGGCGCTCGCCGTCGATCACCGCGCCGACGATCTCGAGGTGTTCGTCGATCGTCTCGCGGATCCGGTTCGGTGTCAGGAAGTCGTAGATGCGCACCACACGGATGCGCTCGTTGACCCGGATCAGGATGTCGACCAGAGACCGGTTGCCCGCTGCGGCGGCCATGCGAATGTGGAAGTCCTCGTCCAGCAACACGAAGCCCGGATCGCCGTCCGCGTCGTCGCCGGGGCGATCGAGCGCCGCCCACTCGTCGCGCAGATCGCAGAGTTGGACGTGGTCGTGCCCGGTCGTGGAGAACAGCGCGGTCAGCTCGAGGCCCCGCCGGACGTCGTACAGCTCGCCGATCGTGTGCAGGTCGGGCGCGGCCGGCGAGAACCCGCCTTCGGGAAGTCGCACGACGAACCCCTCGGCGTGCAGCCGGGTCAGCGCTTCACGGACCGGCGTGCGCGAGACCGCCATCCGTTCGGCCAGCGCGACCTCGGCGAGACGTTGCCCGAGGCGGAACTCGCCGAGCAGCAACCGGCTCTTGAGCGTGTCGTAGACCACCGACGCGAGCGGGCGGTCCGGTGTTCCGTGGCCGTCGCCGGCTGGGTACAGCGCTGTATACATGCAGGTCACGGTAGGAAGTCGGCGTTCGGCGCGGTGTCCGCCGCGTGAATGCGACATTGTGGAACTGCGCGCACGCGCTCGCAGACGGATCGATCAAGCGGGCGACCGGGACTTCCGGCCTCAGACGTTGCTCATGACGTTCAAGAGCAAGCCGTTGGGGTCCACCACGAGGAAGTGGCGCTGCCCGTGCTCCTCGTCGCGAATCGCAGCTGCGACGTCGGCGCCGAGTCGCGTCGCACGTCCGTACGCCTCGTCGACGTCATCGACGTGCACGGTGAGAACGATCCCGGACAGCGCCGACGACGGCTGGCGACCAGCGAACAGCTCGCTCCCGGGTTTCACGAATCCGATATTGAGACGAGCGTCGTCAGCGGCCTTGAGCTGCAGGTACCAGTCGTCGAGCTCGACGCTGACCTCCAGATCGAACATGGCTGCGTAGAAGTCACGGCTGCCGATGAACGCTTCGGATGCCACATTGGGAACGATGCGAAGCACTCGCATGGCAGGTCCCCTCCCTTCGGTCGGTGCGGAGAACTCCAGCCCGACAGCCTCTCCAAGCACCAGATACCCATTCCCCGCCGAAGCACGACGCAGCGCCGGACTCGAGGTCGGCGATCGCGTCGTTGCACACGCGGACGGCGCCGGACGCGTGGTCTTGGAAGGGGGCGCATCCCGTGCTTCCACCTGGAGCAGTTCGAGCGGCACGTCTCCGGCGTTCCCGAACCGGTACCTCACGCAGCGCGGGATGATGATGCCTTCCTCCGCCGCCAGCTCCGTGACATCGTCGGACCGCTCACCGTGGAAGCGAGCGCGACCGCGAAGGACGAACCAGAAGCCGTCGAGGCGAGGATGCGACTGCAGCCGCAATTCGCCCGTGCCCCAGCGCGAACGTCTGGACGAGGGCGACGAGCGACGCCGTCCGGCCCAAGGGCACCACGTGGCGGGCCGGCCCGTCGGCGCCGCGCCGGGTGTAGCGCACCGTTGCCACGCCGCCGGACGTGACGTCACCGAGACCGCGCAGGACCCGATCGGCCTCGCCCTCGTCGAGCCGGGCATCGCGAGCTGGCTGTCGATCGGTCATCGTTCCCGTTCAGCT
>CAZGUH010000014.1:25614-76532 GCA_964529005.1 uncultured Ilumatobacteraceae bacterium | reverse complement strand
CTAGAGCAGCGACGGGACGCCGTCGATCAGCCATTGCAGCGGCGCGCGGTCGGCGGCGACGCGCAGCACCGTGGCGGTGATCCCCGAGATGTCGTCGCGCGCGCGGGCGTCGTCGATCGCTCGGTGGGCGCCGACGCGCAGCGCGGACTCGACCGTGTCGTCGTCCCACGTGACATCGCCGTAGCCGGAGTCGTCGTCGAGCGACAGCACGAGAACTTCGCGCGTCGTTCCGAGGTCGCATGCCGCGCCGTTCAGCGCCGACAAGGCGATGCGCTGCACCGCGGCGTCGAGCCCTCCGCCGGGAAACGGGTCCGGATCCGCGGTGCACGGATCCTGCGCCGTGAACTCGCCGACGTCGTCGGCGCCCTGCGCCATCATCGTGCCGATCACGCCGAGACCGACGATCGCTGCCGCGCCCACCGCCAGCGTCGCCTGGCGGCGTCGTCGACGCGTGGCCGGAGTGTCGCCGTGTGACGCGAGGGCGAGACCGGGCACGATCGCCAGCGCGGCGAGCCCGGCGGCGATCGCGAACGCCGGCCGGAACGCGCGGGTCATCGCGTCGGTGACCGTGTCGATCAGCGCGTCGCGCGCTCGCGCCAGGTCGTTGCCGCTCTCCGCCCCGCGCTCGTCGAACGTCGCCTCCAGATCCGGCACCTCGCCACGCCGCGCGTCGTCGATCGCCGAGCGGAGGTCCCACGTGATCGCCAGCTTGTCCTGGAGGCGCAGGTCGCTGTCGAGCAGCGTGGACGTCGCTCCGAGCGTCGCCCGATCGATGCCGGCGGTGATGCTCGTCGACAGCGCCGGGGCGATGAGCAGCAGACCGACGACCAGACCGGCATGTCGAGCGCCGACCGACACCGCCGCGGCGCGGGCGGCGTGGTGATCGTCGGCGACGGCGGCGTCGTCGAGCACGCTGTGCATCAGCTCGAACCCCGCGCCGCACAGCGCGAGGGAGATCGCCGCCGACACCGGTCGTTCGCCGGGGACCAGCGCCAGCCCGACCAAGCCCATTGCGAGGACGACGCCCCCGAGCGCCCGCCAGCCGCGCGGTGCCGCCATCGCCAAGCTCGCCCCGAGCATCCCCGCTGGGAGCGCGCTGACGAGCAGGGCGGCGGTGAGCGGGCTGTAGCGCCACACCTCGATGACCAGCAGGACGCCGAGGAACAACGCGGCGACCAGCGCGGCGAAGAGCAGCGCGAACCCGGCGTTGGCGATCGCGACGTCGCCGCGACGGCGGGGGGCCGGATCCGGCGGTGTGTCGGGCGGCGCGGGGCGCGTGTCTCTGACGACCAGCACAGCGGCGGCGGCGATCGGGGCCTGGACGAAGAAGATCGCCCGCCAGTCGAACAGCTGGGTCAGCAGGCCGCCGAGCGCCGGCCCCGCTGCGGCGCCCGCCGCGCCGGCGCGTGCCCACCATCGCCGCGCGCGCGTGTGCCCCACGAGCGCGCCGAGCGCGGGCAGCGATCCGGCGAGGAGCGCGGTGGCAGCGATGCCCTGGAGGCACCGGGCGCCGAGCAGCATCGGCAGCGTCGAGGCCGATCCCGCCACGACGGAGGCCACGGCGAACACGGCCGCGCCTCCCGCGACCAGCACGCGTGGAGACGCTCGGCGGTGGAGCAGCGCGACGGGCACGGCGCTGGCGGCGACCGCCAGGGCGTAGGACGTGAGCACCCACGACACGCCGACGACCGTCGTGTCGAACTCGGCGTACAGCTCGGCGAGCGCGAGCGCGACGATCGACGCGTCGGCGAACGCCAATCCGACGGCGACGATGACGGCGATGGCGAGGACGCGCTGGGACGACGCCATCGGCGCGTCACCCCGAGGCGAACGGATGACGCGCCATCGTCAACATCTGTGGGATGCCCGTCGACCCAGCCCGCTGGACGGCCCGCGGCGTGCGCGCGCTCGACTCGAGGCTGCGCACCTCGCGGTGCAGCCGCTGCATTCGCTCGTCGAGGCGGGCGGCGGTCTCTGCGGCCTCCTTGAGCTCGTCGAGCAGCGCAGCCGGCACCGCTCGGTCGTACTTGTAATAGATCTTGTGCTCGAGCGTCGCCCAGAAATCCATGGCGACCGTGCGGAACTGCATCTCGACGAACACGTCCTCGGCCCCGCCGGACAGGAACACCGGCACCTGCACGATGGCGTGGAGGCTCTGGTAGCCGTTCGGCTTCGGTGTCGCGATGTAGTCCTCGACCTCGACGAGCGAGACGTCCGCTTGGCCGCTGAACATCTCGAAGATCGTGTACACGTCGGCGACGAAGCTGCACGTCACGCGCACGCCGGCGATGTCACGGATCTCGGCGCGGACGCTGTCGAACGTCAGGTCGCACCCGCGGCGGCGAGCCTTGTCGACGATGCTCTCGGGCGACTTCAACCGGGCGACGACGTGCTCGATCGGGTTGTAGTCGTGCAGGTAGGCGAACTCCTCCCGGAGGATGTTGATCTTCGTCGTCACCTCGTCGATGGCGAACTTGTAGACCATCAAGAAGCGGGTCAGCTCCGCGCCGCCGCTCCACGTCCCTGCGTGTTGGCGCAGCAGGCCGTCGGGGTGCTCGGCGGGGAGCGCGGCGCTCGCCGTCGGCGGTGCGACCGCCTGCATCGCGAGCTCGTCCACCGCTCCGGTCGCGTCCATCTCCGCACCGTACCGCCGATCCGTCCCCGCGCATCGTCGTGGGCCGCTCACCAGGAGCGCGACGACGGGCGAGGACCGGAGGCAGCCCTCGCCCGTCGCGGAGGTGGTCGGACGTCGCCGCTCGACGTCGCGGCCAGGCGCCGTGGTCAGCTGTCGGTGGACGACGTCGAGGTGGTGGTCTCGATCGCCTCGGGAGCCATCGCCCGGTGGCCGACCGTGATCTTGCGCGGTTTGGCCTGCTCCGCGATCGGGATCCGCAGCGTGAGCACGCCATCGTGGTAATCGGCCTCGAGGTGTTCGGCGTCGAGCCCGTCGCCCAGATGGATCTGCCGCGTGAAGCTGCCGCGGCGCCGCTCGGCGAGGAACACCCTGTCGCCGTCCTGACGCTGCCAGCCGCGCTGACCGCTGATCGTCAGCACGTTGCGGTCGAGGCTGATGTCGAGGCTGTCTGCGGCGACGCCGGGAAGGTCGATGTGGACCCACACGTCGTCACCACGCTGATACGCATCGGTCGGCATGGAGCCGGTGGAGCCCGAGACCTGGCCGATGAGGCGCCCGAAGAAGGCGTCGAGGTCACGGAACGGATCGGACTGGATCAGCATCTCGCAACGCTCCCTTCCACATGAACGTTCGTGGATGATCGTTCTGGTTGGTCGTTCGTGCTTCGAAGGCATCGAAGCACTCCACATAATAACGAGCGTTATGTTGAGTAGCAACCGGTCGCTTGGCAGAATTTCGGTGTGCGTTCCCCACGGCAGCCCGATCGCCGACAGGTCGCCGGTCTCGTGGCCGGATGGCTGGACGCGCAGCGCTCCGAGAACACGCGTGCCGCCTATCGGCGAGACATCGAGCGGTTCATGGCGTGGTGCGACGTGCAACGCCTCGGGCCGCTGCGCGCGTCGAGCGCCGACATCGCGGCGTTCCGTACGTCCGCCGCCAATGCCGAGCTGAGCGCCTCCACGATCGGCCGGCAGGTATCGGCGATCGCATCGTTCTACCGCTTCGCTGCCGAGCACGGCTGGGCGGTTCCATCCATGGCGTCCGTCGAGCGCCCACTCGCCGTGCCCGCCACCGAGACCGCCTCTCTGGGGCGTCGCCAAGCGGAGGCCGTCTGGGCTGCCGCGCTCGAGCTGGGGCCGAAGACGGCGAGCATCGTCGGCCTGGCTCTGTTCGACGGTTTGAAGCTCAACGAGACGTTGATGCTGAACGTCGTAGACGTGACGATGACGAAGCCGATGCACGTCGCGCTGTCGGCGCGCGGCGGCGTGCGCGTGCGTCTCGACGACCGCACCGCGGCCGTCGTGCGTCGCCAGGCCCGCGGCCGAGCCGACGGGCCGTTGTTCCTCGGCGGGGGCACGGGGGCGTCACGACGGATGACGCGCTTCGGCGCCGACTACGTCATCCGGCGCGCCGGGCAGGAAGCAGGTCTCGACGCCCCGCTCAGCTCGAACACGCTGCGGCGCACGCACGTGGTCGCGGCGTACGCCAGCGGGGCCAGCGTCGACGAGATCCGGGACGCGCTCGGGCATGTCGACCGGCGCACGACGCGGCGCTACCTGCCGACGGCGCGCTGAGCGTCAGGTCGCCGGCAACGGCGGGTGTGCGCGCAGCCTCTCGGCGATGATCGGCGCGGGCTGCGGCGCGCAGAAGTGGTACCCCTGGGCGATGTCGCATCCGAGCTGCGTGAGCGCCTCGACTTGATCGGCGCTCTCGACGCCCTCGGCGATCGTGTCGAGCTGCAACGCGTCTGCGATCCCGATGATCGATTTCACCAGCGCGGTGCTCTGCCGGTCGCCCAAGCCGTGGACGAAGCTCTTGTCGATCTTCAAGATGTCGACGGGCAGCTGGCGCAGGTAGGCGAGCGACGAGTGGCCCGTTCCGAAGTCGTCGATCGCGATCCGCACGCCGAGGGCGCGGATCTCGTCGATTCGTTCGCGGATCAACGGCGCGTCGCTCACCACGAGCCGCTCGCTGATCTCCAGCAACAGCAGCCGCGCGGGCAGCCCGCTCGACGTCAGCGCCGACGTCAGGCGCGTCACGAAATCCCGAGCGAGCAGCTCGGGCGCGGAGAGGTTGACGGCGATCGAGACCGCCCGAGCCGGGTCGTCCGGCTGCCACGCCACCGCCTGGCGGCACGCCGCGTGCAGGACCCAGTCGCCGAGAGAGACGATGACGCCGATCTCCTCCGACGTCGTGAGGAACTGGTCCGGCGACAGCAGGCCGCGCAGCGGGTGGTTCCATCGCAGCAGGGCCTCGACGCCGATGATGTTGCCCGTCCGCAGGTGCACCACCGGCTGGTAGTAGAGCTCGAACTCACCGGCGCCGAGGGCGCGATGCAGTTCGGCTTCCAGCCGCAAGCGGGCGTCGCGGCGTTCGCCGAGCGCGCGCTGGAACGTCGACACGCGGTTGCGTCCGCCGGACTTGGCGTCGTACATCGCGAGGTCAGCATCGCGCAGCGCCTCATCCGCCGAGCCGGCGCCCCGCAGACCGGCGAGGCCGACGCTCGCCGTGACGGCCATGCGCCCGCGCGACAGCCCGACCGGCGAGCAGACCCGTTCGAGGATGCGGTCGGCCACATCCTGGGCGTGCTCGGGGGTCGCCTCCTGGAGCAGGACCGCGAACTCGTCGCCCCCGAGGCGCGCGCACACGTCGCCCGGCCGGACCGTCGCACGGATGCGCCGGGCGATCGTGAGGAGCAGCTCGTCCCCCGCGGCGTGGCCGAACATGTCGTTCACCGCCTTGAAGCCGTCGAGGTCGATCAGCAGCACGTAGGCCGAGCCGCCGGTCGCCGCCGCATCAGACGCCAACGCCCGCTCGATGGCCGACGTCAGCGCGAGGCGGCTCGACAGGCCGGTGAGCGGGTCCGTGTTCGCACGTGCCGCCAACTCGCTGGCGCGGGCGCGATCGTGGGCGAACCGCGAGGCGAGCGTCGCGCCGATCAGCCACCAGACGAACACCAGGATCGGCAAGCGCACGAGGGCCGATGCGCCGAACGACTCCTGGGACACCAGCCAGCACGGCGCAGCGACGAGGGCGAACGGCAGGATCAACACCCGGGGCTGGGTGACGCCGAGATACATCATCGACAGGGCGAAGAAGCCGAGGTACGTCGGCGCGACGCCATCTGTCGTCACGGCCAGCAGGACGTCCGTTGCCAAGACGGTGAGCGGGAACACCACCAGACCCAGCCGCGATGGGCGACGCCGCAGAACGACCGCCGTCGCGGTCGCGGCCGCCAGTCCCGCGCCGACGACGCCCACAGCGGCAGCGAACTCGCGCCCGCGAGCGAGGTCGAGCGGCCATGCGGTCGCGATGACCACCACGGCGACGAGTGCCACCAGCCCCCAACCGAGGGCGACGTCGCGGTGTACGGGTTGCGCGTCCGGCAGGGCGCGATGGCGCAGGTGCATCGCAGAGCTATCGGCGGATCGCGTCGCCCGCTTGATCATGTCGGCTGGGACGGCCCCAATCGGAGGACGACGGAATGACTCGGGCTGCGGTCGGGAAAATGGAAGAGATGGCAGAGCGCCGTGCCGATCCGCGCCACACCGTGCGGTTGACGACGACGGTTGCCCGCGCCTCGGAGCGCCGGCTCCCTGCGGCGACCACGATCGACATCTCGACGGTCGGCATCCTGCTGGCGTTCGGCGAGCCGGTCGGCCTGCGCGTCGACGACAAGGTCGTGCTCTCGATCGCCTTCCCGGCCGGGCGCTTCCATTGCCTCGGCCGGGTGCGCCGCGTGGAGCGCGGCAGCGACTTCCGCACCTATGCCGGGGTGCAGTTCGAGCTGTGCCCCGGCGAGGAGCGCCAGCTGAGCGAGCGGCTGGCGCTCCTCGGGGATGCGGGCGGGGGCGCCGCGTCGAGGCGGGGCAGCCGCTCGATCGCCTCGATCACCGATCCGACACCGATCGCCGCGAGCCCAGGATCGATGACGTCGGCGTGAGGATCGCCCGGCCGCCCGCGCCACAACGCAATGTGCGGGCCGGGCGGCGGTCCCCAATGGCGCGGTGAGGTGGGCCCGAAGAGCACGACCGACGGTGTGCCGACGGCGGAGGCCACGTGCGCGACGCCCGTGTCGCCGCACACGACACGCGCCGCGGCGGCGACGACAGCGACCAGGTCGACCACGTCCGTCCGCCCGGCGAGCACCGCGGCGTCGGGGAGGCCAGCCAACGACGCGACCTCGTCGGCGAGGGGGCGCTCTGCGCGCGAGCCGGTGATCACCACCGGCCGACCGGCGCTGGTCTCGGCGCGCGCCACCGCCGCCCAGCGCTCCACCGGCCACCGCCGCGCGGCCGACGCCGCGCCGGGATGGATGACGGTCGCCGCGCGCGCGATGGCGGCGATGTCGCTGGCCGGCGCTGTGATCGCCAGGTCACACGGGTCGGCCGCGATGCCGCTCTCGGCGAGCAGCCGGCACCACCGCTCACGCTCGTGCTCGTCGGCGCGCCATGCCGGCCCACCGTTGACGCCGAACGAGATCAGCCGTGACGGGGACGTCGCGGCGAGCAGCGCCGTCGACTGCGGGCCCCGGCCGTGCAGGTTCACCGCGACGTCGGCGTTGTGCAACGACGGATCGAGCGGGGCGAGCGGCGCGGCGGCGACCACGGCGTTCGCCGCGCCGGTCGACAGGGCGAGCGGGGCCTGCCACGGCGGCGCGGCGAGCACCCGTCGATGGCGCGGAAAGGCGCGCGCCAGCGCCCGGAGCGCTGGCACCGCGGTGAGCAGGTCACCGAGCCCGAGCGGGCGCAGCGCGACGAGCAGCGGCTGGGGGCGCGTCACGCTCGCCCGAAACGGGTCAGGGCCATGAGGTCTCCACCGGTCCCGCGATGACTAGCTCCTTCAGCTCGCACCCTCGCGGTTGTGCCAGCGCGGCGGCGATCGCTGCGGCGACGTCGCCGGGTTCGCAGAGCTCGGCGTCCGGGCCGGGCTTGTACTGCTCCTCTCGTTCGTCGAAGAACGCGGTGCGCATCCCGCCGGGTGTGACGAGCGTGACCGAGACGCCCGTGCCCTTGCACTCCGCCATCAGCGAGCGTGTGAAGCCGACGACGCCGAACTTGCTGGCGCAGTAGGCCGTGGCGTCGCCGACCGCGCGGTGCCCGAGCGTCGATGCGACAGTGACGACCGAGCCGGCGGTACGGCGCAGATGCGGCAAAGCGGCGCGGACGACGGCGGCCGTCCCGAACAGGTTGACGGCCACGATGCGCTCCCACACATCGGTCGCGACGCGGTCGAGCGGGCCGGGAACGTCGGTGCCTGCGCAGGTCACGACCGCGTCGAGGCGACCGAGGTCACCGGCGACGCGCTCGACGGCCGCTTCGGCGTCCTTCGAGCACGCCAGGTCGACGATCTCGCAGCGCCACGGCCCCGCGGCGGGACGGCGGTCGAGCACCACGGGCGTGCCGCCGCGGCCAGCGATGGCCTCTGCGACGGCGGCGCCGAGACCGGAGCTGCCGCCGGTGACGACGACGACACCGGTGCTGCGATCGACGACAGGATCAGCGGTGGGCACGGCTGGTCACCTCCTCCACGATTCGGGTGGTCGATCGGCCGTCGAGATACGGGACGATGACGGTGCGCCCGCCCCACCGTTCGACGACCGCGGTCTCCGGGATGGCGTCGACCGAGTAGTCGCCGCCCTTGACGTAGACGTGCGGGCGCAGACCGTGCAACGCCGCCACCGGCGTGTCGTCGTCGAACACCACGACGTCGTCCACCGAGGCCAGCGCTTGGAGCACGGCGCGCCGGTCGGCTTCGGGCTGGATCGGGCGATGGTCGCCCTTCAGCCGCCGCACGGACGCGTCCGAGTTGAGCAACACCACGAGGCAGTCGCCGAGCTGGCGGGCTGCATGCAGCATCGCCACATGGCCGGCGTGGAGCAGGTCGAAGCAGCCCGCGGTGGCGACGACCGTGCCGCCGCGGGCGCGGACCTGCTCGACGGTCGACGGCGGCGTGGCGCGCCGACCGACGAACTCCGACGCGGCGATCACCGCGGACGCGACCGCCTCGGGAACGATCGCCCCACCGGCGAGCGCGCGCGCCGCCGCGCCGGCGAAGCGATCGCCGGCCCCGCACGTGTCGCGCACGAGGACGGCCGGAGCAGGCACGGCGACGCAACCGCCGCCGGTGCGAGCGACGAGCGCGCCGCGCCCGCCGAGCGTGATCGCCACGGCCTGGGCCTGCCACCGGGCGACGAGCGTGTGGGCGCACGTCGCGACGGCGGCGATCCCGGCGTCGTCGCCGCCTGGTCCGCCGTGCAACGGCTGCATTCCGGCGAACAGCCGTGCCTCGGCGTCGTTCGGGGTGACGAGATGGGCTCCGGGGGGCGGGTCCGATCCGCGCGGGTGCGGGTCCCACACCAGCGGCGTGCCGGCCGGCAGGCGTTCGAGGAACGGGCGCACGTGGGCGGCGAGGCCACGCCCGTAGTCGGACACCAGCACGGCGCCGGCCGCCGCGATCGAGGCGGCGACGGCGTTCCGGTCGACGGCGCCGATCGGAGACGGGCGGCTGGCGCGATCGAGGCGGACGATCGACTGGCCCGCGGCGCGCACACGCACCTTCTCCGGGGTCGCACCGCCGAGCGCAGCGGCGACGAGCCGGACGCCGTCGCGGGCGATCAGCTGCCGCAGAACCCTGCCGGCGGCGTCGTCGCCGATCGCGGTGATGAGCTCGACGTCGACGCCGTCGCGGGCCAGGAGGCACGCGGCGAGCGCCGCGCCGCCCGGACGGACGTCCTCCCGGTCGACGTCGAGCACCGGCGCCGGCGCGTCCGGGCACACGCGCTCGACGGCGCCGACGATGTCGCGATCGAGCAGCGCGTCGCCGATCACGGTGATGGTGGCGTCGGTCATCGCGGCGCTCCGGTCATCGTCAGTCCCCGCGCGGCCGCCGCCAAGGCCTCGTCGAGCGCCCGGCACAGCAGGTGCACGACGACCTGGTGCACCTCCTGCGTCGTCGCGCTCGTGGGGCCGGGCGCGCAGAGCGCGTCCCCGGCGGCGGACGCCAGCGGGTTCGGCGCCGGGCCGGTCAACGCCCAGGTGATCATGCCCGCGCGCCGCGCCGCTGCGACCGCCGCCAAGACGTTGGGGCTGCGGCCCGACGTCGACAGCGCGACCAGCACGTCGCCGCGGCGGCCGTGGGCGCGGACCTGGCGGGCGAACAGCTCCTCGGCGGGATAGTCGTTGGCGATCGCGGTCAGCGTCGACGTGTCGGCGTGCAGCGCGATGGCGCTCAGCGGCCGCCGCTCGTCGCAATAGCGGCCGACGAGCTCTGCGGTCAGGTGCTGGGCGTGCGCTGCGCTTCCGCCGTTTCCGACGGCGAGCAGGCGGCCGCCCTCGTCGAGGACGTCGGCGAGACACCGACCCCACCGCTCGATGCGCGCCAGCTCCGCGTCGAGCCCGCCGAGCGCGGCGCGCAACGCGGCGAGGTGCTCCGCGGCGGTCACGCCGACCACCGGGGCCGCGCCCCGACGACGCGCACCGCGTCGACCGCTTCCAACGTCTGCTCGGCGATCCGCTCCCAAGCGAAGCGCCGCGCCCAGCGCGCGGCCTCTGCGCCTGCGGCCCGCCGGGTGCGTTCGTGGCCGAGCAGCCCGGCGATCGCCTCGGCGACCGCGCTCGGCGAACGGGGAGGGACGTGCACCCCGGTGACACCGTCGATGACGGTTTCGGCGAGACCACCGACCCGCGACGCAACGACCGGCACGCCGCACGCCATCGCCTCGATCGCCACCAGACCGAACGGCTCGTACCAGGGGCAGCAGGCGACGACATCCGCCGAACGCAGAAGCGCGGGCACCTGCTCGCGCCGCAGCGATCCACGCAGCACGACGCGGTCGCCTGCGCCGAGGCGGTCGGCGAGCCGCAGGTATCGCTGCGCGGCGGGATCGCTGTCGAGCATCCCGGCCGGAGGACCGCCGGCGATCACCAGCTCGACCTCCGGGAGGCTCGCCACCGCTTCGATCACGTTGCCGATGCCCTTGCGTTCGACCAGCCGGCTGACGACGACCACCCGGGGGCGTCGCGGGTCGCGCAGCTCGGTCGGCCCACGCGGGTGGAACCGGCCGAGATCGACCCCGCAGGGAACGACCGAGATGCGCTCGGGGTCGCAGCCCATCGCGATCAGCTCGCCGGCTTCGTCGGCGCTCGTGGCGACGACACGATCGACGGCGCATGCCAGCGTCGCTTCGACGTCGAGCCGCTCCGGCGGGCTGGTGTCGGCAGCGCCCTGGTGGCGGCGCTTGACGGCGCCGAGCGCGTGGAACGTGTGCAGGACGGGCACGTTCAGCGGGCTGGCGGCGGTGACCGCGGCCCAGCCCGACATCCAGAAGTGGCTGTGCACCGCCGTGGGTGGATCGATCGCCCACCACTCGGCGAGCTGCCGCGCGAAAGCGGGCATGAAGGGGAACAGCGCGTCCTTGCTCACCGGCTCCGGTGGGCCGGCATCGACGTGGCGGACGGTGACGCCCGGCGCGAACGGGACCTCGACGGGCAGGCTCGGGTCGTCGCGCCGTGTGTGGACCACGACGTCGACCCCGAGCCGCGCGATCGAGCGGGCGAGGTCGGCGACGTGGACGTTCTGACCCCCGGCGTCGACACCGCCGAGCAGCGACAGCGGGCTCGCGTGTTCCGACACCATGTGGAGCCTGATCCCGGTACTGGCGAGGTCGTTGCTCACGGCGTCACCTCCTCCAGCAGTTGGTCCCAATCGTCGAGGAAGCGGCCGAGCCCGTAGCGGGCCAGCGCGGCCGCGCGCCCGCCCTTGCCCGCGCTGCGGGCGAGCTCGTGGTCGCCGACGAAGCGCGTCAGCGCCGCGCACAGCGCGTCGAGATCGTTGGACACGACGCCGGCCTCGGGAGGGATGGCGGATGGCGCGTCCGTCGTGGCGAGAGCGACGATCGGCATCCCGATGTGCATCGCCTCGATCACCGAGAGGCCGAGAGACGTCCAGCGCGTGGTGTGGAGGTAGACGCGCCGGCGAGCGATGGCGTCGTGCATCGCCCGCTGCGGCAGGTCGTCGTGCACGTCGATGCGCGCCGACGCGAGCGGTGTCACGCCCATGCCGAACACGTCGAGCGCGACGGCGTCGGCGAAGCGCGACAGCAGATCCGCGCCGACCACCCGGCTGCGGCGCATCGGCTCGTTGACGACGACGGCCGCGCGCTCGAGCTCCCCGGTGTAGAGGTGCCCGGGGTCGACGACGCCGTGCTCGATCACGACGGTGCGGGTCGAGCCGCAGTCCCAGAACAGGTCGTTGGTGTGCGTCACGTGCACGACGGTGACGTCGGCGCGATCCGCGGCGGGATGGCGCATGTCGTTGACGCGCCCCTGCGGCGCGTTGTGCTCGAGCCACACCGCCGGGATGTCGCGGCCCGGCCGACGCCCTGTCCACTCGGCGCACAGCTGCTCGTCGCGCGGGCTCTGGAGCACGACGACGTCGATGTGATCGTCACGCAGCTGCGCAGGCGTGCGCTCCACCGCGGCGTCCGGCCACGCCCACGTCTGCGCGCGGCCACGCCCGTCGGCGCTGCGATCGGCGACGGTAGGCAGCAGGTACGTGTGCCGGCCGTGGACGAACGACGTCATCCACGATCCGTGCACGTGCCAGACGAGGACGTTCACGCGACGACCTGCCGGGTCGGCCGGTCGGCCCCGGCGAGGGTGGACACCGCATCGACGATCGAGCGCGCGGTCACCGACCGGACGCACGGTTGCTCGGCGAGCGGGCACGTTCGCGCCCGGCATCCCGCGCAGGAGATCTCCTGGTCGCCGAGCAGCACCAACGGCACCCGCCACGGCGCCCAGCGGCCTGCGGGCACGACCGGCGCGAACACCGACACGACGGGGGTGCCGACGGCCGCCGCCAGATGCGCGGGGCCAGTGTTCCCGGCGACGAGCGCCTCGGCGCCGTCGAGCACGCCAGCCAGCTCGGCGAGGTCGAGGCGGCCGGCGAGATCGAGGGCTCCGCTCGCGCCGGCGACGTGCGCGGTGAGAGCTGCCTCTGCGGCCGAGCCGGTGACGGCGACGCGCCAGCCGGCCGCGGTCAGCTCGCGCGCGGCGTCCGCTGCCACCGCCGGGTCGATCGCGCGCGCCGGGGCCGCCGCGCCGGGGTGGATGACGACGTACGGCCCGGCCAGCGCGGAGACGCTCGGCAATGGGCGGCGGATCCGCAGCGCGCCGGTGTCGCCAGGCGGAAGGTGATGCCCGCGCCGCGCCACCAACGACAACGCCTGATCCACTTCGTGGCCGTCGACGGCGTGGTGCCGGACGTCGAGGAGCGAGCCGGGATAGTCGACGCTGGCGGCTGCGATCTCCGGCACCCCGGCGAGGCGCAACGCCAGAGCGAGCGGCAGTGGGCTCTGGTGGAACGACGTGAACACGAAGGCCTGGTCGGGGCGAACGTCGGCCACGGCGTCGACCAGGGCGTGGAACGCCGCGGGGTTTACCGGTGGGGCGTCCGCCAGGACCCACGGCGCGTCGTAGGTGATGACCCGCTCGACGCCCGGCAGGAGCGCTGCCGCCGCGGCGCCGATCGTGCTGGCCAGGAACGTGACCTCGGCTCCCGAGCACGCCACAGCGCGTGCCGCAGGGCCGGTGAGCAACACGTCGCCGACACTGTCGAGGCGCGCGAGCAACACGCGCGTACGGCTCACCACAACCCCAAGGCGTGGTCGACCGCGGTCGCCAGGTCGCCCGCCACGATCGGCGCGGCGGCGATCTCGGCCGGTCGCGTGACGGCGGTGGGAACGAGCACCGACCGTGCGCCTGCGGCGAGCGCCGCGTCGACGTCGGCGCCGATGTCGCCGACGACGAGGCACCGCTCGACAGGCGCCTCCAGGCGCCGGGCGGCGGAGAGGATCATTCCCGGCAGCGGCTTGCGGCACGCACACCCGTCGTCGGGTCCGTGCGGGCACTGGAGCACGACGTCGATCGGCCCCAGCATCTCGACGACGCGCTCGTTCACCCGCGCCGCGTCGGCCGCCGAAATCACCCCGCGGGCGATGCCGCTCTGATTCGTGACCATGCCGACGCGCACACCCGCCTCGCGCAGACGGTCGAGCGCGTCGCGAGCCGCAGGCACCGGTGTCACCTTGGCCGGATCGCCGTTGTACGGCACGTCGACGATCAGCGTCCCGTCGCGGTCGAAGAGGACCGCTGCGACCGGCATGCCGCGCTCCACGGAGCCAGCGCGTGAGGCGCGCGCGCCGCGCAGACGGTGGACGACCGCGGCCGGCGGGATCGCCACCGAACTGACCGCCATCGCGGACAGCTCACGCGCCCCGCCGGGCCCGGGAGCCACCCGCGCACGGGTGAACGCGGCGGTGGACGCGGCCCATGCGATCGCCGCCGCGCCGGCCACCTGTCTGCGCCGCGCGGCGAGGCCGGCCAGCGCGGCCGCGCCCGCGACGGTGGTGGCGACATGGCGGGCGAATGCGCCGCGCGGGGCCCCGGCGCGATCCCGCCAGCCCGGCCCGTGGATGCGTGCCATCAGCGCGTCGTCGGCGTTGCCGGCTTGCGCAGCGATGCTGACGTGCCACGGCGCCGGACGAACCGGATGCGTCACACGCCGACCACCGCGAACCAGCCGGTGGCCGGCGGCGATCGCTCGCAGCGCGAAGTCGGCGTCCTCGCGGTACGCGCGCCGGAAGCGCTCGTCGAACCCGCCGAGAGCGCGCAGGACATTGCGCCGGTAGGCCATGTCGGCGGTCGCCCATCGAGCCGTCGACAGGCCGTGGACGTTGCGCTCCCAGTCCGTCGGCGGGCGGTCGGCCGGCAGCGGCACGGCGACGTCGCCCTGGCTGCCGGCCACGTCCCCGTCGAGGCACGCCAGGTCGTCGGCCAGCTGTTCCGGCCACCGCGCATCCGGCACGACGTCGTCGTCGAGGAACGCGATCCACGTCGCGGTCGAGGCCCGCCACCCGATGTTGCGCGCCGACGCCGGCCCGCCAGCGCGGCCGCGCAGGACGACGACGTCGAGCGCCGGCCGATCGCGCTCCCACGGCAGCGGCGCCGTTCCGTCGACACGGTCGTCGACGACGAACACGCGCCCGGAGAAGCCACCGGCTGCGAGCGCCTCGATGAGCGCGCCGAGCGACGGGCGGCCGATCGTCGGGACGACGACGTCGACGGTCGTGGGGGAAGCGTTCATGCGAACATCGCCCCACGGCGGACCAGGAACCGCCCGATCGCCAGCGCGTCGATCGGGGCCGAGCCGAAGCACTCCAGCGCGTCGCGGGGGTCGTCGACCATCGGGCGACCGGCGGTGTTGAGCGACGTGTTGATCACGACGGGGACGCCGGTGCGGGCGGCGAACGCGCTGATGCAGCGGTGCACGAGCGGATCGTCGGCCGCGTCGACCGTCTGGATCCGAGCGGTTCCGTCGACGTGCACGGCTGCGGGGATGCGTGCGCTCCAGCCGTCGCGCACCCGATGGGTGAACAACATGTACGGGCTCGGGAACGGGCCTCCCTCGAACACGTCCTTGGCGCGTTCGGCGAGCACCATCGGCGCGACCGGGCGGAACTGCTCGCGTCCCTTGATGTCGTTCAGGCGTTCGAGGTTGCGGGCGTGCCCCGGGTGGGCGAGCAGGCTGCGGCGGCCGAGAGCCCGCGGCCCGAACTCGCTGCGGCCCTGGAACCAGGCGACGACGGCATCACCGGCGAGCAGGTCGGCGACCGCCGTGGCGATGTCCGCGGGCTCGGAGTAGGGGATCTGGGCGGTGCGCAGCCATCCGCGCGCCTCGTCGTCCGAGAAGCTGCGTCCGAGCGCCGCTGTCGTCATCGGCTGCACCTCGTCGCCGAGGTCGGCGGCGACGCGCAGGGCGGCGCCGAGCGCGGTGCCGGAATCGCCGGCCGCGGGCTGCACCCAGACGTCGTCGAACGGCCCGTGCTCGAACACGTGGCTGTTGGCCACGCAGTTGAGCGCGACGCCGCCGGCCATCGTCAGCGCACGCTCGCCGGTGCGCTCGTGCAGCCATCCGGCGAGCTCCAACATCATCTCTTCGAGGCGGATCTGCACGCTGCTCGCCAGATCGGCGTGCGCAGGATCGAGCGAGCCGTCGCCGTGCCCGGCGGCGGCGAGGTCCTCCCACGGCACCGGCGCGGTGCGAACCGACCCGTCCTCGACGCGCAACAGCTCGCGCATCAACGGAAGGTGCCTCGGCTGGCCGTACGCCGCGAGCGCCATCACCTTGTACTCATCGCTGCTGCGCCGGTACCCGAGGTGGGCCGTCAGCTCCTCGTAGACCAAGCCGATCGAGTTCGGCAGGTCGGCGCGAGCCAGGACGGAGAGCGCCGGACCACGCGCGTGAGCGGCGAGCATCGATCCCCGTTCGCCGCGCCCGTCGAGCACGAGGACCGCCGACGAAGGGAAGGGCGCGGCCAAGTGCGCGGACGCGGCGTGCGCGACGTGATGGGGGACGAAGCGCACGCTGCGCGGGTCGAGCCCGGGCAGCGCGGTGCGCAGGAACAGCGGCGCCCGCGTGACGAACAGCTGTCTCAGGCCTTCCCAGCCCTCGGCCGTGACGTCGCCCACGTCTCCCGTGCCGAGCCCGGGGTCGTACGCGTACGCCACGGCATCGAGGTCGTCGGGCGCCAGCCCGGCGTGCGCAAGGCACCACCGTGCCGCGTGCTCGGGCAGCTCCCAGGCGGCGAACGGGACGGCCGGCTTGCCGTGCTTGCGCCTGCTGAACCGCTCCTCCTCGGCCGCGGCGGTGACGACGCCGTCGCACACGAGCGCGGCGGAGGTGTCGTGGAAAGCTGCATTGATTCCGAGCACTGCGGCCATTGTCACCACTCAGTCGTTCATGTCGTCGGTGGGTGGGGGACAGTGACTGCTACCCAACCCTCATGAGAAGCAAACGACAGATGTGGTATTACGTTCTCTGTCACACGACGGACGCGGCTCGGCAACACGCAGTATGGGCAAATGTGCAATCGGGGCGCGCTGGAACGGAAGGGTCCTGTTCCTCCGTGACACAGCGTTCTGCTTACCCGGCGAGGGCGACGGGGGAGTGAATTTCCGCATGGCGGCGCACGGTGTCCGGATCCCGACGAGATATCGAACGCATCTCGAGCAGGGCATCACGAATCAATCGTGAGATCTGGACCTGGCTGATTCCGAGGGTCCCGGCGATCTCCTGTTGCGTCATGTGACCGAAGAATCGCAACATGACGATCCGTTGCTTTCGCCGGTCGAGACGGGCGATCAAGTCGCGCACCACCGCCCGGTCGTCGGCCTCGTCCGGCCAATGCGCGCTCGCCCCGTCGTGGGTGTCCTCGCCGACGCCCGGTGCGAGCGGCCGCGGGTAGAACGCCTCGCCGGCGCTCTGCGCTTCGGCCACCTCCGACACCGAGGTCCCGAGCCATGCGGCGATCTCCCGCACGGTCGGGGGCCGCGAGCAGCGCGCTGTCAGCTCCGCCGTCGCCTGTTGAACCTGGAGGTGCAGATCCTTCACCCGCCGCGGCACCTGCACGGCCCAGCCGGCGTCCCGATAGTGGCGGCGCAGCTCGCCGATCGCGGTCACCGAGGCGAACGTCTTGAACTGCACGCCGAACGACGGATCGAAGCGCTGGGCGGCCTTGAAAATCCCGATCATGGCCACTTGTTCGAGCTCGTCGAGCGGCTCGGAGTGCCGGCGCATCTGCCGCGCGCACGCCTTGGCGAGCCACACGTGACGGCGCACGATCTCGTCGCGCGCTTCGACCTCGCGCGTGCGGACGTAAATGGCAAGCACCGATTCGAACGGCTCGGTGGCGAGCGTGCGAACCCGCCGCCGCGAGGCGACCGCAGCGGCGCTCATCGGACGCGGCTCGCGTCGGCGCTCGCCTCGAGCGCGGCGCGCCGGTAGGACTGGGCCAGGAGACGCTCGCGCTCACCGTTCGGGCCGTCGCCAAGCTGGAAGCAGCGCTCGGCTGCCATCTCGTGGAGTTCTGCTCGGCGGTCGAGAGCGAGGACCGGGTCGTCCAGGATCCCCCCGCGGTCGGTGCTTGCCATCCCTCTGCCTCCGGTGCCTGACAGGTTCGCCGGGGTCACGGGCGAAGAGAGCGCCGGGGTCAGGGGCGCGTGCAACGCCCGAGTACCCACCGTGGTCGACACGCCAGACATCGTTCGCGGCCGTTCTCCGCATTGCCGATCACACGCCGCTGACCTGGTCGTCGGCAGCGGACGCACCCGCTGAGGCGGTCGCTGGCGCTCGGGTGGTTCAAAAGACACCCTTGCCGATGCGGCGCTCGGACGGTACGGTCGAACTTGCCTTCAGCAAAGAGGGCGGCACCGCCCGCAGCGTCACCCTGTGACGTCGCCGAGCCCCCTGGAGGCCGCTCGTGCTGAAGCCATCTCTCCGTCGATCGTTTTCGCGGACACCCTCGCCACCACTCGACGTGCCCGAAGGCGTGTGGATCCATCGCAGGCACGACGCCCACGTCGTCCATCTCGACCTCGGGGGCGAGATCGACCTCGCGTCGAGACGCCCGATCATGGATCGCGCCGAGGCCGCCCCTGGCGCGACCGTGCAGATCGACATGAGTGCTGTCTCGTTCGTCGACTCGGCGGGGATCGAGACCCTGCTGCGGATCCAGCGCCGCCAGCGGGAGACCGGCGGCGACATGCACGTGGTTCGGGCGTCCGACCGTGTGCTGCGTACCTTCGAGCTCGCCGGCCTGCTCGACCGCCTGGTCGGCGACGTCGTGCCAGGTCACGAGGCGATCGATGGGTGACCCTGTCCTGCTGCGGGAGATCGAGGCGTTGGGCGCTGTGCTGACCGCGGCGATGACGGTCAGCGCCCCCCGAACGCGCTCGTCCCCTGGGGCGCTGGCCGATGCGCTGGCCGCAGGTGCGATGCGCCTGGTCGGCGCGCACGACGCGGTGCTCCACGTGGCCTGCCCCGATGCAGGGTGGACGCTCACGCGCGCCACCTCGCCGACGGCGCAACGCCTGCACGCGGCGCGCCGGGATTCGGCCCGCGACGTCATCGGTGCGATCCCGCTGGGCTCCGATCGCCTCGTCGTGCCGGACCTGACGACCGACCCGCGATGGCCGACCTGCGCTGCCGTGGCCCGCGCCGTCGGTCTGCGTGCCGAGGTCACCGTGCGCCTCTGTCCCGACGCTGACGTGCGTGCTCACCTCTCGGTGTTCCGGCGTGACCCCGGCGCATGGCCGCCCGAGGCGATCGACGAGCTGATACGGCTCGGCGCCCACGGCGTGCCGATGATCGCGCTCGCCCAGCGGCTCGCCGACAGCGACGAGGTGACCGGCCAGCTCCGCCATGCCCTCGAGGCCCGCGTCGTGATCGAGCAGGCCAAGGGCGTCACCGCGGCCCAGCTCGGCGTGACGACGGACCGGGCGTTCTCGATTCTGCGCGACCATGCGCGACGCACCAGGACGACCGTCAGATCCGTGTCCGAGGCGGTCGTCGAGCTGCTGCTCCCGCCGCCTCGCAATACGGCGCCGCCGCTCGACCGACCCCGGCCGGTCGAGGCGCGCACGCCGTCACGGGCGCGCGAGCAGCATGGGGTGTGAGATGTGACGTGTGTCGCCCGCGGGCTCGCGGCCGCCGAGGCGGGGTAAACAAGCGACAGGCGGGCGGGAGGCGCAAGGAGTCGCAACGTGAACATCGCGCAAGGAACCGTCGCGTGACGGCGACGGTCGTGATCGGTGCAGGTCCTGCGGGTCTGACCGCGGCCCTCCAGCTCGCCAGCCGTGGTCATCCTCCGGTGGTCCTCGAGGCCGACGACGTGGTGGGCGGCATCAGCCGCACCGTCGAGCGCAATGGCTGGCGCTTCGACATCGGCGGGCACCGCTTCTTCACCAAGGTGTCCGAGGTCGAAGCGCTGTGGCGCGCGCTGCTGCCCGGCGACGACTTCATGACCCGGCCGCGGATGAGCCGCATCTATTACGGCGGCAGGTTCTACGACTACCCGCTCAAGCCGGCGAACGCGTTGCGCAACCTCGGGCTGCGCGAGTCGATGCTGTGCGGCGCCTCGTACGCGGCGGCTCGGCTGCGCCGCGCCCGCGACGTCTCGACGTTCGAAGGGTGGGTATCGTCACGCTTCGGGCAGCGGCTGTACCGCACGTTCTTCAAGACCTACACAGAGAAGGTGTGGGGTGTCCCCGCGTCGAGCCTGCCGGCCGACTGGGCGGCGCAGCGGATCAAGAACCTCTCGCTCGGAAAGGCCGTGCTCAACGGCCTCTCGCCCCGACGCCAGACCAACGTGACCTCGCTGATCGAGGAGTTCCTCTATCCGCGGCTCGGGCCGGGGATGATGTGGGAGGCGTGCCGCGACGCCGCTGTCGAGCACGGCACGCAGCTGCACCTGAACAGCCCCGTGGTCTCGGTAGCCCGTGACGACCAGGGCGTCCGCGCGGTCCGGACCGGGCGCGGCGCAGAGTTCCCCTGCGACGCCGTGGTGTCGTCGATGCCGATCGGGCATCTCGTCCACGCGATGTCGCCGGCCGCGCCGGGCGACGTGCTCGACGCCGCCAAGGCGCTGCGCCACCGCGACTTCATGACGGTCGCGCTCGTCGTGCCCGAATCCGCAGGCTTCCCGGACAACTGGATCTACGTGCACAGCCCCGGCGTGCGGCTGGGGCGCGTGCAGAACTTCGGGAGCTGGTCACCGCACATGGTGAAGCCCGGCTGGACGTGCCTCGGTCTGGAGTACTTCGTCAACCAGGGCGACGACCTGTGGAGCATGGACGACGCCGACCTCGTGGATTTCGCCGCGGCCGAGATGCACGCGATCGGGCTGCTCGAACCGGGCGTGGTGAGGGAAGGATTCGTGACCCGCACACCGATGGCGTATCCCGTCTACGACGCGGCGTATGCCGACAACCTCGCCGCCGTGCGGGCCTGGTTGGAGACAGCGGTGCCCAACGCCCATCCGGTGGGCCGCAACGGCATGCATCGTTACAACAACCAGGACCATTCGATGCTCACGGCGATGCTCGCCGTCGAGAACATCCTGGATGGCGCCGGTCACGACCTGTGGAAGGTCAACGTCGACGCTGAGTACCACGAAGAGGGATCCACCGCGACAACGGCAACGTCGAATTCGGCGACGTCGTCGGGCACCGGCCGCGACGCGCCGATCACCGGCTGACGCCGGGCGGGTCGAACCGCCACAGCGCGCCGTGGTCCGACACGGAGGGATCGTCTGCCGCGACCTGCTCGCCACCGGGGCGCTCGGACGACAGCGCGGTGAACAGGCGCAGGCAGGCTTCCTGCGTCGCAGGATAGGTTCCGCTCCAGATCATCCAGATCGTCGTCCCGCCGGCGTCGAGCGCGTCGACGAACGCCGCGCCATCCGCGGCGTCGTGGCGAGCGCGGTAGTCGATCCAGTCGACGCGCTGCGGTGTCGAGCCGGGAGGGAAGACCTCCTGACGGATCGTCGACGGACCGAGCTGGTCGATCAGGCGGCTCGCCGCGGGCCCGAGTTGGTCGGGGCAGTACACGACGACGTCGCCCGGTTGCGCTGCGGCGACGAGGAGCGGCACGGTGGTCGCCGCGGTCGTGCGATCGGAGCGGATCTCCGTGATCGCCAGGCTGACGCCCACCGCCACGACGACCGCGACAGCGGACGCTTGGAGCCGGCGCGGCAGGGTGACGATCCCGGCGGTGGCGGCGAGCACGACCAGGGGGAAGACGACGGTTGCGTAGCGCGACGAGTACGCGCTGCCGCTGATCGCCGCGCCCACGATCGCCACCACGACGGTCGCTGCGGCGGTGATCCCGATCGCGCGGGGCGACAGCGCGAAGCGGCCGCCGGAGCGGCGCCGGGCAGCCGCGATCGCGGCCGCGCTCAACAGGAACAGCGCGACGCCGAGCACGTGGCGCAACACGCCGTCCCCGTTCGTGCCGAGGTCGACGAGCCGCCACAGGGTGCGCACGCCGGGCGGCTGTGTCCACGGTGTGGCGGTGTGCTCGGACTGGAACGCGAGCGTCGGCAGCCACGGCGCCCACAGCGCGAGTCCCACCAGCATGGCCACGACCGTTGCGCTCGCCGGCCGCCGCGGTTGCGCGCCCCGCCATGCCCGGACGCCGAGCGCGCACAGCGTCACGAACACCAGGTACATCGCCCAGTAGTGCGTATACAGCAGGGCGGCTGTCGTCAGCGCCAGACCGCCGAGCGTCGGCAGCCGGGGCGCCCGCAGCGCCGCGTCGACGAGCAGCACGCCGATCAGCACTTCGACGGCGACCAGCGCGTACATCCGCGTCTCGCTCGCGTAGCGGATGGCGAACGGGTTGGCGGCGATCACCACCGCGGCGACGAGCGCCGCGCGGCGCCCACAGAGACGTCCGGCGGCGACGGCTGCGAGCGCGATCGCGGCCAGCGACAGCGCGATCGACAGCGAGCGCACCGCGTTGTCACCGGAGCCGAACAGCTCCATCCACACGTGCAGCACCATGTAGTAGAGCGGCGGGGCGCCGTCGACGCGCAGCACGTCGGGGATCGACGTCAGCGGCTCGCTGGCGATCGACACCGATTGGGCCTCGTCGAGCCACAGCGCGGAGCGTGGCCAGACACGCAGCACCACCCCGAGGAGGACGACGGTGAGACCTGCCGCGATCCGACCGGCGCCGAGATCGCGCTCTCGTGCTGCGGCCGGCTGCGACGGTGGTGCGGTGTGCGTGGCGTCGTTTCGGTCGACCTGGACTTCGATGCGGTCAATGTAGACGGCCGCCCCTTTCAGGTCTCAGCGCTCGCCGGACCGCTCTCGGCCCGGCGGCGAGACCGGAAACTCAGCTGAACCAGCCGCGCACCCGGGTGACCACTTCCTCCACCCGCAGCATCGCGCCGGCCATCGCCGAGCTCTTCGCTTCCAGCATCGTCATCCGCTCGCGCATGTCACGGGCCCACTCCAGATGCTCGTCCTCTTCCTGCTCGACCTGGTCGATGATCTCGCGCAGCTGGCCCTGGAGCGGGCTGTCGTCCATCGAGGCGATCAGCGCGGTGAGCGTCTTCCAGTTGGCGTGGTCGATCGACTCGGCGAGGAAGACCGCGTCGAGCATCACCATCTCCGCGGTCACCGGATCGGCGGATCCGTCGAGCAGGAACGTGGACTGGAGCAGGCTCGTGTCCATCGCCTCGGTCGCCCGAGCCGACGGCGAGACGTACATCGGGTCGCCGCCGAGCAGCGCGATGACGTCGGCCGCGAGCTGCGTGTGTCGTGCCGTCTCCTCGCCGAACTTCTCGTACTTCGCCTTCAGCATCGGATTGTTCGTGCGTTGCGCGACCGAGCGGTACAGGTGCGCTCCACAGCGTTCGTGCGTGAGGACGTCGCTCATCTTGTCGAGCACGAACGAGAGGTTCAGGCCGCCGAGCTCCGGCAGCGCGGGCGGTTCCCCGACGATGCTCCGAGAGAGCGGGACGTAGGTCATCGGCGTCGGCTTCGACGACGCCCCGGTGTCTGCGGTGGGCGTTGCGAGCAGCGTCATGGCAAGTGTCCTTTCGTCAGCGGCCGACGAGCGATTCCTGGAACGCGGCGATCGGGTGATCGCCGTCGGGTTGGTCGCGGTATTCACGTCCGCGCTCGCTGCGATCGAGGTCGACGATGCGCTCGCTCGGCGCCGTCGCGGTCTCGTACGTGCGTTGGATCGTGAAGTACCGGTGGTCCTTGGGCAGATCGGCGAGCGGCACGTAGTCGAGGCCGTCGGTCCGCAGGTCGACCTGCGACGCGAGCACCTGGCGGACGTACTGCTTGTTCTCCTCGAACGTGAGCGGGACGTCGGGCATCGCCGGCGGCAGCAGCTCGCGCGGGTCGACGCCTTCGAAGCGCTCCAGCATCGACGCCGCGACCTTGAGCTGCCCGATCTCCATTTCGCAGTGCCGCTCCCAGATGGATCGGATCCGTGGGTCGGACTCCTGCTGGCTCATCGACCAGTACAGGTAGACCTCGTTGTATTCGTGGAACAGCCACATGCGCAACCACGAGTCCAGGGGGTCGAGCAACGACTCGTAGTGGGTGACGTGCTGCTCCTCGATCATCGCGATCTCGCTGTAGAGGCCGCGGGCGATCGGCTCGATGTAGTCGGCGCCGTGGTTCATGTAGAAGTTCATCGTCTGTTGCTCCGCGGCCACGATGGTCATCACGTGCAAGCGCGACAGCGGATCGACGGTGTGCGTGTCGAAGTGGCGGCGCACGTCGTCGTAGGGATGGCGGTGCTCGACCATGGTCGGCCGGCCCGGCATGATCTCGGTGAGGTGGTCCGTCAGGGCTGCCGCGTCCTTGCCGTCGAGCAGGTCGTAGAGATCGGCGTAGCGGTAGAGGTGGTCGAAGTCCTCGAGCAGGGCGAAGTCGAGGGCTTGCTTGAGGTTCGGGTCCGGCTCGTTGCGGGCCAGCCATGCGGTGAGGTCGACCGCGACCTGCTCGTAGCCGATGGTGGTCTCCAGCGGTGTCTGCTCGCCCGGGTTGAGGCCGTTGACAACCTTCTGTTGTTGCTGTTCGATGCGCCGGCCGAGCGCCAGGGCGCGCTTGATCTCGAGGTTGTCGGTGTGACGCGCGAACTGGTGGGAGAAGATGATCGACTCGACCTCGATGCCGTTCATCAAGATCACCCGCGTGCGGGTGTACGGGTGGACGTCCTCTTTGTCGTAGGGCGTGGGGTTCAGCTCGCCCAGCGAGCGGAACTGTTCGTCGACGGGGATGCCCGGCTGGTCGAGGGGATCGAAGGACATCGGTCGCTCCTTGTCGGCTGCTCCCGCACGGCGGGAAGGAGAGTGCGTGGCCGCGAACCTCATACCCGCGCGCCCGCGGGCGTATGCCTTCGGTCAGGCTCCCTGCAGCCGGGCGACGACCGGGGCGAACGCCTCCATCGCGTCGAGGGGAAGGCCGATGACGTTGATGCCGTAGCGCTCCCTGCGCTCGACGATGTCGTCGACGATCTGCTCCACCGTGCCGACCAGAGCGTGTGGCGACCCGAGAGCGTCGGCGGGCGTCAACCCGAAGCCCGACGCCAACGCGTCGGCGACCGCGTCGCGATCGTCGGTGATCAGCGCCAGGTGCACGCGCGTGTGCAGGTCGAGCGTCGGCCAGCGATCGCCCGCGGCCTCCTTGATCCAGCCGATCTTGCGTTCCGTCGCAGCGGGCGTGGCGTCGGTGCCGATCGACGCGTCGATCACGCCGGCAGCCATCGAGGCGTTGATGCCGACGATGTCGGCGTGGCGTCCGGCGAGCGTCAGCATCTGCCGACCGCCACCGCCGACGAACACGGGCGGGCGTGGGGACTGCACGGGTCGGGGAGTGCCGGCCAGACCGCTGACGTGGTAGTGCTGTCCGTGGAAGTCGACCGGCTCTCCGCTCCACAGCGCCGTGATGATCGTGAGCGCCTCCGCCATGCGGGCGATGCGATCTCCCGCGGCATCGAGCGTGATGCCGGCGCGGTCGTAGTCGGCGCGCAGCCAGCCGGCCCCGAGCCCGAACTCGAACCGCCCGCCGGACAACACGTCGAGGGTCGCCGCTTCCTTCGCCAGGGCGACCGGATGGCGGAAGTCGTTGCAGAACACCACCGAGCCGATGCGCAGCGTCGTCGTGGCGTCCGCTGCGGCCATCAGCGCGGCGATCGGGCCGACCTGCTCGTCGAGGTGGTCGGACACGGTGAGCGTGGTGTACCCGAGCGCCTCGCAGCGTCGGGCCAGCTCCCGCCACGAGCGGGCGTCGATCGCGGCCGGCGACGAGCACTGGACGCTGAAGCGGAACGGTCGATCGGCCGACACGAGCACCGAAATGTAGGGGAGCGCGGGCCGCGATTCCGAACTCCCGGCCGCGGCGCGGCCGCGTTCTAGGATGCTGCTCCCCCCGAACCCCCCTGACCCCTCGAATCCGTTCGATGACGAGATCGATCCGCCTGCGGCCGTGGCAAAAGGCCGCCTTCGACGCGTTCACGGCGTCGACGTCCCCCGACTTCCTCGCCGTCGCCACCCCCGGAGCTGGCAAGACGACGTTCGCCCTGGCCGCAGCCCGACACGAACTGGGAGTGCGCCCTGGCCGCCTGATCGTCGTCGCCCCCACCTCCCACCTCAAGTCGCAGTGGGCTGCCGCCGCGCACGGCTTCGCCCTGCACCTCGACCCCAACTGGTCGCCGAGCGATGGCCGGATGCCCCGTGACCTCCACGGCATCGTCACCACCTACCAGCAGGTCGCGACGGCCGCGCCGGCGTTGCGGTCGCTCGCGCAGGATGCCTTCGTCGTGCTCGACGAGTTGCACCACGCCGCGGACGACAAGGCGTGGGGCGACAGCGCCCGGGTCGCGTTCGAACCTGCCCGCCGGCGGCTGGCGCTGAGCGGCACACCGTTCCGGTCCGACACCGCGGCGATCCCGTTCGTCCGCTACCAGATGGACGAGGCGTGCCCCGACTTCGTCTACGGCTACGGGCAGGCGCTCACCGACGGCAGGGTCGTGCGCCCGGTGTACTTCCCGCGTACCGGTGGCGAGATGGAATGGATCGCTCCCGACGGCAGCCAGATGTCCGCCACGTTCGACGACGCGCTCGACAACGCCCGCGCCAGCCAGCGGCTGCGGACGGCGCTGTCGCTCGAAGGGCAGTGGCTGCCCACCGTGCTGAGCGCAGCGCACGAACGTCTGACGGCGCTGCGGGCCAACGACCCGGATACCGGCGGCCTCGTGATCGCCATCGACCAGGAGCACGCGCGGGGCATCGCCCGCATCATGCGCTGGCGCGTCGGCGTCGACGCCGTCGTGGTGACGAGCGACGATCCCGACGCATCACGCCGCATCACGCGCTTCGCCGCGAGCGACGATCCTTGGATGGTCGCCGTGCGCATGGTCAGCGAGGGCGTCGACATCCCCCGCCTGTCGGTCGGTGTGTTCGCCACGACGACGACCACCGAGCTGTTCTTCCGCCAGGCGGTGGGACGCCTCGTGCGATGGCGGCGCGGGGCGCGCAACCATCGCGCCTACTTCTTCATCCCCGACGACCCGCGCCTGCGCGCCCGTGCGCATCAGATCGCCGACGAGCGCCGGCACAACCTGCGCAAGCCCGACCCGGCGAGAGATGCCGAGCCTGTGGATCCGGCGCTCGCCGACGCGGAGCTCGACGAGTTGAAGGATCCCAACGAGCAGCTGAGCCTGTTCGCGGTGATCTCGGCGGTGGCGACGGGCCACGCCGACGCACCGGCGCCGTGGGACAGCGAGCCGTTACCCGTGGGCGCGACCGACGACGACGATCACGGCGTGGTGATCGAGTTCGCCGATCCTCCCGCTCTCGACGGACCCGCGCCCGACGATCCGACGATCTCGCGCGTCGAGCTGCGCCGCCGCTTGCGTGACGCCAACGCCGCCGCGGCGAAGGCGCTCGCTCGCCGGACGGGCTGGGGTCACGCCAAGGTCAACGCGGAGCTGAACCGCTTGTCGGGCATCGCCCGTGTCACCGAGGCCACCGCGGCACAGCTCGAACGCCGGTTGCGCCACGCGGAGACGTGGCTCGCTCGGACGTGAGCCCCTCCGCCGCGGTGCCGGGCTCCACCCCTGCGGTCGAGGACGATCCGGCGCGGGCCTGGAGGTAGGCCAGGCGGACCGCGAACACCTCGTGCACGTGCGGCCGGACGTCTTCCGCGAACTCGTCCCGGTAGGTCGCATCGGTGGAGAGCACGACCGTGAAATACATCCCGGTGAACGCTCCGAGGAAGGCCGCGACGCGCAGCAGCGGTTCGGTGACGACGAGCTCGCGGCCGCTCACGTGCGCCGTCGCGAGCACGTCGACACCGTCGAGCGCGGTCCAGCCCGCCGTCGTCTCCAGCGGGATCGCGAGGAACCCGAACAGCACGAAGAACGCGGTGAGCAACAGCGCGACGGCGGTGATCTGGAGCGCCGGGCTGAAGATCATCAGCAACGCGATGTTCAGCTTCTGCCGTGCCCGAAAGCGCACGGTCGGCGGGGCGCCTGCGCCCGGCAGCGCGATGTCGGCGGCGGGCGTGTCGCGCAACGCGTCGGCGACCTCGTCCCACGTGCTGAACGCGGCGAGATCGCGCATCGTGGTCGGCACCCGCGACAGCACGAACACGCCGCCCAGCGCGACGAAGATGCCGAGCGTCGCCCAGTACGGCACGCCGTCCAACGCCCCGGCCACCTGCCACACCTCGGCGTTGATGAACAGGAACGTCGTGAACAGCAGCAGCAGCGGCAGCGCGCGAACGAGCAAGCTGCCGATCACGGTCACCTGCGCGGCCGCTCGCCCGCTCGCCCAGCGCGTCAACGGGACGACGCCGTAGCTGGTGCCGAGGTAGATCCCGGCGAGCACCGCCAGGCCGACGACGACGGACGTCAGGGCGTCCTCCCACTGGGCGAACACGGCAGACGGCACACCGGGCCCGAGAACGAACGCGACGAGCTCGGGTGGGCCGACCTGCGTCGGCCGGGACAGGAACGGACGCCCGAGCAGCACGTTCGTCAGCGCCCACCCGGCGAAGAGGATCCCGATCACGACGATGGCCGCCAGCACGTTGCGTTGCCACGACCATCCGGCGACATCGAGCGCGTTCAGGCCGCCGGCCACGTACGCCACCACGAGCAGCGGGAGCGCGCGGGTCCAGATGTCGGTGCGCGCGGCGTAGTCCTCGATCAGGTGGGGGACGCCGCGCTGGACGAACCAGTCCTCGATCGCGGCGATGTCAGCCATCGGCCGCAACGTAGCCCGAGCCAGACCGCCGGTCGGGGGACCGTACGATGCAGCGTCATGCGGGTCGTGTTGTTCAGCGCCAAGCCCTACGACCGTGAGGCGTTCGAGGCCGCCAACCGCGCCAAAGGCCATGACATCGAGATGCTCGACGCGCGCCTCGACGAGCGCACCGCGGTGCTGGCACGCGGCGCGGGCGCGGTGTGCGTGTTCGTCAACGACATCGTCGACGCGGCGACGATCGCGGTCCTGCGCGATTGCGGGGTGCGGGCGATCGCGTTGCGCTGCGCCGGCTTCAACAACGTCGACGTCGACGCGGCGCGGGCGGCCGGCGTCGCAGTGGTGAGGGTGCCGGCGTATGCGCCCGACGCCGTCGCCGAGCACACGCTGGCGATGATCCTGTGCCTCGATCGCCACCTGCACCGCGCGTTCCAGCGGGTGCGCGACGGCAACTTCTCGCTCGTCGGGCTGCTCGGCGAAGGTCTCCACGGCAGGGACGCGGGCGTCGTCGGCACCGGGCAGATCGGGCGGCGCGTGGCGCTGCTGCTCTCCGCGTTCGGGTGCGTCGTGCGGGCGTTCGACCCGCACGCCGACGACCGCCTGGTCGCGGCTGGCGTGCGCTACTGCACGCTCGAGGAGCTGCTCGCAGCGAGCGACATCCTCGCGCTGACCTGCCCTCTGACGCCGGCGACGTATCACATGATCGACGACCGCGCGGTGGCGCAGATGCGGCCCGGTCTGATGCTGGTCAACACCGGGCGCGGCGCCCTCATCGACACCGCGGCGGTGATCGAGGGATTGAAGTCCGGCCGCATCGGATCGCTCGCCCTCGACGTCTACGAAGAGGAAGGCCCGCTGTTCTTCGAGGACCGCTCGATGGAGGTGCTGACCGACGACGCGTTCGCTCGGCTCACCACGTTCCCCAACGTGCTGCTCACCGCGCACCAGGGTTTCTTCACGCGTCCGGCGCTCGCCGCGATCGCGGAGACGACCCTCGCCAACCTCGACGCCGTCGAAGCGGGGGCCACGTTGGTGAACGCCGTCTGAACGCTGCGAGCGCTACGGGCCCGTGTGTTCGACGATCGCCACCGCGTCCGGCGGGATCAGCACTTCACCGTCGCCGGGCACGATCGCATCCGACGAGGCCAGCAGGATGCGGTCGGCGGGACGCAGGGGCGAGCGCAGCTCGACGTCGGAGAGGTTGGCGATGATCCGCACGTCGCCGCGCGACACGACGAGCGTCCCGCCGTGGAGCCGAGCGTCGATCGAGCCCGGCCGGTCGTCGTGCAGGGCGGGGCATCGGCGGCGCAGCCGCAGGAGCTCGCGATACCAGGCCCACATCTCGGCGTGCGGCTCGGTGGCGCGCTCGTCCCAGTCGAGATGTGACCGAGCGAAGGTCTCGGGGTCCTGCGGATCGGGGACCTCGTCGGGGTCCCAGCCGAAAGCCGCGAACTCCGCGCGGCGGCCCTCGCGCACCGCCGCCGCCAGCTCCGGGTCGGCGTGGTCGGTGAAGTACTGGAACGGCGTCGACGCCGCCCACTCCTCGCCCTGGAACAGCATCGGTGTGAACGGCGACGTGAGCAGCAGCGCGGCGGCGATCTTCAGCCGGCCAGTCGTCACCATCGTGGGAAACCGGTTGCCGGTGGCGCGGTTGCCCACCTGATCGTGGTTCTGCGTCGCGACCACGAAACGCCGGCCGGCAAGCCCCGCGGGCGATGCGCCGTGCCGGCGCTGTCGATGAGGAGACCAGCGTCCGTCGAACACCCACGCTCGGCGCAGCGCGGTGGCGAGCGCGTCGTTCGCGGTGAAGTCTTCGTAGTACCCCTCGGCGTCGCCCGACAGGGCGACGTGCACGGCGTGATGCCAATCGTCGGCCCACACCGCGTCGAGGCCGAACCCGCCGGCCTCGGGCGATCGCACGAGGCGCGGGTCGTTGCGATTGTTCTCGGCGATCAGGAACAGCGGTCGGCGCAGCGTCACCGAGAGCCGGTCGACAGCGTCCGCCATCTCGGCGAGGACATGGGTCGCGGAGTCGTCGACGATCGCGTCGGTGGCGTCGAGGCGCAAACCGTCGACGTGGAAGTCGCGCAGCCACATGCACACGTTGTCGACGACGAACGCGCGCACCTCGTCGCTGCCCGGCCCGTCGAAGTTCAGCGCCTGGCCCCAACCCGTGTGGTGACGGTCAGAGAGGTAGGGCCCGAACGCGGGGAGGTGGTTGCCGCTCGGGCCGAGGTGGTTGTAGACGACGTCGAGGACGACGGCCAGACCCACGCCGTGCGCGGCGTCGACCAGTCGACGCAAGCCGGCGACGCCGCCGTACGGCTCGTGCGGGGCGAACAGCCCGACGCTGTCGTACCCCCAGCCGTGGCGGCCGGGAAACGAATGCACGGGCATCAGCTCGAGCACGTCGACGCCGAGTTCGACGAGCTGCGGCAGCTTGTCGACCATGCCGTCGAACGTCCCTACGGGGGAGAACGTGCCGACGTGGGCCTCGTAGATCACCGAGCCGGCGAGTGGGCGGCCGGTCCAGCGTTGGTCCGCCCATGGGTGATCGTCGGCGACCAGCTGTGCCAGCCCGTCGACGCCGTGCGGCAACGCCCGCGCGCGCGGGTCGGGGCGCGGCGGGCCGCCGTCGAGCGAATAGCCGTACAGCGCGGCGGCCGCGGCATCGGCGTCGGCATGCCACCAGCCGCGGTCGTCGCGCTCCATCGGCACGCGCCGGTCGTCGAGCACGAGGTCGACGCGCGTGGGCAGAGGAGCCCACACGCGAAAGCGCATCACGGACGCTCCGCGACGAGCACCGCGGCCGGCAGCCCTGCGAACAGCTCGGCGACCGGGACCCGCCCGCACACCTCGGCGCCGGTCAGCGCGTCGCGCCATCGGCCGTCGAGCGTCAGCGCGAGGCCGTCCCACCCGTCCCATGGCCACGCCGGCGTGAGCCGGGGGACGACGGTGACCACATCACCGTGGCGGTAGGCCACCACGTGGTTGGCGCGGGCCCCCTCCGGATGCAGCGGCGTGTAGGCGCCGTCGTCTTCGGCGAGACACCGAGCGCGCACCGCCAGCAGGCGGTGCGTCAGCCACAGCTTCGCTCCGCCGTCGGTGAGGTGGCGGGCCGCATCGGCGGCGGACCACGACCCGACCTCCGCCAACCGCGCCCGCAACGACGCGTAGTCGACGGGTCGCCGGTTGTCCGGATCGACGAGGCTCAGATCGATCATCTCCGTGCCTTGGTACAGGTCGGGCACACCGGGCGCCGTGAGCAGCAGGGCCGTCTGCGCCAGCGAGTTCACCGCCCCGCGCTCGACGATGCGCGCCTCGGCGAGGAACTCCTCGAGCGCGGCGACGGCACGGGCGTCGGAGAGCGCGGCGTCGACGCACCGGGCGACGCCGGACTCGTAGGCGTCGTCGGCGTCCGTCCACGAGGTGTGATCCTTGGCTTCCCGCACCGCCTTGAGCATCGCCTGCCGCAGCCGTGCGTCGTCGATCGGCCACACGCCGACGAGCGTTTGGAACAGGAGCGAGCGCGTGCCGGGGTCGACGGGCCGTCGACCGCACGCCGCCGTCGCCATCTCGTCCCAGCGACGCATCGCGGCCTCCCACGCGTCCGGCATCTCCGACAGCACGGCGATGCGCGCCCGCACGTCGGCCGAGCGCTTCGTGTCGTGGGTCGACAGCGTCGTCATCGTGCGGGGCCAACGTTCGGCGATGCGTGCGTTGTGACGATGGAAATCCTCGACCGGGTCTCCGACACGTCCCGGGTCGCCGCCTACTTCGTTGAGCGAGATCAGCCGATGATCGCGGTAGAACGCGGTGTCCTCGACGCCCTTGGCCATCACCGCCGAGCTGACCTGCTGGAAGCGCTCGCCCAGCTCGCCGCCGTCTTCCAGCCGTCCGAGCGCGGCCGCGGCGATCAGCTTCAGCAGCTCGGCGTCGATGCCCGGTCGGCGAGCCCGCGCGGCGCTGACGGCTCGCTCCATGACGCTCTCGTCGGCCGCACTCGCCGGCGCGCCGGGATGGGCGTACGTCCGGTACACCGGCATCGCCGCGAGCAGCTCGCCGATGGCCTCGCGCACCTGGCGCCACGTGTGGTCGCGGTGGCGACGGAGCGAGCGGCACACGGCCACGGCAAGACGTGTCAGGCGGTCGACCTCGGCGACCAGCACCGTGTCGGTCGCGACGCGCCGCGAGACGTGCTCGACGTCGTCGACGGTGCGCTCGTCGCCGGTGAAGCGTGCGTCGAGCTCGGCGATCCGGCCTTCGTTGCGCTCGTCGACCCAGAGGTGGTTGACCCGCGTGACGAAGTCGTAGCCGGTCGTGCCGGCGACTGGCCACGACTCGGGCAGCTCCTCGCCGGCCTGGAGAATCTTCTCCACGACCACGCGTGCGGGCGCCACCGTCGCCGCCAGGCGGTCGAGGTACTGCTGCGGTCTGCGCAAGCCGTCGACGTGATCGACGCGCACCTCGTCCACGGGACACGTCCGCACGAGCTCCGCGATCAGATCGTGGGTGGCGTCGAACACGGCGTCGTCCTCCACCCGCACGCCTGCCAGCGACGTGATGTCGAAGAACCGCCGGTGGTCGAGATCGTCGACGGTCCTCCACCACGCCAGCCGGTAGTGCTGCCGGTCCAGCACCTCCTGCACCGTGTCGGGGCCGGCGTCCGCCCCTGACGCCTCGTCCCACGTGCCCGGGCGCAGCGGCATCTCCACACCGGCGGCGCGGACGACGCCGCCGTCGTCGGCTGAGATCGTCACCTCTCCGGCGTCGATCATGCGCCCGAGGTGATCCCCCAGGAGCGGCGCGAGCACGCGGCCCGGGTCCCTGCCGCCCTCCCAGTCGATGTCGAACCAGGGCGCGAACGCGCTGTCGCGGCCGTTGCGCATCACGTCCCACCACGCCGGGTTCGAGCGGTCGCCGATGGCGAGGTGGTTCGGCACGATGTCGATCACCAGCCGCACTCCGGCGTCCTCCAGCGCGCCGACCATCGCGTCGAATCCGGCGCGGCCGCCGCGTTCCTCGTCGATCGCGGTCGGGTCGACGACGTCGTAGCCGTGGGTGCTGCCGGGGGCGGCCTGGAGCACAGGGGAGAGATAGACGTGGCTGACTCCGAGGTCGCGCAGGTACGGGGCGATCGCGGCGAGGTCACCGAACGTGAACCCGGCGTGGAGCTGGACGCGGTACGTCGCCCGGATCGATGCAGCGCCGCGGTCACGACCAGGAACTCGGTCACCACCACGGTCGCCCATCGCTGGCTCGTACCCCGCGGGCGGTGGGGATCAGCCGCGGTTTGCCGGTCGTGCGGGCGGGGTAGGGAAGCTGCGACGAGCCCACGTCACACGAGGGGGCACGATGCCGCAGCAAGCATGGAACCGCAAGCGGGAACGGCAGTACGAGCACATCAAGGAAGGCCTGCTCGATCGGGGGGAGAGCGAGGACACCGCGGAGGAGATCGCGGCGCGCACGGTGAACAAGGAACGGGCCCGCGCTGGCGAGGCCCGCGAAGCGAGCCGGACGTCGACACAGGACATCTCGTCCGGACGTCGCGGCGGCCTGCGCTCGCATCGGGGGCCGGGTGGGCGGACGCGCGATCAGCTCTACAACGAAGCGAAGAAGAAGGGCATCAAGGGCCGTTCGAAGATGACCAAGGCGCAGCTGGAACGCGCCGTCGGTCGTTAGCGACGCTCGGCCGGTTGGCCACGGCGCGGCTTGCTCCCGTCGCGCAGCGCCTGGAGGGCGTCGATCAGCTGGGCGGTCGGCTCCTCGGCGAGGTCGACGCCGTAGTGGATGCGCGACAGCACGGTCGTGGCCCGCCGCGCGAGGCGCCGCCCTGCCGGTGTGATCCGGGCCAGCGTGCCGCGACGGTCGGCAGGGTTCGTCGTCCGGGTGACCAGACCGTTCGCTTCGAGCTTGTCGACCAAGCGAGTGATGCCGGTCGGGTGCACCAGCAGCCGCTCGCCGACCTTCGTGATCGGCAGCGCGCCGGCGCGCGTGAACGACAGCAGCATCAGGATCTCGTAACGGGCGAAGGTGAGGCCAAGCGGCTTGAGCGCACGTTCCATCGCAGTGATCGCAACCTGCTGCGCGTGGATCAGAGAGATCGCCGCGTACATCGATTGCGGACCCTCGAGGCCGTGCGCGAGCCACTGGCGATGCGCTTCGTCGAGAGGATCGAACCGTGGGATGGGCTCGGACACGGTGGTGGACGGTACCGCCGAGCCGGTGGGCGCGGTGGGATGCAGCGAAACATGACCGGTCAGATACTGTGTGGTCATGCAGCGTGCCGTCGAGCAAGGCGCTTCCTCGCGTGATCTGACCTCCATCCCGTACACCCCGCCCATCGGGGCGATGGAGGAGGTGCTGCGCGCGGTCGGGCTCGACGAGATCCTGGCCCTGAAGCCGTTCGGCGGCACGAGCGTCGGCGACGTGGTGGATGTTCTCGCCGGCTTCGGCCGGTTCGCCGCCGAGGTGCTCGCTCCGACCGACCGCGTCGGCGACGTCGTCGGAGCCCGATTCGATCCGGAGACCGCCTCGGTGACGCTGCCGCCGGAGCTCCGAGACGCCTACACCCGGTGGGTCGGTGACGGCTGGGCGGGGTTGGCCGTCGACGCGGCCCACGGCGGTGGGGGGCTGCCCGCCGTGGTCGGTCTGGCGGCCGACGAGATGTTCGTCGCCGCCAACATGGCTCTGTCGCTCAACCCGATGCTGACCCAGGGCGCCATCCACCTGCTCCAGCGGTGGGGATCCGACGAGCAGCGCTCGCGCTACCTCGCCAACCTGGTGACCGGTCGATGGAGCGGCACGATGGTGCTCACCGAGCCCGACGCCGGCTCCGATGTGGGCGCGGTGCGAACCCGCGCCACGCCGCGCGGCGACGGCACGTGGGCGATCTCGGGCACGAAGATCTTCATCACCTGGGGCGAGCACGACCTCGCCGAGAACATCGTCCACGCCGTGCTGGCGCGCACACCCGGGGCGCCGCCAGGCACCAAGGGCATCTCGCTGTTCCTCGTGCCGCGCCGGCTGGTGGGGTCCGACGGCTCGCTCGGCGAGCGCAACAGCGTCCGCTGCGTCGGCATCGAGCACAAGCTCGGCATCCACGCCAGCCCGACGTGCGTGCTCGACTTCGACGAGGCGATCGGCGAGCTCGTCGGCGACGAGCACGGCGGGATGACGGCGATGTTCACGATGATGAACGCCGCCCGCCTCGCCGTCGGCGTCGAGGGCCTCGCGCTCAGCGAGCGCGCCTACCAGCAAGCGCTCGCCTACGCCCAGCAGCGCCGCCAGGGCCGCGCCGTGGGCGCGCCGCAGAGCGAGAGCTCGCCGATCGTCGAGCATCCGGACGTGCGCCGCATGTTGTTGACGATCGTCTCCAGCGTCGACGCGATGAGGGCGCTGCTGTACACCACCGCTGCGGCGGCCGATCGCGCGCGCCACCTCGACGACGCGGATGCTCGCGATCGAGCGGCGGCGCGTGTCGACCTGCTGACTCCGATGGCGAAGGCGTGGTGCACCGACGAGGGGATCCGCAACACGTCGCTCGCCCTCCAGGTCCACGGAGGCATGGGGTACATCGAGGAGACGGGGATCGCCCAGCGCTTCCGCGACAGCCGCATCGCCGCCATCTACGAGGGGACCAACGGCATCCAGGCGATCGACCTGACCTCCCGCAAGGTCCTGCGCGACAAGGGCGCGGCGCTCGGCGATCTTCTCGACGAGATCGACGGGCTGATCGCGCAGCTCGTCCACGACGAGCAGCTCGCCGTGGTGGCGGTTCACCTCGAGGCGGCCGTCGCCGCCGTCCGGTCGGCGACCTCGTGGCTGGTCGACGCGGCCGACGACCCGGACCAATGGATGGCGGCCGCCACGCCCTATCTCGAACTCGTGTCCACGACGGTCGCAGGCGGGCTCCTCGCTCGGGTCGCGCGGTGGGTGCGCGACCACGGCGACGCCGAACGGGCCAGGGCGATCACCGGCAGGGCACGGTTCTTCGCCATCGAGCGCCTCGCGCCGGCAGCGGCGCTCCTCACGCCGATCACCTCCGGGGCGGACCGCCTCCGCCCGGAACTCCTCGCCTGACTGCCGTCCCGACACATCCGCACACACAGTTCTTGCATCTCACGCAAGTTTGCGTATTGTGCAAGAAGTGTCCTCCGTGGGTTCGGATCGTCGTCAGCGCAAGCGAGAGCTGACGTACCTCGCCCTTGGGTCCGCCGCGCTCGAACTGACGCTCGAGCGAGGCGTCGACAGCGTCACCATCGAGGACATCGCCGACAGAGCAGGCGTTTCGCCGCGCACGTTCTTCAACTACTTCCCCTCCAAGGAGGACGCGATCGTCGGCATCAGCCCCGACGCCGTCCAGGCCGTCGTCGCCGACCTGCGCGATCGTCCTGCCGACGAGCCGCCGACGGTCTCGCTGGCGAGCATCTTGTCCACGAGCGCGGACGACGCCGACGCCGCGGCCCGGCGGTGGGCCCGCCGAGCCGAGGTCGTCCGCCGCCACCCCGCACTGCTCGCGCCCCTGATGGCGTCGTACGCGGCTCTCGAGAACGCGCTGACCGAGGTGATCGCCGAGCGGCTCGGTCTGGATCCTGCGGTCGATCCCTACCCTCGCCGGGTCGTCGTCGCTGCGGTGTCGATGCTGCGCTCGACGATCTCCTGGTGGCAGGCGAGCGGCAGACCCGGAACCCTTCCCGGTGCGCTCGAGGACGCGTTCGCCGACCTGTCACGCGGGTTCCCTGCCCCGGCTCGAGGCAGGAGATGACGGTGACGACGCCCGAGGGCGACGTCGTGCCGACGCTGTCACATCGCCAGGTGATGGTCGTCTTCGGCGGGCTGATGGTCGGCATGCTGCTGTCGGCTCTCGACCAGTTGATCGTCGCCTCTGCGTTGCCCACCATCACGGGCGATCTCGGCGGGCTGAACCACCTGTCCTGGGTCGTGACCGCGTACCTGCTGGCTTCGGCCGTCTCGATCCCGCTCGGCGGCAAGCTGGGCGACCTCTACGGTCGCAAGCTGCTGTTCCAGATCTCGATCCTGGTGTTCATCGGCGGGAGCGCCCTGTGCGGGGCCGCGCAGTCGATGGGCCACCTCATCGTCGCCCGCGGCATCCAAGGCTTGGGCGGCGGCGGCCTCACGGTGCTCGCGCAGGCGATCGTCGGTGAGATCGTCACGCCGCGCGAGCGCGGCCGCTACCAGGGCTACTTCGGCGCCGTGCTCGTGGCGAGCAGCGTCGCAGGCCCGCTCGCCGGCGGGTTGTTCACCGATCACCTCTCGTGGCGATGGGCGTTCTACGTCAACGTTCCGATGGGGATCCTCGCGTTCCTCGCTGCGTCGGCTGCGTTGCCGGCCGGTCTGCGGCGAGGGAACCCACACGTCGACTACGCGGGCGCGGTCCTCCTCACGGCGGCGACGTCGAGCATCGTGCTGTTCACCACGTGGGGCGGCGCCGAGCATCCCTGGGGTTCGCCAATCATCGTCGGCCTCATCGCCACGTCGCTGGTCGCCGCCGTGGCCTTCGTGCTGGTCGAGAGACGCGCCCGCGAGCCCGTGGTGCCGATGCGTCTCTTCGCGACGCCGACGTTCTCGATCGCCGCGGCGACGACGTTCATCCTCGGCGTTGGGATGTACGCGGCGTTCAGCTTCCTGCCGCTGTTCCTGCAACTGGTGCACGATGTGAGCGCGACGCGCTCGGGCGTGCTGATGATGCCGCTGATGTTCGGGACGTTCTTCGGATCGCTGATCGCCGGTCAGCTCACGTCACGCACGGGCCGCTACAAGATCTTCCCGGTCGTCGGCACCGCGCTCGCCACGGGCAGCATGGCCCTGTTGGCGACGATGAGCTCTTCGACGCCGTTGGCCCTCACCACCATCTACGCAGCCGGGCTCGGCCTCGGTGTCGGCGGCTGTTCCCAGACGCTCCTGGTCGCCGCGCAGAACGTGGTGCCGATGAAGGACCTCGGCGTCGGCACCTCGTCGGTGAACTTCTTCCGCACGATCGGCGGCTCCATCGGCGTCGCGACCTTCGGGGCGATCTTCAACAACCAGTTCCGCGATCGCATCGACGGTGTCGACCTCGACGTCGCGGCGGCGACGGAGCTGACACGAGAATCGCTGCGCGGCCTCCCCCCGCAGGAGGCGCAGCGTGTCGTCGACGCCTACTCGGGCGGGGTCACTGCGGGGTTCGTGTTCCTCGTGCCGCTCATGGTCGTCGCGGTCGTGGCCATCTGGTTCATGCGCGAGGTGCCCTTGCGTTCGTCTCATCAGCACGCCGCGGACGTGGAGCTGTCGGCCGTGATCTGACCCGGCGGCTCTCGTAATTGCAAGTGAGTTGCAGTAGTGTGCCGCCGCGTGCGCGCCCTGGCCATCCCGGTTGCATTCGCTGTGTGCGCCCTGGCCGGGGGTTGCCGCGATCCAGAGGCCAGCGCAGCGCGCGACGGGCGGCTGCTGATCGCCACCACCGTCGCGCCGATCACCAGCATCGTGGCCAACATCGTGGGGGACAAGGCTGACGTCGTCGGCATCGTCCCCGAGGGCGTCAACTCGCACACGTTCGAACCACGCCCGAGCGTCGCCGAGCTGCTGTCGACGGCGGACGTGGTCTACGTCAACGGGTTGCAGTTGGAAGAGCCGACGAGGAAGCTTGCTGCAACCAACCTGCGTGAGGGGGCGGAGATCGTCGAGCTCGGCCCGCGCACGATCCGGCCGGAGGAGTACCTCTACGACGCGTCGTTCCCCGAGGAGGACGGCAAGCCGAACCCCCATCTGTGGACGGATCCGTTGCTTGCTCGCCGTTATGCGGAGATCGTGATGGAGGACATGTCGGCGCGCGACCCCGACAACGCCGCGTCCTACGCCGCCAACTACGCGGCGTTCTCCGATCTGATCGACGAGCTCGACACGGCGATGCGCACGGCGTTCGCCACGGTTCCGCGCCGCGAGCTGCTGACGTACCACGACGCCTACGCGTACTTCGCCGAGGACTACGGGTGGGACGTCCTGGGCGCGATCCAGGTGTCCGACTTCGACGACCCGACGCCGGCCGAGGTGGTCGACCTCATCGAACAGATCCGCGCCCGCCAGGTGCCCGCGATCTTCGGCTCCGAGGTGTTCCCCAGCCCGGTGCTCGAGCAGATCAGCAAGGAGACCGGCGCCGTCTACGTCGATGATCTGCGCGACGACGATCTGCCCGGCGAGCCAGGCGATCCCGAGCATTCGTGGCTCGGTCTGATGTTGTTCGACTACGTCACGATGACCGAGGCCCTCGGCGGTGACGCGGCGGCGCTGCGGGCGATCGAGGTGCGCAACGTTGCGCCTGACGAAGCGGAATACCCGCAATGACAGGCGGGCGCGCGGCCCAGCGGTCGCAGGCGCTGATGCGTGCGGAGCGCCTCACGTGCGCGTACGACGACACGCCGGTCCTCGTCGAGGTCGATCTCGACGTCCGGCCCGGTCAGTTCTCCGGCATCGTCGGCCCGTCGGGATCGGGGAAGTCGACTCTGCTGCGGGCGCTGCTCGGCAGCGTGCGCCCGGGCTCGGGTGTCGTGTGGCGGCGCGAGGGCCTCCGTGTCGGCTACGTGCCGCAGGTGGAGACCGTCGATTGGTCGTTTCCCGTCACGGTCAGCGAATGCGTCCTCATGGCGCGCACAAGGGGTCGGCTGCTGCCGTGGCGCAGCGCCGTCGAGAGGGCCGAGGTCGACGACGTCCTCGACCGCCTCGGCATCGGCGGCCTCGGCGGCCGCCACATCCGCGAGCTGTCCGGCGGCCAGCAGCAGCGGGTGTTCGTCGCCCGTGCGCTGCTCGGCCGCCCGGAGGTGCTGTTGCTGGACGAGCCGACGTCGGGCGTCGACCTGCGAACCCGCCACGAGGTGCTGCACCTGCTGCACGAGCTCCACGAGTCCGGCCTCGCCATCGTGTTGACGACCCACGATCTGAACGGCATCGCCGCCCACCTGCCGCACCTGGTGTGCCTCAACACACGGGTGATCGGCGAAGGCCCGCCGCGCGCCGTGCTCACCGCGGACGTGCTCGAGCGCACGTACGGGGCGCCGATGGAGGTCCTCGAGCATGCCGGGCTGCCCGTCGTGGTCGATCATCCCCACCACCGCGGCAACGTGGCGGCGCTGCGTTGGCGCGGGGCCGAGGCGAAGGGCGCCTGACGTGGCCGATCTCCTGCACCCGTTCGCGTTCGCGTTCTTCCGCAACGGCGTCGTGGTCGCCACGGTCGCCGGGGGGCTGTGCGGCGTCGTCGGTGTGTTCGTCGTGCTGAAGGGCATGAGCTACATCGGCCACGGCCTGTCGCACGCGATCTTCGGCGGCTTCGCCGCCAGCGCGTTGCTCGGTGTGAACTTCGCCCTCGGCGCAGGCGCATGGGGAATGGCCTCGGCGCTGATGATCAACGGCGTCACTCGCCGGCGTGTGATCGGCGCCGACGCGGCGATCGGCGTGATCACGACGGCGTCGTTCGCGCTCGGCCTGGCGCTGTTCGCGATGTTCGGCCGGCGCGGCAGGAACTTCGACGCCGCGCTGTTCGGCAGCATCCTGGGCGTCGACCGCGCCGACGTCGTCGCCGTCGCGGTGGTCACGATGCTCGTCGCGGTGGTGGTGTTCTTCGGCTACCGGCGCTTGCTGTTCACGACGTTCGATCCGGAGGTCGCCGAAGCGTCGGGGGTGCGCACATCACGGGTCGACGCGCTGTTGATGCTCGTGCTCGCGGCCGCGATCCTGACGACGATGCAGGTGGTCGGCGTGACGCTGATCGCCGCGACGCTCGTCATCCCGCCGACCGTGGCTCGGATGCTGACGCACTCGTTCAGCCGCATGCTGGCGCTGTCTGCGCTGATCGGCAGCGTCAACGGCTTCGTGGGGATGAACGTCGGCTACCACCTCGACGTGCAGCCGGGGCCGAGCATCGTCCTCGTCGGCGCGACGTGCTTCGCCGTGGTCTTCGCCGTCACCGGCGCTCGGAGTCGTCGTCGGAGCGTTCGACGACAGGGTGCACGACGAGCACCGGTCGGTTCGATTCCCGGATGACCTCCTGGGCGACGGAGCCCTCGACCAGCCGCCGCCACCATCCCTTGTCGCTCGTGCCGACCACGATCACGTCGGCGCCGTGCTCGTCGGCCGCGTCGAGGATGGCGGTCGGCGCGTCTCCGACGTCGCCGAGCGGCTCGGCCACGACGCCGGCTGCGGCGGACGCCTGCTGAGCGGTGCGGCGCGCCTCCTTCTCGGCGTCGCTGAGCGTCTCGGTGAGATCCTCGGTGACCAGCGGGTAGGGCGGCACATACGGGTAGACGCCGCCCCACGCGGCGGTCGACGCCCACAGCACGGGACGGTCGGCGACGTTCACCGCCAAGTACGTCGCGCTGTCCCCGAACAGCTCGCGGGCCTTCTCGGCGGCATAGATCGAGTGCTCGCCTTCGTCGATCGCCAACAGCACGGTCACCATGCCCCGGCTCGTACCCCGTTCGGGCGACCCACACACCGCTTGCGGGCGGGATCAGCCGCCCGGGGGCCCGTCGCCCGGCGCCGACTCGAGCAGCGCCCGGTGCAACACGGCGATCAGCTCGCTGCGGGTGACGATGCCGACCAGGCGATCGTCACCGTCGAGAACCGGGATGTGGTGGAAGCCGCGATCGGTCATCAAGCTCAGCAGGTCGCTGACGGGGGAGTCGTCGCGCACGGTCGTCGCCGGCGAAGTCATCACCGAGGCGACCGGGGCCAGGTCGGCGACGTCGAGGTTGAACAGATCGAACACCGTGACGATGCCCACCACGCGCCGGTCCGGAGTGACGACCGGGACCGCCTTGAAGCGTCGCTGGTTGATCAGCAGGCGGGCACGGAAGAGCGTCTCCGTCGGCTCCACGGTGGCGACGTCGGTGGCCATGATGTCCCCGCAGCGCAGTCCGCCCAGGCGGCGGTCGAGCGCGTGCCGCTCGGCCTCCATGACCAGCGCGACGACGTCGGCTGGCATCACGTCGAGACCGCTGTCGAGGCGGGCGAGGGCTTTGTCGACGTCCACGGCTTGCACGCCGGCGCGCGCGAGCGGTCCGGGCTCGGCCGCCGCGGCCGCGGCGTCGGGGACGTGCGGGTAGCTGCGTCCGGTGAGGTTGTTGACAGCGATGCCGACGAGGATCAGCGCCACGGTGTTGACGCCCACGGGCCACAGCGCGAACGCGAAGCCGTGGTCCTGGATCGCCGGCCCGCCGACGGCGGCGAACAGTGCGCACGCGCCACCGGGCGGATGCACGCAGCGCGCCGCCATCATCGCCGCGATCGCCGCGCCGACGGCGACGGCGGCCGCGACCGCGTCGTTGTCGAACACCTTCGCCGAGGCGATGCCGACCGTCGCCGACAGCACGTTGCCGCCCAGCACCGACCACGGCTGGGCGAGCGGGCTGGCCGGAACGGCCATCACGAGCACGGCGCTGGCGCCGATCGGAGCGACGATGTACGGCAGGGCCTCGGGGCTGCCCGCCAGCATGCCGGCGGCCACGGCGCCCACGAGGCAGGCGAGCAGGATGCCGGCGAACGCGCCGATCGCCCCGCGTGCGTAGTCGGCGCGGTGGTAGCCGGCGCGCGGCGGGCCGAACCCGCTCAGCCACGCGGCGACGGGTGTCGCCGCCTTGGCGGTGGTGGGGTGGGTCGTCGCGTCTGTCGCCATGTTTCGTCCGTGTGTCGACTGCGCGCGCCCGCACGAGCCGGCGAGAGGCTAGTGCGCGGGCGCCGGACGGGCTCGGTGCGACACCCGTGTGGCAGGGTGGCGGCCATGGGATTGCACGTCATCTCCGGCGACGACGAGAGCCTCGTGTCCCACGCCGTCGGCGACGTCGTGCGCCAGCTGGTGGGCGACGGCGATCGCACGCTGATGGTCGACGAGTTCGACGGCGACGAGTACGAGCTGCGCGCCGTGGTCGACGCGGCGCAGACGCCGTCGTTCCTCACCGAGCGCCGCGTCGTCGTCGCCCGCGGCCTCGGGCGCTTCACCGCCGACGACGTCGGCCCGCTCGTCGCGTATCTCGCCAACCCCTTGCCGACGACCGACCTGGTGCTGGTCGGCGGCGGCGGCCGGCTGCCCAAGGCGCTGGCCGACGCGATCAAGGGCGCCGGCGCCGCCACCACGGTCGCCTCCTCGCCGGCGCGGCCGAAGGACCGTGCGGTGTGGATCGAGCAGCAGGTCGCGCTCGCCGGGTTGTCGCTCGACGCGGGCGCGATCGCGAAGCTCAACGGGTGGCTCGGGGCAGAAGCCGGACGGCTGCAAGGGCTGCTCGACACCCTGGCGTCCGCCTACGGCCGATCGGGCAAGCTGCGGGCTGACGACATCGCGCCGTTCCTCGGCGAGGCCGGTTCCGTGCCGCCGTGGGACCTCACCGACGCGATCGACTCCGGCGACGCGGCGAAGTCACTCGCCTTGCTCCAACGCATGATGCGCGCCGGCGAGCGGCATCCGCTGCAAGTCATGGCCGTGCTGCACAACCACTACACCCGGTTGCTGCGGCTCGACGGCAGCACGGCGCGCGACGAGTCGTCGGCGATGGCCGTGCTCGGGGTGAAGAGCGGGTTCCAGGCCCGCAAGGCTCTCGACCAGGCGCGCAAGCTCGGCTCCAGCGGTGTGGCGAAGGCCGTCCAGCTGCTCGCCCAAGCCGACTTGGACCTGCGGGGCGCGAAGGAATGGCCGGACGAGCTGGTGATGGAAGTGCTCGTCGCCCGCCTGGCCCGGCTCGTCACCCCCGCACGAGCGGGGGCCGGCCGGCGGTGAGCGGGGCGCTCAGCCTGCGGCGTTGAGCTTGCGCATCAGGCGGCTCTTGCGGCGCGCCGCCTGGTTCTTGTGGATGACGCCCTTGGCGGCGGCCATGTCGATGCGCTTCACGGCGAGGCGCAGCGCATCGGCGGCCTCGTCGGTGCCAACAGCCTTGGTGGCGTTCTTGACGCGCGTCTTCAGCTCGCTCTTGACGGCCTTGTTGCGCTCGGCGCGCTTGGCGTTGGTGATGATGCGCTTCTTCTGGCTCTTGATGTTCGCCACGTGCGAGATCCTCTTTACAGTCGATCGTGCGGTCCGAACGACGGCGCGTTCGAGGGCCGGGAGATCCTATCGGCTGCGGCCCCGCGGTCGCCACCTTCCCTGCGGCCATCAGCCCAGCACAGCCCGCCGGTAGGCTCGGCCAACGGCCATGGACCTGTCGCGCATCCGCAACTTCTCGATCATCGCCCACATCGACCATGGCAAGTCGACGCTGAGCGATCGCATTCTCGAGCTCACCGGCGCGGTCGACGCCCGTGAGATGCGCGAGCAGTACCTCGACTCGATGGACCTCGAACGCGAGCGCGGCATCACGATCAAGGCCCAGAACGTCCGGGTGCAGTGGAAGGGCCACACGCTCCACCTCATCGACACCCCGGGCCACGTCGACTTCGGCTACGAGGTCAGCCGGTCGCTGGCCGCGTGCGAGGGCGTCGTGCTGGTGGTCGATGCCGCCCAGGGCATCGAGGCGCAGACGCTGGCCAACTGCTACCTGGCGCTCGAGCACGACCTCGAGATCGTCGCCGCGCTGAACAAGATCGACCTTCCCGCAGCCGATCCCGACCGCTACGCGATGGAGATCGAGACGGTGCTCGGGATCCCCGCCGAGGACATCCTGCGCATCTCGGCCAAGACCGGCGTCGGGGTCGACGGTCTGCTCGACGCGGTGTGCGACCGCATCCCGGCGCCCACCGGCGACGCCGACGCGCCGCTCCAGGCTCTGATCTTCGACAGCCAGTACGACCAGTACCGCGGGGTCGTCAGCAGCGTGAGGGTGATGAACGGCCGGCTCACCACCGGCAGCCGCCTGGCGTTCATGCACGCCAAGTCGAACCACGATGCCGTCGAGATCGGCGTGCGCCGGCCGGCTCCGACCCCCGTGCAGGAGCTGGGCCCCGGCGAGGTGGGCTACCTCATCACCGGCATCAAGGACGTCGGCCAGGCCCGCAGCGGTGAGACCGTCACCACTGCATCGCACGCCGCCACCGATCCGCTGCCCGGCTACCGCGACCCCAAACCGATGGTCTTCTGCGGGCTGTACCCGATCGACGGCGACGACTTCGAGACGCTGCGCGACAGCCTGGAGAAGCTGAAGCTCAACGACGCCTCGATCACGTACGCGCCCGAGACGTCGGGGGCGCTCGGCTTCGGCTTCCGGTGCGGCTTCCTCGGGTTGCTGCACATGGAGATCGTCAAGGAGCGGCTGGAGCGCGAGTTCAACCTGGCGCTGATCGCCACGGCTCCCAGCGTCGAATACAAGGTGCACAAGACGAACGGCGAGCTCGAGGTGGTGGACAACCCCGCCGACCTGCCGCCGCAGCAGAGCATCGACTTCATCGAGGAGCCGTACTTCCGGCTCAGCATCATCACCCCCAAGGACTACACGGGCACCCTGATGGACCTGTGCCAGACCCGGCGCGGGGAGATGACCAAGCTCGAGTACCTGTCTCCCGAGCGCGTCGAGCTGCACTACATGGTGCCGCTCGCCGAGGTGGTGGTCGACTTCTTCGACCAGATGAAGAGCCGGACGCAGGGCTACGCCAGCTTGGACTACGAGCTCGCCGGCTACCAGCGCAGCCAGCTGGTGAAGGTCGACCTGCTGCTGAACGGGCAGCCGGCGGATGCGTTCAGCACGATCGTGCATCGCGACAAGGCGTTCGACTACGGCCGAAGGATGTGCGACAAGCTGAAGGAGCTGATCCCGCGCCAGATGTTCGACGTGCCGATCCAGGCGGCGATCGGCGGCAAGGTCATCGCGCGCGAGACGGTGAAGGCCAAGCGCAAGGACGTGCTGGCGAAGTGCTACGGCGGCGACATCACGCGCAAGCGCAAGCTGCTGGAGAAGCAGAAGGAAGGCAAGAAGAAGATGAAGTCGATCGGGCGCGTGGAGGTCCCTGGCGACGTCTTCATCTCCGCTCTCAAGCTCGACGACTGAACGTCGGGCTCCGGCGGTGCGGTGGGTCAGCCGGTGGGGCGGGTCGCGCCGGGCGGGCGCAGGTTCCAGCCGCTGACCACTGGCGCGCCGCGCCGCCAGCGCACCACACCGATCGACGCGGTGTCGTTGTAGAACAACTCGCCCGCCGTGGCCGGCAGGCCGAGCACCCGGGCGACGAGGATGCGGCTCAGGTGGCCGTGGGTGAACGCCACGACGACCCGTGATCCGGCGGCCTGGGCCCGTCGCGCGAACGCGTCGGCGCGGTCGCCGACCTGGGCCGCCGTCTCGCCGCCGGGGCATCCGTCGCGGAAGATGTCCCAACCGGGCCGGTCGCGCCGGATCTCGTCGGTGGTGCGGCCTTCGTCGTCGCCGTAGTCGAACTCCGCAAGGTCGTCGTCGATGGTCACCGGATGTTCGGCGAAGCACAGCTCCGCGGTGCGGACGGCGCGGGAGCGAGGGCTGCTGAAGGCGACGGGATTGTCGATGCCGATCGCTTCGAACAGCAACGGGCGCAGCGCCCGGGCTTCGATCTCGCCGTCGTCGGTGAGGGGGATGTCGGTGCGGCCCGTGTGCCGCCCGCTCGACGACCATGCCGTCTCGCCATGGCGCACGATCAGCAGCAGTTCGAGCGCGGTTGCGTCGGTCCGGTCCACAACCCCACTGTTACCGCTCGCCGCCACCCCCATCGATGACCCCGCCAGCCACACCCCCCGCCCCGCCCCGACCCGCCCCGCCCCGTCCCCGGCTGGCTCCCGGCTTGCCCCCTTGGGCGCGATCGGCTGCCGGCACGGCGACATCCCGCGCCCGACCCCATCCCTTGGGCGCGATCGGCTGCGGCCCCGGCAACTTCCCGCGCCCAAGCCGCTGGGTGACGCGGGCGTGGGCGGGTGCTCATTCGGCGGGAGTCGTCGAGCGCTGCCTGGGGTGCTGGCAGTCGGTATCCTCGAGTGCCAGAACGCGTGAGGGATGCGATGCTCGACGAACGCAAGACAGCCATCCTGCGGGCCGTGGTGGAGGAGTACATCTCCACGGCACAGCCGGTCGGGAGCACACACATCGCCAACGCGCCCGGCGTTCGGGTCAGTTCGGCGACCGTCCGCAACGAGATGGCGGTTCTCGAGCAGGAGGGTTTCCTCATCCAGCCGCACACCTCTGCCGGCCGCGTACCCACCGACAAGGGCTACCGCTTCTTCGTCGACCACATCACCCCGCCGGGTCGCCTCGACGACGTCGCGTCGCAGCGGGTGAAGGACTTCTTCCACAACGCCGGCACCCGGCTGGAGGAGATGCTCCACGACACGTCCACGCTTCTCGCCCAGCTCACGAACTATGCAGCCGTGGTCGTCGGGCCCACGCAGGAGACCGCGGTCGTGCGCTCCGCCCAGGTGGTGAGCCTGTCGTCGCGGGTCGCGATGGCCGTGGCGGTGCTGTCGAGCGGCGCCGTCGAGAGCGCGACGGTCGAGCTGTCGGACGACTGCGACGAGGCGCGCATCGCGGCTGCCAGCGTCCACCTCCACACCTGCCTCGTGGGGCGGGCGCTCGGAACGGCCCTCGTCACCAGCTCGGGGGACGCGTGGGTCGACGCTCTGGTGACCGACAGCGTCGCCGCTCTGCGCCGCGAGAGCGACGAACAGCAGGTGTTCATGGGCGGCGCGTCGCAGATGGCGCAGGCGTTCGACGCCGTGCAGATCGTGCGCCAGGTGCTCCAGACGCTCGAGCAGCAGTACGTGGTGGTGACGCTGGTGCGCGACATCCTCGATCGTGGCCTGTCCGTCGCCATCGGCGCCGAGCATGGGGTCGAGCCGCTGGCCGCGTGCTCGGTGGTCGTCGCGCCCGTCGTGGTCGAGGGTGAGAAGCTGGGCAGCATCGGGGTGCTCGGCCCCACCCGCATGAACTACCCCCAAGCGCTGGCGACGGTCGAGATCGTCAGCGATCACCTCGGCAGACGGCTCACGGAGGGCTGATGGCTGACTTCTATGAGCTCCTAGGCGTCTCGCGCACCGCGAGCGCCGACGAGATCAAGCGCGCCTACCGCCGCAAGGCGCGTGAGCTGCACCCCGACGCGAACCCCGGAGATCACGCCGCCGAGGAGCAGTTCAAGAAGGTGGCGCACGCCTACGAGGTGCTCAGCGACCCCGATCAGCGCGCTCGCTACGACCGCTTCGGCGAGGCCGGCATCGGCGGAGCGGGTCAGGGCGACGTGTTCTCGGCCGGTGGGCTCGGCGACATCTTCGAGGCCTTCTTCGGCGGCGGCGGCCCGTTCGGCGGCGCTCCCCGGGGAACGGCGGCCAGCGGCCCGCCTCGCGGCCAGGACATCGAGGTGGTCGCCGACCTGCCCTTCGAGCTGGCGGTCTTCGGCGGCACGCAGCCGGTCACGGTGCGCACCGCCGTCGCCTGCTCGGACTGCGGCGGCAGCGGCGCCGGGTCGGGCACCAAGCCGGTCTCGTGCGCGGAGTGCAACGGCACGGGGCAGCAGCGGCGGCTGCGCCAGAGCCTTCTCGGCCAGATGGTGACGACCACGCCCTGCGGCCGCTGCGGCGGCTACGGCGAGGTGATCGCCACCCCGTGCCCCACGTGCCGCGGCGACGGTCGTGTGATCGCCGAGAAGACCTATCAGGTCGACGTGCCGGCCGGCGTCGACACCGGCTCGACGTTGCGCCTGACCGGCCGCGGAGCCGTCGGTCCGCGCGGCGGCGCGGCGGGCGACCTGTACGTGCACCTGCGCGTCGCCGGGCACGATCGTTACGCCCGCGACGGCGACGATCTCGTCACCGACGTGCCGGTGTCGATCGCCCAGGCGGCGCTCGGCACCCGGTTCACGCTGCCGACCCTCGACGGGGACGAGGAGCTCGTCATTCCGGCGGGCACGCAGCCCGGTCGTGAGTTCGTGCTGCGTGGCCGCGGTGTGCCCCGGCTGCGTGGCCGCGGCCGCGGTGACGTGCGGGTCCGGGTCGTCGTCGAGGTGCCCACGAAGCTCTCCGACGGCGAGGCCGAGCTGCTCCGCCGCTATGCGGAAGAGCGCGGCGAACCGGTGAGCCCTCCGGAGTCCGGCGGGCTGTTCTCGCGCATCAAGTCCGCGTTCTCGTGAATCCCGGCCTGCGTGGGTCCGCCGCCCACGTGGTGGTCGACGACCTCGCAGCGCCGCTGCTCGACGCCGCGGATCGCCACCACCTGCGGTCGGTTCTGCGTCTGCGTCCGGGCGAGGCGGTGACGGCCACCGACGGGCAGGGCCGCTGGGTGCTGTGCCGCTGGAACGGCGACGGGGCGCTGGCGGTCGATGGTCCGGTGGTCGACGAGCCCCGCCGACGGCCGGTGACGGTGGCGTGCGCGATCCCGAAAGGCGAGCGTCCGGAGTGGATCGTCGAGAAGCTCACCGAGATCGGCGTCGACCGGCTGGTGTGGGTCGAGACGCAGCGCAGCGTCGTGCGGTGGACCGCCGAGAGGGCGGCCAGGAACCGCCAGCGGCTTGCCAAGGTCGCGCGTGCGGCCGCGATGCAGAGCCGGCGCACCACTCTGCTGACGATCGACGGCCCCATGGCCCTGGGCGACGTGCTCGCCAGCGGAGCCGTCGCGATCGCCGATCCGAACGGGTCGGCATGGCTTCCAGCGGACGTCGACACCGTGGTCATCGGGCCCGAGGGGGGCTTCGATGCCGCCGAGACGCCGCCCGACCTGCCGCGTGTGGCGCTGGCCTCCACGATCCTGAGAGTCGAGACGGCCGCATTTCTTGCCGGATACCTGCTGATTGCCCGGTGACACCTCTGCACATGTAGCGCTACAGTTGCCACTGAGCGTGAGCGACATGCCGACAGGGAGAGGCGCGATCATGGCTGAATCCGAAGATGGTGCAGGTTCTCCGTACAGCCGGAAGGTAGGCGAGCGGCTACGGGTGATCCGACGTCAGAAGCGCCTGTCGCTTCAGGACGTCGAAGCGAAGTCCGAAGACGAGTTCAAAGCGTCGGTCCTCGGCGCCTACGAGCGCGGTGAGCGGGCGATCTCCGTGCCGCGCCTCGAGCGCCTGGCGAAGTTCTACAGCGTTCCCGTCGACCAGCTGTTGCCCCGCGACGAGCAGCACACGGTCGTCGACCTGGGCGACGGCGTCGCCAACCGCAAGCTGGCGATCGACCTGGTGAAGCTGTCGCAGCTCAGCGGTCAGCCGTTCGAGATGCTCGCTCGGTTCCTGCGGATGATCCAGGTCCAAAGGCAGGACTTCAACGGCAAGGTGCTGACCGTGCGCGGCGACGACACCCGGGCAATCGCGGCCATGCTCGACGTCCCGGTCGATCAGGTGGGTCAGCGACTCGACGCGCTCGATCTGCTGTTCGTGCCCTCCTGACGAGATCCCTCGCGCTGACGTCCCGATTCCGGTCCCCGCGACCGCAGAATTGCTGAGTGAGGAAGACGACAGCGTTCGGGGTGTACGTCCACATCCCGTTCTGCGCGTCACGGTGTGACTACTGCGCGTTCGCGACGTGGACCGACCGGCGCCACCTCGTCGGTCGGTATCTCGATGCGGTGCGCGCCGAGATCGCCCGCGCCGTCGATGCGGGGATGCCTGCGGCGACGAGCGTGTTCGTCGGCGGGGGTACGCCGACCCAGGCGCCGCCCGATCGCCTTGCCGAGGTTCTCGCCGCGATCCCGTTGGCTCCCGGCGCCGAGGTGACGGTGGAGTGCAACCCCGACGACGTCACCGTGG
>CAZGUH010000014.1:0-25514 GCA_964529005.1 uncultured Ilumatobacteraceae bacterium | reverse complement strand
GCTGGCACGCCGCTGGCGGCGACGCCCGAGCGCCATCCCGACGACGACGACCAAGCCGACAAGTACGAAGTCGCCGATGATCTGCTGTCGGCCGCGGGACTCCACAACTACGAGGTGTCCAACTGGGCGCGGCCGGGCCACGAGTGCCGGCACAATCAGCTGTACTGGGCGCAGGGCGACTACCGCGGGTTCGGGTGCGCGGCCCATTCTCACGACCGCGGCCGGCGGTGGTGGAACGTGCGCACGCCGGAGCGGTACATCGACCTGGTGGACCGCGGGGAGTCGGTGGAGGCGTCGGGCGAGGAGCTCGACTCCGAGACGCGTCGCATCGAAGGGTTGCAGCTACGCCTTCGAACACGCGACGGCGTGCCGCTCGACGCGCTCGACGGTGACGGCCTCGATGGTCTCGTCGAACGAGACGGCGACCGTTGGGTGCTGACTCGCTCCGGCCGGCTGCTGGCCAACGAGGTGTCGCTGCGGTTGCGCTGATCGTGTCGTTGCGAACCTCGGCGCGATCAGGATCGGTCGAGGAGGCTCGGGTCATGCCGGAGCTCGCGACGGATCGCCCACTCCCACATCGGCGCTTTCGGCAGCCCGCCGTTGGCTTCCACCGCGGTGACGAGCGACCGGACGCCGTAGTCGGGCATCGCACACCCGCCACCGACGGCCTCGACCATCCACGCCTGCCGGCACCGCCACTCGAACGCGATGCATCGGAAGTGCGCTTGCCGGATCGAGTCGGCGACCACGAACACGCCGTGGTTCTGGAGCAGCGCGACGTCGGCGTTGCCGACCCCGTGGACGGCCGCCGAGGCGGCGTCGACCGCGTCGACGCCGCCTCGATAGTCGTCGTACACGGTCAGGCGCGCGTCCGCGAGCGTGGCGCCGAGCTGGTCGTAGGCCGGCGGGAGCCGACCCATGCACGCCCAGACGCTCGCGAAGCGCGGATGGTGGTGCACGGCGACGGCACATCCCGAGCGAGCCGCATGGAACGCCAGGTGAAGCTGGATCGCCGGCGTCGCCTCCGATCGTCCGTCGACGACGGCGCCGGCGCCGTCCAACGTCACGATGTCCTCCGGTGTGACCTCGTCCCAGGAGAGGCCGAAGGGCAGGGTGAGGAACTGGTCCGGCTCCTGGCGGTAGGTGATGTGACCGACGTTGTGGGCGTCGAAGCCCTCGCGATGCAGCGCTCGTGCCAGCAGAGCCAGTTCGAGCCGCGGAGACAGCTCGTTCACCGACGAGGTCGGCCGCGGCGCCGTCGCGAGCGACGGCGCCGCGAAGAGGTCGTTACGGCTCCGTCGCATACGCGTACTCGTGCGACTCGTACACGTAGCCGTAGACCGCGTCGGTCACGACGTCGGCGAACTCCGAGGAGTGCACCTGCACGTTGGGGATCTCGACGAGAGGAATCGTCGGCATCTCGGTGGCCAGGATCTCCTGCACCTGCCTCCACGCTTCCGCCCTCGCATCCCTGGCCAGCTCGCGATATTCGGAGTTGAGGATCGCTTCGAGATCAGGGTTGTCGTAGCCCATCGCATTGAGGCTTGGCTGGCCGATGTTGGCGGCGAGATAGCGCCGAGTCAGACCGAAGCCAGGATCGGGGCCCGTGGCCCACAGCGTGATCGCCAGGTCGAAGTCACGATCGCGGAAGGTCCGCTGGATGAACGCGGCCGGGTCGGCGCTCCCGAGGGTGACGTCGATTCCGACCTCCTCCAACTGCGCCTCGGCGATCTCTGCCATGCGACGTTCGTACTCACGCCCGATCGCGTAATCCAGGCGGAGTTCGAACCGTGGCGACGAGCCTTGCCGCGGGTAGCCGGCTTCGTCGAGCAACTCCTCGGCGCGGCTCGGGTCGTACTCGACGTTGAACTCGTCCGTGTAGAAGGGCACCGTGCTCGCGACATGGCTCGTCGCGGCCTTCCCTTCGCCGAAGAACGCGACCTCGTTCATCGCTTCACGATCGAGCGCGTGCGCGATCGCCCGCCGGACATCACTGTTGCTCAGGATCGGGCTGTCCAGGTTGATGAGCATCATGTCCGCGGTGCCGACGCCGAGGCCGTTGTCGACGACCGTGAAGCGATCGTCGTCGCGCCAGTCGCCGAGCTTGTTGTAGGGGATCGCGTAGCTGTTCAGGAAGTCGATGTCGCCGCTCTCGAAGGCGATTTCACGCGCCGAGGGATCGACGCTTTCCTGGAAGATGATCCGGTCGAGATGCGGCAATCCATCCTTGAAGTACGACTCGTTGCGCGTCACGGTCACGTGACTGCCGGGCACCCACTCCTCGAACTTGAACGGCCCGCTGCAGATCGGCGCCTGGTTGTTCGGATTGGTGGCGTAGTCGGTTCCTTCGTAGATGTGCTTCGGCAACGGATACTCGAGGTCGAGGATGTCGTACATCAGCGCGAACGGCTGATTGAGATGAATCGCGAACGTGTGGTCGTCGACCACCTCGTAGCGAGAGACCTCGGTCTTGAGCCGGTTGCCACCGAGGGGATCGTTCGCCCAGAACTCCGTCGCCGAGAACTCGAGGTCAGCGGCGGTCAGCGGCGTTCCGTCGTGCCACGTCGCATCCTCGGGCAGCCTGATGGTCCAGGTGAGCCCGTCGGCGGAGACCTCGAAGTCTTCGGCGAGGTTGCCGACGGGTTCGCCGTTCTCGTCGTAGCTCAGGATCGTGTTGCAGATCGTCCGGGCGATCTGCGAGATGCCAATACCCGGGTTGAAGAAGCTGACCAGCCCGCCGCTCGGCGGAGCGTCGAGCGGGATCACGAACGTCCCTCCCTGTTGCGGGCCGTCACCCGAGGGCGGCTCTGTGGTGTCGCCGCCGGCGGTCGGCTCTGTGGTGTCGCCGCCGGCGGTCGGCTCTGTGGTGTCGCCGCTGAGCGTCGGTTCGCTCGGCGCGGCGGTCCCCGAACTGTCGTCGCCGTCGTCCGAGCCGCAGGCTGAGACGAGCAATGTGGTGATCAGCAGCAGGCCACTGAGAGACAGCCGCTTACGACCGTGGAACGTGGACATGGACTTCCCCCTCCTGATGACGAAGAAACTCGACTTCGACACTTCTCCTGTGTGGGCTCTTACCGGGCCCCTGCTCCGTCGCTCGCCTTCGGCGCGGCGACGGAGGCGATGCAGTCGATCTCGACGCGCCCGCCCAGCGGCAGCGCGGCGACCTCGACGGTCACGCGGGCCGGCCGATGACTGCCGAAGGCCCGCTCGTACTCTCGGTTCATCTCGGCGAACTCGCTGAGGTCGGCGAGGTAGACGGTCGTGCGCAGCACGCGCGACAGATCCGAGCCCGATGCCTTGAGCACGACGCTCATGTGGGCGAGCGCGGCCCGTGTCTGGGCGCCGGCGTCACCGTCGATCACGGTTCCGGTCGCCAGGTCGATGCCGAGCTGGCCGGAGCAATAGACCAGACCGGAATGCACCGATGCCTGGCTATATGGACCAATCGCGGCCGGAGCGCCGTCGACCGATATCAAATCAATGCCATCATCTCTCGTGTACGCCATTCGTGGCAAATTGTCTCCTTCCGTTGCTGCCCGGGAGCGGCAGACGCCCATCGCCACCACACGGGTGGGGGCTATTGGCTCACTTCCAGACTGTCTGGAACACTCGGAGCCAATTGGTTCCGAGGATCTTGCTCACCGACTCGTGGTCGAGGCCCCGACGGACCAGTTCGGTCGTGATGTTCGGCCACTCACTGGCATCTCTGATGCCCTCCGGGAACGGCTGTGGCTCCGCCGGCATCTGCACCGGATCCCACTGGTACGTGCGACGAAGTTCGATGTGTTGTGCTGGCGTGCTTCGGTAGAAGTCGTTGCCGACGCCGACGTGATCCACACCGACGAGGTCGATCAGGTACTCGATGTGGTCGACGAGGTCGCGCAGCGTGGGGGAGGACGCGCTCACGAACGGCGGGAACGAGACCACACCGACGACTCCGCCGGTCGCCGCGACGGCGCGGATCAGATCGTCCGACACGTTGCGGTCGTTGGAGCAGCGCGCCTTGGGGTTCGCATGGGAGACGACGACGGGCCCGTCGACGAGGTCGATCGCTTCCAGCGCGGTCCGCTCGCCGGTGTGGCTCAGGTCGAGCAGGATTCCGAGCCGCTGGATCTCGGCGACGACGTCGCGGCCGATCCGTGACAAACCGGCGTCGCTCGGCTCGTAGCAACCATCGCCCAACCAGCCCCGCGTGTTGTAGCAGATGCCCATCATGCGGATGCCGAGCTGGTGGTACAGCTCGAGGAGCCGGGGCTCGCCGTCGAGGCCCAGCGAGTTCTGGAAGTGGAGGAAGACCCCGAGGCGACGGGTGTCGACCGCCTGCCGGATGTCGTCCACTGTCCGCACGTGCACGAGTTCGTCCGCGGCCTCCCTGAACTGCGCGTACCACCATGCGATAACGTGCAACGACTCTCGGCTGGTCTTGCTGCCCTGGGCGTACGCGCTGATGACGTTGACGCCAGCGTCGGCATATCGGCGCCAGTCGGCGGCCGAATCGACCTGCGGAGCGATCGCGTCGATCACCAGCGCCCGTTGGTGCAGATCGGCGGCGATGACCTCGCTCGACGTGTGCGTCGTGATCGTCATGCGTTCCTCCTCGCGCTGCCGATGGTCACGGCGGTCGGTTCGGCCCCGGTCGTCGTCCGGAGCGGAGGGACCCGGTCGTGGTGATGGCACCACGACCCGTGACCCGCTCCGACGGGATATGCGGGCGGCATCGTCCAGCAGATGTCGGTGGCGTGCACGCAGCGAGGACGGAACCTGCATCCCTCCGGCGGGTTCTCCGGCGAGGGGACCTCCCCGCTGAGCAGTGCACGCTGTCGCAGCGGCAGGTCGTGGTCACCGATCGTCGGGCACGCCTGGAGCAGGCCGTGCGTGTACGGGTGGCGCGGGTGCTCGAAGATCGGCTCGATCGGACCCGATTCGACCAGGCGACCGAGGTACATCACGAGAACGCGGTCGGCGAAGGCGCGAACCGCGCCGAGGTTGTGTGTGATGAACAGGAACGACACGCCCGTGGAGGTCTGAAGCTCGCGGAGCAGCGCGAGGATCTGAACCTGGGTCGAGATGTCGAGCGCGCTGATCGCTTCGTCGGCGACGATCAGCCTCGGGTTCGGGGCCAGCGCTCGCGCGATGGCCACTCGCTGCCGCTGGCCGCCGCTGAGGTGGTGGGGATAGCGATCGATGAAGTCGTGCCCGGGCGACAGCTCGACGCGATCGAGGAGACGAGCGGCTTCGGTCCGCACCTCCGCCTTTGGAAGCCCGCGCAGGTGACGGAGCGGCTGTGCGAGTGTCTGGAGGATCGTCTTGCGCGGGTTCATCGAGTCGGTCGGATCCTGAAAGATCATCTGCACGTGCCGCGAGAACGCGCGCTGAGCATGGCTCGACGAGACGTCGACCTCGTCGCCGTCGACGCGGATCGTCCCCGCGTGCGGCCGCACGAGTCCGACGATCGCCTTGGCGACCGTGCTCTTGCCGCACCCGCTCTCGCCGACGAGCGCGACCGTCTCGCCGGACTCGACCGCGAAGCTGACGCCCGCCACGGCCTGCACGTCGGCGGCCGGCCCTCCGGAGCGACGCCCGCTGCGGTAGCGGACGTCGAGCTCGTCGACCCGAAGGAGCTCGCTCATCGCGCTCCCTCCTCGCAGAGCCAGCAGCGTGAGACGCGACGATGCCCCACGTCGAAGAGGTCCGGCTCCTTCTCGTGGCAGCGATCGAACGCGAGCTCGCAGCGGGCGTGGAACCTGCACCCGCGCGGCGGTGAGATCAGGCTCGGTGGGTGTCCTGAGATGCCATGGATCCGGTCGGGCCGCTTGTCGATGCTCAGGGTGCTGCGGAGCAACGCGGCCGAGTACGGATGGCGCGGCTCGCGGAAGAACTCACGCACCGTCGCTTCCTCGACGATCCGGCCCGCGTACATGACGTAGACGCGGTCGCAGTACTCCGAGACGAGCCCGAGGTCGTGCGTGATCAACAACATCGCGCTGCCCAGTTGCTCGCGCAGGTCGGCGAGGATGTTCATCACCTGGGCTTGGATCGTCACGTCGAGCGCCGTCGTGGGCTCGTCGGCGATGAGTAGGGTCGGCCGAGCGATCGTCGCCATGGCGATCAGCACGCGCTGGCGCATGCCTCCGCTCAGCTGGTGCGGGTAGGCGTGCGCCACGCGCTCGGGGGACGCGATCCGCACCGCTCTGAGCGCCTCGGTCGCGGCCTCGATCGCGGCTCGCTTCGACGTGCCGTAGTGGAGGACCAAGGTCTCGGCGACCTGCTCGCCGATCGGCATGATCGGGTTGAGGAACGTCATCGGATCCTGGAAGATCATTCCGATGTCGCGTCCACGAACCGCGGCGAGATCGCGCGATCGCAGGGGTACCAGGTCGCGTCCCTCGAAGACGACCTCTCCCGAGACGACCCGACCCGGGCGGGGGAGGAGCCGAAGAAGGCTGAGGGCGGTCATCGTCTTGCCGCAGCCGGATTCGCCGACGAGAGCGACGGCCTCGCCGCGGCGGACCGTGAGCGAGACGTCGTCGACCGCCCGCACGACACCACGCCGGGTCGGGATCTCGGTCACCAAGCCGCTGACGCGCAGCACGTCGTCGACTTCAGGCGGCGCCTTCGCCTGCACGAACTACGCTCCTTGCCCGCGTGGGTTGAGGATCTCGCTGAGCGAATCGCCGAGGAGATTCGTCGCCAAAACGGCGACGAACACGGCGAGACCGGGGAAGATCGCCGACCACCACGCCGATCGCATGATCCCTTGCGCCTGTTGCAACATCAGACCGAGGCTGACGGCGTTCGGGTCGCCGAGGCCGAGGTAGCTCAGTCCGGCTTCGACGAGGATGGTCTGACCGACCACCAACGTGGCGGTCACGATGATGACGCCGAGCACGTTCGGCGCGATCTCGCGGCAGAGGATCGAGAGGCGGCCCGCGCCGGCGAGGCGCGCGGCCTGGACGAACTGTCGCTGCCGCACCGAGAGCACCTCGGCACGCACGACGCGAGCTTGCAGCGGCCAGCTCAGCAGGCCGATGACGAGGATCAGGTTGCGCGTGCTGGCCCCGAAGAAGGCGACCATGACGAGGGCGAGCACGAAGCGCGGGATGATCATCGCGGCCTCCGTGACACGCATCAGGATGTCGTCGACGAACCCTCCCAGGGAGCCGGCGACGACGCCCACCGCCACCCCGACGATCGTCGCCAGCGCCGACGACAGGAGGGCGACGGAGAGAGACACCCGCAGGCCTTGGAGGACACGGCTGAACACGTCACGTCCGAGCTCGTCCGTGCCGAACCAGTGCGAGCTTCCCGGACCCGTCAACGGCCGGCCGGCGCCGATGTCCTTGGGTTCGTACGGGGTGATCGCCCCGGCGAAGATCGCTGCCAACACGATGACGAGTAGCGCCAGCCCGGCGACCACGGCGGTCGGATCGGCCAGGGCGCGCCGGAAGCCCGAGGCAGCCCGGCTCTGCCGAGGCGGTGTCAGGGTGGCCGGGACGTCAGTCACGGCCCCTCCCGAGGCTCACGCGTGGATCGATGTACGTGTACAGCACGTCGGCGATGATGTTCAGGGCGACCACGATCGTCGCCGTGACGATGAACATCCCGAGGATCAACTGGTAGTCCCGTGCGTACAGCGCGTCGGTCAGCAACCTCCCCAATCCCGGCCAGGCGAACACCGTCTCGATCAGGACGGAGCCGGCCAGCATGAACGACAGGTTGTAGGCGCTGACGGTGATCACCGGCAGCATCGCGTTCGGCAGCAGGTGACGCACGATGACCCGGTTCTCCCCGGCGCCCTTCGCCCGCGCCGTCGCGGCGTAGTCCATCGACGACTCCTCGGCGAGCTTTGCCCGCAGCACCCGATACGTCACGGCGAGCGGGAAGATGCTGAACGCGATCGCGGGGAGCGTGAGGTGGCGAAGGATGTCCACGACGTTGGCGAGGCCGTGATAGTCCTCCCGGACGGACTGCATCCCCTGCGTCGGGAGCCAACCGAGACGCAGACCGAAGACGAGCAGCAGGCCCTGGGCGGTCCAGAAGATCGGAACCGAATACCCCGCGACCGCGAACGTCGACACGAGACGGTCGAACCAGGAGTTGGGACGGCGTGCGGTCGCGATCGCCAGTGCGATCGCGAGGGACGTGCCGAGGACGAATCCGGTGACGCCCAACAGCGCGGTGGGGCCGAGGCGACGGAACACGAGCGGCAGCACGTCTTCACGGAACCTGAGGCTGAATCCCAGGTCGCCGGTCAGCACCTTGCCGAGGTACGTGAAGAGCTGCACGTAGGCCGGGCGGTCGAGCCCGAACTCTTCGCGGATCTCCTGACGGTACGACTCGGGCGACCCTTCGGGCGCCAGGTAGTCGATGGGATCACCGGGTGCCAGCTTGATCAGCACGAAGTTGAGGCACATCACCCCGAGGATCAACGGGATCCCCTGGAGGACCCTGCAGCCGGCGTAGCGCAGGAGGGGGGCGCGCCGCCGCGGACGGGTCGACGCGCTCGGCGCGGCGGCGGCCGCCTCGCTCGGCATTGCCGCCGACGTCGACGTGGCTCGCACGGTCGCAGCCTCCGCACCTGGAGGAGACAGCTCTTCGAGGGACTGCCGCGCTGCGGAGGCTGTACCACTCTGGGTACGCGAAACGCGCTGACCCCCCATTTGACTAGTATGTGGGACGACTTCCGATCGTGTCAAGGATAAATGGTCCTGTAATGGAACAGTCAGGCGGATGCGACGCTCATCGCTTCAACGATTCTGTCGTCAGCTCGTCCAGCGTGCGCTTCAGGTCGGGATCGAGGGGGTGCTCGACGGCCGCCAGGTTGTCGGCAAGTTGGTCCAATCGACTGGCGCCGATGATCGCCGACGTGACGAGCGGGTTCGCCAGCACCCAGGCGACGGCCATCGTCGTCAGCGATCGCCCAGCCTCCATGGCCACCGACCGCAGCTTGTCTACGAGCTCGAACTGGTCGTCGCGCCAGTAGCGCTTTTGGTACCGGTCACCCGCCCCGGCGGCGAGGGTGAAACGCGTGTCCGGAGTCGGCTGCCCCACTCGGTGTTTCCCGGTGAGCAAGCCGCCGGCGAGAGGGTTGTAGGTGATCATGCCGAGCCCGACCTCCTCGACGAGCGGGATGAGGTCTCGCTCGATCTCGCGCGACAGCAGGTTGTACCGCGGCTGAACACATGCGATGGGGGTGCGGGTGCGGGACGCGGCTCGCCCGACGGCGAGCGCGACCCGATAGGCGGCGAAGTTGGAGACCCCGACGTATCGAGCACGACCGCTCTGCACGACCGCGTCGAGCGCGTCGACGGTCTCGTCCAGCGGTGTGTTGCGGTCGTCCAGGTGGAGCTGATACAGGTCGACGTAATCGGTGCCGAGGCGCCGGAGCGAGGCGTCGATCGCGTCCAGCACGTGCTTGCGCGACGAGCCCTGGCTCCATGGTTCGGGACCGGTCCGTCCGACGCACTTCGTCGCCAGGATGACATGGTGACGCCGACCGCGCAGCCACCTGCCGATGATCTCCTCGGTGCGCCCGACCGTCTCCAGGGTGCTCGCGATGGGATAGATGTCCGAGGTGTCGAGGAAGGAGACGCCGGCATCGAGGGCGCGATCGAGGATCGAGATCGCCGTCGGTTCGTACGACTGCAATCCGAAGGTCATCGTGCCCATGCACAGCCGCGACACCTTCAGGCCCGTGTTCCCGAGTCGTACGTGTTCCATGTCTCGCGCTCCTAGAGACGGTAGAGGCGCTCGGCGTTCGCGTGAAGGACCTTGGCCATCAGTTCGGGACCTAAGCGTTCGACGTTTCGTTCGACGAGCTCACGCGGCGACGGCGAGGCGGAGCCCGGGCCCGGGGAAAGGCTCGTCGAATGGGGAAAGTCGGTCTGGAACATGACGTTGTCGGGATAGAGATCGAGCAGCGGCAAGGTGGTCTGTTCGAACCAGTACATGACGTAGATCTGACGCCGGAAGTACTCGCTGGGCAGCAACCGATCGGGATAGGCGCGGCCGGCGTCGAGGTTGCGCCATTGCCAGTCGAGCCCCTCGATCAGGTACGGCACATAGCCGAAGCCGCTCTCCACCGACACGAAGTTCAGCCGGGGGAATCGGTGACAGAGCCCGGTCATGATCACGTCGCAGATCGTTCGGGCGTTGCCCATGAACGCCTGTGCGATGAACCCCGTGTAGTACGCGGGGTCGAACGACTGGAGCCGCTCGAACCGCTCTTCTGGCGAGCGCCCTTCGTCGACGGCTCCGACGCCGACGTGGAAGTTGATCGACATCTCGAGATGCTGGGCGGCGTCGTAGAAACGGTCCCAATAGGGATCGGTGTGATGCGGGAGACCGTGGCGGTCGAGCGTCGCGGCCCAGATGACACCGCGATGACCCATGTCGGCGCAGCGTTGCATCTCGGCGATCGAGGCCTCGACGTCCCAGAAGGGCATGCTCGCCAGCGGCACGAAGCGCCCCGGCTTCGCGGCGGCGAACTCGGTGACGTAGTCGTTGTACACCCGGATGATCTGGATGCGCAGCGCTTCGTCGGCGAGCTTGAGGATCCCGTGGCCTTCGAAGGCGATGATGTTCGGATAGAGGATCTGGGTGTCGATGCCGTACTGGTCCATCCACCGGACGCGGGCCTCCGGTTCGAAGCAGCTCGCGTCGATGTCCTCGAACGTCGGGGGGACGGACGGGTAGAACTCGCGCCATCCAGCCGAGCTCATCATGCCGACCGCCATGAGCCAGTCGTCCCCGACGCGCCAGCGCGGCCGGCCGGAGCGTGGTTCGACCTCTACGCGCGGCGCCTCGGCCAACCACTTTCGAGGCATACGGCTCGTCCACAGATCGGGTGGTTCGGTGAGATGGGTGTCCGTGTCGACGACGCGAAGTCCACTGCAGACCGACATTGCTACCCCCTAGTCCAATTATTTCGGTAGCCGGATCTTTGGTGCCTGTGGCTTCCAATTCGTCCATTATTCGCCGGGTAGCTGAGCCTGTCAACGGGGCTAATCGTGGGCTAATGGTCAGTGGACGAACCGGCGACCTCCGTCTGCAGGCCAGTAGCGGTGTCGCAGGGCGACCTTGTCCGGCTTTCCCACGGCGGTGACCGGCAACGCCGGCACGAAGTCCACCGACTTCGGCGCGTGCACCGGCCCTTTGCGAGCGCGCACGAACGCGATCAGGTCCGTCGCGGACACCTCGGCTCCGTCGCGCGGCACCACCACCGCCTTGACCGCCTCCCCCCAGTCGTCGTCGGGCACGCCGATCACGGCGACGGACGCGACCCCGGGGTGCTCGCCGATCACGTCTTCCACCTCTCGTGCGAAGACGTTCAACCCGCCTGTGACGATCATGTCCTTCGCCCGGTCCACGATGGTGAGGTATCCCTCGGCATCGCGGTGAGCGAGGTCGCCGGTGTGCAGCCATCCGCCACGGAAGACCTCGGCCGTCAACTCGGGCTGCTTCCAGTACCCGTCCATCACGATCGGACCGCGGACGCAGATCTCGCCCACCTCCCCGTCGGCGACATCGCGGCCATCCGAGTCGAGTAGGCGGACCTCGGCGCAGGCGACAGGTCGTCCGCAGCTGGCGAGGCGCGCAGGGGTCGACAGGACGTGTTCGTGCTTCCGCAGCACGGAGATCAGGTTCGGAGCCTCTGCTTGCCCGTAGAGCTGCATGAAGATTGGTCCGAAGCGCTCGATCGCTTCAGCGAGGCGAGACGGTGACATCGCCGACGCGCCGTAGATCACGGTCTCGAGTCCGGCCAACCGGCGTGTCGGCGCAAGCGCGTCGAGGACGCGGTAGATCATCGTCGGCACGAGGAAGGTGCAGGTCGCCCGCGTGTCGGCGAGCAGGTCGGCGAACGTATGGGCCTCGAAGGACGGACCGGTGATGACCGTCCCGCCCCGCAGCAAGATCGCCGGAGCCATCCACCCGGCCCCGTGCGACAGTGGCGTCATGACGAGGAACCTGAGAGGATCGGGCCATTCCCACTCGAGAGCCGTGTAGAGCGCGTTCGTCGCCATGCACCGCTGTGATCGCATCACGCCCTTCGGCCGTCCCGTCGTGCCACCGGTGTAGGTCAGCACGCAGATGTCGTCGAGGCGGCGCTCCTCCAGGAGCGCCGCGACGTCGTGGCGTCCCCAATCGGACGACGTGGGCGCCTCGCCAAAGAACTCGTCGATCGACGCCGCGTGCAGGTTCGGGCATCGACCGAGGAGCTCCTCGACGTGGGCGTCGAATCGGGGCGAGTCGTAGAGGAGGAGCGAGGCCTCGCTGTCGTCGAGCACGTAGGAGTGGTCCGCTGCCGACCCTTCGGCATGCAACGGCGTGTACCGGAAGCCGCCGACGGCGACGGCGGCGAGCGTGAAGAACGCTTCCGGTCGGCTGCCGCACAGGACTGCGACCCCATCGCCCGGGCCGAGGCCCCGTGCCCTCAGGGCGGTGATCGTCGACAGGACGATCCGCTCGACATCCGCGTACGAGATCTGCCGATCCATGTACTCGAACGCGGCGCGGTCGGAAAAGCGTGTGATCGCGGCGTAGATCAGGTCGGCGTACGTTCGGGAACGATGAAGGGTCGCCGGCGTCACGGACGTGCGGTCTTCTGTCATGCGACGATTCCCATCCTGTCGAGACGAAAGCATTCGATCGCATTGCCGCGCATCAGTCGCCACGTCTCGTGGTCGTCGAGGCCGGCCTGCTCGCAGAGTCGAGCGGCCACGTCTCGAGAGCGGGGGTGCGTCGAGTCGGCGTGGGGATAGTCGGTCTCGAACATGAGCTGCTGCGTGCCGATCTCGTGGCGGTTCTTGAGGGCGTGGAGGTCGTCGAAGACACAGCAGTACACGCGGTGACGCATGTAGCTGCTCGGTCGCTCCGGGATTCGCTTCCACAGATCGCGCTCGTACGTCCTTCCCCTCTCCCAGATGCTGTCGAGGCGCTCCAGCACGAACGGCATCCATCCCGCCTGCCCTTCTGCGAGGGCGATGTGGAGGCTCGGATGACGAACGAGCAAGCCGGACGTGAGCCAGTCGACGAACGCATGCGCCGAGTTCTCGAACGTGAGCGCGGCGAGCACCATGTGCGGCGCGTCGTCCGCCGTCGTCGGCAACCGTGACGACGAACCGATGTGCATGGCCACCGTGGTGCCTGTCTCGGCGCATGCAGCGAACAGCCGGTCCCATTGCCCGGAGTGAACGCTCGGCAGGCCGAGGTGGTGCGGCGCCTCCGAGAAGGCGATCGCGCACGAGCCCGCCGCAGCGCAACGCTCGACCTCGGCGACGGCCAGATCGACGTCCCAGAGGGGGACGAGCGTCACCGGGAGGAGTCGGCCCGCTCCCGCGCCTGCGCACCACTCCTCGAGGATCCAGTCGTTGTAGGCCTCGACGCACCGCCGGGCAAGCCCCAGGTCCGTCGCGCCGAGGAAGCGCTGGCCGCAGAACCGAGGGAAGGTCGGAAAGCACAACGACGCCTCGGTCTGGTTGGACGTCATGGCGGCCAGACGCGCTGGTTGTCGGTAGCACCCGGGCTCGAGGTCGTCGAACGTCACGAACGTGTCCGCGTGGAGCTCGCGCAGCTCGCCGACGGCGGCGTAGCCCGCGGTGAGGGGCCAGGTGGTCTCCTCGTAGCGCCAGACGTCACCCCACCGACCGGACGGGTCCTCGACGAAGACCACCGCGCCGGAGTCGTCGCGCACGACGCGACCGCGCCGTCGCTCGACCCGTGGGCCGTCGGCGAGATCGGCCGCGCAAAGCCGGGACGTCCACAGATCAGGTGGCTCGACGACATGGTCGTCGACGGAGACGATCGGCGGGAGAGCGGGCCGTGCCCCGCGATCGTCGTGGGATCCGTCAGCACGCTGCATCGGCGCTCCGCAGCGGCTCCAGCCCGAACAGCTCCGTCGCGTTGCGGCTGACGATCCGGTCGAGCTCGTCCGGCGAGGTCGTCACCGCCAGCTTCTCGACGATCGCCTCGGTGTGGGGCCAGGTGCTGTCCTGATGCGGATAGTCGACCTCGAGCAGCAGTTGACCGACCCCGATCGCGTGGCGTTGCTCGATCCCGGTTTCGTCGTCGAAGAACGAGCCGTACACCCGGCCTGGCACGTACTCGCTCGGCAGACGGTCGAAGACGATGCCCTCTCTCGCCCAGGCGCGGGCGTTCAGAAAGGCCTTGTCGAGCCGTTCGAGCACGTACGGCATCCAGCCGATCTGGCTTTCGGAGTAGACGACCTTCAGGTTCGGGAACTGCACCAGGACTCCCGAGACCAGCCACTCGACGAAGGAGACCTGTGCGTTGTTGAACGTGAGCACGAGGTCGACGATGTGTGGGGCGTACGGGCTCGTCTCCACCAACCGGGAGCCGGAGCCGATGTGCATGCACACCACCGTGCCGGTCTCGTCGCACGCCTCGAAGAGCGGATCCCACCACCGGCGGGGGTCGTGGATCGACGGCAGGCCGAGGTAGCTCGGCATCTCGCTGAACGAGATCGCCCGGCAGCCGCGATCGGCAGTGCGACGCACCTCCTCTGCCGCCACGACCGGGTCCCACAGCGGCACGAGGCAGATCGGGATCAGGCGGCGGTCAGAGTCCCCGCACCACTCATCCAACATCCAGTCGTTGTAGGCCTTCACGCACAGGAGCGCGAGGCCCTTGTCCTTCGCCTCCAGGAACATCTGGCCGGCGAAGCGCGACACGGTGGGGAAGCACAGCGACCGTTCCGTGCGGTTGAGGTCCATGTCCTCGAGCCGAGCGTCCGCGCGGAAGCACCCCGGACGCATCTCCTTGTAGCGGATCGGCTTGAGGGTGAAGCGCTCCGGCGGATAGCCGGCGCAGGCGAGGGTTTGCGGAACCGGCTTGGCGAGGTCCTCGTACACCCACCAATCTGTGATCGGGCCGTCGCCGCCCTTCGTGTACGTCGCCGTCTGTCGCAACGCGTCCGTCTGGGTCCGGCACGAGTCGCGCACGACGCGGGGGCCGCGCTCACGCAGTCCGCGCGGCAAGCGCGACCACCAGAGATCGGGCGGCTCGACGACGTGATCGTCGACGGAGATGAGCCATGGCGTCGATCGCTGGGCGTTCACGGATCACCCCTTCCTTCCTTGGCCCGATCAGCCAGATGGAGGTCGAACCATTCGAGGATCAGCCGGAAGAACTCGACCTTGTCGCTCGGCCGACCCATCCGCGAGAGGAAGTGCACGTCGTTGTCGAACAGCACGAGTCGTGCGGTCTTGCCGAGCGACCGCAGGGCGACGAAGAGCTCCTCCGCCAGCGTGACCGGTGAGCGCAGATCCCCGATCGAGTGGATGATGAGGTGCGGTGTGGTCACGTCGGCGGCGTGCGCGACCGGCGAGCGGCGGAACATCGCGTCGACGTCGGCGAGCGACGGGACCCCGCCGACCGCGCGGACGCCCGCCCGGTCTCCGGTCATCGCCGCTGCGTACATGTTCGCCGCCGCGCGTCGCGCCACCGACGCGGCGAAGCGATCGGTCTGCGTGATCAACCAGTTCGTCATCGCGCCGCCCGAGGCGTCGCCCGTGAGCCCGAGCCGCTTCTCGTCGACGCCTCCCTGGGCGACGACGGTGTCGACGGCCGCCATGAGGTCGTCGACGTTCTTGCCGAAGTAGTCGCCGACCGTCGCTCCGGCGCGGGAGAAGTGGGAACCGAACGAGCCCGCTCCCCGCGGGTTGACGTGCACGACGACGTAGCCGTTGCTGGCGAGCAGCTGATACTCGAAGTTGAAGCTGCGTCCGTGGACGAACTGGGAGCCGGGAAGCACCTCGAGAACTAGCGGGCGGCGTGATGCGGCGTCCGGCTCGCCGGGGGGTCGCAGCACCAACCCGTCGATCTGCCAGCCGTCGCCGCCGCTGAACGTGATGCGCTCCGCCTTCGAGGTGGACACGTCGCGCAGCACGGCGTCGTTGAGCTGCGTGACGCGCTCGAGCTCACCGTCGAAGCTTCCCACGTGCAGTTCGCCGGGCGCGGTCTCGTCGCCGATCACGGCCGCGAATCGCGACGAGGTCGCGTCCACCGACACCGTGACCACCTCGTGGTCCCCGGTCGTCACGGGGGTGACCTCGCCGTCCAGCGTGACCGAGTACACGTTTGACGCGCCACGTGCCGTGCCGAGGAAGCACAGGCGCTGCCCGTCGGGCGACCACACCGCAGGCGGCGGCGCGAACACGTCGTGTACGTCGCTCATCACGATGCTGCCGCACGTGTAGTCCCAGTCCGCGAGCACGTCGCGGGCGTCGTCGCCCTCTGTCGTGGCGACCCACAGGTGCACCGGCCGGCTCCAACCCGCCGCCGGATCGTCGTGTCCGAAGAACGCCAACGACCTGCCATCGGGGGAAAACGACGGTGTCAGCCACGGCCCGTCTCCGACGCGCAGGAACCACCGGTTCGCCGTGGCCGTGTCGAGAACCCAGATGTCGCGCCGGGTGAGTGGATTCGTGTCGGGAAGGCTGTTGTGGCGCTCGGTTCGATGCCGCTCGGCCGATATGTACGCGACGTGGCGCCCGTCGGGCGCGACGGCGGGGCCGTAGCAATCCCAGTCGCCGCCCGTGAGCCGCGTCGGGGTGCCGCCGTCGACGGGCGCGCGCCAGAGGTGCTTTCGGCGCCCGTCCCACCAGCCGAGGTCGCCCATCTTGTAGGCGAGGCGGTCGTGGGCGAACACGCGCTTCCGCGTGCGCGGACCGTCCTTCGTCGCCACGCAGAGCCACGACCCGTCCGGGGACCATGCGTAGCTCTCGGTGATCACCGGATAGTTCGGCTCCGCGGAGACGTCGTCGTCGAAGTCGGTCAGCTGGCGGGGAGCGGATCTCGTGTCGAGATCGATCACGTACAGCTGCCGCGTTCCGTCTGCCTGATCGCCGTCGGCGCTGCAGCGCTGCGTGAAGGCCAGCTGTCGCCCGCTGGGCGACCACTTCGGCGCCGCCTCCGCGCGCCCGCCGTCGGTCAGCTGCTCGTGGTGACCGGATCGGATGTCGTACAACCACAGAGCGGTGAGGTCGCAGTCGCGACCGGGATCCGCAGTCCGAACCACGTACGCGACGCGATCACCGTCCGGCGAGATCTGCACGTCGGTGATCGTGCGCAGACGGACGAGGTCGGCGGGCTCGATCGGCCTCACGGCATGCTCGCTGACGGTGTTCTGCCCCGAGGGAGCCCCCATCCCGGGTCCTTCATTCCAACTAGAACCAAGTACGGTCCTCTCTGAAGACGTCCTGGACCAGTCATCCCAGATTGGTTACTATCATGGCGTTCGCGAGCGGGTCAAGGGGTCAAATGGTCCGCGATTGACCTGTAGACGGGTTGAATTCGGGGGCTTGGTTACCGACATCGATGGAGGTGCACCCTTGCGAGGGATGACGACCACGGCGGCGCTCGCCAGCGCGGCCGCCGCCGCCAAGGAGCGCTGGAACGTTCCCGGCGCCGCGGTCGGCGTCTCGGTCGACGGCTCGTCGGAGATCTGGTGCAGCGGCGTGGCAAGCGTCGAACATCCCACGTCGATCACGACGGACACCCGCTTCCGTGTCTTCTCGATCAGCAAGAGTCTCGTCGCCGTCGCCGCGATGCGCTTGGTGGAGCGGGGGCGCCTCGACCTCGGCCGTCCGGTGCGGGACTACGTCCCCGAGCTCCGGCTGGACGATCCGCAGGCCGAGGCGCGGTTGACGGTGCGCCACCTGCTTTCGCACCGGACGGGGTGGGCCGACACCGCGGATGCGCCGCCGTGCGAGCCGATCTCGGAGATCGTGGGGATCGTCGGGCGGCTCCCGTCGTGCCGTCCGTTCGAGGAGTGGTCGTACTCCAACTCCGGGCTCATGCTCGCCGGGCACGTCCTCGAGCGCGTTTCCGGGCAGCCCTTCGAGCAGGTCGTCGACGCGCTGGTGCTCGAACCCCTCGGGATGGACGCGAGCACGTACGACCTCGGCGAGCTGATCACGCATCCGGTGGCGATCGGGCATGTCTCTGCCGCCGGCGCGGTTCCGGGAACCACGGCCGAGCCGGTCGTCGTTCGACCGTGGCGCGACACGGAGTGGTCCAAGCCCTCGATCGGATTGGCCACGACGGTCGGCGATCTTCTGCGCTACACGAGCCTGTACCTCGACGGGGGCAGGTCGTGGGACGGACGCGAGGTCCTGAGCCCGAGCGGCGTCGACGAGCTGGTGCGGCCGCAGACGAGCGACGGGCGCATGGCCCTGACGTGGTTGGTGCACCGCGTGGACGGGCTCGACATCGTCAGCCTCGGAGGCGCAGGTCTCGGCTTCGGAGCATCCGTGGCGATGGTTCCCGCTCGCCGGTTCGCGATCGTCGTGACGACGAACATCGCCGGTCACGCCTTCGATCGCGAGGTGACCTCATGGGCCCTTGCCCACCACCTCGGCATCGACGACAGCGCCGCGCCGGCGCCGCTCGTGCCCGCCGCGTCGCTCGTCGGCTTGGAAGGTCGATACACGTGCGAGCACGGCGCCCTGGAGTTGCGGGTGACGAGCGACGGACTCGTCGCGGCGCAGGAGAGAACCGGGGCCGGCGCCGGCGGTGAGAGCGGCCGGCCCCCGATCGGCGGTGATCTGCCGTTGCTCGTCGGCGAGGACGACACCGTGTTCGTCCCGACCGGACCTCGTGCCGGCACCCGAGGTCGGTTCGTGCGAGACGACGGCGGCGACGTCGTCGGCTTGCGCCTTCCCACCATCCTCTACACGAGATCCTGATCCTTCGCCGCGACGTGCGGCCCGCGCCTTCGGAGGTCATTGGCGATGAGTGAACCCACAAGCTCGACTGGGTCCGTCGGTGACGCAGCCGCACGAGCCGCGGGCCAAGGCGTCACGGAGTCGGAGGTCGTCTCCTGGTTCGAGCGTCTGAGCAACTGGGGCCGGTGGGGTCCGGACGACGACTTGGGGACGATGAACTTCGTGACCGACGAACGTCGCCGCGCCAGCGCGGCGGAGATCCGGCACGGCATCGCGGTGTCCTGCGCGCACGACATCGACACCGCGCACCGGCCCGACATGCAGAATCGTCCCGCGCCGCAGCGCTTCATGACCGGTCTTCCCCGATCAGCAGCGGACGACGGCTATCTGGGTTCGGTCGCCACCGAGTACATCGGCATGATCTACCACAGCTTCACCGTCACGCATCTGGACTCCTTGAGTCACACGTACTGGCGCGGTCAGGCCTACGGCGGGCGGCCCGGCGACATCGTCGCCAGCGAGACGGGAGCTGTCGACCTCGACGTCACCCGTGTGGCCGGCGGCATCGTGACGCGCGGGGTGTTGCTGGACGTCGCCGACGTGAACGGCGTGCCTTGGCTCGAGCCGGGCACGCCTGTCTTCCCACACGACCTCGAGCGTGTCGAGGAGCGGCAGGGTGTCGAAGTCCGCACGGGCGACGCGGTGCTGCTGAGAACAGGGCACGGCGCGTACCAGCGAAGCGTCGGCTACGGCGACCCCGCCGTCACCGGGCAAGCCGGCTGGCACGCGTCCTGCCTCCCCTGGTTGTACGAGCGCGAGGTCGCCGTCGTCGGAGCCGACACCGCGCAAGAAGCGAGGCCGAACGAGTTCCCCAACGTGCGAGTTCCGATCCACAACATCGGCGTCGTCGCGATGGGCCTGTGGCTCCTCGACAACTGTGATCTCGAAGCTCTCGGCGCGGAGTGCCGCCGACTCGGCCAATGGACGTTCCAGTTGACGGTCGCGCCGCTCCGGATCGTCGGCGGTACCGGAAGCCCGGTCAACCCGATCGCTATCTTGTGACGGGCGGATCGGCAACCGCCCGTCGTCGATCCGCTGTCAGCCCTCGGCGAAGAACAGCCGGCGGAACGGCCTGCTGACGACGTTGCGCGACACGCGGCAGTCGAGCACCATCGGGCCGTCGCCGCGCAAGAACTCCTCCACGGCTGGTTTGAGGTCGGCCTGGTGGGTGATCGTCATCGCCCTGCACCCCATCGACTGCGCGACGGCGGCGATGTCCGTCGCCGGAACGGTGCTGTGCATCGGGTCGTGCCCGGCGGCTTTGATGCGGTGGTATTCGGCGCCCAGTGCCCAGTCGTTCAACACGACGACGAGCAGCCGGCACCGATACACGGCGAGGGTCTCCAACGCATGGATCCCCAGCATCACGCTGGCGTCGCCGTCGACGAGCACCATCGGAGTGCTCTCGAGGCCGACGGAAGCGCCCGCCGCGATCGGAAGCGACTGACCGATCGCTCCGAACTGATGCGCGAAGAGCAGGGGGAAGTGACGCCGGTTCATGTGCATGATCGGGAAGGCCCAGAAGTGACCGACGCCGATCGCCAGCCCGCACGGGTCGGGGAGGATCTGGTCGAGCTCCGCGCAGATCCGCCTCGGGTCGACCCGGTCGGGCTCGATCTCCACCGGCGAGTCGTCGACTGCACGCGTGGCGATCGAATCGGCGACGTCGGCGGTTCGGTATCGAGCGTGCGCGCCGCCGGCTGACGTGAGCGCCTGTGTCAGCGCTTCGGCGCCGACTCGGGCGTCGCTCAGCACTGTGCAGTCGGGCCGCCGACCGGATCCCATGATCGCCGGACGGACGTCGACGTGGATGACCCGGGCGTTCGGGAACAGATACCCGCCCTCGACGGTGTAGTGGTTGAGGCTCGAGCCGATCGCGATCACGCAATCGGCCTTGGCGAACAGCTCGCCTGCGAGGTCCGTGGCGAACAAGCCGGCGACGCCGATGTCGAACTGGTCGCCCGAGAAGAGACCGCGTGCGAGCAGGGTCGTGGACAGCAACGCTCCGGCTGTCGAGGCCAAGGTCCGGATCGCGTCGACGGCGCCCGACGCGACGGCGCCGGCGCCGGCAATGACGATCGGGCGCTCGGAGGAAGCGATGATCGCCGTCGCCTCGGCGATCGTCGCCGGATCGGGATGCGGCCGAGGCGGCGCGATCGTGTCCTCGGAGGAGGGGGTGTACGAGTACGGCCACGGAAGCTCCATGTCCTGGATGTCCATCGGGACGTCGAGCACGACGGTCATGCGTTCCATCCGGGCTTGGAGGAACGCCGCGCGCGTGACGTCGAGGGCGCCGGCTGCGGATGCGACCGGCCGGTACGCCGCGCCGGTCACACGAGTGAGTGCCTCGTGGTCCATCCACTGCGGGTGGCCGATGTTCTCACGGCTGTGCTGGCCCGTGATCAGCACGACGGGCGCATTGGCCCGCGCCGCGCCGGTGAGCGACGTGACCGCGTTCGCGAACCCCGGACCTGCGGTTACCGTGCAGACGGTGAGCTTGCCCGTCGCGCGGGCGTAGCCGTCGGCCATCGCCATCGCGGCGCCCTCGTGTCGACTGGCGCACACGCCCTCGTAGTTGAGCTCGGCGAGGTACGTCAACATCTCCATGTTGGCGTCGCCCATGAGGGTGAAGATGCGATCCACCCCTTCGTCCACGACCGCTTGGGCAATCGCTTCGTACACTTTCACGTCGAGCCTCCTTCGGTGGTCCGAGCTGCAGGTCGAAATCTGTTCCTCACGGAGCGCAGCGCTGATCGGATGGCATCGAACGTCGCTTGGAGGACGAGTCGGACGACGCTCACCGGCGCCGCTGGCTTCGCGCTCGCCGTTCTCGTCTCGTGCTCCGCGACGTCCGTGGTCGCCGCTGGTTGAGCTTGGCGCTCGACGGCCGTCGCGCGAAGGTTGTCGGCGAAGTCCGCCAGCATCCGTCGAACGAGGTGCGGCCCTCCGGTCTTAACGAAGTTGGCGAGAACGCCGGTGACGTCGATCGTGCTCGTGATCGCCACCTCCGACGCATCCGGCCCCGCTGCGGTGACGGAGAACGTCGTCACGGCTCGCGCGCGGCTCCGACCCACGCCGTCGACCCCGCTCGCCTCGATGTGCCCCTGCCGGGAATCGGCTTCGAACACCGGAACGACACGACCTTGGAACGACACGGTCGTCGGGCCGAGCTTCATGGTCAGGCTGCCGTCCACACTGCCGTCAGGGTGCATTGCCAGGACGGACGCGCCGGGCATGCACTCCACGACGACCAACGGATCTGTGAGCAGCATCCAGACGAGTTCAGGAGCCGCCGGGACGGCGATGCGTTCGTCCACGTTGACGGCCGCGGACGTCATGTCAGCACCGGCGAGCGCGACGCCGACGAACCCACCCGCTCTCCACGATTGGAACACCACAGTGGTTATCCATTGGAACAGTATCGGCAGCCTGTCGGCGACCAGTCAAGAGAAGATTGGATGGAATTCTCTCGTATTGGTATGCGTGGCTGCAGTCGGAACAGCGCGTCAGACCAGCACGGGATACGGCGACGACCGTTCGGACGAAGTCTCGAACGACGCCCAGCTCTCGGCGAGCCGTTCCACGGCGCGCTCCAACGTCGGCGCGTCGAGCACGTACGGCAGCCTGATGTGATCGCGGTAGTTCCCGTCGACCGACATCAAGCTCCCCGGGACGATGGCGACGCCGTCACGCTGTGCCGCGGCGGCGAACTCCACGGCGTCGCATGAGGGGAGTCGCACCCACAACGAGAGACCGCCCGACGGCCGATGCCACGACCAGGTGGGGAGCTGGTCGTTGATCAGCGACGTGAGCAACTCGAACCGAGGGACGACACGGGCGCGCAGGCTGGCGACGAGCCGCGGCAGATCACCGAGTAGCTTGGCGACGACCACCTGCCCGATCACGGAGGTGCTCAGATCTGCGACGGCCTTCACTTGGGCGAGGCGTTGGATCATCGTCGGCGCCGCCCGTATCCAGCCGACGCGCAGGCCGCCCCACAGCACCTTGCTGGTGGACTCGACCGTGATCACGTCGCAGTCGTCGGCTGCGAGCGGCCTCACGTCGCGCGGCTCCAGGAGGACGTGGGCCAACGTGCGATCCTCGACGATCGTCAGCTTGCGATCTTGGGCAAGATCGCGCAGCTCGTCCTGCGCCGCCGGGGTGATGACCGTGCCGGTGGGGTTGTGCACGGGCATGTGGTAGAAGAGGCTTCCACGCGGCGCGATGGTGGCGCGCAAGACGTCGACGTCGACGCCGTCCGCGGTCAGCGGCACGCTGCGGAGCGACGCACCGGCGTTGCGGAACGCGTCAATGGCGCCCGAATACGTCGGATCCTCGACGATCGTCGGCATCTCGGACCCGAAGAACGAAGCGATCAACGAGATCGCCTGCTGGGAACCCGACGTCACGAGGATCATGTCGTCCGTCGTGCGCAGCCCTTGACGCTCGTAGTGCTCGGCGATGGCGACGCGCAGCTTCGGCAAGCCGAGGGTGAAGTATCCGTGGCCGTCCAAGGCGCCGTCCAGGTCGGCGTCCTGCAACGAGAGGAGCGTCTCGCGGAGCTCGTCCGGCGCGGCCAGGTTGGCCATCGTGAGCGACACGCCGTCGGTCGCCCAACCGTTCGGCTTCACGCCCTTCAGGTCGGCGCGGGTGGCGATCGCGTTGCCGGCGGACGCGCTGATCCACGTCCCGCTGCCTTGACGGCTCTGGATCAGCTGCTCCTTGCGCAACAGGTTGTACGCCGCGACGACCGTGCCCCGGCTCGTGGACAGTCCTTCGGCCAGCGCTCGCTCGGTCAGCAACGGTTGCTCGTGGCGGAGGCGCCCGTCGATGACCGCGCGCCGAATGGCGTCGGCGAGCCGCACGTACAGCGGCCCTGCTCCTGTAGACCAATCACTGAGAATCTCGAGGAGTTCGCCGTTCGTCTTTAACGCCATTCGTGCTCCACTTCGGCGAAGGAAGTGCCAAAGCATACCGCTTGAGGTCGAGCCGGAGCGAAGGGTGTGATCACAGCGCCTACACCTCCGGTGGCCTGCCGCGTTCGGCGAGCTCGAGCCACAGCCGGCGTGCGAGCGGGTGCGACGCCTCTTCGACCAGGTGTCCGACGAGACCTGCGGTTCGAGCGACGAGGCACAAGCCGCGTACACCAGCAGGCGGGACGCCGGCGTCGACGAGGGCCGCGCCGCATGCGCCCGCGGCGTTCAACGGCAGAGACCTCCCCGTCGCCGCCGCCGCCACGTCGGCGACGACTCGCAGAAGCCGAAGGTGCGGGCCGAGGAGGCCCTCTTCCTCGGCGATGGCGTAGACGACAGGGGTTCGGGGATCGCCTCGACGGTGCACGGGATGCCCCAGACCGGGGATCGTCACGCCCCGCTGGAGGCGCTCGTCGACGGCGGCGCGCACGAGACCCCCGGTGTCGTGCTCGTCCGGCGGTTCTGGCGCCGAGGCCAAGATCGCTGCCAGGAAATCGGCGGTGTCGCTCGCGGGTCCGAGGAACACGGAACCGGCGCCGAGCAGCCCGGCGGCGATGGCGGCCTGCGACGCGTCCGGAGCTCCGAGATAGGTCATCCGCGCCGCCAGCGCGCTCGGCGTGAGACCATGATCCGCCAGCGCGACCAGCACCGTGTCGAGCACGCGGCGCTCGCCGGCGGTCGGCTCGCGACGAGTGACGAGCAGGTAGGCCAGCTCTGTCAAGCTCAGCCGTCCCATGAGATCGGTGGCGAGGTCTCGGCCGGCGACGACGATGTTGTCCTCGTCCGACCAGCCGAGCCATGTCCGAAGGTACGAGTCGTCGCGTCCCGCGTCGGCGTGTGGTTCCACGGTATTCCCCCTCCGGCCTCGAGCTCGGTCCCGCCCGTACAGGCTGCGCTCCATTCTAGGACCGGGGGAGGATAGGTCTTGGATTGGTTTGCCCAGGCGTGCGCGCCTGTCCGGCGTCACTGCAGGATCAGACCGAACGCGGCTCGTCGCGACGATCGGGGACCGTTGGCGCCGGCCACGGCGGCTGCGGTGTGCTCACGAGCGGTGGGTGGCAGGACTCGGGTTGCCACGGATCGAGCTGATCCTTCCTGCGGCGAGCGGCGCGCCACAGCGCGATCGACGCGAACAGCATGAGCGCTCCGAGCCCGCCGTTCTCGGTCCCCACGACACGCCGAGGAAGGCGAGTATGAACGCGGCGCGGTACGCGTTGCCCCAGTTGCTCTGCCGAGCGGCGACGGCGTGATGAGCGCGCTCGACGGCCTCCGCGGAGCGTCGCGCCCACTGGTCGAGCGGGCCGCCAGGGGCGAAGATCGGCACATCTCGGCTGTGCGCTCGCTCGGTCCGAGCGTGCGCGCCCACTGCGCGACGCGCAGCCCCAACGCCCGCTGCGCCTCGAAGGCACGGGCATCATGACCGGTGTGTGCACCACGTTGTCCGTGTAGCCATCCAGACGGAAGGCCGCGACCTCTGCGATCCACTGGTTGAGAAGGGTCAGCCGGGCGCGAGCCGCGTCGCGAGAACCGAACGCGGGAGCCGCTGCTTCCTGAGACAGCCGTACGATCTCGTCGGCCTTCCGAAAGCTGTCCTCGGAGATCTCCGTCCACGACTTCCCGATCGCTTCGAGATGCTCGGCGACCTGTGTCGCGTAGAACATCCGGAGCTCTGATGCGAGCTCGTGATCATCTACGATGTCGAGCAGCGGCCTGACGCCGGCGGGCTGCTCACCCCTAGTACTTCCCGGCCGAGGGTCGACGTGACAGGTGGTGGTCCCTGTGGCTGGTGTTCATG
>CAZGUH010000013.1:0-77748 GCA_964529005.1 uncultured Ilumatobacteraceae bacterium | reverse complement strand
CCAAGGCTCAGCCCCGACCCCGATCGGTGGATCGAGGCTAAGGACCAACTCGTCGTCGAGCACCGCAACGTGGCGAGCATCGCGATTCCCGGTGGACGGCGCGCCTTCGAAACCGCCCGTCAGGTCAGCCTCTACTACGCCGACGACCGTCCCAACGCTGAGGTCTACGTGCCGACGCTGGCCGGAGCGATCGCCGTGAAGACCGCCGCAGCTGTCGACCCGCGCACCGCAGCGAGCCCACGTCACCTCCAAGACGTCGCCTTCCTGCTCACGATCGACGTCGACCCCGACGAGACCCGGACGAGCCTCACTGACGCCGACGTCGGTCTGCTCGGTCGGATCGAAGCAAACGTGATGGACTCTCGTTCGCAGATGTGGCTTCAGCTCGACCCCAATCAGCGCCAGGCTGCGCAGGCGACGTTCGAGGCGCTGATATAGCCTCGCGCTCTGCGAATTCGTCGTGGTTTAGCGCGCTATGCAGTTGCGGGGCGACAGAGGTGCACGCTGCGGACTGAGGAGATTGGCGAGGAGACCACAGGCTGCTCAGGAGACTGGAGAGACCACGGAGACTGGTTTCATGACCTTTGCCAAGGTGAGGGTCGCGGGTTCGAATCCCGTCGTCCGCTCAATAAGAAGCCCCCGCTGAGCGGGGGTTTCTTTGGTTTCGTGGCGGGTCTGCGAGGCGCCGTAAGCGCCGATCATGCCCATCGTTCTGCCCATCACAGCGGGCGCTGGCCGGGCGGAGGCTGAGGCGATGGAAGGCTCACTCCGTCAACGTGGCGCAGCGTCGTGGGAGCTTCGCGTGTACGCCGGCATCGACCCCGCGACGCACCGCTGTCGCTATCGAACCGCGACCGTGCGCGGCAACCGCGCCGACGCCGAACGGAGCCTGGCGGCAATCGTCGCCGGGGTCCGCTCGGCGAAGGCGATCGGCGCGGGGTCGACCGTCTCGGAGCACCTTGAGGCGTAGTTCGCTACCGCGGTGGTCTCCTGGGCGCCGACCACGGTAAGGCAGACCCGCTCGGCGATTAACTGCTACCTGCATCCGAACCTCGGTGACGTCCGCGTCGGGGAGCTGAGCCCGGCGATGATCGACGGTCTACGTTGAAGCTGCGCACCAGCGGCAGTCGAAACGGCGGCGCGTTGGCTCCTGGCACGATCGCTCGAGCCCACGTGGTCCTGCGGTCGGCGCTGTCACAGGCGCAACAGTGGGGCTGGGTGTGGGACAACCCGCGCAACGAGCGCATCGCGTCGTTGTCCCGCCAGCCGAGATCTGTCCTCCGTCGCCGGCGGAGCTGCGGCGGCTCCTCCGAGGGGAGATGTCGACGTGCCCCGGCGTCACCGGAAGTAGCCTGGGCGCATGAGCAACGCTACGACGCACGGCCACGACGGCCCGTACGGCACGAGCTTGTTGCCGCGCGATCAGTCCGAGCATCAGTTGGCGGCTGCTCCGGTGCTGGAGTCCCTGGACGACATCGAGGTCGACGACCTCACCGACGACGAGTACCAGAAGTTCATCGCAGCGTTGTCGTGAGACTCCTCGTCGACACCGGCGTCTTCAGCGCCGCGCTGGGCAAGAAGCGCCGGCCCGCTCTCGAACCGGTCGTCGCCCGGCTCCCGGGCAACCAACTGAACCTCGCGGTGCAGACCGTGGCCGAACTTCGTTACGGAGCGTTGGTGGCCGGCTGGGCGGCACCTCGGTTGGATCGGCTCGAACGGGCGATTCAGGCGACCAACGTCATTCAGTGAGCGACGCCCTCTTGGATACCGTCGCCCGGGTTCGGTTCCAATGCGGAACGGTCGGCCACCCGCTTGCGCACGCTCCCCACAACGCAGACCTGTGGATCGCGGCGACTGCCATCCACATCAAGGCAACGCTCGCGACGACCGACCGCGTGTTCGCCGACACTCCTGGGCTCCAGCTCTTCTAGCGAATCCTCCTGTGAAGGAGCTGAGAATCTGGGCGGGCTACGGTCGCCCGCGATGACATACGAGCGTGAGCCCCTCGGGGCTTGCGGGCCTCGTAGTAGACCGGTCCACTACAGCACGGACAGAACACCACCAGGTGGACGATTCCGTGGACGCAACCGCACGTCAGAGCAGGTGCCGTCACGGGCTGGACGGGTTCCTGCACGTTGCCAAAGTGAGGGTCGCGGGTTCGAATTCTTCTCGACGAACTGCCCCCTGGAACGGAAGCCAGCTTGAAGTAGGACCTGGCCGACCATCGCGGTCAGCCCACGACCCTCATCGCGGGCCTTCGGATCACGCCCGCTCAGACAGCTCGGACAGTCCGTGGCTGGGTGGTTGCCGGTGCCGTGGCGGCCCGGGCCAGGTCCGCGAGTGATCCGGCTTCGATCGTGGTGACGTGTCAGCCGAACCGCTCGACGATCCCATCCCGCCCGCACGCGTGCACGTATGGAGGGGACGACCAGTCTCGGCATCGAACGCCGGGAGTGCCACTCCACAACACATCGTTGTGTGGTCTCCCACGACGATCGTCCGCAACGAGATATCGGCGGTCAATCGGGTCGCTTCGCCCGCGGCCGCACCTTCGGGAACACCGCGTGGCGCAATGGATCTCCGTCGTTCAGCGACGCCGCCAGATCTGGGAAGGCGAGGTGATCGGCGCCCCGCTTCTCGTACACGACGTCGTCACCGAAGATCCGCAAGCTGTAGGCCCGACGACGTGTGTTGGTGGTCGGCGCACCGCCGTGGATCGTATTGAAGTTGAAGAACACGACGTCACCGGGCTCGATGTCCCACGACATGATCTCGTAGCGCTCGGGGTCCGACTCGATGTCGGGAAACGGGGGCAGGTCGGCCTTGCCCAGGTTCGGGTCGGCCCGATCGGTGCGGATGTAGGTGCCGGTCGCGGGATACCCGTACATCGGCCCGAGGTGCGAGCCGCGGGCAAACGCGAGCGCTTCCTGCTTCGGCAGAGACTCGAGCGCGATCCAGGCGGACGCCGCCTGCATGCCTGCATACGGGAACACCGTCGAGTCCTGATGGAACGGGGTCGGCTTCCCGTCGCCGCCGTTCTTGACGAGCAACTGGTCGTAGAACACCCACGCCTCCTCGGTGGCGATCAGGCGAGCGATGACGTCGACGATCGGTGAGTCGAAGACGAACGCTTGCAACTCGGGGACCGACTGCCACAGACCCTTCGCGTCGTAGAGCTCACCCGCGCCGTCGCGATACGCCTCGAACGCCACACCCTTCTCGCCGAGAGCGGGCTTGTTGCGACCACCGTTCGTGCCGTCGTCCCCGCCGCTCGACCTGCCTGCGCCCCGCCAGACCAACGGCATCTCGCGCAGCGCCCGTTCGATGCCATCCTCCAGGACCTGCATCCAGCCGGGGGAGAGGGCCTGGCGCACGCAGGTCGCCCCATCTCTCGCGAACGCGGCGACCTGCTCGTCCGGGACGAGATCGCTCAACCTCGGGGCGTCGATCAACATCTCTCGATACCTCCCTCTCGCGTGGGCTGTAGGTGTCGTTGGCGCTACGAATGCGTGGGGCAGACGCCTTCCCCGCCGTCGATGACGTAGGTCTCGCCAGTGATCCAACTCGCCAGGTCGGACGCGAGGAACACCGCGAGGTTCGCCACGTCGTCGGGTCTGCCGAGCCGTCCCGTCGGCAGCGCCGCGGCGAGCTCCGTGCCGTAGCTGTCGACGAGAACCGATGCGAAGTCCGTGACGACCAGACCAGGCGCGATCCCGACCACCCGGGTCGGACCGAGCTCCGCTGCGAGCTGGCGGGTCAGGTGGATGAGCCCGGCCTTGGATGCGTTGTAAACGCCGAGTTTGGACTCGACACGCAGACCGCCGATCGAAGCGATGTTGACGATCACGCCCGGCGCTGCGGCGAACGCCTGCCGGTGGGCTTCCTTCGCCCAGAACAGCGGGCCGCGGAGGTTGACCTCGAAGATCTTGTCGAACTGCTGGGGCTCGACGTCGACAGTCGCCCCGTAGAAGGGGTTCGTCGCCGCGTTGTTGACGAGGATGTCCAGCCGGCCGAACCGTGCGATGACGGCGGCGACCGTCGCGTCGGCGTCCTCCAGACTGCCGGCATGAGCGGTTCGAACGGCGACCTCACCGCGTGCGCCGGCCGCGCGGATCTCGCCGGCAGCGGCTTCCAGCTGGTCGACCTTGCGCGACGACAGCATGACCGAAGCCCCGGCGCTGGCGAGCTTTCCGGCGATCGCCTTGCCGATGCCTCGTGACGCTCCGGTGACGAGAGCGGCTCTGCCTTCCAGTGAAATCTGCATCGTGCTCCTCAGCGCGCGGACCCGGCATCGACCGAGTGCGCGTCGGACGCGGGCTTCGGGTCGTACGTCGTGGCCTTCTCTTCCCAGGTGGCGAGTTCGGCGCGGCCGACCACGTGCCAGTGGACCTCGTCCGGACCGTCAGCGATGCGAAGCGCCCGCTGGGCGCCATACATGCTCGCCAGGGGGGTCCAGCGCGACATGCCGGCCGCGCCGTGAATCTGGATCGCCTCGTCGATGATCCGGCACACCCGGATCGGCACCATCGCCTTGACGGCTGACACCCACGCGCGTGCCTCGGAGTTTCCGAGCACGTCCATCGCCTTCGCTGCTGTCAGGACCATGCGGCGCATCGCTTCGATCTCGATCCGCGCCTTGGCGATCGTTTCGACGTTCTTGCCCAGTTGTGCGAGTGGCAGCCCGAACGCATGCCGAGCGAGTCCGCGCTGCGCCATCAGCGCCAACGCGTGCTCGGCTGCCCCCACCGAGCGCATGCAGTGGTGGATCCGGCCAGGACCGAGGCGCATCTGGCTGATCTCGAAGCCGCGTCCTTCTCCGAGCAGGACGTTGGCGCGGGGCACATGCACGTTCGTGAGGCGAACGTGCATGTGGCCATGTGGAGCGTCGTCCTCGCCGAACACGTGCATCGGTCCCACCACGTCGACGCCGGGCGTGTCCATGGGGATCAGGATCTGGCTCTGGCGGCGATACGGGGCCGCCTCCGGGTCGGTGACGACCATTGCGATCATGACCTTGCAGCGCGGATCACCGGCTCCGGAGACGTAGAACTTCTCGCCGTTGATCACCCAGTGCTCGCCGCGGCGCTCCGCCCGGCACGAGATCGCCTTGGCGTCCGATGACGCCACGTCTGGTTCTGTCATCGCGTACGCCGAGCGAATCGCGCCGTCGAGCAACGGCACGAGCCAGCGGGCCTTCTGTTCCTCGGTCCCGACCCGTTCGAGCACCTCCATGTTCCCCGTGTCGGGCGCGGAGCAGTTGAGCACCTCGGAGGCGATCGGATTCTTCCCCAGCTCGACAGCGATGTACGCGTAGTCGAGGTTGGCGAGCCCCCTGCTGGTCTGCGCGTTCGCCAGGAAGAAGTTCCACAGCCCCGCCGTCCTCGCTCGGGCTTTGAGCGACTCCAACAACTCGAGCTGGCCAGCGCCGTATCCCCACCTTTCGGCTCGGCCCCGTCCCAACTGGAAGAACCGGGGCGTGGCGGGCTCGATGACGTCCGCGATGAACGCCGTGACGGCGTCATAGAGCGGCCGTGCCTCCTGCGACATCCGGAGGTCGAACATCTCGGGAGTCGAGGGGAGCGCCGTCATCGCGCCACCGACCGGTCAGTGCTCGAGTGGCCCATGAGAACCCAATCTAACATCGATTGATTAGCAGGGTCGAAAGGGCTGGGTGTGGTTGCCGCTTGACGTTCCAACGCAGTTGGGTTACGTTCGTTTGAACCGAACGTTGTTCGGTTGGGGACCGGACTCGGCCGCGATGACGGCTGAAGGGGGACACGAGATGAGGCGAGTGCGGGTGGGCATGGCCGTCGTCGTTGCCTGTGTTGTCGCGATCGTTGGATGCGGCAGCGACGACGACGGCGGAGGTGGAGGATCGTCTGCGACCGGCGGGCCGTCGAGCAGCGACGGGTCGACGGCGACATCGAGTGGATCGACGGGTGAGCGCCGAGATCGGGTGGTGGTCGCCACTCCGTCGGATCAGATCGGGTTGGACCCGAACATGTTCGGGATCGGCGGAATGAGCGCTCTGGAGAGCATCTTCGCTCCCTTCTCCGTCCGCGGCAAACCGTTCCTGACCGATGGCGACCTGTATCCGGGTGTCGTCACCACGTTCGAGGCGAACGCCGACAGCACCGTCTGGACGTTGACGATTCGCGACGACGTCCTGTTCCACAACGGTGAACCGATGACGGCCGAGGACGTGGCGTTCTCTCTGAACACCGTCTCAGGGCCGGACTACGAGGGAAGCAACTCGGCGGGATACTTCGCCTCGATCGACGAGGCGGTGGTCGTCGACGACACCACGGTCGAGGTCCGCATGACGGAGCCGAACCCGGCGTTCTACGACACCAGCCCGCGGCTGTACGTCTTCCCCAAGGCCTACTACGAAGAGGTGGGGCAAGCGGGGATGGCCGCCGCGCCGATCAGTGCCGGGCCGTACAAGTTCGTCGAGTGGCGGCCCGACGACGAACTCGTCCTGGAGGCGTTCGACGACTACTACGAGGGCCCACCCGCCATCAAGGAGGTGATCTTCCGCGTCATCCCCGACGAGGCGGCACGCGCGGCAGCGCTGCAAGCGGGTGAGGTCGACATCGCCACGCTTTCGGCGGAGCAGGCCGAGGTGGTCGCCAGCGACTCCGACATCAACATCGTCGCCAAGGACTCCTTGACGAGAGCCATCCTCGGCATCGACAACTTCGTGCCGCCGTTCGATCAGCCGGAGGTCCGAATGGCGGTCAGCCACGCGATCGACCGCCAGATCATCATCGACCAGATCCTCGGCGGCACCCAGAGGCAGCTGGCGGGCTTGCTCCTGCCGGGCCTGGAACCGGGAGCCAACACGGACCTCGAACCGTACGCCTACGACCCGGAGCGGTCGCGTGAGCTGCTCGCCGAGGCTGGGTATCCCGACGGCCTCGGCCCTCAGTTCGGCCCGACCGACTTCGCCTGCTGGGACTTCATGATCCGCATGGAGGACATCTGCACGGTGATCGCCGACATGTTGGAGCAGGTGGGAATTCCCGTGACGCCCGAAGTGGTGGAGTACAACACGTACCTCGATCGCGCCCGGCAGGGAACGCTGCCTCCGTTGCGCATCGTGTCGCAGTCCGGAGGCGGCAACTTCAGCGGCATCTACACGTTGCGCTCGCAGTTCGCGTGCCGCGAAGGGGTTCCGGGGCATGAGGTCACCACGCCGTTGCAAGGCCATCCGATCCTCGCTGGCGCCTATTGCGACCCTGCGTTCGACGCCGTGTTGTGGGATGCCTTCCAGACGCGCGGCCCCGACCCCGAGGGCGCGTTGGAGCTCGTCGCCGAGGCCGAGGCCATCGCGCACGCGGCCGCGGCCGCAGCGTTCTTGTGGGAGAACACCGAGACCTACGCGATCCGCGCCGGGCTCAACTGGGAGCCTCCCGCGGAGCGGAGCATCAACCTCTTCGAAGCCTCATGGAGCTAGCCGCGACGACGGAACGCGGGATCGGAGCCCGGCCATTCGTACGATCGGAGTGATCTTGGTGCGCGGCGTCGTGAGCGGCGCCGTGACCATCCTGCTCCTCATCAACCTGCTCTTCGTCCTCGTCCGGTTGGTGGGTGATCCGGTCGCATCGTTGGTGCCGGATTCGGCGACGCCCGCCGAGGTCGCTGCGATCGAGGCCCGACTCGGTCTCGACGAGTCCGTGCCGCGTCAGTACGTCACGTTCCTCGGCGACGTCGCCAGTGGCGACTTCGGAGACTCCTACAGGAGCGGGAGGCCCGCGATGGATCTGGTGCTCGAGCGCGTGCCGGCGACGTTCCAACTCGCCGGCGTCGCGTTCCTGCTCGCCGTCGTCGTCGCCGTCCCGCTCGGTGTGCTGTCCGCCGTCAAGCCGGGATCGGTGATCGACGTGTGCTCCCGATTCTTGGCGGTGCTCGGACAGTCGCTGCCGATCTTCTGGCTCGCCATCCTCCTGATCCTCCTCTTCGGCGTCCGGCTCGGCTGGCTGCCCACCGGCGGCCGGGGAGGCCTGGAGTCGCTGGTGCTGCCTGGTGTCGCGCTGTCGATGTCGACCATCCCGCTCACGATGCGGCTCACTCGATCGGCGATGCTCGAGGAACTCGACAAGGACTACATCACCACGGCGGTCTCCAAGGGCCTCAACTCGACGGTGGTCGTCCTCCGACATGCGCTGCGCAATGCGCTCATGCCGATCGTGACGATCCTCGGTCTGCGCATCGGCGCGCTCGTCTCCGGCGCGATCGTGGTGGAAGAGGTGTTCTCGTATCCCGGCCTCGGCCGGCTCGGAATCGCCGCGCTTCTCAATCGCGACTACCCGGTCATCATGGCCTTCGTCGTGTTCGTCGCCGTCGTGACCGTCGTGGTCAACCTGCTGGTCGACATCTCCTACACGTTGATCAACCCACGGTTGCGGGTGGGCGGATGACCACGCCGCCGTCGACCGGCCGCCGTCTGGCGTATCTCGAGCAGCCTGCAACGGCGCCGGTCGCCCACGGCGGCGGCGCGGATGTCAACGCCGTGACGACCGACGACGGCGGGCCGACCCCGACCTACACGCCCACGTCGCGCACGCGACGGTGGGTGCGACGGCACTCGCTCGGGGCCATCGGAATCGTGTTGATCGTCATCATCGCGGCGTGCGCGATCGTCGGCCCGCTCTTGCGGGCGATCGATCCCAACGAGATCGACCTGCTCAATCGGCTCGCTCCTCCGGGCAGCGACATCGATGGGCAGACGGCGTGGCTGGGGACCGACTCGCTGGGACGCGATGTGTTGGCGCGGGCGTTCGTCGGTGGACGAGTGTCGCTCATCGTCGTGGTGTTCGCGGTGCTCTTGAGCACGGTGCTCGGGACCGTCCTCGGTCTCGTGTCCGGCTTCTGGGGCGGCTGGGTCGACACGGCCATCATGCGGCTCGTCGATGCCCAGCTGGCCTTGCCGGTGCTGATCCTCGCGATGCTGGTCGGCGCGGTGCTCGGCAACGGCCTCATGAACACCGCGATGACGCTCGCTGTCGCCAGCTGGCCGGTCTACGCGCGCCTCATCCGTGGCGAGGTCCTCAAGATTCGCGAGGAGGAGTACATGGAGAGCGCGATCGCGATGGGATCGCGCGACCTCCGGATCATCTACCGCCACGTCCTGCCGAACGTGACGAGCTCGCTTCTCGTCATCAGCAGCCTCCAGCTCGGCCAGATGGTGTTGTGGGAGAGCTCCCTCAGCTACATCGGCTTCGGATTGCAGCCGCCCGACGCGAGTTGGGGTTCGATGATCCGGCAGGGCCAGGACCACATCCAGAGCGCATGGTGGTTGTCCGCGGTGCCGGGCATCTTCATCTCGCTCACCGTGCTCGGTCTCAACCTCGTCGGCGATTGGCTCCGTGATGTCTTCGATCCGCACCGGACGTGACCGCGACGTGATGACGATGGGCGACGACCCGGCGCCGGAGCCACCGCTCCTGCGTGTGCGGAATCTGCACACTGTGTTCGAGGTGTCGGGCCGCGTCGTTCGCGCTGTGAACGGCGTGTCGTTCGACCTTCAGGCCGGCGAGACGCTGGGCATCGTCGGGGAGTCGGGCTCTGGCAAGAGCGCTACGGCTCGATCGATCCTCGGGCTCGTGCCCACCCGCCGCGGCGGGGTCATCGGCGGCGAGATCTCGCTGCGGGGCAAGGATCTCCGGTCCGCGAGCCCGGGCGAGATGCGTTCCATCCGCGGGCGCGAGGTCGCCATGATCTTCCAAGATCCGATGACGTCCCTGAACCCGGCGATGACGGTCGGCGGGCAGATCGTGGAGACGATCCGAGCCGCTGACCGCAGCGTGTCTCGCGCCGACGCCCGGCAACGGGCAGCGGATTTGCTCGACCTCGTCGGTGTGCCGGACGCGTCGCGCCGGCTGCGCCAGTACGCGTTCCAGTTCTCCGGCGGGATGCGACAGCGCGTCATGATCGCGATGGCGATCGCGAACTCGCCGAGCGTGTTGATCGCCGACGAACCGACCACGGCTCTCGACGCGACGATTCAGGCACAGGTCCTCGACGTCCTGACGCGCGTCCAGCGGGCGACAGGGACATCGATCATCTTGATCACGCACGACCTCGGAGTGGTCGCCGAGATGGCAGACCGGGTGGCGGTGATGTACGGCGGCCGGATCGTCGAGATCGGCGGCGTCGAAGCGGTCTTGCGATCGCCCCGCCATCCGTACACGCGTGGACTGCTGGACAGCATCCCGCGTCCTGACAAGGAGCGCCTTTCTCCCATCGGCGGTGCGCCGCCCGCCGGAACGCAGCTGCCGCCAGGTTGCTCCTTCCACCCACGCTGCGGTCTCTGGCAAGGCCGCGACAGCTGTGTGGAGCACGTGCCGCTTCTCGCCACCGCGCCGGAAGCGGCGGCAGATTCGCATCGCGTGGCGTGTCACTTCGCGAGCGAACTGCCTGCCGCTGCTTCGGCGGAACCCGAGCCGCCTGCACGCGGTCTGCCCACGCTCGATCGGCCGATCGACGTCGCGGGCATCGGGCGGGCAGAGATCCTGCGGGTCGAAGGACTGAAGAAGCACTTCAGCGTTCCGCGAGCCGGGATGCGCGGGCGCACGACGCTCTACGCCGTGGACGGCGTCGATCTGATCCTGCACGCCGGCGAAACAGTCGGGCTCGTCGGCGAGTCTGGATGCGGCAAGTCGACCACCGGCCGCACGATCGCTCGCCTCGTCGAGCCCACCGCCGGATCCATCGTCTTGGAGGGCCGCGACATCACCCACACGAAGCGGTCGAGCCTGCGGCTCGCTCGCAAGGGGATCGGCGTGCTGTTCCAGGATCCCTTCTCGTCGCTCGACCCTCGGATGAAGGTGCGCGAGATCATCGCGGAGCCCCTGCGGATCCACCACCGGTACGGAAAGGACGGATCTCATCGGGTCGAAGAGGTCATGGAGCTCGTCGGCCTCGATCCGAGCCTCGGCTCGCGATACCCCCACCAGTTCTCCGGCGGGCAACGGCAACGGATCGGGATCGCGCGCGCCATCGCTCTGGAGCCGAGTCTGCTGATCCTCGACGAGCCGGTGTCGGCGCTCGATGTGTCGATCCAGGCACAGGTCATCAACCTCCTGGCGGATCTCCAACGTGAGCTCGGTCTGGCCTACATCTTCATCGCTCACGATCTGGGTGTCGTCCGGGCGATCTCGCATCGCGTCGCGGTGATGTACCTGGGGCGGATCGTGGAGACCGGCCCGACAGAGGACGTCTTCGCCTCGCCGACGCATCCCTACACGCAGTCGCTGCTGTCCGCCGTCCCGAGCATCGACCCGCGATCGCGGCGCGCCGAGCCGCGGATCGTGCTGGAGGGCGATGTCCCGAACCCGACCGACCCACCGTCTGGATGCAACTTCCGGACACGGTGCTTCAAGGCGCAGGAACGGTGTGCCCACGACGACCCGACGTTGGATGCACACACCCGCGGCGCTCATGCGACCGCGTGTTGGTTCCCTGCGGCGCAGCCGGTCTCGATCTCCTACCCAACCCTTTCGAGGAGCACAGAACCATGACGACGAACGAACGGTACGACGCGGGTGTGGCCGTGCTGAGCAAGCTCGCCCCCGACGCGGTCAAGAACCTCGACGAGGGACTCGGCGGGTTGGCGCCGGAGCTGGCGCGGTTCATCGTGGAGTTCAACTTCGGCGACGTGTTCGCTCGGCCGCAGCTCGACCTGGCCGAACGCGAGATCCTCACCATCGCTGTGCTGACGGCCCTCGGAGGGACCGAGCGCCAGGTCCGCACGCACGCCAGGATGGCGCTTCGGGCCGGGGTGCCACCGCAGAAGATCGTCGAGACGGTCGTGCACTGCTCGCCGTACGTCGGCTTTCCGCGTGTCCTCAACGCGGTCGCCGCGGTCAAGGAGGTGCTCGCCGACGAGAACCTGCTGCCTGTATGAGCAGTCCGCTCACGATCCACGAACCAACCGGCAGTCCGACCGGCGCGGTCGTCGTCGTGCAAGAGGCGTTCGGGGTGAACGCCTACATCGACGACGTCATGCGCCGGCTCGCGCAGCACGGATGGTTGACGGTGGCGCCGCACCTCTATCACCGCGCTGGCGTCGCACGAGTCGACGACGATGACATCCTCCTCGCGCGAGCTCTCATGGCCGATCTCACGGCAGAGCGGATCCTGGCGGACGTCGACGGCGCCCTGGACTGCGCGGCCGAACGCGGCTTCGGCGCAGAGCGCATCGGGCTGATCGGGTTCTGCATGGGCGGAACGGTGTCGCTCGCCGCCGCCGCGCGCCGCGACGTCGGCGCAGCGGTGTCGTTCTACGGCGCCGGCCTCGCCGAGGGGCGCTTCGGCTTCCAGCCGCTGATCGACGAGGCCCGTACGTTGCGCGCGCCCTGGCTGGGCATCTTCGGAGATCGCGACGTGCAGATCCCGCTCACGGACGTCGAGGTGCTCCGTGGCGCAGCGGCGTCGTCGGGACAGGTCACGGAGGTGGTTCGGTATGCGGACGCGGAGCACGGGTTCCACTGCGACCGGCGACGGAGCTATCACCCCGAGCATGCCCGCGACGCCTGGGCCCGCGCGCTCGACTGGTTCCGGGCGCACCTTCGTGGGGGAACGGGGCTCGCTTGACCGTCGCCGTCACGTTGGTTACGGTTCCGCACCGAACGGTGTTTGGAAACACCACGAGGGGGTCGTCCGATGATGGAGGTTCGATCCGGTTCGGCGGTCGGGGGTGGTCTCATCATCACGCCGCTCTCCGGTCACGTCGGCGCGGAGATCGGTGGAGTCGACATCAGCCAACCGCTGAGCGACGAGACGGTCCGCGCGATCGAGGATGCCTTGCTTCGCTGGAAGGTGGTGTTCTTCCGTGACCAGACGCTCGACCACGCCGCGCAGATCGCCTTCGGACGCAGGTTCGGCGAGCTGACCTACGCCCATCCTTACGACGACGTCCCGCCGGACGGCTTTCCGGAGATCTACACGGTCGACACGCGGCGCGAGCAGTTCGGCGTCCAGCCGGCCGAGGCGACGCGCCGCAAGAAGTTCCACGACAGCAATGACTGGCACACCGACGTCACGTCGGCGGTGAACCCACCGGCGGGCTCCATCCTGCGCGCCGATGTGGTTCCCGCATACGGCGGCGACACCTTCTTCGCCAACCTCGTCGCCGCCTACGAGGCGTTGGCAGACCCGGTGCAGGACCTCCTCGACGGGCTTCGTGCCGAACACCGCTACACGACCCGATACTCCTTCCGGGAACGGGCGCGGTCGTTCCAGGAGAAGATCGACACCCATCCGATGGTCGCCCACCATCCTGTCGTGCGGGTTCACCCGCGCACCGGTGAGAAGGCGTTGTTCGTGAACCCTGCGAAGACCGACCACATCCTCGATGTCTCCCCGCTCGAGAGCCGCTGGATCCTCGAGTTCCTGTTCGCTCACTTCACGCGTCCGGAGTTCACCGTGCGGTTCAAGTGGGAGCCGGGAAGCGTTGCGTTCTGGGACAACCGGGCGACCGCGCACCTGCCTCCGCAGGACCTCGGCGCGGTCGGCGACGTCCAGCGGACGTTGCATCGGGTGACGCTTCTCGGGGAGGTGCCCGTCGGACCCGATGGGCGATCGTCCGAGCTCGTCGAGGGCGTGCCGTTCCGTTCGGCGCGCGTGTTCGCCAACTGAGCGCGCCGCGGTAGCCGGCGAGCGATCACGGGAGGAAAAGGAATGTTCGATGTCACACCATTGACCGGAGTCTTCGGCGCCGAGGTCTCGAACCTCGACCTGGTCGACGGCTGGGACGCCGAGGTGGTCTCGAAGATCGGCGAGGTCGTTTGCGATCACAAAGTCGTGGTCATCCGTGACCAGATCGGGTTGCCGGCCGAACGGCTCGCCGACTTCGCTGCCGAGTTCGGCCGCCCTGAGATCCGCGCCCACCCCGTGCACGGCGACTTTCCCGGCGTTCCCGCAGTGAAGGTGCTGCGGAGCGACGGCGGCGTCCAGACGACCAAGGGAGGAGCGGAGCTGTCGTGGGGGGACCTGGACGGCTGGCACACCGACGGATGTGTCCGCGACGACACGAACGACTGGTTGACGTTCTTGTACGCAGCGCAGATCCCTCCCTACGGCCGTGACACGCTCTTCGCTGACGTCGAAGCCGCCTACGAACGGCTTTCGCCCGCAGTCCAGACCTTCCTCGACGGCTTGTCGGCGCGGCACGCCCGCCGTGACGAGACGAACGTCGGTGGCTTCGCGCCGGTGACACATCCGCTCGTGCTCGTCGATCCCCACACGGGTCGTCGTGGGCTCTACGTCAATCGCGCCTACACGAAGGAGATCGTCGGCCTGCGGCCGGACGAGAGCGCCGCTCTCCTCGATCTCCTCTTCGAACAGATCCACCGCCCCCAAGTGCAATTGCGCGTCGTGTGGAAGCCGGGCAGTCTCACGATCTGGGACAACCGGCGGACGCAACACTTCCCGGTCATGGACGCCCCAGGCGCCCGGATCATGCATCGGGTGATGGTCACTCGGGCCCCAGAGGGGGCGTCGCTGAGCTCGACCTGACAGCTCGGCGCCGGCCCCGGCGGTTGCGCGGGCCGCGTCTCGGGTGAACAATGCGACAAGCCTTGCCGGATGGGCTAGCCTTCCAATCACTGTTGGATTACGCTCGCGGCGCGGCCTCGGCCGCTGTCATCCGATGACCCGAGGTCGAGGGGGAAGTGTGGAGAACGCTATGAGCTCGGCGGGCGCCATCGAGCGGCTGCCGGCAGCGATGCGACATCGAGCGCGCCTGGTCGATCGCGCGCCGGTGCAGGCGGCCGCGCGGCGCATGGCCTCGTTGGCTCTCGTGGCGATCGCCGCACTCTTGTGCCTGCCGCCCGTCTACTACGTGGTCGACGCTGCGCTCTCGGACGGCGCGCAGGGGTTCAGCCAGATGCTCGACGATCCCACGCTGGGTCGGACGCTGCGGATCACGGTGACGCTGGCCTTCGGCTCGGTCGTCATCAGCACGGTGATGGGAACGGTGCTGGCTTGGGGCGCGCAGGGCTTGCACGGGCGTCGCCGGTGGTTGGGGTACGTTCCGTTGATCCCCCTGTTGATGCCGGCGTTGGCAGCGGTCACCGGCTTCGGGTATCTGCTCAACCCACGCATCGGCTTCGGGAACATGCTGCTGCGCAAGCTCATGTTCTGGTCGGAGGACGTCTCCAACGGTCCGTTCGACGTCAACACTGTTCCGTTCATCCTGATCGTGACCGCCACGCTGCTGACGAGCTTCGTGTACATGTTCGTGCGCAGCGCGCTCGCCCAGATCGACCAGGGGGTGTACGACGCCGCGGCGGCCTCCGGCGCGTCGCCGACGCGGACGTTCGTGACGGTGATCCTGCCGCTGCTGCGGCCCGCGCTGGTCTACGCGTCGCTGACGGTGATGCTGCTGGCTCTGGGCCAGTTCGCGGTGCCGCTGTTCCTGGGTCGCCAACGCAACCTGAACGTGCTGTCGACCGCGATGTACCAGAGCATGTCGGACTCGCCTCCGAACATCCCCCGGGCCGCCGCCTACGGGTTGCCGATCCTGGTCGCCGGGCTGTGCTTCATCGTCTTGCAGCGCATCGTGCTGCGCGATCAGGACCGCTACGCCAGCACCGGCACCAAAGGCGCCGCTCGGCAACTCAACCGGAGCGGCTGGTTCTCGCAGTCGGCTCTCGTGGTGTACGGCTTGTTCGCGGTCGCCGGCCCGATCTTGTCGGTCGCGATCGTCGCGTTCCAGCCGTTCTGGTCGAAGAACGTCGACGTGAGCGAGTTCACGCTCCAGAACTTCCGCGACGTGTTCGACGATCCGACGTTGATGAAGGCGATCAAGAACAGCGTCCGCTATGCGGTCACGGCCACAATCCTCGTCGTCCCGCTCGGATATCTGTGCGCCAAGCTGCTCTACCGGCGACGGCAGCAGAAGGTTCTCGCCAACGTCGTCGACGTGCTGGTCAGCTTCCCGCTGGGCATTCCCGCGGTCATCTTCGGTGTCGGTTTCCTTTTGGCGTACACGAGGGGGCCGCTCAACCTGTACGGACGAGGCAGCGGGCTCGTGGTGGTCTACATCGTGGTCACGTTGCCGTTCATCACTCGGGTGATCTTCATCGGGTTGGTCAACCTCGGCAGCAACCTGGTCGACGCCGGCGCGGCATGCGGCGGTCCGCTCTGGCGGCGGATCCTCTCACTCGAGCTCCCCATGCTCCGGCCCGCGATCGGCAACGCGATGGCGATCTGCCTCATCATGACGACCCACGAGTTCGGCGCGTCGCTGCTCGTGCGCTCGACCCGAACGCAGGTGATGGGCACCGTCCTGTACGACCGATTCGAAAGCGGCAGCAATTCGGAGGTCGCGGTCATGGCCTTCGTCATGTGCGCCATCACCGGGATCGGTGTGCTGATCGCACTGACGATCGGCCGTCAGTCGAGCCCGAAGGAGCAGTGATGATGCCTGGCGTCGGTGTCGATCTGTGGGGGCTCGGTGATGTCTGACCTCAAGGTGAGCGGACTGCGGAAGGCGTTCGGCAAGCACCGTGACATCGTCGCGGTCGACGACGTCACGTTCGACGTCGCTCCCGGTGAGATGCTGGTCCTCGTCGGTCCGAGCGGATGCGGCAAGACGACGACGCTGCGTTGCCTGGCCGGCTTGGAGACGCCGGACGCCGGGATGATCGAGTTCGGCGATCAGCTCGTCTTCGAGGCAGAACGCAAGATCGTCGTACCGATCCATCGACGTGACATCGGGCTGGTCTTTCAGAACTATGCCCTGTGGCCACACAAGACCGGGTGGGAGAACATCGCCTTTCCACTGAAGTCGCGGTGGGTGTCGCGCGAGGAGCGTCGGAAGCGCATCGAGTCCATCGCGGAGGTGGTGGACCTCGACCGGCGGTTGCTGGACAAGCGGCCCGCGCAGCTGAGCGGCGGTCAGCAGCAGCGCGTGGCACTCGCTCGAGCGCTGGTCGCCGAGCCGAAGGTCGTGATGTTCGACGAGCCGCTGAGCAACCTCGATGCCGCGTTGCGCGAGCAGCTGCGATCGGAGATCCGCCGGTTGCACGAGAAGGTCCGCTTCACCGGCGTGTACGTGACGCACGATCTCGCCGAAGCGATGTTGCTCGGCGATCGTGTCGCCGCGATGGCCGACGGCGCGATCGTGCAGCTCGGTCGGCCGCACGAGTTGTTCGACAATCCGGGCACGAGCCGGATCGCTCGGATGATGGGATACCGGCGGCTGTGCTCGATCGTCGATCACGGCGGTCGTTGGGCGGCTTCGGACTGTTCGTTCCAGGGCGCTGTCGCGGGAGTCGATCCGACGCGCACCTACGAGCTGCTGGCAAGACCGGATCGGATCTCGATCCAGCCGGCGAACGACGCCGCATCGTCGGACTCCGACTATCGCGTCGGCGGGGGAGTGGTGGCCGGCGTCGGTTACCTCGGCGGTGAGCAGGAGCTGATCGTGGAGTTCAAGGGACGTTCGTTGCGTTTGATCACACCGTTGGACGACACGTTCCGTCCTGGCGATTCCGTCGACCTCACCGTCCGGGTGGACGACGCTCGGATCTTCGAGCTCGACTCGCAGAGCGCGGACGACGCGTCCGGAGCGGGAATCACGGACGAGTCCATCGAAGCGACCCTCGAATCGGTTCTGCCGTAGGGCGCTGAGCCTCGCTCGACCCTTGACCGAGGTCGACTCTTCGAAGAGAATGTTGTTGCTCAACAACATTCTCCGCCGGGCGGCGCGGTGGACGTTTTCACCAAGGAGGTTCCGTGGCACAGCCGCTCGTCTTCACGGTCCTGCCCTCGGCTCAGCGTGACGCCGGCGGCGCGATGCGGGGCTCGTTCGACGACCTGCTCGCCATTGCGCGGCGTGCCGAGGAAGCGGGTCTCGACGGCTTCTTCCTCGCGGACTCGCTCGCGTTCGACCTGAGCTTCTCTCGACACAACAGGTTCGAGCCGTTGACGTTGGCTGCGGCGGTGCTCGCGCGCACCGAACGAATCGTCACGCTCGTGACGGTGTCGACGACGTTCACGCATCCGTTCCACCTCGCTCGCCATCTCAGCTCTCTCGCGCACATCGGCAACGGACGGATCGGTGTCAACCTGGTGACGTCGTTCGGCGGGGAGGAGAACTTCGGCCTCGCCGACCTTCCGGCTCCGGCCGAGCGTTACGCCCGGGCGGGCGAATACATCGACGTGATGGAGCGACTCTGGCGGAGCTGGGGCCCGCAACGCGACGCATGGTCGGACATCGACTTCTCCGGTGATCACTTCACGGTGAAGGGCGCGCTCAGCATCATGCCGCACGAGGGGCCGATCCTCGTCGGGCAATCCGGGTCGTCTCCGCCCGGGATCGAACTCGCCGCTCGCGTCGCGGACTTCGTCTTCACCGGAACGCAGGTCGACCACGTCCAGCGGGGATACGTGGACGCCTTGACACAGAGCTGCGGGGCGCGTCGGCACGACGGCATGCGGCCGACGATCTTGTCCGGTCTTGCTCCGATCATCGGAGACACGACCGAGGAGGCCCGCGAGCACGAGCGGATGATCACCGGCGCGTTCTCGTTCGAGCAGCAGCTCGAGCGGTTGGTGGAGGTGCTCGGAGGGATCGAGCTGTCCGACGTCGATCCGGACGCGCCGTTTCCCCGGGAACGTCTGTTGCCGATCGAAGAGGTCGCCCGCAGGCAAGGGCGAGCCGCGGGGATCTACGAGATCATCGAGCGCAACGACCTCACCCTCGCGGAGGTGGTGCGGACGCAGAACACCTCCAACGGGCATCGCACGGTCGTCGGCACTGCGGACGAGGTCTGCGACGAGATCATCCGCGTCGCCGACGCGGGCCTCAGCGACGGGTTCATCGTGCTCCTCCCCAAGCACACCGTTCTCGCCGACAAGGTCTTCGACGAACTCTTTCCGCGCCTCGCCCTCCGCGGCTACCTGGCGCCAGCCGGCGGCGACGAGGGCCCCCGCGCGCGGCTCCGCCGCCGTGTCGCCGGCGTCCGGGCAGGTGGGGTATAAGAAATCAGGCGGTGTTAGGTTAAGCTCCAATCCTCTCAGCTCACCGACGGGGGGATTCATGGGCCATGAACGCGCGGTCAACGCCGAGGGCGCCGCGCGCCGGCAGCGCGCGCTCGGGAGCAAGGCGAACGTCTTGCGAGATCTCCAGGTCGCCGTCGATCCGGAGATGGCAGACTGGGCCGACGATTTCATCTTCGGGAAGGTGTGGGGTCGGGAGGGGCTGTCGGAGCAGGAGCGCATGTTGCTCGCGATCTCTGCTCTGGCAGGGAGCGGCCAGGTCGATCTGATGAAGAACTACCTGCACGGCGCGCTGCAAGCGGGTGTTCCGGTGCGAAAGATCCACGAGGCGATCGTCCAGAACGTCGTGTACGTCGGCTTCCCCAACACGTTCCGCGCTGTTCACGCGTGGAGAGCCGTCCTCTCGTCGGCGGTGCGCGCTGGTGTGGTCCCTGCGGAGGAGGAGGCTGCGCTCGATCGGCGGTGACCTGGGAGGGCGACAACACCCTTGTAAACCGGTCAGTGTTGGATTAGTGTCTGCGGCGTCAGAAGCGGCATGTCGACCGAGCGTCTCGGCGAAACCGTTGTGGGTCGTTCCGGAGGGGGATCAACGTGTCCGATCAGCGAAGCCTCGTGCGCATGGACGCGACAGAGGTGCTCGAGTTCCTGCGCGCGTGTCACACGATGTACCTGTCGACCCTGAACCGCGACGGCACGATCCACAGCATTGCGATGTGGTACGGCTTCCTCGGCGATCAGGTCGCCTTCAGTACGCGCGTCAAGTCGCAGAAGGCCCAGAACTTGATGCGCAACCCCACGCTGACGTGCCTGTTCGAGAACGGCAGCCACGCCTACCAAGAACTCAAAGGCGTGCAGATCGTCGGCAAGGCCCGCGTCCTCGAAGACCGCGAGGAGCGCTTCGAAGCGTTCCGCACGGCATACGAGCGCAATGTGGGGTCTTACGACGAGACCAAGCGCGATGCGGTCGAGCGGGCTTCGACCGGGCTGCTCATCGTGGCCGTCGAACCCATCCGGTTCGCATCGTGGGACCACAGCAAGCTCCAGGCATCGGGTCCGGCGCGGTTGTCGGCCGATGCTTGATCTGTGCATTCGGGGCGGCATCGTCGTCGACGGATCGGGAGGACCATCCTTCCGCGGTGACGTCGGCATCGAAGCGGGTCGCATCGTCGAGATCGGCGACGTTCGGGACCGCGCGCGCAGGGAGCTCGATGCCGACGGGCTGATCGTGTCGCCCGGCTTCATCGACGTGCACACCCACTACGACGCGCAGCTGATGTGGGATCCGGCGGCCACCCCTTCGTCGCTCAATGGCGTCACGACTGTGTTCGGCGGCAACTGCGGGTTCACCATCGCGCCGCTCGGCGCCGATTCTGCCGACTACATCGTGCCGATGCTCGCCCGAGTCGAGGGCATGCCGCTCGCCGCGTTGGAGCATGCGCTCGACCTCCAGTGGTCGACGTTCGGAAGCTGGCTCGACCGGCTCGAGGGCAACCTCGCGGTCAACGCAGGATTTCTGGCCGGACACAGCGCCATCCGGCGGGCCGTGATGGGCGAGGCAGCCGTCGAACGGATCGCCACCGACGACGAGCTCGCAGAGATCGTCGCCCTCCTGGAGCGATGCATCCGGGAGGGGGCGCTGGGTTTCTCGACGACGAGGGCGCCGACGCACGTGGACCACATGGGTCGGCTGGTCCCGTCACACGCGGCCGACGTGCGAGAGATCATCGAGCTGTGCGCCGCTGCGGGACGGCATGAAGGGACGACGCTGGAGATCGTTCCGTCGATCGAGCCGCGCTTCAGCGAAGCCGACACCGACCTTCTGACCCGCATGTCCGCCACGGCGAACCGGCCGATCAACTGGAACCTGCTGCGTGTCCGCCCAGGCGAGGAGGAGGGCATCGCCAATCGGCTCGCCGCCGCCGACCACGCCGCCGCCCACGGCGGGCGCATCGTGGCGCTCCTGCTGCCCCAACCGTTCAACCAGCGGCTGACGATGGAATCCGGGTACATCTACGAGACCTTGCCCGGCTGGGCGCCGGTGATGGCGCTGCCGATCGAGCAGCGCTTGACCGCGCTGGTCGACCCGGAGGTGCGCGCTCGGCTCGCCGGCGGCGCCGAGCAGGCGCCGCCGCGCTTGTGGCGGCAGTGGGCCGATCAGCTCGTGTGCGACGTCGGAGCGCCCGAGCTGGCGCGCTTCGTCGGCCGGCGCATCGGTGACATCGCAGCAGAACGGGCTCAGGACCCGTTCGATGCCCTTCTCGACCTGCTCGTCGCCGACCGCCTGCGCACGGGTTTGCTGCCGCCCGCGATCGATGCCGGCGACGCCTGCTGGGCAGAGCGTGTCCGTCTCGCTGACGACCACCGCATCGTGCTCGGCGGCTCCGACGCCGGTGCGCACGTCGACATGATGAAGACCTTCGGCTGCTATGCGAACTTCCTCGGCGAGGCCGTCCGCAAGAGGGGACTGACGAGCTGGGAGCGGGCGGTCCACTGGATCAGTGACGTTCCGGCGCAGCTGTACGGCGTTCGCGGTCGAGGTCGCCTCGCGCCAGGCGCCTACGCCGACATCAACGTCCTCGACCCGGCGACCATCGACGCCGGGCCCGTGGAGATGCGGCGTGATCTGCCCGGTGGCAACGCCCGTCTCTACGGCGAGGCCGTCGGCATCCTGCACACGTTCGTGAACGGGGTCGAGATCGCTCGCTCGGGCACCCTCACCGGCGATCAGCCGGGCGCGGTCATCCGATCCGGGCGCGACACGGCGACCGTGACCGCGCGGGCCGTCGGCTCGGCCGCGTAGGCGGCCGGTGACGCTCAGGAGGGGTGTGGACGACGACATGCGCTATGAATACCGTGCGTTCGGCCAGGACGTCGTTGCCGGAGAAGCAGCGATCTCCAGGTTGCCCGACGAGCTGGACCGCATCGGAGCACGGCGCTGTCTCGTGCTCTGCGGGCCGAACATCGCGAAGACCTCGGACGTCGTGGAACGCGTCGAGGCGTCGTTGGGGTCGCGGTGTGTCGCCAGGTATGCGGAGGTCGAGCCGCACGCGCCCCTCCGCAACGTCGCCCGCGCGACGTCGATCGCGCGCGACGGCGGGGTGGACTGTCTCGTCAGCGTGGGAGGTGGCTCGACCCACATGGTGTCGAAGGGTGTGGCGCTCGAGCTCAGCTCGCCACTGGGCATCCGTGCGTTCGAACGTCGATTCGAGCCGCCCGACAGGGTCATCCTTCCTGCGGCCGACATGCCCCCGATCGTCGCGTCCGTCGTCGCTGTGCCGACCACGATCGGGTCGGCGGAGATCGGACCGTCGGGCGGGAGCTTCGCCGATGAGGACAACGCGCGGAAGCTGTTCGTCTATGGGAACGGCAGCACCGCGCCGAAGGTGATCGTCCTCGACGGGCGAGCGCTGGCGACGACGCCCGAACGCATCCAGCGCGCATCCGCCATGGGGCAGCTGCGCGTCGGCATCGAGGCATTCCTGACGCGCAACCACAACCCGATCAGCGATGCCCTGTCGTTGCACGCGATCGAGCTGCTGGCGTCCAGCCTCGACAGCGGCTGGGAGCGCAGCCCCTCGCTCATGCTCAGGCTCAAGTCCGCGGGCGTGCTCGCCGAGATGGGGCTGCACGCCGCGGGACGACTCGCGATCAACAGCGCCATCGCTCATCAGGTGGGGGCGATCGCCGGCGGGCTGCACGGGGAGATCAACTCGATACTCCTCCCGCACACCTTGCGGATGAACGTGCCCACGATGACCTCAGATCGGCGGCGCAGGTTGGAGGCCGCGCTCGGCGCGGCGGACGCAGCCGGCGCGCCGGGATGCCCTGCCGCGGATGCGGTCGCGCGCCTCGCGGCTCGCCTCGGTGTGCCCGCACAGCTTCGCGACATCGGCGTACGTCGTGACGCATTCCATCGCATCGCCGAGGCGACGTTGATGGATTGGACCTTGGGTGGGAATCCGACGCCGATCGTCGACGAGGCCCCGATCCTGTCGATCCTCGAAACGGCGTGGTGACGGCAGGCCGTCGGCGCGACGCGGTCAGCGCACGCGCGGGCCGAGGCTGCCGGGATCGGAGTACTCCTGCACGAGGTCGTGCTTGAGCACCTTGCCGGACATATTGCGAGGCAGGGGCGTGTCGCGCAGAACGACGTAGCGCGGACGCTTGTAATCGGCAAGACGGATGGCGCAATGCTCGCTGATGGCGACCGGGTCGAGACGGTTCCCGGGCACCGGGCAGATGATCGCTGCTCCGGTCTCGCCCCACCGATCGTCGGGGATGCCGATCACCGCGCACTCGGCGACGCCGTCGATCGCGGCGAGCACCCCTTCGACCTCGGCGGGATAGACGTTGAGGCCGCCGGAGATGAACATGTCCTTGATCCGACCCACGATGTGGAGGTCGCCGTCGGCGGTCAGCCTGCCCAGGTCTCCCGTGCGCAACCACCCGTCGACGAGTGTCGCAGCGGTCGCGGCGGGGTCGTTCCAGTAGCCGAGCATGACCTCGGGGCCCTGGATCGCGATCTCACCGACATCCCCCGTGGGGACGTCGATCAGTCGATCTGCGTTGCGGTCGACGATGCGGAAGCGGCTGTGGGCTCCCGCGCGGCCGACCGATTCGGGGGCGCGTCGCGAGTCCTCGATGCTCTGCCACGCCGAGTACCCGGAGCTCTCGGTGAGACCGTACCCGTTGCGAACCGGCAGCCCGGCGTCCCACATCGAGCGCAGGAACGCCTCCGTCACCGTGGCGCCGCCGGTGACACACGCTCTCAGGGAGGAGAGGTCGAACCTGGCGAAGTCGGGATCGCGCAGCATCATCTCCCAGATGACCGGCACCGCGGCGAAGTGTGAGATCGCATACCGTTCGATGGTCTCGAGGCAGCGACGCGGCTCCATCACCGTGTCGAGCACGGTGAGCCCCCCGCCGACGTGCGCGGTCGCCCATGTCGCGAGCGTGCCGGTGAACGCCAGAGGCGCGGGGAGGTACAAGCGCGCACGCTGATAGAGGTCGTCGGCGAGGTTGCGAAAGCGGCCGACGGCCAAGATGTTGCCGTGCGTGAGCATCGCTCCCTTGGGGAGCCCCGTCGTTCCGCTGGTGTAACAGATGAAGGCCACGTCGGAGGATGAGACCGCCTCGTCGGGGTCGGTGGCATCGTCGGAGAGAAGGTCGGTGAACAGGTGACCGAATCCCGGCGCGAGGCCGATCCGCTCGATCTGGGTGCGGCCGTCCGCACTGATGTCGTCGAGGGCCCTCGTTGCCGCGTCGACGAACGCGGCGTGAACGACGACAGCCTGGCAGCCGGAGTGCTCGATGACATAGCGCAGCTCGGTGGCGGTCAAGCGGTGGTTCAACGGCACGGTGATCGCCCCCAGCTTGTTGGCAGCGACCACGACGTCGACGAACTCGCGGCAGTTCGGCGCGAGCAGGCCGAGCCGATCCCCGGACGAGAGCCCGAGCTTGCGCAGCCCGTTGGCCAACCGGTTCGTTCGGTCATCCAGCTCGGACCACGTGGTGACGACGTCGCCGTCGACGACTGCCTCGCGATCGGGGATCGCCCGTCCCCAGAAGCGCACGACGTCTCCCAGATTCTCACGACCGGTCACGTTGCCCTCCGGGTTGCTGGTCCCGGCGCTGTCGCCGGTCTGGGGCGCCGATTCTAATCGAACGGTGATTGGCGAGCACGGCCGTTCTCCGGCTCGGTGCTCACCGCGCTTCCCACGCCGCGACGACGTCCTCGACGCAGCATGCCGTTCCGTCGGCAGGCGGCGTCGGCGGTCGCGGCGTGCGCCCTGAGATGCGCACGGGGAACGCGAACGCGGGCGTGGTGATCCCGTCCCCCAAGTCGAGCTCGTCGAGCAAGCCGCCGTCGACGACGTGAGGATCCGCCAAGATCTCGGGATACGAGTTCACAGGGCCGCAGGGGATGCCCTCGGCTTCGAGGGCGACGACCCATTCCGCGCACGGGCGCTGTTGCAACACGTCTTCCAACGCTGCGGCGAGGAGCGCACGGTTGGCGACGCGCCGGCGCTGGTCGGCGAAGCGGTCGTCCTCCAGGAGGTCGGTTCGTCGGAGCACCTGGCACAGGCTCGTCCACAGCTTGGGCGTGCCAGCGGCGATCGCGATCGGTCGATCCGCGGTCGCGAACACCTCGTACGGCGCATTGCGCGGATGTGCCGACCCGTGGCGAGCGGGTTCGACGTTCGTGCCCCAGAACTCGCTCGTCTGGAGCGCGGAGATCCCAAGCAGGCAGTCGAGCATCGAACAATCGACGTGGACCGACGGAGCGCCGCTGCGCACCGCAGGCAACAGCGCGGCGATCGTGTAGGCCGCGTACAGGGCGGTCACGAAGTCTCCGACGGGCACTCCGCACTTCACCGGCGCCCGGTCGCGCTCGCCGGTGACGCTCATCAGCCCGCTCATCGCCTGCACGATGACGTCGAACGCGCCGCGCTCGCGATAGGGCCCGGAGCGCCCGAACCCGGAGATCGAGCAGTAGACGAGTCCTCGATGGCGACCGGCGACGTCGTCGAACCCGAGCCCGAGCTTGTCGAGCGTCCCCGGCCGATAGTTCTCGACGACGACGTCGGCGTGCCGGCACAGGTCGAGCACGCGCTGGCGTTCCGTCGGGATGGTGAGGTCGACACGGCCGACGTGCTTGTTTCGGTTCAGCGAGACGAAGTTGAGACTCTCGCTGCCGTGCGAGGTATCGACGAACGGCGGCCACAGGCGCATTGCATCCCCCAGCGGAGGCTCGATCTTCACGACGTCGGCCCCGAGATCGGCGAGCAGGAGGCTGGCGAACGGGGCTGCCGCGATGTGGCCGAACTCGACGACGCGAACGCCGTCGAGGGGAAGCGCCGACACCGTCATGACCGTGCAGGTTCAGCGGCGATCGCTTCGCTGGCTGATTCGAACAGCTTCATCGCCAGCGCGCCGTGCGTGGCTGCGGAGCCGGCGCCGATCGCCACGGCGATCATGACCGCCTCGCCGATCTCGGCCTCCGTTGCACCGAGCGCGGCGGCGTTCTTGGTGTGCGACTGGATGCAGTACGCGCATTGCTTCGACACCGCGACCGCGACGGCGATCAGCTCACGGTTCAGCGGGCTGATCGTCCCGTCCTTCCGTCCGAACACCGTCGTGTTCATCTTGACGTAGGCGTCGAACTCTGGCGGGGCGTGTTCTTTCAGCGCGGCGAGATGCGCCCGATCCGCGTGGTCGTAGAAGTGGGGCAAGGCAGGCTCCTCGGGCTGTGGTGAGGGCTGGGAGTGTCCGTCCGAGCGCCGGGGAATGTCAACGTTCGCCGCATAGTGATGACGTGCCCCGAATGCGTCGGCAAGCGTGATCACAATGTGATCACGGTTGACATCGCCGCCGACGGCGCCGTCCACTAGGCGCGTGCGCGGCGTCAGGCCGCGCTCGCGACGCAGAAAGGTGTCAACAGCATGATCCCGGTCCGGTCCGGCCCACGCGAAGATGGCGACGCCTTGACGATCAGGCCCCTCTCGGGTCACATCGGCGCCGAGATCTCCGGTGTCGACATCAGCGAGCCTCTGAGCCCCGAAGTGTTCCGCGCGATCGACGAGGCGTTGCTGCGGTGGAAGGTCGTGTTCTTCCGTGGCCAAGACCTCGACCACGCGTCGCAGATCGCGTTCGCGCGGCAGTTCGGCGAGCTGACGCGAGCGCATCCCCACGACGACGCGCCGCACGACGGATACCCGGAGATCTACACCGTCGATCAGCGTCGCGAGCAGTTCGGGATGAGTCCGGACGAGGCGACGCGCCGGCCGAAGTATTACGCCAGCAACGGGTGGCACACGGACGTCACCCCGGCGGTGAACCCTCCAGCCGGATCGGTCCTGCGCGCGGACGTCCTGCCGCCGTTCGGCGGAGACACGATGTTCACCAACCTGGCCGCCGCGTACGCGGCCCTCGCAGATCCGGTTCAGGCGTTCCTCGACGGTCTCCGTGCGGTGCACTGCTTCGGCGCCCGTCACTCGTACCTTCAGCGATCCCGATCGTTCGCGACGAAGATCGCAACGAACCGGATCAGCGCCGAGCACCCCGTCGTCCGCGTGCACCCACGCACCGGCGAGAAGGTGCTGTTCGTCAACCCGGTCTTCACCGATCACATCGTGGACGTCTCGCCGCTCGAGAGCCGCTGGATCCTCGAGTTCCTCTTCGAACATCTGGCGCGGCCGGAGTTCACGGTCCGCTTCAAGTGGGAGGCCGGGAGCGTGGCGTTCTGGGACAATCGAGCCACTGCTCATCTGGGACCGCAGGACATCGGTCATCTGGAGGCGGCCGAGCGCACGCTCTATCGGGTCACCCTGGTGGGCGACGTCCCCGTCGGACCCGACGGCCGAGCGTCGGAGCTGATCGAGGGCGCCGCCCTCGGGGCGGCAACGGGGGAGTGACAGCGATGGTCACCCTCACTCCGCTGACCGGTGTGCTCGGCGCCGAGATCTCGGGCCTCCGCCTCGGCGCCGGTTGGGATTCAGAGCTCATCGCGAGCGTCCGCGCGGCGCTGCGCGAGCACAAGGTGGTGGTGATCCGCGATCAAGGAGATCTGTCGGCAGAGCAACTCGTCGCCTTCACCCGCGAGTTCGGCAGCCCGGAGACGCGGGAGCATCCGCTGCACGGCGACGTCGCCGGACTGCCCGAGATCAAGGTGCTGCGCAGCGACGGCGACACCCAGGAGACCAAGAGCGGTGACAAGCTGTCGTGGGGTGACCTCGACGGATGGCACACCGACGGCAGTGTCCGGCAAGACACCAACCATTGGATCTCGTTCCTGTTTGCGAACCGGGTGCCGGCGTACGGACGGGACACGTTGTTCGCCGACATGGAGGCCGCGTACGAACGCCTCTCGGAACCGGTGCGACGGATGCTCGACGGTCTCATCGCGATCCATGCGTGGCCGCGGCCGACCGACAACGAAGGCTTCGCCCCGGTCACGCATCCGGTGGCGTTGCTCGATCCGGAGACCGGCCGGCGCTCGTTGTACGTCAACCAGGGCTACACGAAGGAGATCGTCGGCCTGCGTCCCGACGAAAGCAAGGCCCTGCTCGGCCTCCTGTTCGAGCAGGCCCACCGGCCTCAGATCCAACTGCGCGTGGTGTGGAAGCCGGGAACCCTGACGATCTGGGACAACCGTCGCACCCAGCACTTCGCGATCATGGATAGTCCCGGCGCGCGGGAGATGTACCGCGTGATGGTCACCCCCGCTGCATGACGAGCCTCGCCGTCGGTCGTGCCGGGCGCTAAACTAACGATGTTCGAATACGGCATCGCGAGGGGACGAGGGGCAGGATGACGAACAACCGAGCTGTGGTCTACGTCGAACCGGGAAAGGTGAAGGTCGAGGACATCGACTATCCCGGGCTGGTCCTGCGTGACGGACCCGGCGTCCATTCCGCCAACGTCGGCCGGTCCTGCCAGCACGGCGTGATCCTGAAGGTCCTGTCGACGAACATCTGCGGGTCCGATCAGCACATGGTGCGCGGGCGCACGACGGCGCCGCCCGGGCTCGTGCTGGGACACGAGATCCTCGGTGAAGTGGTCGAGCTCGGCAGGGATGTGGAGTTCGTCCGGCTCGGTGACGTGTGCTCGGTGCCGTTCAACATCGCATGTGGACGGTGCCGCAATTGCAAGGAGGGCCACACCGGCGTCTGCCTCAACGTCAACCCGGATCGCCCCGGCTCCGCCTATGGCTACGTCGACATGGGCGGATGGGTCGGCGGCCAGGCCGAGTACGTCATGGTGCCGTACGCCGATTGGAACCTGCTGGTGCTCCCGGACCGCGACCAGGCCCTCGACAAGATCCTGGATCTGACGATGCTCTCGGACATCTTCCCCACCGGGTACCACGGCGCGGTCACGGCCGGCGTGACGTCGGGGTCGACGGTGTACGTCGCTGGCGCCGGACCGGTGGGCCTCGCCGCTGCGCACTCCGCGCAGTTCCTCGGCGCTTCGGTCGTCATCGTCGGCGACATGAACCCGGAACGGCTGGCGCAGGCGCGCAGCTTCGGTTGTGAGACGGTGGACCTGACGCGAGATGCCACCCTCGGCGAGCAGATCGAATCGATCCTCGGCGAGCCGGAGGTCGACGCGGCGATCGACGCCGTCGGCTTCGAGGCCCGCGGGCATGGCAGCGACTCGGCTCGCGAAGCTCCGGCGACGGTGCTCAACTCCATCATGGAGATCACCCGAGCGGCGGGACGGCTCGGCATTCCCGGCCTTTACGTCACGGGAGACCCGGGTGGCGTTGACGATGCGGCGAAGGTCGGCAGCCTGTCGGTGCGGATCGGGCTCGGCTGGGCGAAGTCCCACACCTTCAGCACCGGACAATGCCCTGTGATGCGCTACAACCGAGGGCTGATGAAGGCCATCTTGAGCGATCGCGTGCAGATCGCCAAGGCGGTCAACGCCACGGTCATCTCCCTCGACGATGCTCCCACCGGCTACGCGTCTTTCGACAGCGGCGCCAGCTGCAAGTTTATCATCGACCCCCACGGCGCCATCGGGCGGTGACGACTAAAGTCCGGTGCCCGTATCGGCCCCGGTCGCCGGGGCTGCGCGTGCTGACAGCGCCGGGCGAGGAGCCGCCATGCCGAGAGGAGCCAAGGACGGGGAGGCAGGTCGCCGCCCGCTTCCCGATCCGCCACAGCAGGAACGGGCGATCCTGTCGACGCGCCGTCTGCTCGAAGCCGCGACGGAGCTCCTCGCGGGTCACGGCCTCGATCAGATCACCCTGGCGGAGGTAGGGCGCCGCGCGGGATACAGCCACGGACTGGTCACGCGCCGGTTCGGCTCGAAGGAGAACTTGCTGTGGGTGCTCTTCGATTCGGCGGCGAACCAGCTGGCGGAGCCGTCGATCCGGCAGGCATTGGAAGGTGAGCCCGGTCTGTCGCTCGTGCCGATGCTGCGGGCGCTGCGCGCCGGACTGGAAACCGATGCTCTGATCGTGCGGGCCTTCTACACGATCATGTTCGAATCGCTCAACAGCTCGTCGATGCCGCTGCTCCGTTCGCGGATGCTGTCGTTCAACGAACGGCTGCGTCAGGGCATCGCGACCGCGATCGAGAACGGCCAGGCAGCTGGAGAGGCGAACCCGTCGGTCGATCCGTGGCCGGTCGCCGACATGGCCGTGTCATCGCTCTACGGGGCCGCGTATCAGTGGATCCTGTCTCCTGAGTACGACTTCCTGGCGTCGCTGGATGCGATCAGCGACATCCTGCGGGCGTACCTGACCTCGGGCATCGAGGCTGGTGCGGCTCGGCCCAGGCGGACACCAGCGACGGGTCGACGCCTCCGATCCTGATCCAGACGGTTTGCCTTCGCTTGGCAATCAGTGTTTGATTATCCTGCCGAGCGGCAGAGAGAATCACCGACGCCGCCGCCGCCCGGGCTCAGTCCCGCAGTCAGGAGCCTTCACCGTGACCGTCCCCCAAGCCCCGATGTCAGCCCTCGTCACCGGCGGCGGCACGGGTCTCGGCCGCTGCATCGCGGCGCGGCTCGTTCTCGACGGCTTTCACGTCACCCTGATGGGCCGCCGGCTGGAGCCGTTGCGGAAGACCGCAGCGGAGTTGGGGGAGAAGGTGTCGTTCGCGGTCGGAGACGTCACGCGCGAGGCCGACGTCGACAACGCCGTCGCGCAGGCGAACGCGCCGGCACCGCTCAAGCTCGCGGTGCTCGCAGCGGGAGTCGGCGGAGACGGCGCTCCGATCCTCAGGACGTCACTGCGCTCGTGGCGTCGCGTGATGGCGGTCAATCTCGACGGCGCGTTCTTGACGCTCCGCTCGTGCGCAGCGCGGATCGGTGAGAACGGCGGTGGATCGATCGTCGCGATCTCGTCGGCCGCGGTCTCGCAACCGCACTTCGCGATGTCGCCGTACGCCGTCAGCAAGGCGGCACTCGAGGCGCTCGTGGCGAACGCAGCGAACGAGCTGGGTTCTCGTGGCGTTCGCGTCAATGCCGTCCGGGCAGGCGTGATCAACACCGACATGACAGCACCGCTGTATCGCGACGACACGTTCTCGTCGCGACAGCTCGCCGAGACGCCGCTTGGCCGACCTGGTTCCGCCTCCGATGTCGCGGACGCCGTGTCGTTCCTGGTGAGCCGGCAGGCGTCATGGATCACCGGTGTCTGTCTCGCCGTCGACGGAGGCAATCACCTCCGCGCCGCCATCGACATCGGATCCGACCGGGAACGAGATCAGGATGTCCTGCCGGTCGAGCGCCGGCTGTCGACGTGACGATCGGAAAGGTCTAGCGATGTCGCTGTTGCTGTCTCGGAGAGACATCGACTTCTTGCTGTACGACTGGCTCGACGTCGAGGCGCTGACGTCTCGTCGACGATTCGCGGCCCATTCGCGCTCGACGTTCGATCCGATCATCGACCTCAGCGCGCAGATCGCCGAGCGGGAGTTCGCGTCCCACCTGAAGGCCAGCGACGCGAGCGAGCCCACGTTCGACGGTGGCGCTGTCACGTTGATCCCCGAGATCAAAGCAGCGCTCGACACCTTCAACGCCACCGGTCTGGTCGGCGCAACGCTGGACGAGGAGCTCGGTGGCATGCAGTTGCCTGCCGTGGTGGCCAGCGCATGCTGGGCATGGTTCGCGGCGGCGAACGTCGCCACGACGGCATACCCGTTCTTGACATCTGCCAACGCTCACCTGTTGGCGACGTACGGCAGCGCCGATCAGATCGATCGCTTCGTGCGCCCGATGATCGACGGTCGGTTCTTCGGCACCATGTGTCTCTCGGAGCCGCACGCCGGATCTTCGCTCGTCGACATCTCCACCCGCGCCGTCCCGGCGGCGAACGGGTGCTACCGCCTCACCGGGACGAAGATGTGGATCTCGGGCGGCGATCACGGGCTGGCCGAGAACATCGTCCACCTCGTGCTCGCGAAGATCCCTGGCGGGCCGCCCGGAGTGAAGGGCCTCTCGCTCTTCATCGTGCCGAAGTTCCTCGTCGATCCCGATGGCGTGATCGGGGAGCGCAACGACGTCGCGCTGGCGGGGCTCAACCACAAGATGGGCTTTCGCGGCGCCGTGAACACCGTGTTGAGCTTCGGCGACGGCGTCCATCGCCCGCTCGGAGAACCGGGGGCGGTCGGATACCTCGTCGGAGTGCCCCACCGTGGCCTCGAGTACATGTTCCACATGATGAACGAGGCCCGCATCGGTGTCGGGATGATGGCTGCGTCGATCGGCTACACCGGCTACCTCAAGGCGCTCGACTATGCCCAGGCGCGGACCCAGGGGCGCGCGCTTGCTGTCAAGGACCCTGCCTCACCTCCGGTGCCGATCATCGAGCACGTCGACGTCCGCCGGATGTTGCTGGCACAGAAGTGCTACGCCGAAGGCGGGCTGGCGCTGAACCTCTATGCGGCTCGGCTCCTCGATGAGAAGACCACGGCGCCGGACGACGCGGCGCGCCACCGCGCTGGCGTGCTGCTCGAAATCCTCACGCCGATCGCCAAGAGCTGGCCCTCGCAGTTCTGCCTCGAGGCGAACTCGCTGGCGATCCAGGTCTTGGGCGGCGCCGGCTACACCCGCGACTTCGACGTCGAGCAGCATTACCGGGACAACCGGCTCAACATGATCCATGAGGGGACCCATGGGCTCCAGGCGCTCGATCTCCTCGCGCGCAAGGTGCGCATGAACGACGGCGAGGGATTGCACGCTCTCGAGTCCACGATCCGCGATTGCGTGACGCGCGCGGGGGACGTCGGTGGGTTGGCGGCCGCGCTGGCTGCGCGCCTGCGCGAATCGCTCGACCTGTTGCTCTCGGCGACAGCAGCGGCGTGGACCGAGGACGACCCCGACACGGCGCTGGCCAACGCGTCGCTGTACCTCGAGGGGGTGGGGAGCGTCGTCGTGGCATGGATCTGGCTGGAGCAGGTGATCGCGTGCGGCGAGGCCGGCGCCGCCTTCCACGCCGGCAAGCGGCAGGCCGCTCGATACTTCTTCGCGTACGAGCTTCCCGCGGCGGACACGAAGCTGGCTCTCGTTCGGTCGCGCGAACGCGCCGCGCTGGACATGCGTGCGGACTGGTTTTGATCTCCCGCTGACCTTTCCGTGCGGCTCGGCCTTGACGATCGGGGCGTGCTGGTGGAGAATAACCAACGCTGTTAGGTTGCAGTGCGGCAGGGGGTCTCGGTGCACGACGGAGGCATGCCGCGGACAATCCGGGGGACGACGTGTTCGATCTGATCGTGCGCAACGGTGTGGTGGTGGACGGCTCGGGAATGCCGGCCAGCCGGGCCGATGTCGCAGTCCGCGATGGGCGCATCGTTGAGGTCGGCGACGTGGACGGCCGGGGCCGTCACGAGATCGATGCCGATGGGCACGTCGTGACGCCCGGCTTCATCGATGGGCACACGCACCTCGACGCCCAGGTGAACTGGGAGCCGCTCGGGACGTCGTCGTGCTGGCACGGCGTGACGTCGGTCGTCATGGGCAACTGCGGCTTCACCCTCGCGCCCGTTCGGGCCGGCGAACACGAGTACGTGCTCCAGAACCTCGAACGTGCGGAGGACATCCCCGCGGTGTCGCTGGCCGCCGGCATCGAGTGGGGGTGGGAGACGTTCCCGCAATATCTCGACGATCTGGCGCGCCGCCCGAAGGGCATCAACTACGCCACGTATGTGGGCCATTCGGCGTTGCGCACATGGGCGATGGGGGAGCGGGCGTTCGGCGAGCCCGCCACGGACGACGACCTCGAGGCGATGGAACGGCAACTGCGTGATGCGATCAGCGCAGGTGCGGTCGGGCTGACGACGTCGTGGAGCAGCCATGCGCTGCCGGATGGTCGCCCCGTGGCATCGCGTGTCGCCGCATGGGACGAGATCGCGCATCTGGTCGGTGTGACGGGGCAGGCGCGCCATGGAATCTTCGAAGTTTCCCTGCCCAAGGCGCACGCAGACGCCGACCCGGCCGAGGATGACAGGCTGCACCGGAAGCTGCGCTCACTCGCAGTCGCGTCCGGCGCCACGTTCACGTTCGGGCTCACCGCTGGACGAGACGAGCACGACCTTCAGTGGCGGCGAACGTTGGCCATGCTGGAGGAGACGAACGCTGCCGGCGGGCGCATGGTCGCTCAGACCTTCTGCATGGAGTCGGGGATCGTCCTGTCGTTCCTGACGCAGCTGCCCTTCGACCGATTGGAGGGATGGACTGAGCTGCGCCGCCTGACCGCCGAGGAACAACTCGTCCACCTGCGTGATCCGGGCGTGCGTGCACGACTCGTCGACGCGGCGATCAACGGGCGCTACGACGGCGAGGTCGTCGGCGCCGAAGCCCGCCCTCCGGACTTCGACGCCATCCGCGTGATGGACGACCTCGGCCGCCCCAGCCGATCCGTCGCCGACATCGCGGCCGACCGACGTTGCCACCCGGTCGACGTGATGATCGATCTGGCGCTGGAGCGTGACCTCGAAAGGTTCTTCTTCCACGTCGTCAGCAACGTGTCCGAGCCGGAGGTGCTCGAGCTGCTGCGGCACCCGAGCTCGGTGATGACGTTCTCCGACTCCGGCGCCCACGTGCGGCAGCTGGTCAACTCGTCGATCCACACCCATCTTCTCTCCTACTGGGTCCGTGAGCGTGGCGAGTTCACGTTGGAGGAGGCGATCCGCATGGTGACCTCGGTGCCGGCAGAGATCTGGCACGTCGCCGACCGCGGGTTGATCCGGGAGGGGATGGTCGCCGATCTCAACGTGATCGATCCGGACTCGGTCGCTGCTTGTGCGCCGGAGGTCGTGAGCGATCTTCCTGGCGGTGCGCAGCGCTTGGTGCAGCGTTCGAGAGGAATCCTGGCCACCGTCGTATCCGGAGAGGTCGTCCTCTTCGACGGCCAGCACACAGGCGCCTTGCCCGGACAGCTCCTCCGGGGCGCCGGCTTTTGATCGATTCGACCGCGGCGTTCGGAGACAAAGGTGTCTGCGAAAGCGCAGCGAGACCTGAAAGGACCGACATGACAGCAGTGGATGTCCACGACCTGCGGGTGATCGACGCGGACACGCACGTCGTCGAGCCGTACGACTTGTGGACCTCTCGGGTCGACGGCCGCTGGAAGGACGATGTCCCCACGGTCGGATGGAGCGAGGAGAAGGGCCAAGACGTCTGGATGCTGGGAGGCGTCCCGTTCGCGTCGGCGACGAGCGCGGCGCAGGCCGGGTGGCACGAGTTCCCTCCCAGCCGGCCGCCGCGGCTCTCCGATGCGGATCCCGCAACGTGGGATGCGCGCGAGCGGGTGCGCGCGATGGATCGGTACGGAATCAGCGCCCAGGTGCTCTATCCGAACGTTGCCGGCTTCGGAGGCGGCCGCTATCTCCAGATCGCCGACAGCGAGCTTCGCAAGCGTTGCGTCGCGATCTACAACGACTGGCTGACGGAATGGACGAGCGTCGCTCCGGAGCGATTCATCATGAACTGCTCGATTCCCTTCTGGGACATCGACGCCGCCTTGGAGGAGATGACACGGTGCTTCGAGCTCGGGCACCGGGGCATCGTCTTTTCGTCACAGCCGCATCGATTCGGTCAGCCGCACATCGCCGACCCTCACTGGGATCCGATCTGGGCAAGGGCACAGGAGCTTCGGATGCCGATCAACTTCCACATCGGCGGAGGCGGCATCGGGGACTTCCAGTGGCAGCTCGACTCGTACGCGGGCAATGGGCTCCGCACCAACTACGCGATCAACTCGACGTTGATCTTCCTGTCGAACGCGCAGGCGGTCGTCGACGTGATCATGGGCGGGGTCTGCGCCCGGTTCCCCGAGCTGAGCTTCGTCTCCGTCGAAAGTGGTGTCGGGTGGGTGCCGTTCATCCTCGAGACGATGGACTGGCAGTGGTGCAGCACCGGGCTGCACCGTGAACGGCCCGATCGCCTCCTGCCGAGCGAGTACTTCCGGCGCCAGTTCTACGCCTGCTTCTGGTTCGAGCAACAGTCGCTCCAGGCGGCGATCGACGTGATCGGCACGGACCGCCTTCTCTACGAGAGCGACTTCCCGCACGCCACTAGCCAGTGGCCAGGGCCGGCGTCGTTCGGGACGTCGGTCGGCGACTACGTCGGCCGCGCGCTCGGCGCGTATCCCGCCGAGACCATCGAGAAGATCGTCCACGGCAACGCCGCCCGGCTCTACCACTGGACCTCGTAGTCGTGGGCGCCTCTCCAGAGCTTCACCATCCAGCAATCGGTCTCGACGAAGGGGGACATCACTCATGAATCAACGCATCCGGACGCGTCGGCGTCTGTCTGGCCTCGCGGCCGTGATCGGGGCCGCATCGCTCGTGGTCGCCGCGTGTGGCGACGACGACGACACCTCGTCGACGGCAGCGACATCGGGCGCTCCCGCGGCGACGACGACCCAGGCGCCCGCCACCACGACGGCATCGTCGGAGACGACGGACGGGCCCGCGGACACGCAGGGATCGGCGACGACGGCCGGCGACGACGAATGGCAGAAGGCTCTCGAGGCCGCCAACGCCGAAGGCGAGTTGGAGGTCTGGTCCGTTCTCAACAGCAAGGTCATGGGGCAGGTCGAGGAGGCCTTCGAGACCGCCTACCCCGAGATCGATCTCACCGTCGCGTCCTACAGCCCACCCGACGTGGCGGCTCGGGTGGACGCCGAACAAGCGTCCGGCATCAGCACCGTCGACGTGTTGATGTCGATCGATCGCAAGTGGCATGCGCTCCACATGCCCGATGGCTACTTCGCCGAGATCATCGGGCCCGACGCGCTGGCCGCAGACGAACTCGTCCGCAACGGCGCGCCGCCGCGGACCGACGGCGCCCCCGTCGCCACGCAGGCGCTCTACGACGACAACACCCGCCTGATCGTCCTTCTCGGGCCATACGGCTACGCGTGGAACACGGATGCGGTCGACAAGATCGAGAGCTTCGAGTCGATCATCGCCGACGACACGTTCAAGGGCCGCATCGGCATCTACGACCCGAACATCGGGGGCAACAGACCGGCGCACTTCTCCCTGCTCCAGGATCGCTATCCCGGCCTGTTCGAACGCCTGGGCGCGCTCGACCCGATGATCTACTCGGCGAACGGCACGATGGCCGAGGCTCTCGCGGCGGGCGCCGTCGACGTCGCCTTCCCGATGACGGAAGGGGCGGTCGCCGAGTTGCCCAACGTCGATTTCGCCTTCGACACGAACTTCCCACCGCTGGCGACCACGCAGTACGCAGAGGTGCTCGCCTCGTCGGAGAGCCCGAATGCCGCGCAGGTCTTCGTCAACTGGCTGATGACGCCCGACGGTCAGGAGACGTTGTGCGCCGGCTACGCCTCGGTGCTGCCGAACATCCCGACCGCCAGCTTGTCGGCGAGCGACATCTTCGTGTTCGAGGAGTTCGATCCCGATCGGACGGCAGAGATCCTCGCCGAGCTCAACGCCGCCCTCGGCCGCTGAGGCCGCCCGGCCCCCGCCGGCGACAAGGCATCTTCGGCCGCCGGGGGCCCCAGCGCCCTCGGCGGCTTCGGAGCTTGCGGCGCTCGGTCATCGCTCGTGGCAGAGTAGGGTCGGTTCGTCGCGGAGACGAACAGAATCTCGGATCCCCATCGACGATGAAGGAGCTGTTGCCGTGGCTCGCCCGAAGGTGCCTCTGATCTCCAAGCGCGCCACATTGGAGACCGCGCTGCGGCTGATCGACGAAGAGGGTCTGGAAGAGCTCAGCATCCGCCGTCTCGCCCGTGAGCTCAACGTCAACGGCGCGTCCTTGTACCACCATTTCCACAACAAGGACGAGATCCTGCTGGGAGCAGCCAAGCTGGCGCTCGAGAACGCTCGGCTGCCGGAAGCGCCCGACGTGGATCTGCGGGAGTGGTTCCTCGAGCAGGCGCGGCTGTACCGCCGGGCGTTGGTGGAGCATCCTGCCCTGGTGACGGTGATCTTGTCGCACCACCCGCATCGGATCGCTCTGCGGTTCTACGACGCCGCGGTGCGGATCCTGCTCGACAAGGGTGTGCCGGCGCCGTCGATCCTGCCGCTGATCGAGAGCATGGAGTCGTTCACGCTCGGATCGGTGCTCTACGCAACGGCGGCGCGCAACGACGTGGAGGACGTGGGGGAGCCCTACACGGCGCTGGCGAGGGCGCGTCGGCAGGCGTCGTCGCACGTGGACGACGAGAAGTTGTGGGACACGGTGGCGCGAGCGATCGTCGACGCGCTTCTCACGGCCGTTCCCGCGCCCGCCCGGCGCGGCAAGGCTGCCGTCACGAAAGCGTCTCCCAACGGTCGGCGCGCGGCGCCGGCCCGGCGCACGAGTCGCTAGCTCAGTCCTCCCCCACCACGATCAACTGCCGGCGATCGCGTCCAGGTCGTCGCCGGGAGAACCTCGGCGCCCCTCTGGGTGGTGGTCGTGAGCACTTCCGTGGGCCATCAGCGTCGGATGCCCGGCGGCCTCGGTCGCGAAGATGTCGCCGGGTGTGCTCTCGATGCGCGCCTCGACAGGAATCGACCGTGGTCATGGTGTGCTTTCGTGGTGGTCGTTCACCAGCCGAAGACGGCATCGAGCGCTGCGCTGAGATCGCCCGTGCAATTCTATCAGTGTTGGATTAAGCTGCTGCCGACCGGTCGGGCACGGCAGCGCGAGGGGAATCACGATGCAGATCCAGAGTTCATCGAGCGAGCGAAACCTGTTGGTTCGTGGCGGAACGCTGGTCGACGGCACCGGCGCCCCGCGGCGCCGGGCAGACGTGCGTGTCCGCGACGGATCGATCAGCGAGATCGGGCCCGATCTGCGTCCTGACGGTGAGGAGGAGGTCGACGCAAGCGGCTGCTTCGTCACTCCCGGGTTCATCGATGGTCACACCCACTTCGACCCGTCTCTCTTCTGGGACCCCGCGTGCGACCCCATGCCGCAACACGGCGTGACGACCGTCCTCCTCGGAAACTGCTCGCTGTCTCTGGGGCCGGTGCGGGCCAAGGACATCCCGTCGGTGAGCGAGACGTTCGCCGTCGTGGAGGAGATCCCCACGCTCGGCTTCTCCGACTTCGTGCCGTGGGACTGGGAGTCGTACCCGGAGTACATCGCGTCGATGCGCTCGCGCGGGTTCGGTGTCAACGTCGCCGGTCTCGTCGGTTTGTCGATGTTGCGGCTGTACGTCGTCGGGGACGAGGCGTGGGAGCGGGCATCGACGGAGCGGGAGCGGCAGCAGCTCGCCGCTCTGCTCGACGAGGCGTTGCGCGCCGGTGCGGCCGGGTTCTCCATGTCGTACTACGACCGTGGCGCCGACGGACGACTGGTGCCGAGCGCGATGGCCGACGATGACGAGCTCGCTGCGCTCATCGCGGTGACGGGAACACACCGCGGGCACTTCGAGGTCTTGACGGCGATGTTGGACCACTCGGCGTCGCGGGATCAGCTCGAGCGCTGCGCGCGCATGTGCGGCGCGGCCGATGTCACGATGACGTGGAACGGCTTCATCGACTGGGACAAGGATCCGTCGATCAACGACGGCTACCTGGCGCTCGCCCGCCGCCATCAAGCCGAGGGCTTGCGCGCCTACCCGATGGTGTCCCCCCACCCGCAGGAGTTCATGGCCAACTTCCAAGGCGGCATGGGCTTTCTCACGGTGCCCGCATGGAACGATCTCCTCCATGCAGACAACGAGGCCGCGCAACATGCCATGCTGTCGGATCGCGAATGGCGGGCGCGCGCCGCTGCGGACTGGGACCGCATCCCCAAGGCGACCTTCCCTCACCGTGACCTCGACCGTGTGCGGATCGAGGCCGTCGCGCGACCGGAGCTGGAGCAGCTCGTCGGCAGCTCGTTCGGCGAATGGGCCCGCCAGCACGGCGGCCATCCGTCCGATGCCCTCGCCGACTGGCTCCAGATCAACGACCTCCACCCGGCCCTGGCGTACACGACCGGCAACAGCAACCACGAGCGGGTGGCGGCGTTGCTACGCGATCCGGCCACGGTCGTCTCGGCCAGCGACGCGGGCGCCCACTGCATCTCTCACTGCAACTCGGGCGATACCACCCTCCTGCTGACGCGGTATGTCCGTGACCGCGGTGATCTCACGCTCGAACAGGCGGTCGCCGAGATGACCTCTCGCCCGGCTGCCGTCTACGGGTTCGGTGACGTCGGGGTCGTCGAGGTCGGAAAGCGCGGAGACCTCGCTGTGTTCGACCTCGATGCGCTCAGCTGGAACCGTCCGGAAGCCGTCGACGACTTCCCCGGAAACGCACGACGGTACCGGAGGCCGGCCGGTGGCTACCGGGCGACCGTGGTCAACGGTGTGGTCACCCACGTCGACGGAAAGCTGACGGACGCACTCCCCGGAGAGTGGCTCGCCGGCAAGGCCCCGTGCCGGGTCTGACGGCGCCGACGGCGGAGGTCATGTTGGATCACGTACGACGAGGAGCGCGATGACGACACGTTTCGGTGTCCACACGGCGTTGGAGAACTGCTCGACGGCCGACGTCCGCAGCGTGTGGCTTGCCGCTGAGGAGCTCGGGTTCCATTGGGTGAGCATCTGGGACCACCTCCATCCCGCCGTTCGCCCGCTCGACTCGGGATCGTTGGATTCCGTCGTGTGCCACGCTGCGCTGGCGCTGTCGACGGCGCGCGTTCGCGTCGGGTCGCTCGTGTACTCCACGGGCTTTCACCACCCCGGCACGCTCGCTCGCTCGGCGGCGACGATCGACCACCTCTCCGGCGGTCGCATGGAGCTCGGACTCGGCGCCGGATGGCATCGGGGAGAGTACGAAGCGTTCGGGTTCCCCTTCGAGCCGCCTGCGGTTCGTCTTCGCCGGCTGCGCGAGGCGGTCGAGGTCGTGCGACTGCTGTGGACCGAAGACGCGATCGACTACGACGGCGAGTTCTACCAGCTCCGTGGAGCCCGCGGCGGCGTTCGCCCCCTTCAAGAGCGTCCCCGCATCTGGGTCGGAGCGTCCGGCGAACAACGGGGGCTGTCCGTCGTCGCGGACGTCAACGACGGGTGGAACTGCTCGTCGGTGGCGCCCGAGGACTTCGCCCGCAAGCGCGCGGTCGTGATGGAGAGGGCGGCGAATCCTGACGCCATCGTCACCGCGGTGAACGTCGGTCTCAGTCCCGGAGACGCGGACCGCGGGGCCATCGGCATGCTGACCGGCTCATGGAGCGAGATCACCGATCAGGTCGGGCGATATGTCGACGCCGGCGCCGACATGATCGTGCTCCGACTGGTGGCCCCCTTCACGGTCGAGCACCTGGAGCACTTCGCCACCCATGTGGCGCCGAGCTTCCAGAGCGCCGCGATCGCAGAGCCGAGCTGACGGGCGGGGCCGCGATGTCGCTGTGGAACATGTACGTCGGGTGCTTCACCGAAGATCTGTGGACGCACTTCGCGCGCCCGGATTCCGACACCAGCTTGCCCTCGCAGGGAATCGAGCGCTTCTCGTTCGACGACGTCGATGGTTCGCTGCGCCATGTCGACACGACAGGCTGCGGGCTGTCCAGCCCGCAGTACCTCGCGCTGCATCCCCACCGCGCCGTGCTCTACGCCGCGGAGTTCACGTCCCCCGGCAGGCTGACGTCGTTCGCAATCCAGCCCGACGGGCGCCTGACACGTCAGTCGGGCGCTGCGACGCTCGGCTCGATGGCGGTCGCCGTCGATGTCCACCCGAGCGGCACGTTCGCGTACGTGGGGCACCTCGGTGACGGCGCGCTGTCGGCGTGCCGCCTCGGCCACGACGGAGCCATCGACGCCGCGCTCAGCGTCCGAACCGGATCCGCGTCCTGCGGCGGCGACGAGCCCAGCGCAATCTTCGCCTACAAGGGTTCGGGCGCGAAGCAGCATCAGGTTCGGGTGACGCCGCGGGGCGACCGGGTGCTGGTCGCCGACGTCGGCGGCGATGAGGTCACGGCGTACGCGGTCGAGTCGAGCGGAACGCTGTCGAGCGAACCGGTCGCTCGTGCCGCCTTCCCGGAGGGGAGCGCGCCTCGCCATCTCGAGTTCCACCCCTCCGGCCGCATCGTCTACGTCGTGGGCGAAGGCGACGCGAAGCTGTACGTCCTCGAGGCCGTCGACCACGTTCCTCAGCGGATCATCAGCACCCACCCGGTGGCGCCTCCTCGGCCGCGCGGCAGCGGCAGACCTCTGCCATCCGAGCTCCATCTGCATCCCGACGGCCGCACCCTCTTCGTCGGGGTGCGCAGGTCCGACTGCGTGACCACCTTCGCTGTCGACGAGAACGGTGAGCCCTCGCCCCTGTATCACGAGCCGAGCGGCGGTCGATCACCGAGGGCCATCCGCCTCGACCCGTCCGGCCGCTACCTGTTGGTCGCGCACTGGGAGTCCAACGACATCGTCGTGTTCGCTCTCGACGCAGACCGGCGGCTTCGCCGAGTGGGAGACCCCATCGACGTTCCCTCCCCGAGCTCGGTGGTGTTCGCTCCGGCGAGCGAGCTCGCTCCCTGACAGTCACGTCGCGCCGAGGTCCACACGCGATGTCAACGAGAACCCGACAACGAACGAGAAGAGGCAAGCGCGATGGTTGACGAGTATCGAGTGCTCGGCCGCACAGGTGTCCGCGTGAGCACGCTGGCGCTGGGCACGATGAACTTCGGGTCGTACGGACGCGTGTCGGCGGCAGATGGCGCGCAGCTGATCGCCCGCGCCATCGACGGTGGCATCAACCTCATCGACACGGCGGACGTGTACTCGCGGACCGAGGCGGAGTCGATCGTGGGCGATGCGCTGGCAACGTCGGGACGTCGTGACGACGTCGTGCTCGCGACCAAGTTCCACCATCCGATCGACGATCACCCGGACCACCGCGGCAGCTCGCGGCGGTGGATCAACCGCGCTGTCGAAGGAAGCCTGCGCCGCTTGCAGACCGACCACATCGACGTCTATTTGGCACACCGCCCCGACGAGAACACCGAGCTGGAAGAGACGATCGACGCGCTGGTCGACCTCGTGCGCGCCGGGAAGATCCGCGCCTACGGCACGAGCACGTTTCCCGCGGCGCAGGTCGTCGAGGCGCAGTGGCTCGGCCGCGCCCGCGGCGTGAGACCGTCGGTCGAGCAGCCCCCGTATTCCATCCTCGCCCGCCACGTCGAAGGCGATCTGCTTCCTGTCACCGAGCAGTACGGGATGGGCACGATGGTGTGGAGCCCCCTCGCCGGCGGCTGGTTGTCGGGACGGTATCGCCAGGAGGGGAAGGACTCTTCGTGGACGCGGTGGGCGAACCCCTTGCGGCATGACATGAGCCTCGACGTCAACCAGGCGAAGGCCGCCGCCGTCCAGCGGCTGGAGAAGATCGCGGCCGAAGCCGGCCTCACGCTGATCCAGTTGGCGCTCGCGTTCGTGCTCGAGCATCCCGGAGTGACGACGGCGATCGTTGGGCCTCGAACGATCGAACAGCTCGAGCCGCAGCTGGAGGCGCGCGGCGTGCGCCTGGGCCGCGAGGTCCTCGACGCGATCGACGACGTGGTGGCGCCCGGCGTGACGATCAGCCCTGGTGACCTCGGGTACACGCCGCCGTCGCTCGCTCGACCCGAGCTGCGCCGGCGACCCTGATCACGAGGATGCCGGGGCGAAGACGATCGAGCTCGGGGAGTGCGCCTCGATCGGATCGTCGACCGGGGTGAGGCCGCGCTCGCCGTCGATGGCGAACACGACGAGGCGATTGGAGTGCCAGTTGCCCACGAGAAGATGGCGGCCGCTCGGGTCGAGGCTCACCGCGCGCGGCGACTGGCCGCCGCTCGGCTGGTGATACAGCGTCCTCGCCACGCCCGCCTCGTCGACGGCGAAGGCGGTGATGCAATCGGCTCGGCGGACGCCGACGAACAGCGTGCTGCCGTCGGGATGGAGCCGCATCTCGGACGGGGACGCGCCGGGAGCGTTCGCGGGCGCCGTGGGCTGGCTGTGCAGGATGCGCTGCGGCGCGAAGTCGTCCGCCTGGAGGACGTGCAGGCGCGCGTCGCCTTCACCGACCACGTACACGATCCGTCCGGACGGGTGGAACTCGATGTGGCGCGGCCGTGATCCGGTCGGAAAACGGACGCGGCCGATCGGCTGGGACGACAGCATGCCGCTGTCGTCGATCGCGTAGGTGACGACCTCGTCGGATCCGAAGTCGGCCACCACGGCCTTGTCGCCGTTGTGTGTGACACGGACATGGTGCAGCTTGGAGTGGCTTTCCACGGCCGACGGCGACACGACCGGCTCTGCGGCCGTCAGTCCACCGTCGTCGTCCAATCGGCAGGCCGTGAGCACGCCGTCGCCGAAGTGAGCGACGTAGGCGTGCGTTCCCGTTGGGTGAACGCCGACCGCGATCGCCATCGTCCCGCGCGAGTCGACGATCGAGCGTCGCGCCAGCTGGCCGTCGCGTCCGATGTCGAAGGAGACCACCCGGCTGGGCGATGCGAACTCGGCCGCGTAGAGCACCGGAAGGGTGGGGTGCAGCTCGACGTACTGCGGGCTGGACAGGTCGTCTCCCGCGGAGTCCACTGGGATGAGCGAGCCTGTCGCGTCGTCGAACACGAACCGCTCGATCCCTTTGGAGGGGATGATCGTGTTGGGTTCCGGAGCGGGGAAGTGGTTCCACACCTCGTGTGTGACACCGCCGACGTAGACGTTCCAGCGCGGCATGCGATCTCCTTGTTCGTCGAGCCGGCCCGGCGGTGGCCGCTCAGCGCAGGCGCGGCCCCAGCGTCGCCGGGTCCGCGTACTCCTCGAGGAGTTGGCGCTTGAGCACCTTTCCCGACATGTTGCGCGGCAGCGACGCCTCGCGCAGCACCACGTATCGGGGCAGCTTGTAGTCCGCCAGGTTGGAGGCGCAATGCTCCCTGATCGCGGCCGGGTCGAGCTGCGTGCCGGGCAGGGGGCAGACGATCGCCGCGGCGGTCTCGCCCCACCGATCGTCAGGCACGCCGATGACGGCGCACTCCGCGACACCGTCGATCTTCTCGAGGACCCCTTCGATCTCGGCTGGGTAGACGTTGATCCCGCCGGAGATGAACATGTCCTTGATGCGTCCGACGACGTGGAGGTGTCCCTCGGGGGTCAGGAGCCCGAGATCTCCAGTGCGCAGCCATCCGTCGACGAGCGTGGCTGCCGTGGCCGCGGGATCGTTCCAGTAGCCGGGCATCACCTCCGGACCTTGCACGGCGATCTCGCCGACCTCGCCGACCGCGACGTCGACCACGTCGTCGGTGGTGTGGTCGATGATCCGGATCCGGTTGTGGATCGCCCCCCGTCCGACCGACGCCGGCTCGCGCTGGCAGTCGGCGAGGCTCTGCCACGTGGTCGAGCTGGAGCCCTCCGTCAGCCCGAAGGCATTGCGCACGGGGAGCCCGGCGTCCCACACCGACTTGAGGAACGCCTCGGTCACGGTTGCGCCTCCGGTCACGCACGTGCGCAGGGACGAGAGGTCGAACGTGGCGAAATCGGGATCGCGCAGCATCATCTCCCAGATGACGGGCACGGCGACGAAGTGCGAGATCTTGTGCCGTTCGATCGCCTCGAGGCACCGCCGGGCATCGACGACGGTGTCGAGGACGGTCAACCCGCCCCCGACGTAGGTGACGGCCCACAGGTACACGAGCGTGCCGGTGAAGGCGAGCGGCGCGGGCAGGTAGAGGCGTGCCTTCTGGCCCAGATCGTCGGCGAGGTTCCGGAAGTAGGCCACCGCCAGCACGTTGCCGTGCGTGAGCATCGCTCCCTTGGGCAGACCGGTCGTGCCGCTGGTGTAACAGATGTACGCCACGTCGTCGGACGTGACGGCCACATCGGGATCGGCCGTGTCGTCGGAGTAGAACTCGTCGAGCGCAGTTCCGAACCCCGGCCCGAGGCCGATGCGCATGACCGTCGAGCCGTCATCGATGTCGTCGAGAGCCTTCGCCGCCACGGCAGAGAACGACGAGTCGGCGACGACCGCGCTGCAACCGGAGTGCTGGACGAGGTAGCGGAGCTCCGTCGCCGTCAACCGGTGGTTGAGCGGTACGGTGATCGCTCCCAGCTTGTAGCCCGCGATCACGACTTCGAGATATGCCGAGCTGTTCGGCGCGAGGAGACCGACACGGTCTCCCTTCGAGATGCCGAGGCTGCGCAAACCGTTCGCCAGCCGGCTGGTCCGTTCGTCCAGCTCCGACCAGGTGATCGTCACGTCGCCATCGATCACCGCTTCGCCCTCGGGCTTCGCCCGGCCCCAGAAGCGCACGAAGTTCGCGAGGTTCTCACGGCTCATTGATGTCTCCCGTTCGTCGGATCACGCGGCAGCCCGAGGACGCGCTCGGCGAGCGCGTTGCGCTGCATCTGGTCGGTGCCTCCTCCGATCATCACACCCGGGACACCGAGCAGCATCTGGCTCCACGCGTAGGCGCCGGATTCGCATCCGTCGACGACGACCTCGTGCCGAGCCGTCATCGACAACACGTCGGAGGCGGCCGTCAGCAACTGCGACGACGCGAGCTTGACCATCGCCATCTCCGGTCCGAGGGAATGCGGGTCGGGGGCCGTGTCGACGATGCGTTGGGCGGTGAGCGTGGCGATCGTGTTGCGGATGAACAGATCGGCGAGCCGGTCACGCAGGCACGGTTCCCCGCTCCGCCCGAGGCGCTGCGCCAGTCCGGCGATGCGCTCGAACGGGATCGACGTGTACGAGTCGTTCGAGCCGCCGGGCCCGAGCGAGGCCCGCTCCTTTGCGAGACCATCGAGGGCGATTCTCCAACCGCCGCCCACCGGCCCGATCCGGCGCTCGTCGGGGACGAAGACGTCGTCGAGGAACACTTCGTTGAAGTGTGCCGTGCCCGTCATCTGCCGCAGCGGTCTGATCTCGATCCCGGGCGCCGACATGTCGATCAAGAACATGGTGATGCCGCGGGCGCCGCGGTCGCTCGTGCGGGCCAACAACAAGCCGAGATCGCTGAGATGGGCGCCGGAGGTCCACACCTTCTGCCCGTTGATCCTCCAGCCGCCCGTAGTCGGTGTCGCCTTGGTGACCAGCGATGCCAGGTCCGATCCAGCTCCGGGCTCGCTGAAGAGTTGGCAGCAGATCAGGTCGCCGCGGTGGAGAGCGCGCAGCAGCGCCGCCGCCATGCGCCCCGTGGCGTGCTGGCACAGGATGTCGGTCACCAATCCGCGCCCGACGCCGAAGAAGCGGTCCGACGGGACGTCGAAGCGGCGCTCCAGGCGGCGGAACGTGATGACGTGCTCGCGGGACAGGCCGCTCCCGCCGTATCGGGGGTCTCCGTCGATCCATCCGAATCCGTGGTCGAACTTCGTCGCCTGCCACGCTCGTGCTGCGGTGAGCGCGGCGATCTCGGCGTCGCGGTCCAGCGTCGGCAGGGGGGAAAAGCCATCGGCCGAGTGGTCCTCGGAGGGAGCGTCACCGGGCAGCGGTCGAGCGTGCGCATCCAGGAACGCCTGCGCTCGCCGAACGAAGGTGTCGATGTCGTCCACCCCGGCGCCGTCGGTCGAGGCGCGTCGATCCACAGCTCGCGGCGCGATTCCCCGTGCAACCATCGCGGGCGACATTAATCGAACAGTGAGTGGTTATCAAGCCGCTCGCTGATTACGATCCGCCCGGTGAGCGTGTGCAGCGAGGATGTCGAGTACCGGGCGGACGGGCGAAGGATGGTCGGGCGGATGTCGTTCGACGACTCGCTGAGCCACGCTCGCCCCGGTGTCCTGGTATGTCATGAGGCGGTCGGGCTGACCGATCACGCCAAGGACGTCGCGCGTCGCCTGGCCGAGCTCGGGTACGTTGCCTTCGCTCTCGACTACTTCGGCGACGGACGCCCGCTGCCGCCTGAACAGGCGAACGCCCGGCTCGCGGAACTTGTGGCCGACCCGCCACGGACCCGGCGGGTGGGGCAGGCTGGGCTGGACGTGCTCGTCGCCCATCCTCGCTGCGACCCTTCCAGGGTCGCAGCCATCGGGTACTGCTTCGGCGGCTGCATGGCGCTCGAGCTCGCCCGCGCGGGTGCTCCACTGGTGTGCGTCGTCGGGTTCCACTCGCGGCTTGCGACGGTCCGTCCGGAGGATGCGCGCAACATCACGGCCAAGGTCCTGGTCAACATCGGCGCCGACGATCGGTGGATCGGCGCGGGCGAGCGCGCAGCGTTCGAGGCCGAGATGCGGTCGGCTGGTGTCGATTGGCAGATGAACGTGTACGGCGGCGCCGTGCACAGCTTCACCAATCCCGCTGCGGACGGGACCGTTCACCCCGACATCCGCTACGACGAGAAGGCGGACCGGCGGTCGTGGGCGGCGATGCTCGGCGTGCTCGACGAATCCTTCGACGTCGCGTCGGTGTAGAAATCCAATCGCTGTTGGATTAGTCTCTCCGATATCGCCACGAGTCGCTCGCGCGAGGGGACGGAGGGGAATGGACCTGGATCTTGCCAACAAGGTGGCGCTGGTGACCGGCGCCACCGCCGGCATCGGCCAAGCCACGGCGGAGCTGTTCTTGCAGGAGGGCGCCACCGTGATGCTCTCGGCGCGCAGCGACGAGGCGGACGCCGCGTCGTTCCACCAGTTGCGTGAGCGCTTCGGTGAACGGTGCGCGTACGTCGCGGCTGACCTCGAAGCGCTCGACGGGCCGTCCAGGGCCGTCGAGGCCACGGTGCGGACGTTCGGCCGCATGGACGCGGCGGTCGTGATCGGCGTTCCCACGCCCGTGGGCGGCCTCGCCGACACCTCCGACGCCGATCTCCTCGACCGTCTGGTCGGCAAGCCCGTCGCGTGCGCCCGGCTGGCGCGCGCCGCTGTTCCGGTGATGCGTTCGCAGGGCGGAGGCGTGCTGATCTTCGTCGGTGGCGTGTCGGCCCACTCCGCCGGCGGCGATTCGTACCTGTCCGGAACGATGGCGGCGGTGGCGATCCATGGTCTGACGAAATCCCTCGCCGACGAGGTCGGCCAAGATGGCATCCGCGTGGTCACGGTCGATCCCGGCTTCACCGACACTCGGCGACTCCGTCGCGACGCCCTTCCACGCATGGCCGAGGCGCATGGCCGGGATCCCCAGCAGGTTCTCGACGAGCTCTGCGCACGTGTGCCGTTGGGACGGATCGCCGAGGCGTCGGACATCGCCGATGCCATCGTCTTCCTTGCATCCCGGCGAGCTCGCTACATCACGGGGACGCACCTGCTGGTCGATGGCGGCACGAGCCGCGCGGTGAGGTGAGACGATGACACTCGACACCGTCATCGACCACGAGGCCGTTCCGTACCTTCGTGGCATCCGCGTCCTCGACGTGACCGGCGCCCTTTCCGGGCCGTTCTGCACGGCGATCTTGAGCGATCTCGGCGCCGAGATCATCCGTGTCGAGCCGCCGGCGGGCGACGGTCTCCGGCGACGTGGCCGCAACGACGGCGGGCCGTCCATCCCGTACGAGATGGTCCATCGCAACAAGTCGTGCATCGCCATCGACATGACCACGACCGCCGGGCAAGACGCCATCGTGGCCGTGGCGCGCACGTGCGACGTGTTGGTGCAGAACTTCCGGCCGGGCGTCATGGAGAAGTACGGCTTGGGTCCGGCGCGCTTCCAGCGCGACGCCCCACACCTCGTCTACTGCTCGATCTCCGGCTTCGGGGCGACCGGCCCGCGCTCGAGTGAGGGAATGGTCGACCTCGTCGCGCAGGGATACGCCGGGCTGTTGAGCGTCACCGGATCCGAGGGAGGCCAGATCGCCAAGGCGGGCTATCCGGTGTCGGACCTGGGCGCCGGGATGTGGGCTGCGATCGGCGTGCTCGCCGGCATCGTGCGTCGCGCCGGAACCGGCTGCGGCGGGGTGATCGATGTCTCGATGGTGGACGGCGTCGCGTCCTGGTCGGTGTGGGAACTCGCCGACTACCAGATGACGGGCCTCGTTCCGAAGCCGCTCGGCACGGCCCACCGGCTCGCTGCGCCCTATCAAGCGTTCCGCTGCAGCGACGGTCGCTGGATCACGATCGCCGCCGTCGAGCGCCAATGGCCGCTGTTCTGCACGGTGATGCAGATCCCCGAGCTGACCTCAGATCCGCGATTCGCCACGGAATGGACGCGATACGAAAACCGCGCCGCGTTGGCCGAGACGCTGTCGGAACGGTTCCTCGACCGCTCCCGCGACGAGTGGCTGGCCGATCTCTCCCCTCTGGGGATCCCCTGCGGCCCGGTGCTGGATCTGGAAGAGATGCTGTCCGAGGAACAGCTGGCCGAGCGGGGGACCTTCCCACGCTTGCGGGTCGGCGACGTGGAGGTGATCTACGTCAACACGCCGATCGTCGGCGACGGCGCGTCGCGCGTTCAGCGCCCGGCGCCGGCCCTCGGAGATGCGACCCGCCGAGTGCTGCGCGACGCCGGATACACCGACCAGGCGATCGATGATCTCGTCGCGTCCGACGTCGCCAGAGAGGCCGCGCCGTGACCGCAGCATCGCCGCGCCGGCGCGCTGGCTTTCCCGGTGACGGTTTGTTCAACGCAGCCGAGGAGGAGTTCCGGCGCATCTTCGCCGCCTGGCTGGACGACCACCCGACCCCCGTCGGCCCGTGCGTCGATCACGCCTTCATCGTCGAGCACCGCGCGTGGCAGGCCATGGCCGCGGAAGCTGGCTACGGCGCGCTGCACTGGCCACGCGAGCACGGGGGTGGGGGTCGTTCTCTCGGCGAGCAGCTCGTCGCGATCGAGGAGCTCGCGCTGCGCGGCCACGACTTCACGATTCTGATGGCCTCGCTGTACTTGGCAGGTCCGCTGCTGATGATCCACGGCACTCCGGAACAGCGCGCTCGCCACCTCCCGGCGATCCTCGCTGGGAAGGAGCACTGGTGCCAACTCTGGTCCGAGCCGGATGCCGGCTCCGACCTGGCATCGGTCGCGACCCGCGCGGCGCTCGACGGTGACACGTTCGTCGTCTCCGGCCAGAAGATCTGGTCGAGCTATGCGCACGCGGCGCACAAGGGGATCCTCGTGTGCCGTACGGATCCGGGATCGACGCGCCATCGTGGGCTCAGCTTGCTGGGGGTCGACCTCGACGCGCCGGGCGTGACGATCCGGTCGATCCGTCAGATGAACGACCGCAGCCATTTCGACGAAGTCTTCCTCGACGAGGTCGTCGTCCCGCGGTCGTCGTTGATCGGCCCGTTGAACGACGGATGGAATGCGATGCGCAGCGTCATGGGCCTCGCTCGCTCGGTCATCACGGTCGCGTATTTCGGGCAGTTCCTGGCCCGCCTCCGCCGGAGCAGCCCGCGGCAGGACCGCGAGTGGCGCGATGCCTACGTCGCGGCCTGGTCTGCGCTCGCAACGCATCGTCTGACGACCATGCGCAGCGCGAGCGGGCGAGCGCCCTCGCTGGCGCTGGCATCCCTCGGCAAGCTGCAGACGACGCGCAGTCGCCATGCCGTCGCGGGGTTGGAGTGCGCCGACCTCGGGCGCATGCTGCTCGCCCACGACGGCTCGCTCGCCGCCACGTCCGCCCTCGGTGATCTGCTCGAGCTGCCGGGCTTCTCGATCGCGGGCGGCACCACGGAAGTACAGAAGAACACGATCGCGGAGCAACTGCTCGGCCTGCCGCGATGACGGCCATCCGCGCAGATTCTCGGGCGCGAAATGGCGCTCGGGTGGTGTTCCAATCAGTGTTAGATTATGATGTGCGGCACATGCCCGCGGCCTGCCGAGGACGCGAAGTTCGAGGGCGAAGAATGGACACGAGCATCGAGTCGAATGGTGTGCCCCATCCCCATTCTGGAGGTACGTGATGTCAGATGTACGGGTCCGGGGGCTGCGAAAGGCTTTCGGGAGGCGGCGAGACATCGTCGTCATCGACGATGTCTCGTTCGAGGTGCACCCGGGAGAGATGTTGGTCCTGGTGGGCCCGAGCGGCTGTGGCAAGACGACGACGTTGCGCTGCCTGGCGGGTTTGGAGACTCCCGACGCCGGCGTGATCGAGTTCGGCGACCAGACGGTGTTCGATGCGGATCGGAAGGTGGGCGTGCCGATCCACCGGCGCGACATCGGTCTCGTTTTCCAGAACTACGCGCTCTGGCCGCATTTGACGGGCTGGCAGAACATCGCCTTTCCGCTGAAGTCGCGGTGGGTGCCGACAGCGGAGCGTCGGAAGCGGATCGAAGCGATCGCCGAGGTGGTCGATCTCGATCGGCGCCTGCTGGACAAGCGGCCAGCGCAGTTGAGCGGAGGGCAGCAACAGCGCGTCGCGCTGGCGCGAGCGCTGGTCGCCGAACCGAAGCTCGTGATGTTCGACGAGCCGCTCAGCAACCTCGACGCAGCGCTGCGTGAGCAGCTGCGCTCGGAGATCCGCCGCCTTCACGATCGGGTCGGTTTCACGGCGTTGTACGTGACCCACGATCTGTCCGAGGCGATGCTGCTCGGCGATCGCGTCGCCGCGATGGCGAACGGTGGCATCGTGCAGATCGGCCGTCCCGACGAGTTGTTCCAGGAGCCGGCGACGAGCCGGATCGCGCGAATGATGGGCTATCGGCGCCTGTGTGCCATCCGGAACAAAGCGGGTCACTGGGAAGGGACCGACTGCACGTTTCATGGCCCGGTGCGCGGCGCGCCGTCATGGGGAAGCTTCGAGATCCTGGCCCGTCCCGATCGGATCACTCTGCGCGACCCGGCGACGGCCCCGCCGGTGTCGGAGGGCGAACATCGAGTGGGCGGCGGGGTGGTGGCGAACGTCGGATACCTCGGCAGCGAGCAGGAGGTGATCGTCGAGTTCGACGGTGGCCGATCGCTGCGCCTGATCACGCCGCTCGATCGAACCCACGCTGTCGGCAGCGCCGTGGAACTCAGCGTTCCCGTCGACCACGCCCGCATCTATGACCTTGACGGCAACGGCACGACGCTGGACGTCGAGCGTGCCAACGAACCAGACCTCGTCACCGAACAGGGGGAGAATCACATTGAGTACGAAGTATCGCACTAGGGCATTCCGGCGCCCGGCCAAGCTCGCCGCCGTCGTCTGCGCTGCGTCGCTCGCCTTCGTTGCGTGCGGCGACGACGACGACGCCGGGCCGGCGACGACAGCGCCGTCGCCGGCGACGGATGCGCCGGCCGACACCGGTGCGTCGAGTTCCAGCGCGCCGGACGGAACCGAGGGGTCGTCGTCCGCTGACGACGCCGCGTGGGAAGAGGTCCTCGCCGCCGCCAACGAGGAAGGCGAGATCGAAGTGTGGTCGGTGCTCAACACCGAGCACATGGCCAAGGTCGAGGCCGCGTTCGAGTCCGCGTATCCCGAGATCGATCTCGTCAGCGCGAGCCTCTCGCCGCCGGACATCGACACCCGGGTCGACGCGGAGCAGGCGTCGGGCGTCGGCACCGTGGACGTGTTGTTGCACACCGATCGCGTGTGGCACCAGGCCCACGTCGCCGACGGCTACTTCGCCGAGATCATCGCTCCCGAGGCGTTCGCCGCCGACGAGGCGCTGCGCAACGGCAAACCGCCGACGGCTGACGGCGCGCCGGTGGCGACGCAGGTCCTGTACGACGACAACACCCGTCTGATCAACCTCGTCGGCCCATGGGGATACGCATGGAACGCCGATGCGGTCGACGGTGACCCGACCTTCGAATCCCTCTTCGCGGACGACACGTACAAGGACCGCATCGGCATCATCGACCCGGCGAACTCGCCGATCAACGTGGTGCTGTACGGGATCTACAACGAGCGCTACCCGGGCTTCTTCGACCGGCTCGGTGAGCTCAACGTGACGCTGTTCCCGCGCGCCGGCGCGGTCGGCGAGGCCCTCGCCGCAGGCGCCATCGACGTCGCTCCGGGCATCTCGGGCGGCGCCGTGGTCGACAAGCCGAACCTCGGCTTCGCGTTCGACGAGGGTTTCCCCGTGCCGGCCACCGCGGTGTATTCGGAGGTGCTCGCCTCGTCGGAGAGCCCGAACGCGGCACAGGTCTTCGTCAACTGGCTGATGACGCCGGAGGGCCAGGAGGTGTGGTGCGAAGGCTACGGCTCCGTGCTTCCGGACATCTCGACGGCGTTCGTGTCGATGGCCGATGTGGAGATGTTCGACGCCGAGGCGATCGACCCCGCGGAGGTCGAGGCCACGATGGCGGCGCTCAACAAGGCGCTCGGCCGGTGACGTCGGTCTGAGGCCGGCGGCCGTGCTGCGGGGGTCGGGCATGGGAGACGATGCCCGACCCCCGATCGGCTGTTTTCGGACGTGGTCCCTAGCGAGCCGTCGCCGTGGCCGGCGTGCGAAATGGCCGGAAGAACTCGCGCAGCTCCTGAGCGTAGAGCTCGGGCTCTTCGAACGGCGCGAAGTGTCCTCCACGCGGCGGCTCGGTCATCCGCACCACGTTCGCCGTCCGCTCCAGCCACGCCCGGGGTGGCCGGACGATGTCTCCTTGGAAGATGGAGAAGCCGGATGGCGCCTCGACCCGCCGGGTGTGCTGCGACAGGGGCATCCCGGCATCGGCGCTGTACATCCGCATCGACGAGCCGATCGTCTCGGTGAGCCAGTAGAGCGTGACGTTCGTCAGGATCTCGTCCTTGGTGAAGCGGCGCTCGACGTCGCCCCCGCAGTCGCTCCACGCTCGCATCTTCTCGACGATCCAGGCGGCGAGTCCGGCGGGGGAGTCGTGCAGGCCGATGGCAGCGGTCTGCGGCCTGGTGCGGTGCATCGCGCCGTAGGCCCCCTCGCGCGCCGACCACGTCGCTGCGCTGTCCAGGAATGCCTGCTCCTCCGGAGTGAGGTCGGCGCGATCACCGCTGAAGACGGGCAGGCCCCCGTCCATGCGATGCACAGCGATGACGCGCTCGGCATGGTCGAGCGCGAGGAAGCGGCTCACGAGGCTTCCCTTGTCGCCTCCCGCGGCGCCGAAGCGCTGGTAGCCGAGGATGCCCATGAGATCGGCCCACAGCGCGGCCACGTCGATGGCGCGCAGCGGCGCGTGGAGGGGGCGATCGGAATACCCGTAGCCGGGCATGTCCGGCACGACGACGTCGAACGCGTCGGCCGGGTCCGCGCCGTGCGCTCCCGGGTCGGTGAGGAGTGGGATCACCTTCGTGTACCGCCAGAACGAGTCTGGCCATCCGTGACACAAGATCAGCGGGAACGCGGGCGCGGTCGTCGCCGCGGCCCGGGCGTGCACGAAGTGGATGCCCAGCCCACCCAGCCGGACTCGGAAGTGCGGCAGCCGGAACAGCTCTGCCTCCTGGGCAGGCCAGTCGAACCGGTCTGCCCAGTACTCCACCAGCTCGCGCAGGTACGAGATGTCGGCGCCGAGCGACCACCCGGCCCCGTCGGGGGCGTCGGGCCAGCGAGTATGGCGCAGCCGCCCACGGAGGTCGTCGAGAGCTGCGGGAGATGTCCGGGGCAGAAAGGGCTCCGGCTCGGGCGAGGATGCCGACATGAGCCGATTCTAATCGAACAGTGATTGGAGGGATCGTGGTCCGACGCCCGACGCTGCGCTCACCGTCACTATGTGATCAGGGTTGACATGCGACGGCGACCGGCCGAACACTGCCGATCTCGCCGGCTGACGATCGTCGAGGGGAGCGTGGGTGGCATGGGAGCACGAGCAGATCAGAAGGCGCCCGGGTGGGGCCCGTTCATCGCGGAGGTCGAGCAGCTCGTCGCGGAGCATCGCGACGAGGTCGGCACGGTGTCCGCCGTCGCCGAGCGTCTGCGGGCGCTGATGAACGGCGGGGCGCCCGACGTTCCCGTTGCGTTCCGCCAGCCCCAGGAGGATCGGTATGCCATGTACCCGCTGCACGTCGCAGCGGATCGCTCGTTCAGCATCGCCGTCGCGGTGTGGGGCGTCGGCCAGTCGACGCCGATCCACGACCACGGCGCGTGGGGAGTCGTCGGCGTGGTGTCGGGCGTCGAGCACGAGCGCCGCTACCGCGTCGGCGCCGGCGGCCCGCCGGCGATGGTCGAAGAGCGCGATCTGCGACCTGGGGACGTCGTGGTCTGTTGCACCTCCGATGCCGACGTGCACGCCGTCTCGTGCGCCGGCGACGTCGACGTCGTCGCGATCCACGTCTATGGGACCGACATCGGGACCGCGGTCCGGCACTCCTACGACCCGGCGACCGGTGAGCGACGGGATTTCGTCTCGCCGTGGTGCGCGCCGTCGTGACCGGGGCCGAGCGAATCGCGATCGCCCGCGCCGACGGAGTGATGACGATCACCCTCGCGTGTGCGTCGACGGCCAACGCGATGTCACCGCAGATGGTCACTGATCTCCGTCGTGCCGTCGCCGCTGCCGCCGACGAGGGGCTCATCGCCGTCGTGTTTCGTTCGAGCGCCAGCGCGTTCAGCTCCGGCTTCGATCTTCGCGACCTCGAGCGCCACGACGACGCGTCGCTCGGGACACGCTTCGTCGAGATCCAACGGCTTCTCGACGACGTGACCTCAGCGCCGCTGATCTCGTACGCGCTCGTCGACGGTCCAGCGGTCGGCGCCGGCGCGGACCTGGTTGCGGCGTGCGACGTCCGAGTCGGCACGGAGAGGGCGCGTTTCCGCCTGCCCGGGAGTCAGTTCGGGTTGGCGCTCGGTGTCCATCGGTTGCTCGACGTGACCTCGGCCGCACACGCGCTCGAGCTGTTCAGCGGTCGATGGATCGCCCAGGACGTCGCTCACCGATGGGGTCTTCTCACGCATCGGGCGTGCCGATCGGCGGATGCCGAATCCTTGATCGCATCGATGCTCGCCGACAACCGAAAGCTCGAACCCACCGCGCGCCGGCTCGTCGTGGGGGTGATGCGTGAACGTCACAGAAGCGGGGTCGCGACGGTCGTCGAGAGCCTGACCCCCGGTGTGCACGCGCGGGTGACGGAGGTCGTCGGGCGTCGGTCGGCCACGTAATCGAACAGTGATCGGTGGGGCCGGTAGAGTTGGCGTCGTGGAATTGGGACGAGTCGGAGTCTGGTCGAACGCCTTCGAAGCGCATCCGTCAGCTGACGCGATTGCGGCTGCCCGAGAACTGGAGCAGCTCGGCTATCGCACCCTGTGGTTGAACGAGACCACCGGCCGCGATCCGTTCGTGATGGCGGCGATGATGCTGTCGGCCACGTCGACGCTCACGGTGGCGATCGGCATCGCCAACGTCTATGCGCGTGACGCGATGGCGATGGGGGCGGCGCAAAGGACGCTCGCCGAGGCCTATCCCGATCGCTTCCTCCTCGGCCTGGGTGTCAGCAGTCCAGTGCTCGTCCAGAAGGTACGCGGCCACGAGTACACGAAGCCCTTCGCGTACATGAAGGAGTACTTGGAGGCGATGGACCGGGCGCCGTTCCATGCGATCGGGCCAGCCCGACCGCCTGAGCGTGTGCTCGGGGCCCTGGGGCCGCGGATGCTCGACCTCGCGGCGACGCATGCCGGCGGCGCGCATCCATACTTGACGACACCCGAGCACACCCGCGCCGCGCGGGAGCGCCTGGGCGCCGGCCCGCTGCTGGCGCCGGAGCAGATGGTTGTGCTGGAGCGCGACCCGTCGACCGCTCGCGAGATCGGGCGCGCGGCGCTGAGTTTCTACCTGCGCGCTCCCGGGTATCTCGCCAACCTCCGGCGGCTCGGGTTCTCGGACGAAGACTGGGCCGATCCGAAGTCGGCGTCCGACCGCCTCGTCGACGGCCTCGTCGCGTGGGGTGGCGTCGACGAATCCGTAGCCCGGGTCCGACATCATCTCGACGCCGGGGCGGACCACGTCGCGGTGCAGGTGCTGCGCGGCGATCGCGAGATCCCGTGCGCCGAATGGGAAGAGCTGGCCCCGGCGTTGCTGTCGCTGTGAACGGCCGCATCGACGCTTGACGCGGGTGAACGACCCCGTTATTCTAACACCGATAGATTTCCGGCGGCCGTGGGGGTGGGAAGGGGAGGCCACGTATGGGGGACGCTCCGCTGAGCGCGGTTCGCGTGCTCGATCTGACGAGGGCACGTGCCGGTCCGACGTGCGTTCGCCAGCTCGCGGACTGGGGCGCCGACGTCATCCGGGTCGACCCGGTCACGCCGAACCCGATGGAGCGGCCGCGCACCAGTGCTGACAAGCAGAACCTGCATCGGAACAAGCGCAGCGTCGGGCTCGATCTGAAGTCGCCACGCGGGCGCGATATCTTCCTCCAACTCGCGGCCGGCGCAGACGTCATCGTCGAGAACATGCGCCCGACCTCGGCGTCCAAGCTCGGGATCGGCTACGAGGACGTCCGCCGGGTGAACCCGCGGATCGTCTACGGCTCGATCTCCGGCTACGGCCAGACGGGGCCGCTTGCCGGCAGGCCGTGCTTCGACGCCGTGATGCAAGGTTTCGGCGGCCTGATGTCGGTGACCGGAACGAGCGAGTCGGGCCCGATGCGGTCGGGCGTGGCCATCACCGACACGGCATCGGGGCTCTACCTTTGCATGGGCATCGTGACAGCCCTGTACGCGCGTGAACGGACGGGCGAAGGCCAATGGGTCACCACGTCGCTGTTGGAGGCATCCATCGGGCTGCTCGATCTCCAGGCGTCGCAATGGCTGACGGATGGCAAGGCGCCCGTGCAGGTGGGCAACGGCCATCCCGTGAGCTATCCCGTCGGCTGCTACCGCACGTCCGACGGATACGTCAACATCGTCGCCTCGTACGGCGACGCGTGGCAGAGGTTCGCCGACGCCCTCGACGTGCCCGACGGGCTTCGAGGCGGGATCGACGCCTCGAACACGGAATTGCGTTCGTCGCTCGACGCGTTCGTCTGCCGCGTTCTCGCCTCGCGGACCACGCGTGAGTGGACCGAGGTCTTCGCCGAACTCGGTGTCGCGGCAGGCCCTGTGCACACCGTCGCCGAGGTGTTCGAGCATCCTCAGGCGGTGCAACTCGGACTGACGCTCGAGTGCGAAGGGGCCCCAGAGGGAATCGCGTTCCTACGAAGCCCCGTCAGCCTCAGCGCATCTGAGCATCGAGTCCAGCGGCCGGCGCCGATGCCGGGCGCGGACTCGGTCGACGTGCTGCGCGAGTTGGGCATCTCCGAGGCCACGATCCACGAGCTGGTGGACGCAGGAGTGGTCGGGGTCGGATGAGCCGGTCTCGCGCCGTGCCGACCAGCGATCGAGAAGGTGAGACCGTTGCGCTTCGCTGGGAGCGTGGCGTCGCCTGGATCGAGCTGAACCGTCCGCAACGGCGCAACGCGCTGCGCGCGGTCGACCTGGTCGCGTTGAGCACAGCGCTGCGGACTGCCGCGCGGGATCCAGCTCGACGAGCCGTCGTCGTCGCGAGCCGCGACCCGGCGATGTTCTGCTCCGGGTCCGACCAGGTCGCCGCGAAGGCGGACGCGGCGCGTGCCGCCAGTCCTGCGGCCGCGACGGCAGCCGACGAGGTGTTCGACGCCATCGGCGCGATCGACGTCCCGATTGTCGCGGCGGTCGGCGGACCGGCGTACGGGTTCGGCTGCGCTCTCGCCCTCGCGTGCGACGTGCGGATCTCGACCCAGCATGCGCGGTTCGCGATCCCGGCCGCTCGGCTCGGCGTGGCGTATCCCGTCGAACGGGTTTCCGATGTGGTTCGCGTGTGCGGCAGCAGCGTCGCGCGATCGATGCTGCTCTTCGGGCGGGTGCTCGACGGGCGGCGCGCGTTCGCGCTGGGAATCGTCGACATGCTCGTGGACGGCGCGTCCCTGCACGACGCCACGGCGAGCACGATCGATGAGATGGTGACGGCCGATCGGCGCATGTCCGCTTATCTCAAGGCCGCACTCCGCGTCACGGATGAGAGTGGTGAATCAGAGCCCGACGCGGGAGACATCAGATCGATGCGAGCAGAGATCATGGCGGCGCGCAAAGAGTCCAAGCCCGACCCGCGTCTCCGTGAGACGTCTTGACATCACCTCGGCTCTCACCCATACTAACGAACAGCGTTTGATTTTCGGGTCTCGTCGTCTGTACTCGAGGGGGATTGATGCTTGGGGATGCACCGGTGACCATGCGCGCGCTCCGTCGCCGAACCCGTCCGGCTCTCGCACTGGCGGCGCTGATGCTGGTCGCCAGCTGCGGAGGAGATGACTCGAGTGGATCGAGCATCTCGTCGCCGGAGCAGCCGGTGGCGACCAGCGCCCCGGCGACCACGCAAACGTCGACGGCCTCGACCGAGGGCGAGGCACCCTCCTCGTCCCAACAGTCCGGCACGCAAGGCGGGTACTCGATCACCGGGGAGTCGTTCGCTCCGGCGAGCGATGCCAAGCGCGGTGGCACGTTGACCTACCTCAAATTCAACGAGGTCGACACGCTCGATCCGTTGCAAATGCGTAACGCGCCGACCGACGACGGACCATATGGACTCGCCATCTTCGACTATCTCTTCTACTTCGACGAACAGGGCAACGTCGTCCCGCAGATCGCAGAGTCGCTCACGTCTGACGACGCGATCACGTGGACGTTGAAGATCCGCGACGGCGTGATGTTCAGCGACGGAACGCCGTACGACGCGGCGGCGGTCGAGTACAACTTCTTGCGTTTCCAGGACCCGGCGAACGCGTATGTCAACGCGACGACCGCGCAACTTCTGTCCAAGATCGAGGTCGTCGACCGTCTCACGCTGCGGATCACGACGGAGGAGCCGACTCCGAGCCTTCCGTCCGCCCTCGTCTTCCTGTCGTTGATCGGTTCGCCGACCGCGATCGAACGACTCGGCGACGACTTCGGCAGCAATCCCGTCGGCGCCGGACCGTTCGTGTTGAAGTCATGGACGCGGGGCAGCGAGATGGTCCTGGAACGGAACCCGAACTACTGGAACGCTCCGCTGCCGTACTTGGACGAGATCGTCCTCAAGCCTGTGGGCGACGAATCCCAGCGATCGGACACCCTGTGCTCGGGCGGAGGCGACTTCATGTACACGGCCGTCGCGCAGACGGCCGAACTGGCGCCCGAGGATTGCGGTGAGCTGCTCCGCCAACCGAAAGCGGGCGGTGTCGGGCTCCTGCTGAGCGTCACCAAGCCGCCGTTCGACGATCCGCTCGCACGCGAAGCGCTCGCCTATGCGATCGACGCCAAGAAGCTCAACGAAGTGGTGTTCCTCAACGACGTAGTGCCGAGCGGCGTGTTCGGAGAGGATTCGATCTTCCGAGGCGACGCGACGCAGGTGTCGTACGACCGGGATCGGGCACAGGAGCTCCTCGACGAGTACGAGAGCAAGCACGGGGCGCCACTGAGCTTCACGCTCGACGCGTACACCGTGCTCTACTTCCCGGCCGTCGCCCAGTTCATCCAGGCGAACCTCGCCGAGTACGGGGTCGAGGTGTCGATCAATTCGCTGGATCCGAACGCTGGGCTCGAGCGTCGTTCGACCGGTGCGTTCCAGGCCTTCATCCACTCGATGGCCGTGGGTGAGGACCCTGACCCCGAGCTGCCGTCGAGGTTCAGTTGTGACGAGAAGGGCTACGCGGGATATTGCAACGAGGCGTTCGACCAGGCATGGGCCGACAGCCGTGCGGCGCCGGACTTCGCCACCAGGGTCGACTACATCGATCGAGCGATGGAGATCTTCTACGACGACCACATCTGGCACATCCTCGCCCCTCGCGTCGGATACCACCTCCTCACACCCGGCGTCCACGTGGTGTTCACCGACAAGTGGGCGCCGATGTGGGACCGGGCCTGGAAGGAGTGAGGCGCACGTCGTTCACCCGCGGGAGTTCTGATGTGACGAGCTCCAGGCGACGTGGGGCATGGCGCGCGCCGGCCGCTCGTGCGGCGCACCTGCTCGTCGTGCTCTTCGTCGTCACGATCGCCGCGAGCCTGCTCATCGAACTGACGCCAGGAGACGTCGGCCGCAGCATCGCCGGAGAGAGCGCCAGCGAGGCCGACGTCCAGGCGATCCGCGCCAACCTCGGGCTCGACAAGGCCGTCGTCGAGCGCTACATCGACTGGGTGGGCAACGCCATCCGTGGCGATCTCGGCGAGTCGTATCAGAGCCGCCAGCCGGTGGTCGAAGCGATCCGCGACCGGCTCCCGATCACCCTCGAACTCGCGGTTCTGGCGATGGTGACGTCGCTCGCCATCTCGATCCCGTTGGCGATCTACTGCGCGTACCGCGAGGGGCGTGCCGTCGATCGGCTCGTCTCGCTCCTGTGTTCGATGGCGTTGTCGTCGCCCGTGTTCCTGACGGCTCTGCTCCTCGTCTACCTGCTGTCGATCCGGTTCGACATCTTTCCGGTGACGGGGTGGGTGCCGATGACCGAGGATCCCTTCCAGAACTTGCGCCACGTGGCGTTGCCGGTGGCTGCGCTCGCTGCATATCAAGTGCCCACCTTCACGCGTGTGCTGCGCTTCGACCTCTCCTCGACGTTGCGTGAGGATTTCATGCTCGTCGCCCGTTCCAAAGGCCTTCCGCCGCGGTACCTGCTCTTCCGCCACGCGCTTCGGCCGTCGGCGCTGTCCTTGGTGACCGTTGCCGGTGTCGCCACCGGGCACCTCATCGGCGGTTCGATCATCATCGAAACGCTCTTCAGCCTGCCGGGCATCGGCGCTTACCTGGTCAAGGCGATCTTTGCTCGCGACTACGTGGTCGTCCAGGGCGCGGTGCTGTTGATCGGCGTGGCGTACGTCGCGGTCAACGTCGTGGTGGACGCGGCGTACGCGTGGCTCGATCCGCGGACGCGAACGAATTAGGACCTGACGGACGATGGAAGCATCAATGGGGCTCACGATCGAGGCAGAAGGGACGATCGCCGATCTCGGTCCGGAAACAGGTGGGCAAGCCGACGCCACGGTCTCCAGCGCCGTAGGCCGTCGTCGGCGGAAAGGGCGGTGGCTCGTCCGCGTCGCTTTCGCGTGGCTGGCCTGCATCGTTTTGCTGGCGATCTTCGCGCCGCTGCTGGGCGTCGGGTCGTACTCGTCGATCGGCGAAGCGCCGCTCGAAGGACCGTCGTGGAGCAACGGGATCGACGGCCTGCTCGGCACGGATCACCTCGGCAGAGGTGTGCTCGCGCGCCTGCTCTACGGCGCACGCGCGTCGATCGTCGTCGGCCTCGGCGCCGTCCTCGTGGGAATCGTCGTCGGAACGGCGTTGGGAGTGGCGGCGGGCTACCGGCGAGGTTGGCTCGATCGGGTGATCCTGGTCGCCGTCGACGCCCAACTTGCATTCCCCACGCTCGTGCTGCTGCTGGCGCTCGTGGCGGTCCTGCAACCGAGTCTGCGGGCGCTCGTCCTCGTGCTCGGGTTGTCGAGCGTTCCCAGCTTCGCCCGGATCGCTCGCGCCACCACGCTGACGATCAAGACCCGTGACTACGTTCTGGCAGCCCGGGCGACCGGCGCGAGCGGCCTCAGGGTCGTCGTGCGCGAGGTGCTCCCGAGCGTGATCCGCCCCGTGCTCGCATATTCCGTCGTGGTCGTCGCGTCGCTGATCATCGCCGAAGGATCCCTGAGCTTCCTCGGTCTCGGCGTGCCGCCGCCGCAACCGAGCTGGGGCGGGATGATCGCCGACGGCAAGGCGTACCTGCGGCGTGACCCGCACGTGGTGATGGCGCCAGCGACCGCCCTGTTCCTGACGATCCTGTCGTTGAACATCATCGGTGATGCGCGGCTCAACCGCCGCGACCGGCGCGCCGGCGCCCTCGAGCGCTGATCGCCATGCTGCAGGTGACCGACTTCAGCGCCGGGTTCAGAGTCGAGGAGAAGGTGCTGTGGGCTGCCACCGACGTCACGCTGCACCTCGCCGAAGGTGAGGCGATGGCGCTCGTCGGTGAGTCGGGATCGGGCAAGACCGTCCTCGCGCGTTCGGTCATGGGTCTGCTCCCGGCGACGGCGGTCAGCCGGGGACGGATCGAGTTCGACGGCCGCGACGTCAACGCGATGCCGGCGCACGAGCGTCGGAACGTGTGGGGCGCGGAGATGGCGATGATCTTCCAGAACCCCATGACGTCGCTCAACCCGGTCGTGCGCATCGGTCGCCAGATCACCGAATCGCTCCGGCATCACCTTCGGCTGAGCAGCGACGACGCGCGGGCGCGAGCGATCGAGTTGCTGCGGGCGGTTCGGATCCCCGAGGCATCGTCGCGCGTGAACGACTACCCGCATCAGCTCTCCGGTGGCATGCGACAGCGCGTCGCCATCGCGATGGCCCTGGCCTGTGATCCGCGGTTACTGATCGCGGACGAGCCCACCACGGCTCTCGACGTGACGGTGCAGGCACAGATCTTGGGGCTGCTCCAGGAGCAGCGCCGGCAGCGGCAGATGGCGATGATCCTCGTCACCCACGATCTCGGGCTGGCAGCCGAGCACACCGAGACGGTCGCGGTCATGTACGCCGGCGAGATCGTCGAGCAGGGCCCGACGAGCATCGTGCTCGAGCACATGCGGATGCCGTACACCGAGGCGCTGCTCATGTCGATGCCCCGGATCGACGACGAGCGCCACGCGCGGATGCACACGATCGGAGGTCGTCCTCCGGACTTGGTCAACCGTCCGGTCGGCTGCCGGTTCGCGCCGCGGTGCCCGTACGTGAGAGATCGATGCTGGTGCGAGCACCCGCCGTTGCGGAGCGACGGAAGGGACGACCATCTCTACCGGTGCTGGTATCCGGTGGGTGCGCCGACCCGCCACGACACCGCCTCGACGGCGGTGAACGGGACGTGGTCCGGTGGGTGAGCCGGCCGTCAGCGCGTCCACGGACGATCCGCTGCTGCGCGTCAACGATCTCGTCGTCGAGTACCAGACCCGTGGACGGCGAAGGGTTCGAGCGGTGTCGGGGGTCTCGTTCGACGTCGCGCGAGGAGAGACGCTGGGCCTCGTGGGGGAATCGGGCTGCGGAAAGTCGTCGACCGGCAAGGCGATCATGCAGCTCCCTCGGCCCACCGCGGGAACGGTCACCTTCGCCGGACACGTGCTGACCCAACTCGACGGCGCGGCGTTGCGCCGCCAGCGCTCGGGCTTGCAGATGATCTTCCAGGATCCTCTGTCGTCGTTGAACCCATGGCGGTCCGTCCGCGACATCGTCTCTGAACCTTTGCGCATCTGGGGCAGCGCGCGCGGCGAGCGCGCGGAGCGCGTGCGCGAGATGCTCGACGCTGTCGGGATCGACCCGTCGTCCAGCCTCGACCGGCGTCCACACGAGTTCTCGGGCGGCCAGTGCCAGCGGATCTCGATCGCCCGTGCGTTGATCCTCGAACCGCAGCTCGTCGTGTGTGACGAACCGGTCTCGGCGCTCGACGTCTCCGTGCAGAGCCAGATCCTCAACCTGCTCCAGGACATGAAGGATCGCTTCGGGCTGACGTTGATCTTCATCTCGCACGACCTCGCGGTGATCCGCAACGTCGCCGACCGGGTCGCGGTGATGTACCTCGGCAAGCTGTGCGAGGTCGGCCCGGCGGACGTCGTCCTGAGAACGCCCGCCCACCACTACACGTCGCTCCTCCTCTCCGCGGTGCCGAACCGGGGCGGACGCAAGAGCGTCCGGTCGGTCCAGGTCGCGGATGCCGACGTTCCGTCGCCGTTCGATCCACCGTCCGGATGCCGCTTCCGTACTCGGTGCCCGGTCGCGGCTCCGGTGTGCGCGGAGGTCGAGCCGCCCCTGCGCGAGCTCTCGCCGGGCCATCTCGTCTCCTGTCACATGCCGACGGCGCACCGATCCGACGCCGCGTCGGTCGTCGGCGGCGGGACCGGCCACTCGGTGACCGGTCGATGACGGCGCGCGTCTGCGGCGATTTCAGCCGGCTCGGCATGGATGTCGGGCAGCCGGCGGCGCTGCGCGCGGCGCGCCGCGATGCCGACCTTCCCAACATCCACGACGACGAGACGGCGAGGAGGCGTGGCTTCCAAGCGGCGCTGGTCCCCGGCCCCATCGTGGCGACGAAGGCACTGTCGGTCGCGACCGATCTCTTCGGCGCGCGATGGTACGAAGGCGGCTACTTCGATCTGCGGTTCGTGTCGCCCGTCTACGGCCATGAGGATGTGTGCGCGTCAGCGGACATGGTGGGAGACAGCGCGACCGTGCGTGTCGAGACTCGGGCCCAAAGGGTGTGTTGCGCCGGCTCGCTCGGCCTCGGCATCGAGCCGCCGTGGGACCGCTCGGTCGACGGGCAGGCGACAGCAGGGGTGCTGCCCGACGTGGAACTGGGCCGGCGCCTCGGCGAGCGGGTAACGACCATCTCGACGTCGGACGTCGACACCATGCTGTGCTCGGGTGGAGACCGCAACCCGTGGCACCGCGACGTGTCGCCGTGGGAAGCTCCGATCGTCCCCCCGTCGCACGTTCCCATCAAGGCCTGGCAGCTGCAGTTCGACTTCGTGACCGCGATCGCGTCGGCGATGCTGGCGCAGGATCGCGTCGGAGCGTGGTCCCGGCTTGCGCTGTCGATGCGCCGTCCGATGTTCTACGACCGGCCGTACGTGTTCGCGCAGAAGGTCGTCGACAAGGGGATGACGACGAGTGGCCGCGCCGCGTACCTGACCATCGAGTTTCAGGCGACAGACGACGCCGGTCTCGTCGCGGTCGGACGATACCAACCGATGTGGATTCGCTGATCATCCTGGCCGCATCGCGCGACGGTCCTCGACCTCGCTCATCACCTCGGACGTGTGCTCGCCGCGGCGCGGCGCGGGGCCCAGGGGGAGGCGTGGCCAGACGTCGTAGTGCCACGGCACACCGTCGTACGGGTACGCCGGACACCCCGGGCCTTGGAGGGTGACGAAGAAGCCGAGCTCGTTCAGCTGTGGGTCGGCGAGGAGGTCGGCGCCGCGCTGCACCGCCGCGGCGGGAACACCGACTGCCTGGAGCATCGCCGCGGCCTCGTGCTTTCCGAAGCGTCGGCTCCACTCGTGGAGCGCGCGATGCAGGTGATCGGTGTCCATCTCCGCAGAGTCGACGGCGCCGAGCGCGACGAGGGCGTCGAGCTGTTCGGGCGACTCGATCGCGATCGCCACCCACTCGTCGAATCCGCGACATGGATAGATGCCGGACACCACCGCGCCGGCGAGACGATTTCCGGTCGGTTGCACCGGGAGATCGTCGGTCTCGCGCGCGCCGAACTCCTCGCCGACGAAGCTCGCCATCGCCTCGATCTGCGAGAGGTCGACGAACGCGCCCCGGCCCGTTCGCCGAGCGGCCCACAGCGCGGCCATGAGCCCGGTGGCGCCTGAAAGGCCGCCGACGAAGTCCGCGGTGTTGTTCGGGTTCGGGACGTACGTGCCGTCCTCGTATCCGACCAACGAGGAGAACCCGCTCGAAGCCTCCGTGGTGGGCGCATAGGCGGGGAACTCGCTGTGCGGCCCCGTGGAGCCGTAGCCGGGCAGGGCCACGTACACCAGCGCTGGGTTGACCTCGACCAGCTGGTCGTAGGCGAGCCGCAGGCCGCGCATGACCTTGGGTGTGAAGTTCTCCACGAGACAGTCCGCGCTCTCTACCAGGCGCAGCAGTTCCTCCCGTCCGTCGTCGGTTCCCAGATCGAGCTCGATGCTGCGCTTGTTGCGGAACGTCTGGTTGTAGACGCCCCCGGCGTTCCACGGTTCGGCGCCCGGGTCGGCGTTGGGATAGACGCCGATCAAGCGACCCACGAAGTCGAGGTTCGTCTCGTACTGGCGGTTGACTCGGGTGTCGACGTGGATGACGTCCGCGCCGAGATCGGCGAGGATCCGGGTGGCGAACGGTCCGGCATAGGCGACCGTGAGGTCGACGACGCGGATGCCGTCGAGAGGTCCTCGCGTCGCGTCCGCGTGCGGGGCGGTCACGTCGTGCTCCTCGGTCCCGGCCGTTGCCCGTTGAGGAGGAAGGGGAGCGGGACGCCGCCCCACGCCGCAGAGGTCGTGAAGCCGCGGCTGAGCGCTTGCGCCGTGGCGACTGCCTCTTCCGGTGTGTTGACGATCGCCACGGGAACCTCGGCCTCACACAGTTTGGTGAAGGCCTCCTGCGCCGTGTGGCTGGCGAACCACTCCTCGACCTCCGCATCGAGTTGCTTGGCGTGCAGCTGTCGCTGGAGCAGCGTCGCGTATTCCGGACGATCGATGATCTCGGGTCGATCGCACACGATCATCCACATCGTCCATTGGGACGGTTTGTTGACCGCGATGACGACGCGCCGGCCGTCGCGGCACACGTAGCTCGGCACACCTTGCGTATAGATGAACTGGTCTCGGCGGATGGTCATCCCGAGCCGGGTGAACATGGTGTAGTCGTTGAAGAGCATGCATGCGATCGATTCGATCTCGGTCACCAGGACATGCCGGCCATTGCGGCGAGGGGCGATGAGCATCGCCATGGCCGAGAGGTAGGCGAACGTCCCGGCGGCGTACTCGAAGACGTTGCCGGGCAGGATCACCGGCTCGCGGTCACGCCTGCCGACCTTGTTGGCGATACCGCCTGCGGCTTGGAGCACCAGGCGGTTCGATCTCCACCCGTTGTATGGACCGGTCCAGCCAAAGGGCGACAATGACACGACGACGGCGGTCGCCGACGCGTCGAGGAGTCGCTCGGCCGTCTCATGCGCGCCGTCGTGGATGACCACGTCGGGCTGGACGGCCCGCACGATCTCGACCGGGTCGGATTCGTCGACGCCGCCCACAGTGCGTTTGCCTGCGTGAAGGTAGGCGGCCAACCGCCGCCGGTAGCCGAGCGGGGCATTCGCCACCTCGGCCGGCGCGTCCACGCCGACAGCGCTCGTCCGCCGGCGCACGTCCGCCCCCAACTGGGCGAAGAGCCGACCAGTGAAGGCTGCCGCCGTTCGCTCGCTGAGATCGACGACCACCAGATCCGCGAGCGGAGCGGACCAGTCGACCGCGCTCGAAGCGGCGTGCGATGTGCTCACTCCTCATGCCCTCCATCGTCCCCGGCTGCGACGAGGCCGCCCGGGACACGATCCGTCGCCCGGCGCTCCAGAACCGAACAGCGTTCGCTATCATGCGCGAGTGGTGGACAGCAGTCAAGGCGCGACGGAGGCCTCCGCTCCGGGACGGACGTGGTACGGCGGCGGGGGGCTGCGTCTGGCCGGCGATGTCTGGGGCGACCCCGCCGCGCAGCTCGTGATATTGCTGCACGGCGGCGGGCAGACGCGCCACGCCTGGCAGAACACCGGGCTCCGCCTCGCCGACCGCGGCTTCTTCGTTGTCGCCGTCGACGCGCGCGGCCACGGTGACTCGGAGTGGGATCCGCATGGCAGGTACGGACACGACGCGATGGTGGACGATCTCGTGGCCCTGCTGGATCAGCTGGGCGGGAGCCGCCCAGTGGTGGTGGGAGCATCGATGGGAGGCGCGGTCGGCCTGATCGCGACGGGTGAAGGGCGGGTCGCCGCCACCGCGTTGGTCCTGATCGACGTCGCTCCGCGCCTGGAACCGCACGGCGCCGCCCGGATCCAGGCGTTCATGGACCAGCGTCCCGAAGGCTTCGCCTCGCTCGAGGAGGTCGCTGACGCCATCGCCGCGTATCAGCCTCAGCGCGCCCGTCAACGTGACCTCGAGGGTCTGATGAAGAACGTGAGGCCCGGCGACGATGGCCGATACCGGTGGCACTGGGATCCCAGGATCCGGGTCCGCCAGCCCGATCTGGCGGCGCGCGCGCAGCGGCTCGAGGCCGCGGCTCGAAACGTCGACGTCCCCGTCCTGCTGGTACGCGGCGGTCTGTCGGACATGCTGACGGAGCAAGGCGCCCGGGAGTTCCTCGCGATGTGTCCGCATGCGACGTACGTCAACGTCGAGGGCGCCGGGCACATGGTCGCCGGTGACCGCAACGACGTGTTCTCATCGGCCATCGCCGAGTTCATCGAAGAGGCAGTGATGAACGACCCTCGGAATGACAGCACAGCGCTCTGACCTCTCGTCCCGCAGAGGTCGCGCGCTCAACCCATCGGTTCCACCACGCGAAGGAGCTCGTTTCAGTGTCTCGCCCGAAGGAGCCTCTCATCTCCAAACGTGTGACCCTCGAGCGCGCCCTGCGCATCATCGACGAAGAAGGGTTGCACGAGCTGAGCATCCGCCGCCTCGCTCGCGATCTGAACATCAACGGCGCCTCGCTGTACCACCACTTCCGCAACAAGGACGAGATCCTGCTTGGCGCCGCGAAGCTCGCTCTCGAACACGCGCGAACGCCCGAGGCGGGCAAGGCCGATTGGCGTGCCTGGTTCATCGAGACGTCCCGGATCTATCGCCGGGCGCTCGTCGATCACCCTGCGCTGCTGCCCGTGATCTTGGCTGGGCACCCCCATCGCGTCTCTCCGAGGTTCTACGACTCGGCGGTTCGCTTGCTGCGCGACAACGGGGTGCCTCAACCGTCGATCATTCCGCTGATCGAGAGCGTTGAGTCCTTCACGCTCGGCGCCGTGCTCTATTCGAACGCCATCAGGGGCGGGATCCTGGAGTCGCCGGAGCCCCTCCTCGCCCTCGAGGAGGCGGGCCGGCACGCCGGCTCGCACGTCGATGCCGAGCATCTGTGGGAGTCCGTCGCGGCTGCGATCATCGAAGCCGTCCTGTCGACCGCCGATGCCGGATCGACCTCGCGGCAGCAGGGGCGCCGCGACATTGGCATGGACGTCGACGAGGTGGGCGCGATCGTCCGGTCATGCCGGACCATGTGCGTGTCGACCCTCAACCGTGACGGCACGATTCACAGCGCGGCGATGTGGTTCGGGTTCTTCGGCGACGACGTCACGTTCGCCACACGGCCCAAGTCGCAGAAGGTGAGGAACCTCGTGCGGAACCCGACCGTCACGTGCCTCTTCGAGAACGGCAGCCGCACGCTCGGCGAACGGAGGGGCGTGCAGATCGTCGGGAGGGCTCGCTTCCTGGAGGACCCGCAGGAACGGTTCGACGCGGCCCGGGCAGCCTACGAACGCAACAACGGTCCGTGCGCGGACCGGTCGGTCATCGAACGCATCGTGGCCAGCCGCGTCGTCATCGTCGTGGAACCGCGCCGGATCGTCTCGTGGGACCACACCAGGCTCGAACCCGCCGTCCGGGGAGGCGGAGTTGCTGATCCAATCACTGTTCGATTAGGATCGGGATCATCGGCGGCGGGCGCGCGCAACGAGGGGGCATGATGCAGTTCGACAGCTCAGGCGTCGGCGACCTGATCGTGCGGGGAGGCACGCTGGTCGACGGCTCGGGCGGCCCGCCGCAGCGCGCGGACGTGCGCGTGCGCCGAGGTGTCGTCGTCGAGATCGGCGCCGACCTTCGTCCGGACGGCGAGCCGGAGTTGGATGCCAGCGGCGCGTTCGTGACGCCCGGCTTCGTCGACGGACACACACACTTCGACCCGTCCCTCTTCTGGGATCCTGCGTGTGATCCGATGCCCCAACATGGCGTGACGACGGTTCTGATGGGGAACTGCTCGTTGTCGCTGGCGCCGGTTCGCGCGGCGCAGCGCGCCTCGTTGAGCGAGACGTTCGCCGTGGTGGAGGAGATCCCCATGGTGGGCTTCTCCGACCACGTGCCATGGGATTGGGAGTCGTATCCGGACTACGTCGCGTCGATGCGGTCGCGGGGCTTCGGCGTCAACGTCACCGGTCTCGTCGGATTGTCGGCCTTGCGCATGTTCGTCCTCGGCGACGAAGCCTGGGAGCGGCCCTCGACGGAGGAGGAGCGCTCACGCCTCGAGCAGGTGTTGGACGAAGCGTTGCGGGCGGGCGCAGCGGGACTCTCCACCTCCTATCACAACCGCGGGGCGGACGGACGGCCGGTTCCGAGTGCGATCGCCGACGACGCGGAGCTCGCTGGGTTGCTGGCGATCACCGGCTCCCACCAAGGTCACTTCGAGATCATCCCGACGATGATGGATCGTCCACTCTCGAAGGAGCAGCTGGACCGGTACTCGCGCATGTGCGCCGCTGCCGGCGTCGTGATGACGTGGAACGGCTTCATCGACTGGGACAGGGATCCGGCGATCTGCCAGGACTACCTCCAGCTCGCCCGCCGTCTCCAGGCCGAAGGGCTCCAGTCGTACCCGATGATCTCTCCTCACCCGCAGGAGTTCACCGCGAACTTCCAAGGAGGGACGGGCTTCATCTCCGTTCCCGCGTGGAACGAGCTGCTGCAGGCCGACGGGCCTGGCGCGCAGAGCGCTCTGCTGTCCGACCCGACGTGGCGAGCCCGCGCGGCCGAGGATTGGGATCGGTCGCCGAAGACGACGTTCCCGCATCGAGATCTCGACCGTGTGCGCATCGAAACCGTGACCCGCCCGGAGCTGGAGGAGTTCGTCGGCGGCACCTTCGGCGAGTGGGCGCGCGACCACGGCGGTCACCCTTCCGACGCGCTGGCCGATTGGTTGGAGCTCAACGACCTGCGCCCAGGGCTCGCGTACACCACCGGCAACAGTGATCCGGAGCGCATCGGGGCCTTGCTGGCCGACGACGCGACGGTCGTGTCGGGAAGCGACGCGGGCGCGCATTGCATCTCGCACTGCAACACGGGCGACACCACCCTTCTGTTGACCCGTCACGTGCGCGATCGCGGCGACATCTCGATCGAGCGCGCCGTCGCCGAGATGACCGCGCGTCCCGCCGACATCTACGGACTCGGCGACGTCGGCCGTGTCGAGGTCGGCAAGCGCGGCGATCTGACGGTGTTCGAGCTCGATGCTCTCACGTGGCAGCGGCCCGAGGCGGTCTACGACTTCCCCGGCGGCGCGAAGCGATACCGCAGGCCGTCAGGTGGGTACCGCGCGACCGCAGTCAACGGCGTCCTCACGCAGGTCGACGGCAAGGTCAGCGGCGCTCTGCCGGGCCAGTGGCTCGCCGGCAAGCGTCCCGGGCCGAATGCCCAGGTGTCGCGGTGAGTGGGTTCGAGCACATCCGCTTCGACATCGAGCAGGGGATCGCAACCATCGAGCTGTGCCGCCCCGATGCCCTCAATGCGTTCACGATGACGATGTGGGCCGAGTTGCTCGAAGCCTTCGATCGCACCGACGAAGACGACGATGTGCGTGCCGTCATCGTGACCGGAGAGGGCGACAAGGCGTTCTGCGCCGGCGTCGATCTGTCCGGTGGCGCGTCGACGTTCGAACGCGAGCCCGCGGTCGACGACGGCACGCCCAAGGTGCCGCGCGAGCCGGGGGGAGTGCTGGCATTGCGGATCTTCCGCAGTCTCAAGCCGGTGATCGGAGCGATCAACGGCGCGGCGGTCGGCATCGGCGCCACGCTGACCCTGCCGATGGACGTCCGAATCGCCAGCTCGCAGGCGCGCTTCGGCTTCGTCTTTGCTCGCATCGGTGTCGTTCCCGAAGCTGCGTCGAGCTGGTTCCTGCCGCGGGTCGTCGGGATCGGCCGAGCGCTCGAGTGGTGCTTCTCCGGGCGTCTGGTGTCCGCGAACGAAGCCCTCGCGGCGGGCCTCGTGCACGAGCTGCACGAGCCGGCCGAGCTGTTGCCCGCAGCGCGCGCGCTCGCCGCGTCCTTCGTCGAATCGACGAGTCCCGTGTCGATCGCTCTCACCCGCCAGATGCTCTGGCGAATGCTCGGCGCCGACCATCCGATGCAGGCGCACAAGCTCGACAGCAGGGCGATGTTCTCGCTCGGCGCATCGGCGGACGTTCGCGAGGGGGTCAGCAGCTTCCTCGAGCGACGACCGGCCCGATTCACCGATCGCGTGTCGAGCGACGCTCCCGACATCTTCGCCGGCTGGCCCGAGCCGTGCTTCGATTGACGATGGCATCGATCGCTCTGCCGCGCCGATCACGGCGCCGGCGGATCAGGAGGGGTTGTGGCAGACGATGATCATCCCGGCGCGGACAGCGAGCGTCGCTTCGGTGACCTGCCGATCGTCGAGATGGACAGCGCTCAGCGCGCGGTCAACGAGTGGCTCGTCGCATACCTTCGCCCTGACCAAGCGAGCACGGAGACGGTCATCGGCGGGCCGATGCACGCATTGCTGCGCAGCCCGCAGCTGGCCGAGCTCGCCGGGCGCATGGTTCCGTTCTTCTTCGACGGCCTCTGCGTGCCCCGAGCGGTCACCGAACTGGTCATCCTGCTCACGGCGCGGCGCTGGAACAGCGATTACGAGTTCCACACCCATCGCCGATATGCGGCGCGGTTCGACATCGAACCAGATGTGATCGACGCGATCGAGGCCGGAGTGCGCCCGACCCTGACCGGCGAGTTGAGCGACGTCTACGACTTCGCCACGCAACTGTTGCAGGACGGCGACGTCAGCGACGCCGCATTCGCTCGGGTGGCGGCGCGATGGGGGCGTCAGGGAGCGGTCGAGCTCGTCGCTGCGGTCGGCTTCTACACGATGCTCGCCCTCGTGTTGAACGTCGACCGTCTTCCCGTCGAGGTCGACGGACGGCGCTGGCGGCTGCCGGCCACACCCCCCAGCGCCCGGCCGTGAAGCCCGGCGTCGAGCGTCCAAGGCGTGTCGAGGCGTGTCGTGTCGTCGTAGCGTCGTTCACGGCGCGGCCACGTTGAACAGCGCGTGCGCGTTGCCGGAAAGCACCGCCTCCTTGACATCGAGCGGGATGTCGAGATGCAGGATCTCGTGGACGGGACCGGGGAAGTACCAGGTCTGCGGCTTCATGTAGAGGTCCGTGCCGAGGAGCAGCCGGGTCGGTCCGACGCGCTCGATGAACTCGAGGATCGGGATCGCGGCGATGTTCGGCATCGTGCCGAGATCACAGAAGACGTTTGGGTACCGCCGGGCGAGCAGCGTGACCTCGCTCGCTCGGTCGAAGCTCGAGAAGGCGTCGAGCGCGAGCACCTTGGTGCCCGGGCACTTCTCGAGGAGCCGTTCCAGTCGCCACGGCGACTCGAGCGCGCTGCTGGCGATCACGTGGATCAGCGCCGGTACTCCCAAGTCGGCGCATTGCCGCAGTAGGTCGGGCATCATCGGATGGTCGAGGTGCACGCCCTGGAAGCGATGGTGCCACACCGCCCCACGCAGGCCCAACCGCGTGACGGCGCGCTCGAGCTCGTCGCGGCATGCCTTCGGGCCTTCGCTCAGAGCGATGTGGGCGACGCCGGCGATGAAGCGCTCGGGTGCTCGTGCAACCGCGCGGGCGACATGATCGTTCATCGCCGTCATCGACGCGCCACCGTGTCCTTGGGCGCCGCTCGGTGGGAGCAGCACGGCATGATCGAGCCCGGCGCTGTCGAGGAGAGCGAGACGGTTCTCGATCGCAGGCCCGTCCGGGTCTCCTTCGCCAGCGCTGAGATGCTGGTGGACGTCGACGATGCGCACGGGGCGACCCGTCGTCGGATCAGCGATCATCACACTGCTCCATTGCGATTGCTACCCCCCACAGTGCCGTCCCTCGCGTGCAGGCGAGCGATCAATCGAACGATGTTTGATATGTCTAGGCGCGGGTGGTCGTGGGTGTCAAGGCTGCTCGCCGATCGGAACTATCCGAGCGGTGTTTGATTAGGCTGGCGACGACCAGCGCCACCGATCGGCGAGCGCGGGCGTCCCACGCACCGAAGGAGCGAACATGAGGCAAGCAGTGATCGTCGACGCCGTCCGTACACCCGGCGGCAAGCGCAACGGAATGCTCGCGCAATGGCACCCAGCGGACCTCGCTGGCCATGTCCTGAACGCGATCCAGGAGCGCAATCAGATCCCTCCCGCGTTGATCGACGACGTGATCATGGGATGCGTGATGCAGGTGGGGCAGCAGGCGCTCAACGTCGGCCGCAACGCCGTGCTGGCGGCGGGGTGGCCCGAGAGCGTGCCGGCGACGACCGTCGATCGTCAATGCGGGTCGAGCCAGCAGGCGCTTCACTTCGCAGCGCAAGGCGTGATGGCCGGGGCCTACGACATCGTCGTGGCCGCTGGCGTCGAGGTCATGACCCGCGTCCCGATGGGGTCGTCGATCGTGCCTGGCATGGGCGAGCCGTTCTCGCAGGCGATGCACGACCGCTACGCCGCGTCGGGGCTGCCTCCCCAGGGCATCGGTGCTGAGATGATCGCGGACGAGTACGGCTTCACACGTGAGGATCTCGATGCGTACGGCGCGGAGAGCCAGAGGCGGGCGGCGATCGCGACCGCGGATGGCCGCTTCGAGCGTGAGATCGTGCCGGTGCCCGTGACGACCGGCGGCGTCACCACGTCCATGACGCGAGACGAGGGCATCCGCGAGGGCACGACAGTCGAGACCCTCGCGCCGCTGAAGCCGGCGTTCAAGGAAGGTGGCAAGGTCACCGCCGGCAACTCGTCGCAGATCTCCGACGGGGCGTCGGCCGTGTTGATCATGAGCGAGGAGAAGGCGGTCGAGCTGGGGCGCCGGCCACGTGCTCGCTTTCACAGCTTCGCGGTGGCGGGCGCCGATCCGGTCACGATGTTGAAGGGCCCGATCCCGGCCACCGAGCGGCTGCTCGAGCGGGCACAGATGCGGATCGACGACATCGACCTGTTCGAGGTCAACGAGGCGTTCGCATCGGTCGTGCTGGCGTGGCAGAAGGAGCTGGGAGCGGACCTGGCCAAGACGAACGTCAACGGCGGGGCGATCGCGCTCGGCCATCCGCTCGGGGCGTCGGGCACGAAGCTCATGGCGACGCTGCTCAACGAGCTCGAGCGCTCCGGTGGCCGCTATGGGCTCCAGGTGATGTGCGAGGGAGGGGGTCTCGCAAACGCAACACTGATCGAGAGGCTCTGAGCGCCGAGCGGTCGACGTTCTCCGACGTGTCGCCGGGGCTCCGGTGGAACGCTCCCGACCGGAGCTCCAGCGACCCGTCGGTGTCTAGCGCCGGCGCTCAGGGAACGCTGACGGAGGGGACGAAAGGCCGCGGCAGGTTGCTGGCGTCGTGCTTGAGGACCTCTCGTGCGATGAACGCACGGTGCACTTCGCTCGCCCCTTCGGCGATGCGGAACAACCGGACGGTGCGCATCATGCGCTCGATCGGATAGCGATTGGTGTAGCCGATGCCGCCCATGATCTGCAGGGCGCGGTCGAGCACGGTCCACGCCATCTCGGAACCCATCACCTTCACCATCGCCGACTCGAGCCGAGTCGGAGAGCCACTGTCGAGCTTGTGCGCGGTGTCGTGGGTCAACGCCCGGATCGCGGTGATCTGCATCGCGGAGTCGGCCAGCATGAACTGCACCGCTTGGCGTGACCCCAAGGTCTCGCCGAACGTCTTGCGCTGGTTGGCGTACGCCGTCGCGATCTCCAACGCGCGCATGGCTGGGCCGAGCATGCCGGCGCCGTAGTACAACGTGCGAATACGGCCGAACCATTGTTGTCCGAGCGCGAAGCCGTGGCCCACTGGGCCGAGCACGTCCTCGTCGGGGACGAAGCACTCGGTCAAGCGAATCCACGTGGCGACCTTTCCGGACATCGTCTGTGTCTCGCCCTCGATGCTGAGGCCCGGATTGTCGACGTTGACGATGAACGCGGTGATGCCGCCCCGCGCCCGCTTCTCCGGGTCTGTCACCGCGAACACGACACCGAACCGAGCGAGCGCGAACTCGCTCATCATGCCCTTGACCCCGTTCAACACCCAGCCGCCGTCGTGGCGCGTCGCCGTGGTCTCCATCATCCCCGCCGGGTCCGACCCCGCACCCGGCTCACTCATCGCGAGAAAGTACCCGCACCCATCTGTCACGACCGGCCGCACGTACAGCTCTCGTTGACGTTCGGTCCCATGCGACACGATGATCGACGGCGGATTGCCACCGAAGATGCCCGTGCCGAAATACCCACCGCTCACACCGCTGACGGTGGTCCGCATGATCTCCTCGAGCAGCACCGCGCAGTCGTAGACACCGAGCGCCTGCCCTCCGAACTCCACCGGAGCCGACAGCCCCCAGAAACCCGCCGAGCGCGCCTCGTCCTGAAGCTCCTTCAGCAACGGCTCCTCGGGCAGACCCTCGACCGGCAGATCGCGCTCCAACGGCGCCAACCGCTCGTCGACGAACCGACGCAGCGCGACCCGACGCTCCTCGAGCTCACC
>CAZGUH010000012.1:8592-81006 GCA_964529005.1 uncultured Ilumatobacteraceae bacterium | reverse complement strand
GCCATCGACCAGTTGACGGCCCGCGCGGCCACGCCCGAGGTGGCGGAGGCGTTAGTGCGCGAGATGGCCTGGTACGACGAGTACCTGCAACGCGGGATGGCCGATCGCAGCGCCAACACCAGTCCGGGCAACAAGCAGGGTGGCCTGTCGAACATCGTCGAGAAGGCGATGGGGTCGATCGTGAAGTCGGGCTCCTCGCCCATCCACGGCGTGTTGGCGCCGGGCGACCGGCTGACGCAGAAGGGCCTGATCTTCGCTGCCACGCCCGCCAGCGACTTCATCTGCGGCACCCTGCAACTGGCCGCCGGCATGAACCTGCACGTCTTCACCACCGGACGCGGCACGCCCTACGGCCTGGCGCACGTGCCGGTGATCAAGGTCGCAACGCGCGACAGCCTGGCGCGCCGCTGGCACGACCTGATCGACGTGAACGCCGGCCGCATCGCCACGGGCCAGGCGACCATCGACGATGTCGGTTGGGAGCTGTTCCGGCTGATGCTCGACGTGGCCAGTGGCCGCCAGCAGACGTGTGCGGAACGACTCGAGCTGCACAACGCGCTCGCGCTGTTCAACCCCGGTCCCGTCACGTGAACCGTCAGAGGAGCACCACACGATGACCAGCCCCCAGGAGCTCAAGGAGATCCTGTCCGAAGGTCTGCTCTCCTTTCCGGTGACGGACTTCGACCAGGCCGGTGACTTCAACTCGACGGCCTATGCGGCTCGTCTGGAATGGCTGGCTCCGTACAACGCCACCGCGCTGTTCGCCGCCGGCGGCACGGGCGAGTTCTTCTCGCTGGCTCCGCAGGAGTTCTCGGACGTGGTCCGCACCGCCGTGCACACGTGCGCCGGCAAGGTGCCGATCCTGGCCGGCGCCGGCGGCCCGACTCGCACGGCCATCGCGTATGCCCAGGAAGCCGAGCGCTGCGGCGCCAAGGGCATCCTGCTGCTGCCCCACTACCTGACCGAGGCCACGCAAGACGGCATCGTCGCGCACGTCGAACAGGTCTGCGCGTCGGTCCAGATCGGCGTCATCGTCTACAACCGCGCCCAGTCGCGCCTGTCGGCCGACAGCCTGGCCCGCCTGGCCGAGCGCTGCCCGAACCTCGTCGGCCTCAAAGACGGTGTGGGCGACATCGAAGCCATGGTGCGCATCCGCCGCAGGCTGGGTGACCGTCTCTCGTACCTGGGCGGCCTGCCCACCGCCGAGGTCTTTGCCGCGGCCTACCGCGCGGTGGGCGTGCCGGTGTACTCCTCGGCCGTCTTCAACTTCGTGCCCACGACCGCGATGGAGTTCGCCCGCGCCGTCGCCGCCGGGGACTCCGACACCACCAACCGACTGCTCGACGACTTCTTCCTGCCCTACCTTGACATCCGCAACCGCACGGCCGGCTACGCCGTGAGCATCGTCAAAGCCGGCGCCAAGCTCGTCGGGCACGACGCTGGCCCGGTGCGGCCGCCGCTGACCGACCTGACCGCCGACGAGCTCGACATGCTCGACGCGCTGATCAGGAAGCTCGGCCCGCAATAGACGTCACGCGAGCCCTCCTGCCAGCCCCGATCCCCGATCTCGGAGATGACGATGACCCCGACCGGCCGCATGTTGATCGGTGCCCGCGCCGTTCTCGGATCCGGCGCCGCCGAGTTTGCGGTCAACCCCGCCACCGGCGAACGCCTCGAACCGGGCTTTCCCGCCGGCTCGTCCGACGACGTCGCCCGCGCTGCCGAACTGGCGCGCATGGCCTTCGACCGGTACCGCGCCACGCCGCTGGAGACCCGCGCCCAATTCCTGGAGACCATCGGCGAGGGCATCATGGCGCTCGGCGACGCGCTGATCGAACGCACCCGTCTGGAGACCGGCTTGCCGCCGGCCCGCCTGCAGGCAGAACGCGCCCGCACCGTCCACCAGTTGCGCCTGTTCGCCCGCGTGGTCCGCGACGGCTACTTCCTGGACGCCACGATCGACCCCGCTCAGCCCGACCGCCAGCCGGTGCCGCGCGCCGACCTACGTCTGGCCAACGTGCCGCTGGGCCCCGTCGCCGTGTTCGGCGCCAGCAACTTTCCCCCTGGCCTTCTCCGTCGCAGGGGGTGACACCGCGTCGGCGCTGGCCGCCGGTTGCCCTGTGATCGTCAAGGCCCACAATGCCCACCCGGGCACGTCCGAGTTGGTCGGCCGCGTGATCCAGGCCGCAGTCGCCGACCATCGCCTGCCCGAGGGCACGTTCTCGCTGCTGTTCGGCGCAGGTGATGACATCGGCACGGCGCTCACCACGCATCCGGCGATCGCTGCCGTCGGCTTCACCGGCTCGCGCCGTGGCGGCCTGGCGCTGGTCGCCGCCGCCAACGCCCGACCGGTGCCGATTCCCGTCTACGCCGAGATGTCGAGCATCAACCCGGTGTTCCTGCTGCCCGCCGCGCTGGACGCGCGTGCCGAGGCGATCGCCCGCGACTTCGTCGATTCGCTCGCGCTGGGCGTGGGCCAGTACTGCACCAACCCGGGCTTGGTCATCGGCATCGAAGGTGCGGCGCTGGAACGCTTCCGCCAGGCGGCTGCCCAGGCTGTCGCAGCCAAGGACGCGGCCACCATGTTGACGCCGGGCATCTTCGCCGCGTACGAGCGCGGCGCCGACGCGCTGGCCAGGCATGCCGGCGTCGTCACACTGGGCAGAAGCGACGCCCCTCGGCCCACGGCCAACGCCGCGGGCCCGGTCCTCTTCGGCACGGACGCCGACCGCTTCCTGGCCTCGCCCGAACTCGAGGCCGAAGTCTTCGGCCCGGCCTCGCTCGTCGTCGCCTGCCGCGACATCGGCCAGATGATGGCGGTGGCCGAGCACCTGGAAGGCCAGCTCACCGCGACGCTGGTCATCGATGACGCCGATCTCCCCCTGGCGCAATCCATGCTGCCCGTGCTGGAACGCAAGGCCGGCCGCATCCTGGCCAACGGCTACCCGACCGGCGTCGAGGTCAGCCACGCCATGGTGCACGGCGGCCCGTTCCCGGCGACCTCCAATGCGGCGTGCACATCGGTCGGCGCCACCGCGGTCCGCCGCTTCCTGCGCCCCGTCTGCTACCAGGATCTGCCGGATGCGCTGCTGCCAGACGGCGTCAAGCGTGCCAATCCGCTGGCCTTGCCGCGTGTGGTGGACGGGGTGCTTCGGGCCGGGACCGACAGCGCTCAGGCCGCGCTGCGCGCCCTTGCGCACACCCAACGCTGACGACCGCGTGGCATTCACGTCGCTCACACGTCCAGCCGGCGCAGGAGTGCGCCGCCGAGGACGAGAGCCGCGGCCGCATAGCCGACGAACACCGCGAGGCCGCTCCACGGGGCAAGCGATCCGGGCTCGGGCACGACGTTGATGATCGCCATGCCGGCGCCCGCCGGCAGGTACTTGCCGACGTTGTGGTTCCACGAGGCAGGCAGGAATCCGGACACGATCGGGACGACGAGGAGCAACGCGACGAGGGTGGTGATGGCGCCCGCGGTGCGGCGGACGATCGTGCCGATTCCGAGGCCGAGCAATCCGACCGTCGTCAGGTAGAGCGCTCCGCCGACGACGGCGCGAGCGACACCCGGGTCGCCGATCGAGACGTCGAGACCCTTGGTCGAGAAGATGGCCTGCCCGGTCACGAACGACACGCACGTCGTGACGAACCCGGCGACCACGACGACCGCCACGAACGCGGATGCCTTCGCCGCCAGCATCGTGAGCCGCTGTGGCGTCGCCGCGAGCGTGGAGCGGATCTGGCCGGTGGCGTACTCGGACGTGATCATCAGCACTCCGAGCACGCCCATCGCCAACTGCGCCAGGAACAGGCCGCTGAGGCTGAGCCACGCGGGGTCGAACCGTGCCTGCTCGCCGGGGCTGAGCGACTCCCAGTCGTTGACCTGGCTGACCGTGACGAGGGAACCGAACCCGACCGCGAGCGCGATGGCCGCGACCACGGTCCAGATCGTCGATCGGACCGACCGCATCTTGGTCCACTCCGACCGCGTGGCTGCGAGCAGCACGCCGATCGACCGGGGCGGCGCCTGGCGATCGGTGGACGCGTGGATCATGGAAATGGTCATGTCGGTGCTCCTCGGCCGGCGGTGGCCAGTGGTCGGTTCGTGCGGTACTCGGCTGATTCTCGGGTGAGCTCCATGTAGGCGTCCTCGAGCGATGCGGTGCGTGGTGTCAGCTCGTGGAGCGCGATGCCGGCCGCGGCAGCGATCGCTCCGATGGAACGCGCGTCGATCCCTGATACGAGGAAGGAGCCGTCGGCATTCACGTGGACGGCTGCCCCTTCGCGCGCGAGCAGGGCACGGAGCTCCTCAGGCTCGGCGCAGGCGACATGGACGTGGCTGCCCGTGCTCGACCGGACGACGTCGTCGACGGTGCCTTCCGTGATGAGTCGGCCTTTGCCGATCACGATCAGCCGGTCGGCCGTGACGGCCATCTCGCTCATCAGGTGACTGGACACCAGCACGGCGCGGCCCTCGGCGGCGAAGGAACGCAGGAGTTGACGGATCCACTGGATGCCTTCGGGGTCGAGTCCGTTGACCGGCTCGTCGAGGATCAGCGTGGATGGATCGCCGAGGAGCGCGGCGGCGATGCCGAGGCGCTGGCCCATGCCGAGCGAGAAGCCGCCGGCGCGGCGGCCGGCGACGTCGGTCAGCCCGACCAGTTCGAGCACCTGGTCGACTCGCCGCCGGCCGATCCCGTTCGAATGCGCCAGCGCCAGCAGGTGGTTGCGTGCGCTGCGGCCGGGGTGGATGGCGCGGGCTTCGAACAGGGCGCCGACGTGGCGCAGCGGGTGGCGGAGGTCTGCGTAGCGCTTCCCGTTGATGGTCACGGCGCCGCTCGTGGGCGAATCGAGACCGACCATCATGCGCATGGTGGTGGACTTGCCGGCGCCGTTCGGGCCGAGGAAGCCTGTGACTTCCCCGGCCCGAACGTCGAAGCTCAGCCCGTCGACGGCGACGGTTGACCCGTATCGCTTGGTGACGTGGGCGACCTGGATCATGTCGATCAGGCGGCGAGCGCCGGGGTGACGTCGGTGTTGGCGCCGAAGGACGTCTCGGCGGCCTCGGGCACTGTCCGGAATCCCTTGACCGTCATGTAGACACCGAACGAGAACTCCCACACGGCGATCGGCAGCGTCATGACCATCGACGGTGCGGACACCTGGTCCCACACGCCGTAGAGGGCCGCCGTGCTCGACGTGAGCAGCATCGGTGCGCCGACCAGGCCGAGGGTCGGGATCCATCGGGGCAGCAGGCCGGAGCGACGCATCACGGTGGCGATGCACAGAGCATTGAGAGCGGACATCAGGCCGGGACCGAGCAGGAACGTCCAGTCGTGGATCGCCAGCAGCGCTCGCCCCATGGTGGACATGGCGTCGTCGCCACCGACCGGGTTGTGGCGCAGCGTGTACATCGTGAGCATCGCGATCACGCCGACGAAGATGACCATGGACTCCATGACCCTCGTCGTGACGAAGCCGAGCGCGGATCGAATGCTGTAGCGCCTGGCGACCGCATACAGGGCGACGGCGGAGACGACGCCGCCGAGCCCGGTCAGCACTTCGAAGATCGCGCCGAGGCGAATGCCGCCGTCGTTGCCGGCGCCGAGGATGAAGTCGGGCTTGTCGATCGCGTCCTTCCACAGCCCGAACTTGACCGGGATCGAGAAGACGAACGTGGCGAGGTACGCGACGCCGGCGATGAGCGCCGCCTTGCGGGCGGGCGTCATCGACGGCGGGGCATCGGCTGTGGTCGGGTTGGTGGCGATGGAGCGCATGTCAGGGCCTTTCGGGATGGGTGTCGGGTGCGGGTGTGGTCGTCAGCGAGATCAGCGGGATGCCCAGGTCGCGGAGCTTGTGCAGCAGGCCGTGCAGCGCTGCCTGGTCGACGATCGGACCGCTGATGACGGTGGTCCCGTCGGCAGTGCGGGTGATCTGGAGTCCGTCGAACCACGTCGACCAACGAGGAGTCAGGTGGCCTTTCACGGTGATCTCGTAGTGCTGCTCGGCGGCGTGACTGCGTGGCGTGATGGCGGCGGTGTCGTCGTCGCTGCGGTCGTGTGCGGTCACGGGGGCAACGTACGAATCGACCTGGTGAGCGCGCCTCACATCATGTGGTGATTACACCTGGTGATTCCGCGAAGATGCAGGTCGACGCACACGCATCGCCGCCGCCCTGCGCCCGGGCTCGCTTCGGTGAGGGCTTCAGAGGCCGAGCTCTGCGGCGCGGCGCAGCGCTTCGCGCCGGCTGGTGGCGTCGAGCTTGGTGAAGATGTTCTTCGTGTGGGTTCGCAACGTGTTCAGCGAGACGTGGAGCTCTCGGGCGATGGCCGGGCCACTGAGGTCCGTGCGCAGCAGACGCAGCACGTCGAGTTCGCGCGCGCTCAACGGGTCGATCAGCGTGGCGGCGGGTGGCGCTGGGGCCGTTGCCGGTTCGGCGGTCGCGTCCACTGCGGCCAGAACACGGCGGGCGTGCGGTGTGGCCGACCGGCGGGACGCGATGGACCGGAGGAGCGCGGTCACTGTTGGCCCAGCGTGGAGGAACATTCGGACATGACCCTCGGGCTCGGCGCGCCCCAGCGCGTCCTCCAGCGCGGCGACGGCAGCCGGCGTGTCGCCCGCGGCGTGGCGAGCGGCGGCCTGGAGGATGAGGATCTCGATCGCGCTTCCCGTTCGGCCACCGGTGAGCGCGGCAGCCAGAAGGCGGTCGAGCAGCGCGATCGCGTCGTCGATGGTGGAGGCGCGCTCGGTGTCGTGGCGGGCGATGAGGGCGCGGGCGAGCGTGATGTGTTCGTACTCGCGCACGTAGCTCAACTCGTCGCCGGGTGTGAGCCCGCTCGCGGCTGCCCAGGCGAGCGCCCCGCCGAGGTCTTCGCCGCCGAGTTGGACGCGGGCGCGGATCGCGGCGATGGGGCGGACGGGCGGTGAGAAATCGGTGTCGTATCGCGGGGCTGCTTCGTCGATCAGCTGGAGCGCGCGCTCGAGGTCTCCCCGGGCGCGACACAGCCGGGCCATGACGACGCGCCAGCGGTAGGCGTATTGCGGAAGGCCGGCGGACTCGCCGAGCTCATCGCTGATCGCCAGATGGCGCGCCGCCGCGTCGAGCTCGTTGCGTTCGATCAGCACCTCGCTCAACCCCACGTGCATGTCCGCCGCGCCGCGCAGACCCGGATGCTCGATCGTGCATTGCAAGCCGCTGTCGAACGTGAGCTTCGCAGAAGAGAGCTTGCCTTGGGCGATCAGGATGTCGCCCAGCGCCAAGGAGCAGCCGAGCATGTCGGGCAGGTGGTCGGCGGCGACGAGGCCGGCGATCGCATCGGTGTAGTGCCGGACCGCGTCGTCGAGCTCTCCTGCCGTCCAGTGGGCAAGCCCGAGCAACGCCGTGGCGGCGGCCCGGCGGAGGTGATCGGTCTGCGCGACGAGCCCGAGCGCGCGCGACGCGTGCATGATCGTGCCGTCGAGGTCGCCGCCGAGCAGGGCGAGCCCGGCGCGCTGCACGGCGACCTGTGCGGGCAGCCCGTCGAACATCTCGCGGTCGAACACCGTGGACGCCGCCGCCGGTCGCGCGAGCGCGGCTTCCACGATCTCGAGCAGCGGCTCGACGCCGGTGACGTCGCCGGTTGCCATGCGAGCGCCCACGAGGGCGATGGCCAGAACGGGGCGGTCGGTGAACGTCTCGTCGGGCAGTGCTTCCAACCATCGGCGGAGCGTGCCTTCCTGGCGGGTGCGGCGCAGGGCGGGCGCGGCGAGTTCGATGAGGCGCGCGGCGTCGTCGACGTGCCGGCCGGACATGGCGTGCTCGACCGCGGCAGCGGGCTCGTCGTTGTCTGCGAACCACCGGCTGGCGCGACGGTGGAGGTCGCGGACGATCGCCGGGTCCTCGTCACCCAGCCGGGCGCGCAGGACGTCGGCGAACAGATGGTGATAGCGGTACCAGTACCGCCGGTCGTCGAGGGGGACGAGGAAGAGGTTCGCACGATCGAGTTGCTCGAGCATCGCTCGGCCCCCGGTCGATTCGGTCACCGCGTCGCAGAGGCTGCCCGTCAAGCGGTCGAGCACCGCGGTGTGCAAGAGGAACCGCCGGGTGGCATCGGGCTGACGATCGAGCACCTCCTCGACGAGGTAGTCGACGACGAAGCGGTCGTCTCCGGCGAAGTTGGCGATGAACCGGTCCGCGTCGTCACGTCCCTGGAGCGACAGCGCAGCGAGCTGGAGCGCGGCGATCCATCCCTCGGTTCTCGTCCCCAGCGAGTCGATGTCTCCGTCACCGAGCCCGAGACCCATCGTGTCGTTGAGGTACCTCGCTGATTCGCCGTGCGTGAAGCGCAGGTCACTGGCGCGGATCTCCACCAGCTGCCTGCGCGCACGCAGGCGTGCGAGCGGGAACGGAGGATCGGAGCGACTGGCGAGGACGAGACGCAACGACGGCGGAGCGTGATCGACGAGGTGCGCGACCGATGCGTGCACGTCGGTCGACTGGATGGCGTGGTAGTCGTCGAGGACGAGCACGATGCGGCCGGGATGATCGTGCAGATGGTTGACGAGCGCGGCCACGACCGCGGTGCTGGGTTGCGACGATTGCAAGACCGTCGACGCGGCGGCCCCGACATCGGGCGCTGCGCGCTGGACCGCAGCGATCACGTACATCCAGAACGCGCCGGGATCGTTGTCCGACTCGTCCAAGGCGAGCCAGGCGATCGCCCCGTTGCCGTCGCCCTCAGCGCCGAGCCAGTCGGCGAGCAGCGTCGTCTTCCCGAAACCGGCGGGAGCGGAGATCAGCGTCAGCGACGCGTCGCTGGTCGCCGCGAGCCGATCGATCAGGCGGTCCCGCCGAACTGAGTCGCGCCTGCGCCGAGGCACATGCAGTTTCGTCGCCAGCAGCGTGTGCTCGCTTGCTGTGCTGCGCGTCGATGTCATCGGTCGCCGTTCGTGCGGCGCGGTCGAGCGCGAACGTGCGCGCGCTCGCCCTGCTTGCCGAGCAAGCTGAGGATCTCGACCGGCCGTGTGCCGGCGGCCCCGAACCAGTGGGGCACGTTGGTGTCGAACTCGGCGACCTCTCCGGCGGTCATCGTGATGTCGTGCCCTCCGAGCAACAGTCGCAACTCACCGCTCAGCACGTACAGCCATTCGTAGCCATCGTGCGAGCGCAGCTCGGGTTCACGGCGTTCCGGCGGGATCACCACCTTCCACGCATGCATCCCGCGCGGTTGCTGCGTCAGCGGCACCACGACCCTGGATCCCCGCTTCTGCGGCCGCGGACGGATCCGTGGATCGGCGACCTCCGGCGCGCCGACGAGCTCGTCGAGAGGGATGCCGTGTGCCTGCGCGATCGGCAGCAGCAGCTCGAGACTGGGCTTGCGTTGGCCCGACTCGAGCCGCGACAGCGTGCTCTTCGAGATCCCGGTCGCCGCCGACAGCTGCACGAGTGTCACGCTGCGCTGCGTCCTGATGTGACGCAGCCGCTCGCCGACCTGCGCCACGACGCTCGCGATCTCCGCCGACGTGCCCACGCGCAGATTGAACTACGAATTCCCAGAACCGGCAACAAATGTTGCTCCCCGTTCGACCGTGGCGCACTCTGCCACCGGAGGTACGAACGATGAACGACAAGAGCACCGACCCCTCCCCCCTCTACGACGTGATCGTCGTCGGCGGCGGCGCCGCTGGCCTCAGCGCCGCGCTCGTCCTCGGCCGGGCCCGTCGCAGGGTCGCGGTGATCGACGCCGGACACCCGCGCAACGCGCCCGCCGCGCACATGCAGGGATTCCTCTCGCGCGACGGGATGCCGCCGGCAGAATTGCTGGCCGTCGGACGGCGCGAGGTGGCGGGCTACGGCGTGGAGGTCGTCGACGACCGCGTGGTGAGCGCGACACCCGACCTCGAGGTCGTGGTCGCCAGCGGCCGCACCCTGCGCGCACGGCGGGTGCTCGTCGCCACCGGCGTCACGGATCACCTCCCCGACATCCCGGGTGTGCGGGAGCGTTGGGGAAAGGACCTGCTGCACTGCCCGTACTGCCACGGTTGGGAAGTCCGCGACCAGCCGCTCGGCGTGCTCGGCACGCTGCCCGGCTCGGTCGAGCACGCCCTGCTCGTGCGGCAGTGGTCCGACGACGTCGTGTTCTTCGAGCACACCTACCGGCTCGACCACGACGAACGCCGCCAACTCGCGGCGCGCGGGATCACTGTCGAGGCCGGCGCCGTGACGCGTCTCGTGATCGCCGACGCTCTGTCCGGCGTCGAGATCGACGGCGAACGCATCGTCGCCCGGGCTGCGGTGTTCGTGCGGCCCGGCAATGTCCCCCACGACGACGGACTCGCCGCATCGCTCGCGTACGACACCGACGGCGCCGGCTTCGCCGTCGCCGATGCCACTGGGCGCACCACCAATCCCCTCGTGTGGGCTGCCGGCAACGCCGTCGATCCTCGCGCGCAGGTGATCACGTCGGCCGGAGCTGGCTCCGCCGCGGCGATCGCGATCAACGCCGATCTCGTTCGGGAGGACGTCGACATCGCGCTGCGCGACGAGCAGGACCGGAGCGTCTCAGGCGTCGTGCGCGGCGGTGTGCCGTGAGCCGCGCAGAGGTCGGCCGGGTTTGAAGACGCCGAAGACAGTGGCGACGGCCAGGGCGGCGACGTCCCAGGCGGCGCCGGCGATCAAGGCGCCGTCGTCGGTCGCGCTGTCGAACAGCAGTGGTCGGAACACGAGCGCCCCGACCGCGATCACGGTGACGATGAGCCCGAGCTTGGCGATCACCCAGGGGTAGCGGAACACGCCCCAGCGGGTGCCGAGTCCGAGCGCGAGTCCGCTCAGCAAGGCGAGGAAGCTGAGCGGGATCCCGAACCAGGTCGCGAACAGCTTCAGCACCTCCCGTGTCTCGTCCCGCACGGCCGAGCTGTCCGCGCGGGCATGGCGGATCGCCACGGCGAGGAACCCGGCGGAGTCGCCGAGCAGCCCCACCGACACGGCCACGTGCACGGTGAGCACCCAGTGACGAGCCCGCCGGCCCAGCCGCCACCCCGATGTCGCCTCTCGGCCAGTGGCTGCCTCGTGATCCGTGGCGGTCGTTCGCACGGTGAGCCCGTACCCCGTGCGCAGAGGTCGTAGGCGACGAGCACGACCGAGCGCCGGCACGCGTCCCGTGGCGCGCCCGTGTGGGAGACGGCGCTGGCGGGTAGTGGCAGATGCACGGTGCGCATGCGTTGAGGAGGTCGGGTGCGAATCGATCGGATTGCCGAGCCATGGGGGACACGGACGCCGTACGAGCGGGGCGAGCGGTGGCCGGTGCGGGTGGACATGTTCTTGGAGCCGGGGCTGCACGAAGCGGACGTCGAGCGCTGGGTGCAGAGCGCGACGATCCTGCACAGCAACGGTGACGGGCTCGACATCGCGGTCAAGGACGGCCGCATCGTCGGGGTGCGAGGACGCGCCGTCGATCGGGTGAACCACGGCCGCCTGGGCCCCAAGGATCTCTTCGGATGGCAGGCGAACAATGCGAGAGATCGCCTGACGCGACCGCTCGTGCGCCAGAACGGGACGCTGGTGGAAACGGACTGGGACACCGCGATGGGGCGCATCGTGCAACGCGTCCGCGACCTCCTCGACGAGCAGGGACCGTCGGCGATCAGCTTCTACACCAGTGGACAGCTGTTCCTCGAGGAGTACTACACCCTCGGACTGATCGCACATGGCGGAATCGGCACCAACCACGTCGACGGCAACACGCGCTTGTGCACCGCCACGGCAGCCGAAGCATTGAAAGAGTCGTTCGGTTGTGATGGCCAGCCGGGGTCGTACAGCGACATCGACCACTGCGACGTCCTCGCCCTCTACGGGCACAACATGGCCGAGACCCAGACGGTGCTGTGGACCCGCGTGCTCGACCGGCTCGCCGGCAACGATTCGCCGGCGTTGGTGTGCGTCGATCCGCGCGACACGCCGGTCGCCCGTCATGCCACCGTGCACCTCGCCCCGCTTCCCAGCACGAACGTCGCGCTGATGAACGGCATTCTGCACGAGCTGGTCCGCAACGGCTGGTTCGATCCGACGTATGTGGAAGCCCATGCGGTCGGTTTCGCAGAGCTGGAGAAGCGGGTGCAGGACTACCCGATCACGCGCGTCGCCCAGATCTGCGACGTGCCGGCTGCCGACCTGCAACGTGCCGCAGAGATGATCGGCACGGCCGATCGCCTCTTCTCGTCCGTGCTCCAGGGCTTCTACCAGTCACATCAAGCGACGGCGGCCGCGACACAGGTCAACAACGTCCACATCATCCGCGGCATGCTCGGCAAGCCCGGCTGCGGCGTGCTCCAGATGAACGGGCAACCGACCGCGGAGAACACGCGGGAGTGCGGCGCCGACGGCGACATGCCGGCGTTCCGCAACTGGCACAACATGTCTCACATCGAGGATCTGGCGCGGCTGTGGAACGTCGATCCGATGAACATCCCGCATTACTCCCCACCGACGCACGTGATGGAGATGATGCGCTATGCCGAGCAAGGCTCGATCCGCTTCATGTGGGTGACGGCGACCAACCCTGCGGTCTCGCTCCCCGAGCTGGCGCGCATCCGCTCCATCCTCTCCCAGGAGCGCCTCTTTCTCGTCGTCCAGGACCTGTTCCTGACCGAGACCGCTCAGCTCGCCGATGTGGTGCTGCCCGCAGCGACGTGGGGTGAGAAGACCGGGACGTTCACGAACGTCGATCGCACCGTCCACATCTCCGAGAAGGCGGTCGAGCCCCCCGGCGAGGCTCGGCCTGATCTCGACGTGCTCGTCGATTTCGCCCACCGGTTGGGGCTGAAGGACAAGGACGGCGAGCCGCTGGTCAAATGGAGCGACGCCGAGGGCGCGTTCGAGGCGTGGAAGGAGTGCAGCCGCGGCCAGCTCTGCGACTACACCGGGCTGACCTACGACAAGCTGCGCGGCGGAAGCGGTGTCCAATGGCCGTGCAACGAGGATCACCCCGACGGCGCCGAGCGTCTCTACGCCGACGGCGCGTTCTGGAGCGCGCCCGACGTCTGCGAGAGCTACGGCCGCGACCTGGTGACCGGCGCGCCGCTGTCGGAAACCGAGTACAAGGCGCTCAACCCGGACGGCAAGGCGGTGATCAAGGCGGCCGACTACCTGCCCCCGCACGAGGAGACGTCCGACGACTACCCGTTCCGCCTCATCACCGGCCGGACGCTGTACCACTTCCACACGCGCACGAAGACCGCCAAGGCCCCGCAACTCGACCGCGCTGCACCCGACGTGTGGGTCGAGCTGTCGGCGCCGGACGCGGAGGCGCTCGGTGCGGCAGAGGGCGACCTCATGCAGATCGAGACACCGCGCGGAACGGTCAGCGCCAAGGCGCGGATCTGCGGCATCCGCCGCGGCGTCGCCTTCCTGCCGTTCCACTACGGCTACTGGGACCGGCCGAGCGGCTCGGAACCCGACGGTCTCGGTCGGGCGGCGAACGAGCTGACGCTCACCGACTGGGACCCGTGCTCGAAGCAGCCGTTGTTCAAGACCTCCGCTGCGCGCCTCGAGGTGGTCGCATTGAGCGACGGCACGCCTGCGCCGGCCCCCACCACCACGGCGTCGCGGCCGCTCGATGCCTCGGTGCCGACCACCGTCGGAGGCAGCGACGCCGAAGCCGACGAGACGACGGAGGGCGCACGATGAAGCTGGGGCTCGCCATCCGCGAGTTGCATCGCTCCGAGAACGACCTGGCGCACGAGCTGCTCCAGGTCTCGGATCGCCACAAGACCGACCACGAGATCTTCTACGTCGCTCGCGACCTCGCACGCTGGAGCCGGGGCCACGTTCGCGACCTGGCCGCCATCGCCGGCGATTACGACGTCCAGCTCGATTCCGAGCCGCACGACACGGCGGCGATGATGAGCCGCCTGCGGGAGAAGGGCGCAGAGCTCGTCGGCCGGCGCGGTGAACCGGCGCTGCTCCTGCTCCGCGACCTTCGCGAGGTCCACCTGAAAGCTGCCGGAGTGTCCCTCGACTGGGAGCTGCTCGGCCAAGCCGCCCAGGGCGCCCGCCAGCGCCAGCTGCTGGCGCTCACCGAGCGATGCCATCCGGAATCGCTCCGCCAGATGCGCTGGGCGAATGCCATGCTGAAGTCCACGGCGACGCAAGCGCTGGTGAGCTGATAGTCAGCGCTTGACGTTTCGTTCGTCACGACGTGACTAACGTGCGTCGGATGCGCGGAGCCGCTCGACACCTGCTCGCTGGTCTCGCCGTCTGCGCCCTCCTCGCGGCGGGGTGCGGCGGAGAGGACACGGCCGGGGACGTGACGGTGTTCGCGGCAGCCTCGTTGTCGGATGCGTTCACCGAGCTCGGCACAGCGTTCACCGCCGCCAACCCGGACGCCGGCGTCACGTTCAACTTCGCCGCCTCGTCGGAGCTGGTGAGCCAGATCGGTGAGGGGGCGCCCGCGGACGTGTTCGCCTCGGCGGACCTGAACAACATGGCGAGGCTGACCGACGGCGGCGGCAACGCGTCGGACCCGGTGGTCTTCACGACGAACCGGGCACAGATCGTCGTCGAGCCGGGGAACCCGAAGGAGATCACCGGTCTCGCCGACCTCGCGGACGACGATCTCATCGTGATCTCCTGCGCGCCCGAGGCGCCGTGCGGCCGCTACGCCGAGCAGGTCCTCCAGAACGCTGGCGTGACGGTGGCGTTCCAGTCGTTGGAGGAGAACGTCCGAGCGGTGGTGTCGAAGGTGACGCTGGGTGAGGCCGACGCCGGGATCGTGTACGTGACCGACGTGATCAATGCCGGCGGCGCCGCCGACGGGGTGGAGATCCCCGCCGACGTCAACGTGGTGGCGGAATACCCGATCGCCGTCACGAAGGAGGCGCCGAACCCACAGGCAGCCCAGTTGTTCGTCGACTTCGTGCTGTCCGACGCCGGGCAGGCGATCCTCGCGTCGTACGGGTTCGTCTCGCCATGACGAGCGCCGCTCCCTTCAGCCGGTGACGCGAGACGCCACACTGGGGCGCATGGCACGGACAGATGCCAACGATCTGCTGCTCGGCGAATGGGCGTGCCTGGGGATCCTCTACGAGGCGCCCACCCACGGCTTCGCCATCGCCGCGCGCCTCAAACCCGACGCCAACATCGGCCGGATCTGGTCCCTGTCCCGAGCCCTCACGTACCGGTCGCTCGACCAGCTCGCCAGCCGCGGCCTGATCGAGCCGATCGCCGAGGAGCCCGGCATCGCCGGCGGCAGCCGCACGATCCTCACCGCCACCCGCCGCGGCCGAGCCCAGTTCCGCCGCTGGCTCCACACGCCGGTGCGCCATTTGCGTGATCTACGCAGTGAGCTGTTGCTCAAGATCGTCCTCGCCGCCGGGAACGGCATCGACATCACCGACACACTCGATGCCCAACACGCCCGCATCACCGAGTTCCTCGCCGCCCTCGACGCGAACGGCGACGACGCCGACATCGTTCACCTCTGGCGGAGGGAGTCTGCAGCTGCCGCGCTCCGCTTCCTCGAACGCTGTCCGCGCTGGAGTTCGGGGACCTCGATCAGGCCGGCGTGACTGGGTGACGTTCGAGCGCGGCACGGTCCCAGTTGGCGGCGACGGCCGCCGCACGGTACGTGCTCTCCAGGAATTCCAGGAGAACGGCGTCGGGGTCGGCGGCGGTGCGGACCAACTCGTAGGGCAGGACGAACTCGCCGAGTTCGTCGTCCCAGCGGGCGCCCGCAGCAGTGATGGAAGCATCGCGGTAGCCCGTCGGCTCCGGATAGGCGTAGGAGTAGAAGACGCCTTCTTCCCCGGGCGGGCCCGGCCAGTAGCCGCAGCTGCTCACCTCGTGCGAATACGCCTCCCACATGACGTGCGGGCCGCAGTTCGGCGCGCCGCCGGGATGCGGTGGCGCCGTCCTGCCGGAGAAGCGCGTCGACGCCAGGTCGAGGGCGCCCCAGAACAGGTGGACGGGGCTCGACTTGCCGACGAACCGGCCGCGGAACACGTCGAACACGCGCGTCATCTGCACCAGCGCGAGCCAGAAGCGATGCACCGCGTCGCGGTCGTAGCTGGCGTGCGCGCGATCGGAGTCGAACGCGATCGCCCCCGGGATCTCGACCGGCATCGGCCAGATCTCGGTGGAGAGCCCGAGCTCGTCGAGCATCTGCATCGTCGCCGCGTAGAAGTCGGCGACCGGGCGAGGCACGAGGTCGAGCGTCCGATGCTCGCCCGCGACCGTCGCGATGTCGAGCCGGTGGTCGACGAAGTCGACGTCGATCTGGAACGACGGGCCCGTCGGGTGCGGCACCAACGACGTCGTGAGGCCGCGCGCCGAGACATACAGCGGGACGTTCCACCAATGGTTCAGCGCGGGCTCGTTGACCATGCGGACCTTGCCGACCACCTGGAGGTAGAGCTGGAGCGTGTCGCGCGTGTCCTCCCACGCAGCGACCGGGATCGACGGCCATCCTCGAACATCGGTCATCGCCACGGCGCGCTCCTCCTCGGACCGGTCGGCCACGTCCTCATGCTTGCACTCGCGACCGGGGTGTGTGGTCGACAGACAGAATCTCCTCTTTACGCCGTTGACAGAAATCTTCACGCTGTATAAATTTAGCTTCATGACGTACAACGAAGCGGCCGGCTGGCGAGAGGCGAAGCGCCGAGCGGCGCACGAGTCGGTCGTCGACGCCGCGTGGCGACTCGTACGCGCCGAAGGGCTCGCTGGCTTGTCGCTTCGTGAGTTGGCCAAAGAGGCCGGCATCACGACGCCCACGGTGTACGCCTACTTCGACTCCAAGTTCGCGATCTACGACGCGATGTTCCGGCGCGCCGCCACGGAGTTCACCGAGTGGATGACGCGGCCGTCCGCGGCCCCCGACCCTGAGGCCGCGCTGGCCGAGGGAATGCGCCGCTTCCTCGACTTCTGCACCAGCGACGTGGCGCGGTACCAGCTGCTGTTCCAGCGCACGATCCCCGGTTTCCAGCCGACGCCCGAAGCGTACGAGCCGGCACAGCAGGCGCTCGCCGCGACGCGGCAACGCTTGGCCGACGCCGGCATCGACGACCCGCGCCACCTCGACATGTGGACGGCGCTCAACACCGGATTGGTCGACCAACAGGTGTCGAACGATCCCGGTGGTCATCGATGGATCGACCTCGTCGACGACGTCGTCGAGATGTTCATCAGCCACTGCCGCGCGAAGCGAGCACGCGGCAGGCGTCGCTGACAGCACATCGCTCGCCTCACCACCCGACACGACCATCAGCACGAACAGGAGACACCGATGCCTTCACCCGTCGCGCCCCGCCTGCACCACGTCGCCATCACCGTCACCGACCTCGATGCCAGCGTCGCCTGGTACGAGCGCGTCTTCGGGATCGAGCACCGATTGGACGCGCCCCACGAAGGGGGCGTCGGCAAGCTGCTCGCCGACGACGCGATGGAACTCGTGCTCGTGCTCCATCGCCACGACCGAAACGACGGCGCCCACTTCGCCGAGACGGTGACCGGGTTGGACCACGTCGGCTTCGCCGTGCCGACCCGCGCTGATCTCGAGGCCTGGCAAGCACACCTGGAAGCGAACGGGGTCGTACGCGCCGACGTGGCCGACACGGCGCTCACCCAATCACCGATCGCGGACGAGTTCTACGGGTCGGTGCTCGTGTTCCGCGACCCCGACAACGTCCAGCTCGAGCTGTTCTCCCCACCCGCCGCCTGACGCCTCGATGCCAGACGGCCCCGGTCGAATCCGACCACCTCCAAACCAACCACCCATCACAGAAAGGCAACTCCCATGACCATCCTCGACCTCGACGCGCCCGTCGCTCCGCACACCACCGCGCCTCAGCGCATCGCCGCCGACACGTACCTGATCCCCAGCTTCCTTCCCGCCGAGCCCGGTACGTTCGTCTATCTCAACTCGATGGTGATCCTCAGCGAGCAACCCGTCGTCGTCGACACCGGCGCGCCGCTGTTCCGTGAGCAGTGGCTGGAGTCGGTGACGTCGCTGCTCGACCCCGCGGACATCCGGTGGATCTTCCTGTCGCACGACGACGGTGACCACGTCGGCAACCTGGTCCCGCTGCTGGATCTGGCGCCCAACGCGACCGTCGTCGTCAACTTCTTCACCAACGAGCGGATGCGTGCGGATCGCCCCGGCGAGCTGGCGATCGACCGCCAGGTGTGGCTCGACGTCGGCGACGCCTTCGACGTCGGCGACCGCACCCTGCACCTGTTCCGGCCGCCGATCTTCGACGGACCGACGACGCGCGGACTCTACGACGAACGCACAGGGGTGATGTGGGCGGTCGACTCGTTCGCCGCCCTCACGATCGGCGCCGTCGACGAAGCATCCGACGTCCCGCGCGATCTGTACGACGGCTCGTTCGCGCTGTTCAACAGCCTCGTGTCGCCGTGGCACGCGTGGCTCGACCCGGCGGTCTACGGCCGCCACGTCGACCGCATCGAGTCGATGTCGCCGACCACCATCGCGTCCGCCCACGGAGCGGTCCTGCGCGGCCGCTCGATCGCCCAGGGGTTCGAGAGGCTGCGGCGGATGGCGGGTCAGCCGAACGTGCCGGGACCGGGGCAGGAGACGCTCGACCAGCTGATCGCGCTCACGCTGGCGGCGCCCGAACCAGCCTGACCGACGAGGGCCCGTTCCCCACGCCGTGCCGGTGTGCGCCGAGCACGCCGTCACGGCGGGCGGGCCGACGCCGACATCGAGGTCGACGTCAGAAAGTGGTGTCGCCAGCAACAGTTGTAGAGTGCACCTGTGGCTCGCGCAGACGACGCAACGGAACTCGCCGAGGCGTTGCTCATCTCGTCACGGGCGCTCGTGGGTGTGGCGGCGAGATCGTTGGCCGGCGTCGACGCGGAGGTCACGCTCGTGCAGTACCGGGCGCTCGTGGTCCTCGCCACCAAGGGACCGCTCCACGTCGGCGAGCTGGCGGCGGTGCTCGGCATCCACCGATCCACGGCGACACGGCTGTGTGATCGGCTGGTCGATCTGAAGCTCGTTCGCCGGTCCGTCGATCGCGGCAACCGGCGCGAGACCTCGATCACCCTTCTCCCGCGCGGCCAGAACATCGTGGACGACGTCAGCGCCGTCCGGCGGCGGGAGATCCGCGAGATCGTCGCCCGCATCCCCGCCGACCTTCGGCAGCCGGCGATCGACGCCATGAACGCCTTTGCGCAGGCCGCAGGCGAGGTCTCCGAGGCATGGAAGCTCGGCTGGTCGTGACCAGCACGAGCCGACTGTTCCCGGAACACCGTCGAGCAGAGCTGCGCGCCTTGGCGCGGCGATCCCACGAGGTCGTCCTCATGGCGGCGATCACCGGCGTCGCGACCGGGCTGGTGGTCGCCGTGTTCGATCGGCTGGTCGTCGAGGTCACGTTCGAGCGCGTCCTCGAGCTGCCCAGCGCGGTGATGGCGTTCTTGCCTGCCGTGGGCCTGATCGTCGCGTTCTCGCTCAGACGCACCGTCGGCGGCCGCGCGTCGCCTGCGACGTCGGACGAGTACCTCCGCGCCTTCCATCAACCTCGACATCGCCTCACCTGGCGGGCGATGGCGGGACGGATGCTTGCAGCGGTCGCCACGCTCGGAAGCGGCGCTCCGATGGGTCTCGAAGGACCGTCGCTCTACGCCGGCGCGACGATCGGCTCCAACGTCCAGCGGCGGTTCGCGCGCACGTTCCGCGAGTCCGACCGCCGCGTCCTGCTCGTTGCCGGCGCGGCCGCTGGGGTCGCCGCGATCTTCAAGGCTCCCGCCACCGGCGCGGTCTTCGCTCTCGAGGTGCCGTACCGCGGCGACCTGGCTCGGCGCATGCTGCTGCCGGCGCTCGTCGCGAGCGCGACGAGCTACCTCGTGTTCGCGGCCATCAACGGCACGGAACGGCTGTTCCCGGTGCAGGGCGCACCCGACTTCAGCTTCCGTGACCTCGCAGGCGTGGCCGCTCTCGGCGTGATCTGTGGAGTCGGAGCACGCATCTTCGGCTGGCTGCTGCGCCGGGCGAAGAAGGTCGCGAACCAATCACATGCCTTCGTCGCCACCGTCGTCGCCGGAGCGATGATCGCGGGGCTCGTGGCGGTCGGCCACGCGCTGACGGACGACACCCTCGTCCTCGGCTCGGGCTACCGGCTCCTCGACTGGATACGAGAACCCGACCGGTCCGTCTGGGTGCTCGTCGCGCTGTTGATCGTGCGATGTGTCGCGACCGCCGCCACCGTCGCCGGCGGCGGTGTGGGCGGTTTGTTCATCCCGCTCGTGGTCGCCGGCTCGCTCACCGGAGCGGCCGTCGGGGATCTGGTCAACGACGCCGACATGGGCCTGTTCATCGTGATCGGCATCGCCGCTTTCCTCGGCGCCGGCTATCGCGTCCCGCTGGCAAGCGTCATGTTCGTCGCCGAGACCACGGGCCGCCCCGCGTTCGTCGTCCCCGGGCTGATCGCCGCCGTCGCCGCCGAGCTCGTGATGGGCCAGTCGTCCATCACCGAGTATCAAGCCCACCCGACGCTGCCGCCAGCGGACGCCGACGAGCGGCTCAGTTGCTGAGCTCGTTGCCCGCTCCGGCGAAGATTCGCTCGAACGCCGGCCGTTCGTCGACCACCAGGTAGTAGGTGACCGATTCGCCCGCCGGAACGGGGACCATCAGCGTGCTCGTGGCGCACGGCCCGTTGTACAAGGCCGCGTAGGCGTCGATGACGTCTTGGGACGCGTCCGATGGCGGGACCCAGTCGGTGCTGAGCGTCGAGCACAAGAACGTGCTGGTGACCACGTCGTCGGCGAAGATGTCGCCGCCGCCGTCGGTGAACGTGAAGAAGCGCCCGGTGTCGTCGGCATCGCCGTCGCTGTTGTCCGCGACGACACGGACGTACGCAACCTCTGGGGCGCTGATCATCGCGCGGTACTCGTCGAACGCCGCCAGCGCCGTGTCAGCGGCGGGGTCGACCCACAGCTCCGCCGACAACAGCGTGCCTTGCTCGGTCTCCCCGCTCCACACTCCGTCGGCGGCCGAGGATTGCCCCGCGGTCGAGGACTGCCCCGCGGTCGTGCTGTCCGCCGCGACAGGCCCGTCGTCGCCACCGCCACAGGCCGCGACCGCCACGAGTCCGCTCATCACGATCGTCGCCGTTCGCAACACCCTCACCCAGCCACCTCCGTAGATCTGTTGACACGCCGCGCGCCCGCCCGCCACGACCGAACGAACCCGCAGCCCACGTATCGGCGCCCGACCACGGAGGGTTGAGCCGTCCGTCGTCAGGCCGCCATGGCTCAAGAACCTTGTCCGGGCGCCTCGCTGGACTCCGTGGTCGCCGTCGTCTCCATGGTCGGCACGAGGACAGCTGCGCCGACCAGATCATCCCCGGCCAGGTCGCGCAACGCGCGGTGCGCCTCGTCCAATGCGTAGACGGTGGTCCGCACCCGCAGCGGGATGCTCTGCGCCAAGGCGAGCAGTTCGTGCCCGTCCGAGCGGGTGTTGGCGGTCACGCTGCGGATCTGGCGCTCGTTGAACAGCTCGGCGGCGTAGTCGATCGGCGGGATGTCGCTCAAGTGGATGCCGGCGATGGCGAGGGTTCCGCCGCGGTCGAGGGCGCGCAATGCGATCGGCACCAGCCCACCCGCGGGAGCGAAGAGAATCGCCGAGTCCAACGGCTCGGGCGGACCTTCGGAGGTGCTGCCGGCCGAATGGCAGCCCAGCTCGAGAGCGAGCCGGCGCGCGTTCTCCGAGCGCGTCAGGACGTGCACCCGCGCGCCCAGGTGGAGCGCGATCTGCGCGGTGATGTGCGCCGAGGCGCCGAAGCCGTAGATGCCCAGACGGCCGTTCGGAGGAAGGTCGGCACGACGCAGCGCTCGATAGCCGATGATGCCGGAGCACAGGAGCGGAGCCACGCTGACAGCATCCAGCTCGTCCGGAATCGGGTAGGCGAAGCGCGCGTCGACGGTGGCGAACTCGGCGAACCCTCCGTCGTCGTCCCATCCGGTGAAGCGTGCGTTCTCACACAGGTTCTCGCGGCCGAGAAGGCAGTATCGACACCCCCCACACGTCCAGCGCAGCCATGCGATGCCGACCCGCTGCCCACGACGATCGCCCACGACGTTCGCCCCTTGGTCGACGACACGGCCGACCACCTCGTGCCCCGGGATCACGCCTGGCCGGCGCGGGGAGAGGTCGCCTTCGGCGAGGTGCAGATCCGTCCGGCACACACCGCTCGCTTCGATCTCCACCAGCAGATCGTCCGGCCCCGCGCTCGGCACAGCGCGACGCCCGAACCGCAACGGATGACCGTCGATCCGCCCGGGCTGTTCCACCCAGCACGCACGCATGCCATCGGACGATAGATCGTCGGCGCGTGATCACGATCGAAGCGGATTCGAGCCCGCGAGGCCGAGCAGCTCGGCGCTCGCGTAGAGGCGACTCGGCCGTCCTCGCCCGCTCCCCGGCACAGCGCCGTGTTCGACGAGGATGCCGGCGCGGACGAGGTCCCGCAATGCGGCGTTCGCTGACTTCAACGGCACGCCGATCTCGCCGGCGACGACGGACCCGGTGAGCACGAGACGTCGAGGGAGCAGGTCGAGCACGCGCCACGCCGCCGCGTCGCTGCGAACCCGTCGAGACCCTTGGCGGGGAGCCGACAACCGCTCACGCCACTCGCGCTGGAGTCGTTCGACGGATGCGACGAGATCCTGCTGCGCCCGGCCGGCGCCGGACACTGCCTCCGCGAACCAACGAACCCACGCGTCATGGTCGCCCATGCGGAACAGGACGAGTCCCGAGCTGTAGCCGCCGACATCCACCGCGATGCGCGCGCTCACCGGCGGAGGTGTGACCAGCGCGAGCCGGCGAACGAGAATCCACGCGACGAGGACGCGGCCGACGCGGCCGTTGCCGTCGGCGAACGGATGGAGGATCTCGAACTGCGCGTGTGCGATCGCGGCCTGGCTCACCGGATCGACATCGACGCGATTGACGTACGCGACCAGGTCGGCGAGAAGCGTCGGCACCACCTCGGGGGGCGGCGTCACGAGGTGGGCATCGAGTGGCGACGTGCCACCGATCCAGCCCTGCTCGGTACGCAGAACGCCGACGTGATGCGCCGGCGTCGGGCTGCCGGTCATCAGGGTTCGATGCCAGCGGCACAAGCTCTCGACGCTGAGGGGACCGGAGTGGGCTTCGTCGATCGCGTCCGTCACAGCCGCGAGGTTGGCTGCCACCCACGCAGCCGCCGAGGGCGCACCACGGTCGTCGAGCTCGGCCAGCACGACGTCGGCGACGGGTGCGGCGACACCTTCGATGAACGAGGACGCGAGACCCTCGGCTCGCAACAGCAGCCGCGCCAGCGTGACATGGTCCTCCGGCATCGCTTCCGCGCCTTGCTCGACGGCGGCCTGCGCCCTGGCGGCTGCTGTGATCGTTCGAGCGTCCAACTCGAGGTCCCGATCAGCGAGAAGCGTCGGTACGAACGCCCGCGCACGGCGCCCTCGCCACACGATCGGCACCTCGACGCCGGCTGCCTTCATCGCTCCCTTTCGTACGTTTACCGTCCTAAGTGTACGTTATTCACGGTGTCGGCGGATGAGGGGCGCCGTTCGATGTCGTCGCTGCCGGTCCGCGTCAGGCATCGTCCGCTGAGGAGCAAGCAACCGACCGAGTCGACGCGCACGCCTGACGGTCACCGCACGGTCAGCCGGACCCCCGCTGCGATCCGTCGGCGTCTCCTGACCCACGGCCAAAGCGCTGGATGTGTCGCCGATCTCCACGGATTCGGGACTCCGAGGGTCCCAATCCGTGAAGCCGACAGGCGACGGGGGCAGCCGACCGTTACGGCGTCGGGCAGACGAAGTGTCCCGGGGTGCCGGGATAGATCGGGTGCGTGTTGTCCTTCACGTCCGGCTTGTACACCATCGCGACTTCGTTGCCGCCGGACGACGCCACCACGTCAGGAGTGAGGGCGCCGTCCGTGGCCGCCAGCTCGAGCACGAAGTCGATCATGCTCGGGCTCTGGCCGCGGATCGTGACGTAAGCGCCGTACGTCGCCGGGCAGAGGTACGTGATGTTGTAGACGCCTGCCCAGTCGATCACACGGTCACCCTCGACGGGGCCGTTGCCGGCGATGTTCGCCTGCATCGCGTCCTGGTCGAAGCCGCCGTAGATGATGTCGAGGTCGTGGAAGCTCTCGACATCGGCTTCGGCCCAGGCGCCCCACGTCGTCGGGTACAGGGCATCCGGGTAGATGTCCTGCATGTCGTCGCCCCGGCCACCGAAGGTGTGGTCGTCGCCGCGACCGCCCCAGATGGCGTCGCCGTCGCCGCCGGTGATCGGGTCGACCGTGCCGGCGCCGTTCGAATCGCCACCGAACATGCGGTCCACGTCGGCGCTCGCCGGGTTCGGGTCGGCCACGACGGTCACACCCGGCAGCGTCGGGTGCGGGGTCTCCGCTCCGCCGTCACCGTCGCCCTGCATCAGGTCGGAGCCGGCGCCGCCGTGCATCCAGTCGTCACCGTCGCCGCCGAGCAGGACGTCGGCGCCGATCACGGCAGTCGGGGTCCTGTCGTCGAACGCGTACAGTTGAACCAGGCGGAACAGCGTCCCCGGCTGGCACACCTCTGCCGACAGGAACGGCGGCTGCGGACGGATGGTGCGCGCCGGGGTGCACAGGCTGTCCGACCCGACACCGAGCAAGTCCGTGGTGACGGTTCCCAGATCACCGAGGACCGCGTCCGAGCCCCACCCGCCCTCGACGGCATCGTCGCCGGCTTGACCGTACAGCTCGTCGTGGCCGCCGTTGCCCAGCACGTGGTCGTTCCCGAACGTGCCGTCCGGCGGCCTCGTCTGGGTCATCTGGACGGACCGGTTGACGAGGTCGACTGGAGCGCCGTCGGGTCCTGTCCCGACCTGGGTCGCGCCGGTCCGGCGGATCCAACCGTTGTCACCGATGACGGCGTCGTCGTCGCCGGCGGTGTCGTCGGTCGAGTCACCGTGGATCGTGTCGGCGCCGTCGAGCAGATTGGCCCCGAGTCCGAGACGGCTGTCGTTCCAGAGCTTGCCGTCGTCGGCCGAGCCGCCGCCGGCGATGTCGTCCTCGTCATGACCGGCCCCGGAGGCGCCGTCGCCGAAGATGACGTCGTTGCCGTGGTTGCCCTCGATCTCGTCGTCGCCGACGCCGCCGAGGATGACGTCGCCCAGCCACCCGGCCGCGTCCTCGTCGACGCCCGTGGGATCCGCTGTCCGCCGATCGAAGTCGGCCGTGCCCTCCGCTGAACCGACGTAGTCGTTGTTGCGGCCGTCGGCGGGATCGGTCTGCGTCGCCGGCTGGGCGCCATTGCCCTGTCCGAAGATGCGGTCGTCACCGTCGTCGCCGTGCAGCAGGTCTCCGCCGCTCACGCTCGTGGCGATCGAGGAGCCCACGACCTGGACGTCGAAGAGCTCGATCGGCGCCCGCCCGAACGACGCCGGCACGGGCCGGTTGCGGTTGACGAGCGCGTTGTCGCCCGTGATCCAGTCGATGCCGGAGCCGCCGCTGACGAGCGACTCGCCGACGTCGAGCAGCGTGTCTCCGACGCGGTCGCCGTCGATGACACCGTCGTCGGCCGACCCCCCGCCGACGAGGTCGTCGTCGCCGCCGTCGCCGGTGATGGTGTCGTCACCGTTGTTGCCCTCGACGTAGTCGGCGCCGGCGTTGCCCTGCATCGTGTCGTCGCCGGTCTGGCCGAACATCCAGTCGGGTCCGTCGCCGCCGGTCATCAGGATCTCGCCGCCACCGGTTCCCGGCAGCGCGCCGCTCGCCGTCGTCTCGACGTCGAACAGCACGATCGGAGCGGGCGCGTCGCTCGGCACGTTGCGGTCGATCAGCGCGTTGTCACCCGTCATCCAGTCCTCACCGGCGTCGCCGGAGATGAGCGTCTCCCCGACGTCCAGCAGCGTGTCTCCCACGCGGTCTGCGTCGATGACACCGTCGTTGGCCGAGCCGCCGCCGACGAGGTCGTCGTCGCCGTCGTTGCCGTGGATGGTGTCGTTGCCGTCGTTGCCTTCGATGTAATCGCCCTGCTTGTCACCGTTGAGGACGTCGTCGCCGCCCTGACCGAAGATCTGGTCCGCGCCGCTGCCTCCGCTGATCATGTCGCCGCCGCTCGTGCCGGCGGTCGCCGGATCACCGACGACGCCGACGTCGAACAGCTCGACGTGAGCACGGTCAGCGGCGATCACGTTGCGGCTGACGAGCGCGTTGTCACCGGCGATGTAGTCGACCGACGAGCCGCCGGTGATCGTGTCACCGGCGTCGGGACGCTCGTCGCCGGCGCGGTCGTCGTCGATGATGCCGTCCGCCGCGGAGCTGCCGCCGATGAGGTCGTCTGCGCCGTCGCCTCCGGCGATCGTGTCGCTGCCGTCGTTGCCCTCGACGTAGTCCGCGCCCGAACCGGCGTCGATCCCGTCGTCGCCGACCTGACCGAAGATGCGGTCGTCTCCGCCGTCGCCGGCGATCGTGTCACCGGCGCCCTGGCCGTCGAGGCGCAGCGTCACGAGCATCAGCACCGCGCTGGGGGCGTCGTCGATGATCGCGTTGTCTCCGGCGATGACGTCCGCGGCGACGCCACCCGAGATGGTGTCGCCGGCGTCGGGCTCGTCGGCATCGTCGCTGCCGCCGACGAGGCGGTCTTCGCCACCGTCGCCGAAGATGGCGTCGCTGTCGGCGTTGCCGAAGATCTCGTCGTCGAGCGGGCCGCCCCGTGCGGTGTCGCCGGCGTCGCACGACGCGTTCGGTGTATCGGCGTCGCCGTAGATCAGGTCGTCGCCGTTGTCGCCGAACAGCGAGTCACCGGCGGCGTTGCCGGAGATCGTGTCGTCCTGGTCGCCACCGCGGATGTTGTCGCCGCCGTCGGCGCAGCCGTTGCTGGCCGACGCGTTGTCGCCGTACATCACATCGCTGCCGGCGTCGCCGAACATGGTGTCGGCCTCGCTGTCACCTGACATCGTGTCGTCACCGGCGTTGCCGTGCAGCTCGTCGTCAGCCGCGCCGCCTTCGATGGTGTCGTCGCCCTCCTGACCGTAGATCACGTCGGTGTCGCCATCGCCGGACAGGTTCGTGTCACCGGCGGCGAGATCCGACGCGATCAGCGTCACGAGCGGCTTGGCGGGATCGACCAGCGCGAAGTCGCTCGTGCCCGGGTTCGGGGCGCGGTTGATCTCGCCGTTGTCTCCGAGGATGACGTCCTTGCCGTCACCACCCTCGATGTCGTCGTCGCCCTCGTTGCCGATGAGGTTGTCGTCGTCAGCGCCCCCGCGGATGTTGTCGTTGCCGAGCATGCCGAAGATGGAGTCGTCGCCGTCTCCGCCGTCGAGCAGGGCATCGTCGCCGTCGTTGCCGAAGATGATGTCCTCGTCACCCTCGCCCTCGGCGGTGTCGCTGCCCGGGCCGGCGACGATCACGTCGTTGCCGGCGCCGCCGTCGATGTCGTCGTCGCCGAAGTCGGCGTCGATCGTGTCGTCGCCGTCGTCTCCGTCGATGACGTCGTTCGACTCGTCGTCGGGGACGTCGGGCAGCGCCGGGTCACGATCGGCCCCACCCTTGATGTTGTCGTTGCCGGCCCCGCCGTTCAGCGTGTCGCGACCGATGCCGCCGTTGACGGCGTCGTCACCGCTGCCGCCATCGATGGTGTCGTCACCGCTGTCGCCGTTCAGCAGGTCGGCGCCGCCGCCACCGTGTTGGGTGTCGTCGCCACCGAGACCGCCGAGCTGATCGGCTCCGTCGCTGCCCACTTCGGTGAGCACGCAGGCCCAGCCGGAGCCGCCGCCCGTGCCGTTCTGCGCGCCGTCTCCTGCGAACACGTCGGCGCCTTCGCCGCCGGACAGCTTGTCGTCGGAGGGACCGCCGCAGACCTCGGTCGGGATGACGAACGGGATCTCCTCGGACTCGACGTCGTCACCGCTCACCGACTCGACCGAGCCGGGGTCGAAGCGCACCGTGTCCTTGCCGCTGCCGCCGTCGCCGACGACCTTGTCCACCGTGATCTGGAACGGACCGTCTTCGTCCGGACCGAACACCTGGCTCAGACCGAACGCGTTGACCTCGACCGTGTTCGGGCCGAGCTGCTTGACGACGAACTTCTCGTCGATGGTGTCCGGCGAGTAGTTGCGGTCGCCCGCGTTGGGGCCCATGTTGAGCCGCAGCACCCCATCGCCGATGTCGGACGCCAGCTGCGGCGGCGGCGGTTCACAGAGCTCTGCCGTGATGTTGTCGAGCTCGAGCAGCGTGATGTTGACCACGGTGAACTCGAAGCGCGCCGAGAACAGGAACAGATCGATCTCGACGAAGATGCGGATGAACGCCTCGAGCTTGCCGCTGACGTCGAAGAGACACAGGGGGTTGCCGAACAGGAAGCTGGCGATCTCGTCGAGTCGCAGCTTGCCGTCGAGGTTCTCCGGTGGGATGGGATCGAAGAACCCCCCGTCGTGCAAGTTCATGTCGATCGTGGCGCGCACGCCGCCTTCGACGCCTGCGGACACGACGACGAGGTCGACCGCTGCGCCGGCGGCGAACTCGACGACGAGGCGGATCTCCGGGACGTCCTGGCCCGCCGCGTTGAGGTCGTCGAGGAACAGGCCGTTGAACAGGAAGCCGAAGCCGGTCAGGAAGTCGTCGTTGGACGAATCGCCGTCGGTCAGCATCTGCACGAGCTGGCGGATGCCCTTGGTGTCGTAGCCGACGGCGAAGCGACCCTCGATCGACGCCGAGCCGGAGATGACGATCGACACCGGGACCGGGCCGACGGCGATCGGGCCGAAGCTCTGGCTGAAGCCGAACTCCGCCTTCAGCGGGCCAGAGGCGAAGCGCACGAGCGTCACGTCCTGACCGACGAGCAGGTTGAACATCTGGCTCAGGTCCTGGAACGCCGGGAACGTGAAGCCCGGCTCCTCGGACTCGAACTCCTGCGGATCGGCCGACGACAGGTTGCTGGCGAACGCGTCCTTGAACGTCGCGAAGTCGTCGTTGAGGCCAGCGATCGCGGTTCCGATGTCGCTCGTCACGAGATCGGCGGGGTTGAACTGGACGAGCTCGCCCTTGCGATTCGCGGGCAGCTCCGTGTCCAGGATCTTGTCGAGCGCGACGTCGAAGCTGCCGATCACGATGTCGCCGGTGACCGAGCCGGCGGCCGGCATGCTGTTGACGAACGTGATGACCTCGATCAGCGTCTTGATCAGCGTGAGGTCGTTGCCGGAGATCGCTTCGAACAGCGACAGCAGCGTGACGGGGTCGGCGCCGACCAGCTCGGCGAGCTGGCTGATGCCGGGGATCGGCGCCGAGACGACATCGATCACGGGCTGGAGCGGCTTGGTGAACTTCTGCACCTCGGCGAGGATCGGCCCGAGGAACTGGTCGACGAACGTGCCCAGGTCGAGCGCGATGTCGTCGAACCCGAACGCCAGGCCGGTGAACTCCAATCCACCGTCGACCGACAGCGTGGCAGTGCCGGTGATGTTGATCGTGCCCTTGAGCGTCGGCATCGCGCCGTTGCTCGCGTCGGCTCCGCCGAACTCCGGCGCGGTCTGGATCCGCCAATAGATGTCGACGTTGGCCTCGATCACCGGCAGGAACTCGATCGGGTCGACGTTGGCGAGATCGGTGAGGCTCAGCTTGCCGTCACCGTCGTCGGGCAGGTCGATGGCCAACGAGAGCGAGAGTTCGTCGTCGCTGCGCCCGCCGGGCTTCGCGGTGTCGGAGTTGTCGCTGTCGATCTCGATGCCCAGGAAGGCGATGTCGGCCGTGAAATCCGGCGTGTTGACCGTCGCTTCGAGCTCGATCTCCGCGTCGGCGAAGTCGGTGGCGATGTAGAAGCCGTCCTCCAGCGACAGCCCGAAGCCGACGTCGATCGACCACTCGACCGCGGCCTTGACGCCGTCGGGAGCACTGCCCGGGTCGTCTCCATCCGCGGTCGCCAGGCGCAGGCCGGGGAAGCCGAAGTCGAACGGGATCTCGGACGCCTCGGCGATCGTGTCGCCGATCGTGAACCGGACGCTCACGTCGGTGACGTCGAGCATCGTGTGATCGTCGGAGTCACCCGGGGAGTCGTTCGGGCCGTCGGGATCGCACTCGGTCGTGCCGCCGCACAGCAGCGTCACGGTGACCGGGCCCTGCAACAGGTCAGCGCCGCTCGGGCCGACAGCGTCGGTCACGAGCGTCTCCAGTGTCGACTTCACGGCGGCGAGATCGGTCGGCGGCGTGGTCTGGAGGAAGTCGCCGACGGGTTGCGCGAGCGACGTGTTGAACGTCGTGCCCAGCTCCGCGCCGGCGTCGAGCACGTCGCCGATGACGGGGATCTCGACGTCGTAGGCGGTGCCGTTCGTCGCCTCTTCGAGATAGTCGCCGAACTCCTTCAAGCCTTGGCCGACGAGCTGCCACGCCAGGTTGTCGGCGTTGGCGAGCAGCGCGTCCTTGATCGCGGTGAGGTCGTTGGGGTCGAACGTGTGCGTGAACGGATCGAGCGAGGTGATCGCGCCGTCGATCGTTCCGAGGAAGATGTCGCTGCCGCCGGCGTTGACGAACAGCGGAAGGCTGGCGCAGGCGAACACGGCGCCGCTGCCGCAGTCGACGGCGCTGTTCGCCGTCAGGCCGGACGGGATCGCGGCGACGATGCCGTCGAGGTAGTCCGTGAGGTTCGACCCCTCCAGCAGGTAGACGCGCGTCGGCTGGGAATCGCCGCCGAAGTCAGCCTGGAGGTGGAACGCCGCGCCGGCCTCGGCCTGCACGGGCGCAGCCTGGGCGGCGCACCCGTCGTTCACCGTCGACGCGCCGCCATCGCTCTCGTCGTCGCTCTGGTCGTCGTCGGTCGCGTTCGCGCAGTCCGCTTCCGGCTCGGGCGCCTCGACCGGCGGACAGCCGTCGTTCACGAACCCGTCACCGTCGTCGTCGGTCGCGTTGGCGCAGTCGGCGCCGGCCTCGGGCACCGGCGAGTTGTTGCCGACGCTGATCGCGAACGGCCCGATCGACGCGTCGAACGCGCCGGTCACCGATCCGGCGAGCGACAGGTCGATCGCAGATGTGTCGGCGATGAACGGCCGAGGCGTGAAGTCCCCGTTGGCCACGTCGGGCAGCTGGACGCCGAGGTCGATCTGCACCGACGCGTTGTAGTCGAGGACCAGCTCGCCCGCGCTCTCCGCCGCGATCAGACCGGCGAAGTCGCCGCCGATGGCGTCGAAGTCGAAGTTGAACGCCTTGGACAACGGGATCGCGCGCGTGCAGCCCGGGTGCTGCGCGTCGATCATCGAGCACACGCCGATCTTGAACGAGATCGTCACCGCGCCGGGGCTGTTGCCCGGCTCGTAGCCGAGGGTGACGAAGTCCATGTCGCCGGTGAAGAATCCCTGCACCGCGGCGAAGTAGTCGTCGAGCGCCTGCTGGAACGCGGCATCGTCGAAGAAGTCGTCACCGGTGCCCGGCGTCCCGTCCGGCCCGTCGTTGTAGAACGTGGGATCGTTGGGGTCGGGCAGCGCGCCGAGGGCCGACAGGTCGACACCGAGGCCCTGCGCGACCGCGAGCTCGACCTGCGCCTCGAGGCGCTGGAGGCTGCCGGCGGGATCCTGCGCGATCTCGTTGATCGTGTCGTGGACGGAATCGAGGAAGGCGACGCTGTCGCGGAAGCTCGTGCCGATGATCGGCAGGTCCTCGTCGAGCACGTCGCTGTCGATCGCGTCGAGAGCGCCCATGCCCTTGTCGATCGTCTCGATGATCGAGTTGAACAGCGCCAGCGGGTTGCTCGAGTCGAAGTTGAACGACAGGAAGTCGTCGTTGAACGCCGCGTCGGCGGTCAGCGTCGGGGCCCCGAAGATGTCGGGCCAGCCGAACGTCAACGTCGCGCCGGCGAGCGAGTCGTCGCCGATGGTCGCCGCGGCGTTCACCGTGGTGTCGGGAACGCCGGCGTTGACCGTGCCCGTGACCGTCGCGTTCGGACCCGAAACCGTGAGGACGTTGCCGGCCGCCGCGACGTCGACGCTGCCGAGATCGGTGAACAGCTCGGAGAGCAGGATGCGGCCGTCCGCCCCGCCGTCGAGGTCGATCGTCACCATCGGCGTCGACGGATCGGAGGCGCGGCGGTCGAGGAGAGTCACGAAGCCGTCGGCGCCGGGATCGGTGTCGGTGTCGGTCAGCGAGAGCTCGAGAAAGCCGAGCGTGCCGACGACGTCGAGATCAGCGGTGACGCGGGCGTCGCCTGTCACCTCCGTGCCGGCGGTGTCGATGAACAGCCGGTCGGTGATCGGCGTGTCCGACGCGACCTCGGTGAGGTCGATGCCCAGATCGAGATCGAGCGTGTAGCCGGCATCGAATCCGACGCCCGCCGCGCCGTTGACGGACACGAGCCCCCTCAGGCCCATCGCGCTCAGCTGATCGTTGAGCGTGACGATCGCCCCGACCGGGGTGAACGACGAGCTGAAGGCGAGGTTGAACGTCAGCGCGTCGGTGTCGGCGTCGTAGGCGAGGTCGGCGGTGTCGCCGACGTAGGTCGCCAGCTCGTCGATGATCGCGTCGATGTTGCCGAGACCGACCGATTCGAGGGTCACCTCACCGCCGTCGATCACGCCGTTGCCGTCGGCGTCGCCGATCTTGAGCTCGAACGGGTTCTCCGGCGACGAGAGGCCCTTGCTGACGAAGAAGTCCCCGATCTTGGCGTTGATGTCGAGGATGTCGGCGAGGTTGTCGACCGTGTTCGACCCCGGCGCGGCGTTGGGATCGGCGCCGATCACCGGGACGTCGGGGTTGGCGACGCGTGTCTGCATCGCCTGGAGCGAGACGGCGAACTGAGCGATCGCAACCACGATCTGCTCGGGCGTCATGTTCGTGAAGTTCTCGAGCTCGGGCAGATTCACCGTCGGCGCGTCGAGCCCGTCGGACAGGTCGCTGTCGTGGAGCGAGATCGTGCCGGTCGCGGTGAGAGTCGACAGCAGCGCCGAGTTCGCCGCGACGGTCAGATCGATGTCGACCGACGAGTTCGCGAAGCCGACGTCGAAGAGGTCGAGCGGAGCGCTGGTCGTCAGCTCGGTGAGCGTGATGCGGCCATCGGTGTCGGGGTCGAGCCAGTCGATCGTGAAATCGGCTGACGCAGAGATGTCCGCCGCCGTCGTGCCGTCGCCGGTCGCAGTGACGGTGAGGATGCCGAGGTCGAGATCGAGCCCAGGGTCGACGTCGAGCGCCAGATCAGCCGTGAGCGACGCGTTCGGCGCCAGCGCCGGCAGGTACAGCGTGGGGGCGCCGACGGTGTCGAGCGTCAGCACCAGCGGCAGGGTGTCGGTGAACGACAACGCGAGGTCGGTGGTCAACGTCGCGCCGTCGAGGCTCAGCCCTTCCGTCGCGAACGACAGCGGGGTCGTCGAGGTGCGTGTGAACGACAGCGTGCTGAACGTGATGTCGTTGTCCGTGACGCTCGCTTGGACGTGCGCGGTGATGCCGGCTCCAACCGAAGTCCCGTCGAGTGCGTTGAGCGCATCTTCGATCGCGTCATCGGCGGAACCGGCGTTGATCGCGGCCAACGCGTCGTCGAGCACCGCCTTCACCGCGTTGATCACGTCGAGACCCTGTGGGCTCGTGGGCAACAACCCGGACAAGGGCAGTAGCTGGCCGAGCTCGTCCAGGTTGTCGAGACCGGCGAGCGCGTCGGAGACGTCCTTGAGGCCATCGCGGATCGCGAGTTGTTGCGGTGACACGAGCGCGAGCGCTCGCTCCGTGGGCGCGACGATGACGACGGATGCGAAGAACGCCGATGCCAGCGAGAGGCTGAGGAGCTTCCTTCCCCGGGCGCGCAGCGACCTCGCGTCGATCCAGCCAGCGCCCATGCCCGCTTCCCCTTCCGTCTCTTGTCACCAGCCGTCCTCTGCTGGCGACCGAAGGGTGAATGGCACGCCTGGCGGGATCAAGAGACGCGGCAGAGCTTGACAAACATCTGAGAGGACTGCTGGTGGTTGTCAGAGCGACGGTGACTCTGCGCGGCGGTCGTCCAGCGCACGTGGAGCAGCTCGCCAGCGGCGGCGTTCAGTTCGCAGACGGCGTCGGCGAATGGCAGCTCGTGTGCGACGGGATCTGTTCACCGGCGCCGGCGAGGTAGGCGCCACGGACGTCGTCGAGGCTGGCTTGGATCTCGTCTGCGGTTCCGGCCACCGCGACGATGCCACGGCGCAGGAGCACGACGCGGTCGGCGACTTCGAGTCTCGGTGCGGTATGTCCCAGGCGGGTCCCGGAGAGTGGGTTAGTCGCCACTCTCTGCGGGTATCGATCGTCCTGGCGGATCCGCGAGGGAGGGGCCACATGCCGACCGAACTGGACGGACTCCGGGCGGAGATCGCCCGGCTGCAACGTCGCGTCGCCGAACTCGAGACCGCGCGCGACACCGCGGTTGCCACACGGCGTCAGCTCTTCCGCCTCGGCGCCGGCGCCGCGGCCGGAGCGGTGCTGGCGGCTGGCCCTGCACGTGCGGCGAGCGCCGGCGCCGGTGATCCGATGTTCGTGGGATGGACGCACCAGTCGATGGTCGGCACCACGATCCTGTCCGGCGACGAAACCCTCGAAGAGGGAACCCCACTCGTCGACGGTGCGCCCGTGCTGCAGGTCAGCGTCGTCGGCGTCCCGCCGGAGGCTGCGCCCCGGGCCGTGGTCGCGACCGCCGACGCCGGCACCGCGCTGGAAGCGGCGTCGTCGGGCGGGGTGGGTGTCGTCGCGCAGGGGACCGTCGGCTCGTTGCGGATCGGCGGCGCCCCGACCGGTCCGCTGCCACCGCCGCAGCAGCGCGGCGGGGCGGCCGTCACCGGCCTGATCGACCTCGACGCCAACGGCGACGTGTGGCTGTGCGTGGGCAGCGGCACGCCCGGCACATGGCGCGAGCTCGGGGGCGCGAACAGCGCCGGCGCCTTTCACGCGATCTCGCCGCACCGGGTGTACGACAGCCGCGTCGCCGCGGACGGCGCGTTCACGCCGAACAGCAGCCGGCTGTTGAGCGTGGCGACGGGGCGCACGGCGAGCGGTGGCCTCGCACATGACGTCGTGCCGCCCGGCGCCACCGCGATCACGTTCACCCTCACGGCCGCTGGCGCCACCGGCCCCAACTTCCTGTCGGTCATGCCCGGAGACGACGCCACGTTCGCGACCAGCACCCTGAACTTCCCTGGCGGGTTCGACTGCGCGAGCGGCGGCGTCGTGCGGCTGGACGGTGATCGCCACGTCCGGGTCTTCTGCGGAGATCAGGCCGGCAGCACCCATGTGATCCTGGACGTCACCGGCTACTACCGGTGAAGCTGAGACCCGGCTCGCGTCCACCACCCGCGTGGCGCTCCGGCGAGCCAGCAGCACCGCGATGTGAACGAGGCAGGCTCTTCGAGGACGATCAGCGTGCGGTTGTCCCGCCAGGTCGCGTAGTGCCCGCTCCCGAGCGAACGCGTCTCTCCTGTCGCGACGTCGACCACGTAGATCGCGCCGCCGTCCTGATACGCCACGCGCGTGCCGCCGGGTGACAAAGCGGGCATCCAGATGCCGCCACGAGCGCGCACCAGCGTGCGGCGAGAACCGGTCGCCGGGTTGGCGATCGCGATCGAACTGGCGACCATTCCCTCCGACGGAGTGGCGACGGCGATCTCGCCGTTCGGAAGCTCCGCTGGGAACGTCGCACCGGCGACGAGCATCGTCGGGTCGCCACCGACAGCAGGCACCGACCACACGTCCCAGATCGTGTCCTCCGACCCGTCGCGGGCCATGTGGAACAGACTGTCTCGATGCCGGTGACACGAGTCGACCACGAGCACGTTCGAGCACGGCTCGCAGCCGCGGGCTGCGTCGCGGCTGAATCCGAGGCCGTCGAACTGCGCCGCGCAGCGCCCGACGATCAGACGCTCGAATCGTGGATTCAGCGCCGCGCGCGCGGCGAGCCGTTGGCGTGGCTCACCGGCTCGACGCGGTTCTGCGGTCACCGGATCCTGATCGATCCTGGCGTGTACGTGCCGAGGTGGCAAACCGAGACGTTGGCACGCCGCGCTGCGGGGGTCCTCCCGCGCGAAGGAGGTCGAGCGGTCGATCTGTGCACCGGCTCCGGAGCGGTCGCCGTCCACCTCGCTTCCGCGGCGCCGGCGGCGTGCGTGATCGGGACAGATCGCGATGCCACGTCGGTGCGGTGCGCGCGTCGCAACGGGGTCGCCGCCATCGTCGCCGATCTGGGGGAGCCGATTCGCAGCGCCTCGGTCGACGTGGTGACAGCCGTCGCGCCGTACGTGCCGACGGGCAGCCTCGATCTCCTCGCGTCGGACGTGCGCCGGTTCGAGCCGCGGCTTGCCCTCGACGGTGGCGACGACGGGCTCGACGTCGTGCGACGTGCGGCCGCCAGCGCCGCCCGGTTGCTCACTCCCGGGGGATGGTTCCTCGTGGAGGTCGGCGGCGACCAGGACGAGGTCCTCCACGACGTGCTCGCACGACTCGGTTTCGACGAGATCGAGGCATGGTACGACGACGACGGTGACCTGCGCGGTGTCGCGGCACAGGCCACGTCACTCTGACGATCGCTCGTCGCCACGTCCCGCTGGGGCGAACGCGTGCTCGCGCCAGCGGGAGGAAGAATGGCGCGCCGGGGCCGCGATGAGTCTGCTCCGCCTCACACGTCTGATGTTCCATGCGACGTGTCGCAGCGTCGCCCGGAAACGAAAAGGGGACAGGCATGAAGACTCGCAACTTGGGAGCAGCTGACGGACTGCCGCCGGTGGACTGGGCGGGGATCGCCGAGAAGCTCGACGCAGGATCGGCGCCCGATCCCGAGGCGCACAACGCGCGCACGACGTGGCTCACGACCATCAACGAAGATGGCAGCCCACACGTCACGCCCGTCGGCGCCCTCTGGCTCGACGGGTCGTTCTGGTTCCAGACGGGCGCACGGACACGGAAACACCAGAACGTCGAACGCTATCCCCGCTGTTCGATGGCGGTGTCGATCCGCGACGCGGACGTCGTGGTCGAGGGTCAGGCGTCACGGGTCACCGACCCGCAGTTGGTGGCGCGCGCTGCCGCGGCATGGGCGCAGGGCGGCTGGCCGGCGGAGCCCGATGCATCGGGAACCGGGATCACCGCCCCGTTCAACGCGCCGTCGCAAGGGCCGCCGCCGTGGCACGTGTATCGCATCGAGCCCCGATCGGCCGTGGTCACGCTGGGCAGCGAGCCCGGTGGGCTCAGCCGCTTCACGTTCTGACAGCACGGCAACGGACGGCGCGCCGTTCGATCGCTCAACGCACCGGTGTTCCCGAGGGCTCGCCGGTCCTGGAGGAAGCGGGGTCGAGGATGAGCGTGACCGCACGCCGGATGTTCGAGTTGGTCGAGCCGATCGGCGCCATTCCGTACTCGACCGACGAACCCAACGAGGCGATGTTCGCGCTCGGGTTCACCGAGTTCTGGGACACGTACTTCGCCGGGCGCGCGGCGCCGCTGGGCCTCGTGCCCGCCGAGGTCGTGGACGCGCTCTTCTACAACTTCGCGCCCGGCGAGGTGGCTCGTCACATCCCGAAGGTGTGGCAGACCACCACTCCCGAAGCGGCGCTCGCAGCCCGCCGAGTCGGCTGCGTGAACGCGTTGCGACGGATCCTCGGCGACCACGTCGGCTCTCCCGCATTCGCACGCGCCGCGGAGCTGTTGCTGAAGGCGGCCACCAGCGCGCCATGGGAGGGACGGCCGATGTACGCCGCGCTGCGCGCGCTCCCGGTCCCCGACGAGGTGGTGGCCCGCATGTTCCATGCGGCCTCGTTGCTCCGCGAGCACCGCGGCGACGGGCACATCGCCGCCTTGATGTCCGAGCGCGTCGGCGGCCTCGAAGGTCACGTGCTGTTCGCCCTCCACGCGGGGATGCCCGCGGAGAAGTTCGGGCGCGTCCACCACCTGCCCGCCGCGCAGCTCGCCGCCGTGATCGACGGGATGCGCGACCGCGGCCTGATCGGCGATGACGGCTGGCTGAGCACACGAGGCCGCGCCGTCAAGCAACGGGTCGAGGACCTCACCGACGATCTCGCAGCGACGCCGTACGAGATCCTCCAACCGACCGAACTCGACGAGCTCGTCGCCATCCTCGAGCCGCTCGCCGCGCTGGTCCTCGCCGCCCAGGAATGGTGACCGGAAGGGTCGAGTCCCCGTCACCGCCGACTGCGGCGATCAGCCTTCGGAGGACGCGGGAAACGCGCTGGAGCCGCCGTCGTCGGAGACGTCCTCGATGTGCTTCAAGAACTCCATGTCCTCGTCGGAGATCGCGAACGCCACGTCCGCGTTCGTCCTCATGTGCTCGGGGTTGGACGTCTTCGGCAACGGCAGCAGACCGAGCTGAAGGGTGTATCGGATCGACAGCTGCGCCACCGAGACGCCGTACCGCTCGGCCATCTCGGCCACGCGCCGGTTCCCGAGAAGCTCTCCGTGGGCGATCGGCGAGTACGCCTCGACGAGCATCCCGTTCCGCTGCGAGCTCTCGATGAGCTCCGTCGGCGTGTTGCCGATGTGCACCAGGATCTGGTTGACGACCGGCGCAACGTCGCATGCGGTGACGATGTTCTCGATGTCGACGATCTGGAAGTTGGATACCCCGATCGCTCGCAGCCGCCCTGCGTCGTGCGCGGCCTCCATGGCCTTCCATGCCTGACGATTGCCCTCCAGATATCGATCCTCGGAGCCGATCTCGTCCCATGGCTGCGGGCTGTGGATGAGCATCAGGTCGAGGTAGTCGAGCCCCGTCACCGCCAACGACTCCTCGATGGCTGCGACGGCATCGTCGTACGATTTGGCCTCGGCGGGAAGCTTCGTCGTCACGAACAGCTCTTCCCTCTGCACGCCGCATGATCGGATCGCCTCTCCGACGCCTGCTTCGTTTCCGTAGGACCGTGCCGTGTCGATGTGGCGATATCCGATGTCCACGGCCTGCCGCACGGCACGCGCAGCCTCGTCGTTCTCCATCAGCCATGTGCCGAGACCGAGCTTCGGGATCGCGATCCCGTTCGCCAGCGTGAAGGTCTCCTCGATGCTCGCGTGGTCCCCCATCGGGTGACTCTTACCCCGGCCGAGACCATCCAAACGGCTGACGCCGCGCCGAGGCGCCGACGCTGGTGTCGCCGAACGCTGCCGCGCCGGACCGTCAGGACGGTCAGCCGCGCCCGTCGAGAAGATGCGGGGCGTGCTCGCGTAACGTCGCCATCACGAGCCGCGCGCTGGGGTTGACGAGCGCGACCGGCCCGATGACGAGCGTCGGCACCGTCTCGTTGCCGTCGGCGATCGACCGAACGATCGCGGCGTCGTCTGGGTTCTCCGCGATGTTGCGAAGACGCGCGGGAACTCCGGCGTCGTCGAGGGTCCGACGGAGCTCCGCGAGGAACGGGCATCCAGGCCGCCAGAAGAACTCGACGGCCTCGATCCGGACGTCGCCGGCGTGTTCCAGCGCGACGACGGACCGGTCGTTGCGGAGCGCTGCGACGCAGCGGCGCACGACCGCCCGTGCGACCACGATGCCGAGCACCGCCACGGCCGCAGCGACCCACAGGTTCCCCGTGAAGACCATCGAGAGACTGAACGCGATGCCCGGAAGACACCAGGCGACGGCGGATGCGACGATCAACGTTGTCTTGTTCGCCACCACGATCGACCGTAGTGGTTCCCTCGATCAGACCGCGCGCCCGCGGTCGATCTCGCCGACGAGGCGGAGGAGCTCGGCCAGAGGGAGACCGATGACGTTGGAGACGCTGCCGCGCACGGACTGCACGAGGGCCCCGCCGGCGCCTTGGATCGCGTAGCCGCCGGCCTTGTCGAACGGCTCACCGGTCGCCACGTAGCACTCGACGTCGGCGTCGGAGAGCACCGACATTCGGACGTGGGTGGTGACCACGGTAGACGCCGCGCCCTCACCGCGCCGCACCGCCACTGCGGTGTGCACGCGATGCGTGCGCCCGCTGAGCGACCGCAACATGCGGCGGGCGTCGTCGACATCGGTGGGTTTTCCGGCGATCCGGCGGCGGCCATCGGCTGCGGCGATGTCGACGGTCGTGTCGGCGGCGATCACCAGATCGCCCGGCGCGGCCCGCACGGCACGGCACTTCTCGATCGCCAGGCGCAGCACGTATGCCCGCGGGTCCTCGCCGGGCTGCGGGGACTCGTCGACGTCGGCAGGGCGGATGTCGAGCGTCCAGCCCAGCTGCTCGAGCAGCTCACGCCGCCGCGGCGACGCGGATGCGAGGACGGCGTGCGGCATCGTCAGCCGCCGCTCATCGCCATGACGTGCGCGTCGTCGGGCGGGGTGACGTCGTCGAGGTCGTCGAGATATCCCTCGGGAAGGACGACGCGGATCGGCCCGTTGGTGTGCCCGCGCCGGATGCGCTCACCTCCGGGGACGAGCGTGAGCGACGGATCGAGCATCGCCAGCAGGTCGTCGAGCTCGGCGAGCGAGCTCACCGACGACACGCGACGCCGGGCGTCGCTGCCGACCGGATAACCCGTGAGATACCAACCGGCGTGCTTGCGGAAGTCGCGCATCGCGTGGCTCTCGCCGAGGTGCGCGGCGAGCAGCCGCGCGTGGTCGGCCATCACCTCGCGCACCGCGCCCAGCAGCGGCGCGGGCGGGGGCGCATCACCCCTCAGCGCGGCGACGAGCTCGCCGAACAGCCAGGGCCGCCCGAGGCAGCCGCGCCCGATCACGACGCCGTCGCACCCCGTCGCGCGCATCATCGCGACGGCGTCGGCCGCTTCCCAGATGTCGCCGTTGCCCAGCACGGGCAGTTCCGGCACCGCGGCCTTGAGCTCGGCGATCGCCTCCCAGCGAGCGTCGCCTGCGTAGTGCTGCTCGGCCGTGCGGGCGTGCAGCGCGATCGCGGCGACGCCCTCCTCGGCGGCGATCCGTCCCGTCGTCACGTGGGTGACGACCGCGTCGTCGATGCCGATGCGGAACTTCGCCGTCACCGGGATGCCGTACGGCGCCGCCGCGCGCACGGCGGCACGCACGATCGCGCGCAGCAGCCGCGGCCGCGCCGGCACCGCGGCGCCGCCTCCCTTGCGCGTCACCTTCACCGCCGGGCAGCCGAAGTTGAGGTCGATGTGGTCGACCGCGCCGGCGTCACCCAAGCGCCGCACCGCGGCGTCGACGAACACCGGGTCGCTGCCGTAGAGCTGGAGGCTGCGCGGGGACTCGCCCGGCGCGAACGTCACCATCCGCCGGGTCTTCGCGTTGCCGTGCACGAGCGCGGCGGCCATCACCATCTCGTTGACGTAGACGAGCCCGGGCCCGTACCGCCGGCACAGCGCACGGAACGGCGCATTGGTGACACCCGCCATCGGGGCCAGGACGACGGGCGCGGCGGGGGTGAACGAACCGATGCGCAGCTCAGGCACCGGAACGACGCTATCGCTGCCGGTGGGCGGCGGGTCAGCCGCCCGTGCGCACGAACCGCACCGGGATGCCGCCGTTGACGGTGTCGAGCCCTTCGTCCCACGTGCGCGCCAACGCCGCGGCGAGCGCCGGGCGGTTGCGCGGCAGGACCAGCGCGAGCCGCTCCGCGAGCTGGCCCAGCGATGCGTACAGCCGCGGCAGATCACCGCCGAGCCGCTCACCGTAGGGCGGGTTGGCGACGACCATGCCGTCGAAGCGCGGCCGCCCGACGAGGTCGGCGACCTCGACGTCGACCACCGACCTCACGCCGGCGCGCTCGGCGTTGGCGCGGATGAGATCGGCGGCGGACGGATCCGCGTCGGCGGCGACGATCGACGCCTTCGCCGAGTCGAGCACGTCGGCGGCCGCAGCGCGCCGGATCCTCGCCCACAGGTCTGGATCCGACGACGGCCAGTGTGCGCACGCGAAGTCCCGGCAGCCGCCCGCCGGCATGCGCAGCGCCGACTGCGCGGCCTCGATCGCCAGCGTGCCGGCGCCCGCGCACGGGTCGAGCAGCGGCACGCCGCGTCGCCAACCGCCCCACGACAGCAGCGCGGCGGCGAGCGTCTCCCGCAGCGGCGCAGCGCCGGCCTCGGTCCGCCACCCCCGCTGGTGCAGCGACGCTCCGGTGGCGTCGACGCTGATCGTCGCCGCGTCGTGCGAGATGCGCACGAGCACGTGCTGCTCGGCTCCGCCGCCAGCCGCCTTGGCGGCCAGCACCCGCTCGACCCGTTCCTGCACGGCGCCGCTGTGGTAGAGGCGGCTCGACGACGTGGAGACGCGCACCCGGACGTCGGCGTCGGGTGGCAGCCACGGGCTCCAGTCGATGGCGTCGATGCCCGACTCCAGCGCCGCGAACGTGTCCGAACGGAAGCGGCCGACGCGCACCAGGATCCGCGTCGCCGTCCGCAGGTGCAGGTGCAGAGCGACGAGCTGCGGCCACGTGACCGAACAGCTCATGCCGCCGCGCCCGCTGCGCGCCACGCGCACGCCTCGGCGCAGCACCTCTGCGGCCGTCACCGCCTCCAGGCCGGGTGTGGTGACCACGTATGCCTCGAGACGGGCCATGCCGCTCGCACCGTATCGCTCTGCGGCCGTGTCAGGTGGCGAACGGCAACGGCAGGTTGGGGAACGCGCCGGTGTCGAGGGGGCTGGGGCCGTCGCTGCGCAAGCGGTACCACCCGACCGAGGCGATCATCGCCGCATTGTCGGTGCACATCGCCGGGCTGGGCACGAAGCACCGCACACCGGCCGCATCGCATGCGGCCGCGATCGACGAGCGGAGCAACGAGTTCGCCGCGACTCCCCCGCCGATCGCCACCGCCTTCGCGCCGCACTCACCGGCGGCACGCATCGCCTTCTCGACGAGCACGTCGACGACGGCCGCTTGGAACGACGCCGCCACGTCGGCGGTCGCGACGTCCGGGTTCTTGCGCACGTGGTTGACGACCGCTGTCTTCAGCCCGCTGAAACTGAAGTCGAGGCCGTCGTTGCGCATCGCGCGCGGGAACGCGATGGCCTCGGGGTCGCCGTTCGCGGCGACGCGGTCGATCGCCGGCCCACCCGGGTAGCCGAGCTCGAGGAACCGAGCCACCTTGTCGAACGCCTCACCCGCGGCATCGTCGATGGTGCGGCCGAGCAAGCGGTAGTGCCCGTGGTCGCGCATGTCGACCAGCATCGTGTGACCGCCGGAGACCAGCAGCACCACCATCGGCATCTCCAGCGTCGGGTCCTCCAGCAGTGACGCGTACAGATGCGCCTCCATGTGGTTGACGCCGACGAACGGGACGTCCCACGTGAGCGCCAAGGCCTTGGCCGCCGACACGCCGACCAGCAGCGCGCCGATCAGACCCGGGCCGACCGTGCATGCGACGGCGTCGATGCGCGACTCGTCGATGCCGGCCTCGACCACCGTCCGGGCGAGCACAGGGTTGAGCAGATCGAGATGAGCCCGCCCGGCGATCTCGGGGACGACGCCGCCGTACTGCGCGTGCAGGTCGACCTGTGTGCTGACCACGCTCGACAGCACGTCGCGCCCGCCCATCACGAGCGCCGCCGCCGTCTCGTCACAGCTGGTCTCGATGCCCAGCACGACGGTGGCGTCGTCGACCGCGCTCGCGTCCCACGCGCTCACCGGGACGCCTCCGGGCACAGCGCGCTGAGCGCGCGGGCGTACTCGTCGCTCGCGATGTCGTGGCACCACATGACGATGGCATCCTCGGAGTTCTCGTAGTACCGCGGGCGGATCCCCGCGGGCGCCAAGCCGAAGCGCCGGTACAAGCGTTGCGCGCGATCGTTCGACACCCGGACCTCGAGCGTCAGCGCGCCCATGCCGCGGTCGCGCGCCGCCCACGCCAGCTCGGCCAGCAAGCGCGAGCCGACGCCACGCCCCCAGCACGCGGGATCACAGGCGATCGTCGTGACGTGCGCCTCGTCGACGCCGAACATCAGCCCGGCGTAGCCGACGACGGCGCCGCCGTCGCGGGCGACGATGTAGTGGCGTTCGCCGGACCGCACCAGGTCGAGCTCGGAGAGGAAGATCGACTGCGACCACGGCTTCGGGTACACCGCGTTCTCGATCGGGCGGATCACGCTCAGATGGCGGCGGCGCATCGGCTCGATGACCAACCCCTGCGGCTGGTCACGATGCAGCAGACGGGCGAGGACGCTCATCGTTCGGCCGTGCGTTCGCTCACGGCGCGCCGCCTCGCGTCGTCCAGTTGATCTGCGCGTCAGGCAGGCGCAGGTACATCGGCTGGAGCTCCCACGGATTGACCCATTCCTCGCGCAGCGCACGCGGGTGCGCGAGCTGGACGAGCGTGGCGGCGGAGGGAGCGGCCTGCCACTGATCACCGATCTCGACCTTGGTCGCCTCGGCGACGATCTCGGCGGCGTAGCGCAGCGCGCCATCACCGACGCAGATCGTCTCCTGCCCCCGGGCGACGATCTCGCCGACGACGTCGCTGACCGAGCCCACGGTCGGCTCGGTGACGCGCTGCACCCCACCGGGCGCGGCGCGGTAGAACGCGCTGAACACCTCTCCCTTGCGAGCATCGATCATCGCCACGATCGTTCGATCGCAGTGACGCAACGGGAACGCGACGAGATCGAGCGACGAAACGCCGATCATCGGAACGCGCAACGCCTGGGCGATGGCCTTCGCCGCGGCGAGGCCGACGCGCATCCCGGTGAAGAGGCCGGGGCCGACGTCGACCGCGACGACGGCGACCTCGTCGAGCGCGACGTCGCCATAGCGGCAGACCGCTTCGATCGCCGGGGTGAGCACTTCCGCGTGACGGCGCCCGCCCGCGACCTCGAAGCACCCGAGGACGCCACGGTGCGAACCGATGGCGACGCTCACCCGCTCGGTCGCCGTCTCCACGCCGAGGATGATCACGGCGCGACACCCCCGGCCTTGTCGACCGCCGCGACGACGTCGCTCCAGCGGCGCGCCCACCCGGCTCCGTGGGGGGTCAGCGAGATCCGCCGATGCGTCTCGACCGCGTCGTCAGCGTCGAACGCGAGGTGCACGTCGAGGTGATCACCCAGGGCCGCGCTGATCACGTCACCCCATTCGACGAGCAGCACGCCACCCGCTTCGACGAGCTCGAGCAGGGCGAGGTCGGCGACCTCGCGCATGGTGCGCAGGCGGTAGACGTCGGCGTGGTGCAGCGGCCCGGTCGGCGCCCCGTTCGTCGCGTACGTGTGCACCAGCGTGAACGTCGGCGACGTGACCGGCTCGTCGACGCCGAGCGCGGTGGCGAAGCCTTGGGCGAATGCGGTCTTACCCGCCCCCATCTCGCCGGACAGCACGATGACGTCGCCGCTGCGGGCGACGCCGGCGAGCGCCGCGGCGACGGCGTGCGTGTCCGCCAGCGAGGTGCAGAGTCGTTCGAACATCGGATCCAAGGAACGCCGGGGGCGGCCGCGACGAAGCCTACTGACGATCCGCGACGGCCCGCGATGGCTGCTCGCGACCGACGTCGGCCCCGCCCCGGGTGTAGATCCGCTGCACCCGGGGCCCGATGCCGCAGACGATCTCGTACCCGATGGTGTCGAGCAGCTCCGCCCAGTCGTCGGCGAGGATGCGCCGGTCACCCTGACGGCCGATGAGGACCACCTCGTCGCCGACGCTGACCGGGTCGTCACCGCAGTCGACCATCAGCTGGTCCATCGTGACGACGCCGACGATCGGGCGGCAGCGTCCGCCGATGAGCACGTGCCCGCCGCGCACGCCGAGCCGCCGCGGCACCCCGTCGGCATAGCCGATCGGGACGGTGGCGACGGTGGTCTCGGCCGCCGTGCGATGGCGGAGCCCGTACGAGATCCCTTCGCCGGCGGCGACGCGCTTGACGAAGCTGACCCTGGCATGCAGCGACATCGCCGGACGGAGGTCGGCGCACAGGTGCTCGACACCCGAGCCCGGAGCGATGCCGTAGATCGCGATGCCCGTGCGCACCAGCGACAGACGCGAGGCGGGGAATGCCAGCGCTGCCGCCGAGTTGGCGGCATGCATCACCGGGACCGCATACCCCGCAGCGGCGAGGTCGGCGCCCACAGCGGCGAGTTCGGCGAGCGCGCGGTCGGTGTCGGGGCGATGCGGCTCGTCGGCCACGGGAAGGTGGGTCAGCAGCCCTTCGAGACGCAGCGCCGGGCGTCGAGCGACCGCACCGGCGAGGCCGCGGGCGTGCGACGCCGGCGCTCCCACGCGGCGCATCCCGGTGTCGATCTTGATGTGCACGGGATGCTCGGTGACACCCGCAGCGGACGCCGCGTCGGCGAGCGCAGCGATCGCCTCGGGTCGGTACACCGTGGCGGTCAGCCGGTGGGCGACGAGATCGGCGGCTCGACCGAGGGGTTGCTCGCTGAGCACCAGGATGGGCGCGTCGATGCCGGCTTCGCGCAGCTCGATGCCCTCGTCGGTGATGGCGACGCACAGGCCCGCGGCTCCGGCGTCCAGCGCAGCGCGGGCCACGGCCACGGCGCCATGACCGTAGGCGTCCGCCTTGACCACCGCCCACACCTGCGCTGGCGCCACAGCGGCGCCGATCACCGAGACGTTGTGGGCGATGGCGTCGAGGTCGACCTCGGCCCACACTCCCCGGGCGCTGCGCGGATCCAGCGCGGCGCCGCCCGCGGTCACGCCAGAGTCTCCAGGACCTCGGGCACGAAGTCGGGCAGGTCGCTCGCCACGAGGCCGTGCACGAAGCCCTTGCGGGCCGCTCGACCGTGGATCCACGCCGCGGCAGCGGCCGCGTCGAACGCGTCGAGCCCGCGGGCGAGAAGCGCCCCGGTGATGCCGGCGAGGACATCGCCGGTGCCGGCGGTGGCGAGCCGCTCGTCTCCCACCGTCACCACCCGGGCCCGACCGCCCGGCTCGGCGACCACGGTCGCCGCGCCCTTCAGCAGCACGATGGCCTGCGTGCGCGCCGACAGCATCCGCGCCGCGGCGATGCGGTCGGCGGCCGGCCGGTGCCCCGTGAGCAGCGCGTACTCGCCGTCGTGGGGGGTGAGGATCGTCGGCGCCTCGCGCTCGCGCAGCAACCCGCTCGCGTCGCCGGCGTTCCACGCCAGGGCGAACAGGCCGTCGCCGTCGACCACCACCGGAGTCGGGCAGCCGGCGACCGTTCTGCGGACCTCGGCGGCGGTCACGTCGGCGCGCCCCAGCCCCGGACCGATCACGAGGGCGTGGAAGCGGTCGAGCGTGGCGAGCACCGATTCCGACCAGTCCTGTGGCGGCAGCGTCGTGCGGACCACCTCGGTGGGTCCCCCGACCAGCGTCACGCCCGCGGGCGACGCGAGCCGCACCATGCCGGCGCCGCTGCGCAGGGCCCCGAGAGCGGCCAGATGCCCGGCGCCGGCCATGCCCGGGCTGCCGGCCACGACCATCACCGCGTCCTTCCACTTGTGCCATTCCCGGGCGCGCGGCCGCCACCAGTGCGCCACGTCGCCGCGCTGCACGAGATGTGAGTGCACACGCGACGTGTCGAGGCCGATGTCGGCCACCTCCAGCTCACCGGCGAGGTCGCTGCCCGGGGGGAAGAGCAGACCGGGCTTCACGGCGGCGAACGTCACGGTGTGGTGCGCGGGCAGGACCCCTTTGCCCGCGGCGCCGGTCGTCCCGTCGACCCCGGTCGGGATGTCGGCCGCGAGGACGAGCGCATCGCCGACGTCCGGCGCCTGCCATTCGCCGCGAAAACCCGTGCCATACGCGGCGTCGATCACCAGATCGCACGGGCCGACCACGCCACCGTCGACGGCCGCCGCCTCGACGACGCTGACGTGAGCGCCGCGCCGCGCCAGCCGGCGCGCCGCGGCACGGCCGTCGGCGCCGTTGTTGCCGGGGCCTGCGATGACGACGACGCGCCGCCCGTACGTGCCACCGAGCAAGCGCACGGCGGCGAGCGCCAGGGCTGCGCCGGCGCGCTCGATCAACACCTCGACCGGCTCCGGCGCGGCCTCGTCGATCGCCTTCATCTCCTCGGGCGTCACGATCGGCAGCACGGTTCGAGCGTAGGCCGGGGTCACGCCTCGGCGATGACGTAGGCGACGGCCACCAGGTCAGTGTGGGTGAGCGACAGGTGCCAGGTGCTCACGTCGGCGTCGAGGGCCAGCTTGGCCGCGGGCCCGGTCACCACCAGCGACGGCGCCCCCGACGCGGATCGTCGCACCCACACGTCGTGAAACCCGAACGCGCCGAGTCCCACGCCCAGCGCCTTCATCACCGCTTCGCGGGCCGCGAACCGCGCCGCCAGCCCGGGCACCGGATCGGCCCGATCTCCCACGTCACGCAGCTCTTCGTCGGTGAACAGGCGCGTGCGCATGCCCGGCGTGCGCAGGAGCGACGTGCGGAAGCGATCGAGGTCGACGACGTCGATGCCGATGCCGACGATCGCCCCCACGATGGATCGCTCACCCGCGCCAGTGATCGGCGACGTCGGAGATCGGCAGCGTCAGCAGATCGACCACCGGGACCTCGGCCAGGCGGTCGTCGCGGAACGTGCCCTCGGTCTCCATGACCCAGTCGACGAGCCGGTCGTAGCGACGGTCGTAGCCCTGGAGCACGCCACGCGCCACGGCGGCAGGGAGCCGGTCGTGGAACTGCACGTGCAGCAGCGTGATGCCGGTGGTGGTGCCGGCCTTGATCTCGGGCACGAGGATCACGGTCCGGCCGTCGCCGCGGCCTTTCGCCACCAGCAGCTCGCGCTCGTTGGCGACCCGCCGCTTCGTGCCGAGGAGCTGGTTGTTGCGCTCGACCCTGCTCGGCACGTCGCGCGACAGGCCGCCGCGATCGACGATCGAGATCGTCGCGGTCGCGCTGCCCGCGCCCTCGACCCGGTAGCGGGTGAACCCGACGACCTTGTCGACGGCAGGGTCGAGGTCGGCGAGCACCTTCAGCGTGCGGTACGTGAACAGGTCTCGCCCGGCGCCGGTCGCCAGCAGCTCGCGCACGAGAGCACGGTCCAAGATCCCCTCGTCGCTGCGGCTGATGCCCACCGTCACCGTCTTCGCCTGATGCTTGATGGCGTCGACGGGGCGGGTCAGCTCCTCGATCGCCCGCGTCAGCGCCGCGGTGAGGTCGTCGATGAGCACCGCGGGGGTGCTGACCTTGCCGCTGTCCAGCTGGTGCTGCTCGAGCGGAGAGTCGCTGACGATCGCCCGCAGCAGGCCGACGACGCGCACGGCGGTGCTGGCCTCCAGGCAACCGTCGTAGGACCCGGAGCGGACGCCGTCGAAGAAGCGGTCGGCCGCGGGTCCGATCGCCGCGCGGACGTGGCCGAGCACGACTTCACCCGTGTCGCCGACGGCGACGGCCTCCTCGATCACTTCGCGTGCCTCGCGCAGCGGGCGCGCCAGCGCGTCGATCGCCAGCGCCGCTTCGTAGCCGAACAGGTGACCGACCATCGCCGACAGGACGAACGCCAGCGACGGATCGACCTGCGGCACCGAGACGACGTGCGCGGCAGCCGCGAAGCGCGTGTCGCCCTCCGTCGCCACCACGATCGGCACAGCCTTGTGCGCGCGGTAGATCGCGATCTCCTTGGCGACGTCGTCGGCGGTGCTGCCGACGAGGCCGGCGGCGCACACCAGGATCATCGGCTCGGCGGAGAGGTCGATGTGCTTCTTGTCCTCGGTGACGTCGCAGGCGATGCTCTTGTAACACAGCTCGCTGAGCTTGATCCGCACCTCGTGCGCCGCCACGGCGTTCGGTCCGTTGCCGACCACGGCCCAATATCGCCGGGTGGGAGCGAACCGCTGGGCGGCCTCGGCGATCGTCGGCCGCAGATCCAGCACGGCGCGCATCGCCTCGGGCAGCCGGCGCAACGACTCGAGCAGCGCGTGGCGGCGATCGGCACGGCCCACCTGGGCCGCCTCGGCGATCGCGCAGGCGAGCAGCACGCCGGCAGCGACCTGGGCGTAGAACGCCTTGGTCGACGCGACGCTCATCTCCACGTCGCGGCCGTCGCTGGTGTAGAGGATGCCGTCGGACTTGTCGGTGAGGTCGCTGTTGCGCCGATTGACGATGCCGATCACCCGGGCGCCGCGAGCGCGGGCGAGATCGACCGTGCGATTGGTGTCGGTGGTCGTGCCGCTCTGGCTGACCGCGACGACGAGCGTGTCGCGCATGTCCATCCGCAGCCCGAAGCCGCTCAGCTCGGTGGCGGTGAGCGCGTCCACGTCGAGCGCGCCTTCGCACAGGTCGTCGAGCGTCTCGGCCAAGCTGCGGCCGGCGACCGCCGCGGTGCCCTGGCCGATCACCCTGATGCGCCGGATGGCGCCCGACGCCAGCGCCTCGGCCAGGTCGGGTGGCAGCGCACGCGCACCGACGACGGCGCGGGCGACGCCGTCATACTCCACGATCTTGCCGCGCAACGTCTTGCGGAAGCTCTCCGGCGCCTCGGTGATCTCCTTCAGCAGGAAGTGCGGGTGCTCGCCGCGGTCGATGTCGCGTGTGGTCACCTGGGCGTGGTTCACTTCGGCGTCGGTGAGCGCGATCTCGGTGCCGTCGTAGGCGATCAGCCGCAGGCCGGCGAGTGTGCCCGCGGCGTCGCCGTCGAGCACCGCGATCTGGCCGCGGCTCGCCGGCTGGTCGTCGCGTGCGGGAGTGTCACCGTCGAGGCGCACGTAGCGCGGCGTCTCCTCGACCAAACCGTAGGGCTCGCTGGCGACGACGAAGCGGTCGGCGGCGAGGCCGACGTACAAGCCCTGCCCGCTGCCGCGCAGCGCGAGCAGCATGGCGTTGGGCCGGTCGGCCGACATCGTGGCGATCGCCACGCTGCCTTCGAAGCCGGCGACGGTCCGGCGGAACCCCTCGACCAGATCGCCGGCATCGTCGGCCAACCGTGACACGACGGCGGGGATGACCTTGGCGTCGGTCGTGATCGGCCCCGGGATGCGCAGATCGTGGGCGACCTTGACGTCGGCATGGTTGTCGACGTCGCCGTTGAGCGCTCCGATGACGTAGCAGCTGCCGCCCTCGCCGGCCTCGTCGCTGTTGATCGGGTGGGCGTTGGGCTCGCTGATGATGCCGACGCTCGCCCAGCGGGTGTGCCCGAGGAGCGACAGGCGTGCGGTGGGAGCGGTGAGGGCGAGCCGCAGCAGCGTGTCGCCGACGATCGCGGCGCGCAGCGCGCGGGTGTTGTCGCCCAGCTCGCCGATCTCGGCGGCGGCCTTGTAGACGAACCCGATCGTGTCGCCCCGCCAGCGCACGGCGCCGTTCTGGAACAGGGGGTCGTCGGTGCGCCCGTCGAGCAGCGCGATCACGGCCGGGTCGTCGCGGCGCAGGCCGTGCCCCCAGACGAACAGGTGGATGCCGGCCGAGTCACGGCCGCGCACCTCCAGCCGGTCGATCGCCGACAAGCCCTGCTGAACCGAGAGATACCCGGCGATGGCCGCCGGCGCGGCGTCGACCCCGGCGAGCGCGGCGACCTCGCGGGCGGTCCTCAGCCGGTCGTGGCGCACGGCCCAGACGGCGTCGCGCGCGGTGATGAGGATCGCGGCGGCTTCCTCGATCGCTTCCGGCGGGCGGTCGCCCCCGTCCTCGAGCTCGGCCTCGTGCGCGTCCAGCAGGGCGTCCAGCCTGGCGAGCCGCGCCTCGATGCCGGCGACCAGCTCCAGGTGGCCCACCAACGCGCGGGTACCGGGCACGCCGTGCAACAGCTGGTCGGCCTCGCCGACGAGGTGGCCGAGCCCGGCGACATCGCCCTGCTCGCCGGCGCGGACGGCGGCGTCGAGGCGGTCGAGGATCTGAGCCGGGCTCGGCCCGTCATCGCCCTCGTCGAGGGGGCGGCTGACGATGCCGATGATGCCGCACATGGCGATCAGGCTACGCGAGCCAAGCGCTCCGGGGACGGCGACGCCAGCACGGCCACGCCCCGTCGCGATCAGCCGAGCCGCTCGGTGACAGCTGCGACCAAGCCCTCGGCGGTGCGCCGAGCGTCCTCGGCCGTCGCCGCCTCGACCATCACCCGCACCACGGGCTCGGTGCCGCTGGCGCGCACGAGCACCCTGCCCTCGCGACCGAGCTGCTTCTCCGCGGCGGCGATCTCGTCGGTGAGCACCGCCGCCACGTCGACGTCAGCTGCGAGCGACGGCAAGCGCACGTTGTGGAGCACTTGCGGGTAGCTCACCATCACCTCGTCGGCCAGCTGCGCCAGGGATCGCCCCGAGCGGCGCACCGTGTCGGCGAGGATCAGCCCGGCGAGCAGGCCGTCGCCCGTGGTCGCCAGGCCGCGGTGGATGATGTGCCCGCTCTGCTCGCCGCCCAGGCTGAAGCCGCCGTCGTCGAGCGCCTGCAACACGTACCGGTCACCGACCGGCGTGACGTGCACGGCGATGCCGTGACGCTCCATCGCGCGGTGGAACCCGAGGTTGCTCATCACGGTGACGACGACCGTGTCGTGCGCCAGGCGTCCCTCGTCGCGCAGCTCGATGGCGCTCAGCGCCAGCAACCGGTCGCCGTCGACGACGCGCCCCCGATCGTCGACGGCGATCACCCGGTCGCCGTCGCCGTCGAACGCCAGGCCGAGATGTGCCCGCTGTTCGACGACCGCTTTCGAGAGGGCCTCGGGGGCGGTCGCTCCGCACGCGTCGTTGATGTTCGTGCCGTCGGGCTCGGCGTTGATCACCACGGCGCTCGCCCCGAGCGCCCATGCCACCTGGGGCGCGACCTCGCTCATCGCGCCGTTCGCGCAATCGAGCACGACGCGCATGCCGGCGAGCGCACCGGGGCGCAGCACGGCCCGCAGGCGCGCCGTGTACTCGGACACGCGCTGGGGCGCGGAGGAGACGGACCCGACGTCCGCCCCCGACAGGGCGGGGTCGGCGAGGCGGCCCCACCGGTCGGCGATCGCGGCTTCGGTGGCGTCGTCGAGCTTCGCTCCGCCGGCGGCGAACAGCTTGACGCCGTTGTCACCGAACGGGTTGTGGCTGGCGGTGATCGCCGCCGCGCAGATCCCGTCGCCGGCGGCCAGGCAGGCGATGGCGGGCGTCGGCGCGACACCGAGCAGGGTCACGTCCGCGCCTTCCGCGGCGAGCCCTGCGGCGAGCGCGGCCTCGAACATGGGGCCCGACACGCGGGTATCGCGCCCGATCAGCCAGCGGCCACGTCCGAGCACCTGCGCCGCGGCGCGGCCCAAGTCGAGCACCGCTGCCGGTGTGAGCTCGCTGTTGGCGACCCCACGCACCCCGTCGGTGCCGAAGCGCAGTCCCATGTCGTCGCCAGCGTGGCCGCGGCCGGACGCGTGGGCTCTCGGCGTCAGCGCTTGGTGTACTGCGGCGCCTTGCGGGCCTTCTTCAGGCCGTACTTCTTGCTCTCCTTCTTCCGCGCGTCGCGGGTGAGCAATCCGGCCTTCTTCAGCGACGGGCGCAGTTCAGGATCGAGGTCGGCGAGCGAGCGGGCGATCGCCATGCGCAGCGCCCCCGCCTGGCCGGTGACCCCGCCACCGCGGATCGTCGCATCGAGGTCGTAGGTCTCCTCGGTGCTGGTGACGCGAAGCGGCTCGCTGACCACCATCCGCTGGGTCGGCGTCGGAAAGTACGCCTCGAACGCCCGACCGTTGATGGTGACGGCGCCCGATCCCGGACGCAGGCGCACGCGCGCGATCGCTTCCTTGCGGCGGCCGGTGGTCTGGGTCAGCGGCTTGGTGGCCACGAGGCGTCTCCCTTTGCGTTCTTTCTGCGAGTGCTGCGAGGCGGTCAGCGGGCCTTGGCGGCCGGCAGGTCGTGGGCGGTGGGCTGCTGGGCCGCGTGCGGATGCTCGGGGCCGGCGTAGACCTTGAGCTTCTTGATCATCTGGCGGCCGAGCGGCCCCTTCGGCAGCATGCCGCGCACGCTGCGACGGATCGCGTCGGCGGGCTTGCGGGTGAGCAGCTCGCCGTAGCTCTCGGTCTTGAGACCACCCGGGTAACCGCTGTAGCGGTGCACGAGGTGGGTGTCGGCCTTGCCGGACGTCAGCACGACCTTGTCGGCGTTGACGATGACGACGTGGTCCCCCATGTCCATGTGGGGGGCGAAGACCGGCTTGTGCTTGCCGCGAAGCAGGCGGGCGGCCTCGGTGCACAGGCGGCCGAGGACCAGGCCTTCAGCATCGATCACGTGCCACGCGCGGGTGATCTCGCTGGCTTTCGGACTGTAGGTGCGCATTCGAACTTCGCCTTGTCGGTGGGGCGTCGGGGTGGGTGGGCACCAGGGCGCCACCGGAACCGGGAAAGGATACGGGCGTTCCCGGAGAAACGGCAAGCTCGCGTGCTGTCAGCGGACGGCGTCGAGCGCCAGCGCGGCGTCGATCAGCGCCGAGTGGGAGTACGCCTGGGGCACGTTGCCGAGCGCGACGTCGTGCTCGGGGTGGTGCTCCTCGCTGAGGATGCCCGTCGGACCGGCGAGGCGCACGAACCGCTGGAACAGCTCGCGTGCGTCGTCCAGCCGCCCTACGGTGACGAACGCCCGGATCAGCCACCCGGTGCAGAGGTGGAAGCCGCCCTCGTTCCCAGGCAGGCCGTCGTCGCAGCGGTAGCGGTACACCGTCGGCCCGACGCGCAGCTGGCTCTCGACCTCGTCGACGGTGGCGAGGGCGACGGGATGGTCCGGCTCGAGCATGCCGTTGATCACCGCCACCAGGCACGCCGCGTCGAGGTCTGTCTGGCCGAAGGCCGTCGTGAGGGCCCCTGTCGCGGGCGAGACGCCGTGCGCCAGCACGTCGGCGCGGATCGCGTCGCGGGCCTCGGCCCACGCGGCGGGCGCGGTCTTGCCGAACCGATCGGCGAGGCCGATCGCGCGGTCGAGCGCGGTCCAGCACATCGCCCGGCTGTTGACATGGTGCCGGGGGGCGAGGCGGACCTCCCAGATGCCGTGGTCGGGCCGCATCCATTGGGAACAGACCTCGTCCGCGAGGTGCTCGACGAGCTGCCAGCGATCGGACACGGCGTTCGGCGCCTGCGCGGCGAGCAGGTCGAACAGTTCGATCACGAACCCGATGACGTCGATCTGCACCTGCATGTCGGCGGCGTTGCCGATGCGCACCGGCCGGCTGCCGGCATACCCGCTCAGCTCGGAGACGACGGCTTCGGGCAGCAGCGACCCGCCTGCCGCGGTGTACAGCGGCACCAGGCGGTCCGCGCCGCCGATGCGCTCGATCACCCGGTCGAGCCACCCGAGGAACGCCACGGCTTCGCTGGTGCTGCCGAGGCGCACGAGCGACGAGAGCCCGACCGACGCGTCGCGGATCCAGCAGTAGCGGTAGTCCCAGTTGCGCACCCCGCCGAGGTCTTCGGGGAGGCTGGTCGTAGCCGCCGCCAGCACGGCGCCGCTGGGCTCGTGCACCAATGCGCGCAAGCTCAGCGCACTGCGGGCGACGAGTTCGGTGGCGACGCCCGGAAGGCGCAGGCCACCCACCCAGGCGACGTCGCTGTCGATGCGCGTGGCGGAGGCGTCGACGGGCGTGGTGTCCGTCGGGTGACGGCCCCAGCACATGGCCATCGTCACCTCGCCGCCCATCGCGTCGAGATCGATCTCGGCCATCGCCACCTCGTGGGGGCCGTCCGTTCCGATCGACCACCGCACACCGGGCGCGACGAGCACGACGCGCTCACGGCTGCCGCCGACCTCGAGGCCGTGACGGTGCTCGACGAAGCCGGTCGCCAAGCGGCCGAAGTCGAAGCGCGGCCGGAAGTCGACGACCACGCGGCCCTTGCCCCGCACCGTGCGCACGAGGCGATCCGAGCGTCCGTCGGGGGCGGAGGGATCGCTGCTCTGCAGCTGATCGATCAACGAGATGCCCGGCCAGCGCGTGCGCAACACCAAGCTGTTGCCCTCGTAGCGCTGCGACAGCGGCGCCTCGCCGCTCACCGGCCGCACCGTCCAGTAGCCACCCGACGCCCCGCCGACGAGCGAAGCGAACACCGCGCTGCTCTCCGGGTTCGGCGCGCACCACCAGACGACCGACGCCGAGGGATCGATCAGGGCGGTCGTGCGGCCGCTGGCGATGACGCTGTGGTGGTTGATCGGGGCCAACGACCCGCCGCGCAGCCACTCCTGGCGCCGCTCGAACAGCAGCGCGAGCAGGCGCGAGACGTCCTCGGTGTCGTCGACGCGATAGCGCGCCAACGTCTCGCCCGGGCCGACCTTGACGCCGACGTCGCCGCCCGCCAACCGGGCGAACGCGGTCTCGTCGGTGACGTCGTCGCCGGCGAAGATCACGCCGGTGGCGTTCACCTGGTGGCGGATGTTGTCGAGCGCCTGGCCCTTGTTGGTCGGCACGACCGAGACCTCGATGACCTCCTTGCCGGGCGTCAGCTTGACGTCGGGGAGGTCGGCGAGCAGCTGGGCGACCTGGTCGGGGATCTGGTGGGCCCGCGCCCGATCGGGGACGTTGCGCACGTGCACGGCGAAGCCGGCCGGCTTGCGTTCGAGCACTGCGCCCGGCACCCCGCGCACGAGGTCCTCGACCCGGCTGCGGCACTCGTCGAGGACCTCCGCACGCTCGACGGGCAGCTCGTTGGCGAAGCCGAGGTCCCACTCGGCGCCGTGGCTTCCGACGAGGCGCACCTCGTGCGGCAAGCGGCTCAGCGCCGCGAGGTCGCGCAGCGCGCGGCCCGAGATGACGGCGACGTGCGTGTCGGGCAGCGCGGCCAGCGCGCGCAGCGCGGTGAACGACGCCCGGTCGGGCACGGCAGCGCCGGGGTCGGGAACGTGCGGTGACAGGGTGCCGTCGTAGTCGCACGCCACGAGCAGCACCGGTGTCCGTGCAAGTTCTCCCAACCGGGCCACCAGCGGCTCCGGCAGCAAGGTCACGTCTGTTCCAACCTCCGTAGGAACGAGGCGCACCAGACGTGGACGTCGTGCTCGGTGACCACCGCCTGCAAGGCCCTCATGCGTCGCTGTTGTTCACGTGGATCCATGCGCAGGCCCGTGGTGATCGCGGACTTCACCTCGGCCAGGTCGTACGGGTTCACCAGAAGAGCATCGCGCAGCTCGTGCGCCGCGCCCGCAAACTCGCTGAGGACCAGGACCCCACGATGGTGCACCCGAGCCGCCACGAACTCCTTCGCGACCAGGTTCATGCCGTCCTTCAACGGTGTCACGACCATCACGTCCGCTGCCCGGTACAGGCCGAGCAGCTCGTCGAAGGGGACGTTGCGGGCCAGGTAGTGCACCGCCGGATGGCCGATGCCGCCGAAGCGCCCGTTGATCTCGGTGACGAGCTGGGCGATGCGGCGACGCTCCTCGGCGTACCCCCCGGCGCGCTCCCGACTCGGAACCGCGACCTGGACGAACACCGCGTCCTCCGGTCCCTGGATCACGCCGTCCTCGAGCAGTTCGAGGAACGCCCGGAGGCGCACGGTGATGCCCTTGGTGTAGTCCAGCCGGTCGACGCCGAGCAGGACGCGTCCCGGATTGCCGAGGTCGGCGCGGATCGCCTCCATCCGTTCCGTCGTCGTGCGCTCCGCCGCCTGCTGCTGAATGCGCGCGGTGTCGACCGCGATCGGGAACGCGTCGACGCTCACCGACCGCCCGTCGTGCAGCAGCCCACCGGGCGCGGCCGTCGACTTGCCGAGCAACGGGGCGACCCGTGAGAAGTTCGCGGCATCACCCGGTGTCTGGAAACCGACCAGGTCGGCGCCGAGCAGCCCGTCGACGATCTCGTCACGCCACGGCAGCTGGAGGAACAGCTCGGGCGGCGGGAACGGGATGTGCTGGAAATAGCCGATGCGCACGTCGGGGCGCAGCGTGCGCAGCATGCGTGGCACGAGCATCAGCTGGTAGTCGTGGACCCAGACGGTCGCGCCGGGCGCCGCTGCGGCCGCCGCGCCGCGGGCGAAGCGCTCGTTCACCGCGTGGTAGTGGTCGAACCAGGAGCGATGGTATTGCGGGCGCGACGGGAGGTCGTGGAACAGGGGCCACAACGTCGAGTTGCTGAAGCCCTCGTAGAAGCCCTCCAACTCGGGGGGTGACAACGGAACGGGGTGCAGCAGGGTGCCCTTCAGCTCGAATGGCTCCAAGCGGACGCTGCGCTCTCCCGGCCAGCCGACCCACGCAGTATCCCCGCGACCGAGGACCGTCGACATCGCCGACACCAGTCCGCCGGGGCTGACCTCCCACGTCGAGAGCTGCGGGTTGATCCGCACGGGCAGCCGGTTGGCGACGATCACCGTGTCTCGGACGCCTCGCCGCGCTGCCATGACACGATCCTGTCTCATCGGGACCACGTCCGCACTTCCGCGGCCGCTGACCTGCGGCGTCACCGGCTCGGCGGCGGGCGCCGGGCTCAGCAGCGGGAGCGGCAGCGCGGTCACCGCGGGCCACCCGGTGCGCGTCGGCGAGGCGACCCCGAGCGGCTGTGCGTTTTCACGAGATGCAGGCTCCTGACGTGGCTCAGCGCGCGACCTCCCGAGGCCGGCGCATCTCGGCCCGGGCCAGGTACCCCGCGCCCGGTCGTTCCAGACCCCTGCCCGGGCCCGGTCAAGACGCAGCCGACGCGAGCAGTCGCCCCAGCTTGCGGCGCGTCGAGCCGCTGTCGAACGCCGCGAAGCGTCCGGGAAACGCGGCGCGCGCCCGGGCCTGGCGCTCCCGGTGGACCTGCGAGAGCTGGCCCAGGGCGAAGACGGTGTCGGACGGCGCCCGGACGGCGATCGACTTCGACATCTCGGTCAGGCGCCCCACCAGCACCACCGCGTCCTGGTGGTCGCCGAGCGTTTCCTGGAGCCGTTTCAGCGGCCGCAGGAACGCCGCGCGCGGCGCGTCCGCCATCGTCGCGGCGAAGCATTCCACCAGGTAGCGCAGGTCCTTGGCGCGCTTGCGCACCTCGTGCAGGTCGCCCGCGGCGCTGCGACGCGTGATCGAACGCCCCGAGCGCACGAGGCGGCGATGCGCCCGCGCGATCCGGGCGGCGCCGATCTCGCCGAGCGGGGTGTCGGCGTCGCGGCCCGCTGCGGCCGCGAGCACCGGACGGTCGAGCCACCCGCTCCACCACTGCATCAGCTCCAAGGCCCGAGCGGATCGCAGCGCCGCGGCGAGTTCGTCGTGCGCCGCGGCGCGCTGCGCGCGCAGCTCGTCGAGCACCGTCATCAGCGCGAACGCGCTCTCCGTCGGCAGCTGCGCGACGTCGCCATCCCATGACATCAAGGTGACGTCGAGGTCGCGCTGCGGGCTCGTCAGCCGTGCGAGCCATCGGAATTCGTCCCGGGCCGGGTCGCGGACCGCATCCGGCACGACGTGCTGCGCCGCTGCGAGCAGGCTGCGCGTTCTGCGCAGGGCGACGCGCAGGTCGTGCAGATCCTCGAGGTCGGCGTCGTCGATCACTCCCTGCCAGCGGCGCTGCGCGGCGCCGGCGAGGTGTGCCAGGGCGGCACGGAACCCGTCGAACGCCGTCGCCGCGGGATCGAGCTCGATGCCCGGCATCGGTCCGAACCGTACCCATCCGCGCGCCCGATGCCCGGCGGCGGACGCCACGGCGCCCGTCAGGCGGGGTAGCCGACCTCCCACAGGCACAGCCCGTGCGGGGGCGCGACCTGCCCCGCGGCGGCCCGGTCACGCCGCAGCATGATCGAGCGCATCTCTCCTGCGCGGATGCGGCCGAGACCGGCGTCGACGAGCGTGCCGACGATCGAGCGCACCATCTGGTGGCAGAACGCGTTGGCGCGGATCTCGAACAGCAGCACCCCGTCTTCGTCGTCGCCGCGCAGGGCGGTCCATCGCGCGAGCTGGACCCGGCGCACCAAGCTCGGCGTCGGATCGCCGTCGCGGACCTTCGGCGCTCGGCAGAACGACGAGAAATCGTGCTCGCCGATCAGCGCGTCGCACCCCAGCTGCATCGCCCGCAGGTTCAGCGGTTGCGGCACGTGCCACGCGGTGGCGGCGCGCAGCGGATGGGCGTACGGCGTGTTGACCACCGTGTAGCGGTAGTGACGCCAGACGGCGCTGAACCGGGCATCGAAGTCGGCAGCCGCCCATCGAGCGCTGCGCACGGCGATCTCGGGACCGCACATGCGATTCAGCCGGTGGACGAGGTTCTCCAGGTCGACCGTCGCCGGCAGGTCGCCGCTGACCACCTGGCCCCAGCCGTGCACACCGGCATCGGTGCGACCGGCGCCGGTCAGCTCGACGGGGTTGCCCGTGACCCGCTCGATGGCCGCGCGCAGCTCGCCCATGACCGTGCGGACGCCGACGTTCTCGGCGAAGCCGTGGAAGCCAGCCCCGTCGTAGGCCACGACGAGGGCAACGCGGGCGGTGTCGGCAGGCGCGTCCACCGGACGCGGGAGCTCAGACGAGCTCGATGCGAGCCATCTGGGCGTTGTCGCCCTGGCGCGGGCCGAGCTTCAGGATCCGGGTGTAGCCACCGTTGCGCTCCTGGTAGCGCGGGGCCACCTCGTTCACCAGCTTGTGCGTCATCTCGCGGTCGCCGAGATAGCCCTGGATCTGGCGGATGCGGTGCACCCGCATCGGGCTGTCGTCGCTGGCCTTCTTCGCCTTCGTGATGAGCTTCTCGGCGATCGGGCGCAGCGCCTTGGCCTTGGCCTCGGTGGTGACGATGCCCTCGGCCGCGAACAACGACGCAGCGAGGTTCGCCATCATCAGCCGCTGGTGCGCGGCGTCGCCTCCGAACTTGCGGGCGCGGCGGGGTGTTGCAGGCATGACTCGTTGCTCCTCGTGCGTTACCCGCGCAGGCTGAGGCCGCGCTCGTCGAGCTTGGCCTTCACCTCGTCGAGGCTCTTCTGGCCGAAGTTGGTGATGTTGAGCAGGTCGTCCTCGGTCTTCGTGAGCAGCTCGCCGATCGTGTTGATCTGGGCACGCTTCAGGCAGTTGCGCGGGCGCTCGGACAGGTCGAGGTCTTCGATCGGCAGGTCGAGGTCGGGCGAGAGCGAGCCCACCGTGGCCATCTCACCCAGCTCGAGGCCCTGCGGCTCGTCGGACAGGTTGGCGACCAGATCGACGAGCGAGCGCAGCGTCGCGCCGGCCGAGGCCAGGGCCTCGCGGGGCGAGATGCTGCCGTCGGTCTCGATGTCGAGGACCAAGCGGTCGTAGTTGGTGCTCTGCTCGACGCGCGTCGGCTCGACGTCGAACATCACCCGACGCACGGGCGAGAAGATCGCGTCGACGGGGATGACGCCGATCGTGCGGTTCTGGGCGTCACGCTCGCTCGACAGGTACCCGCGGCCGCGCTCGACCGTCAGGTCGACAGCCAGGCGCGCCTTGCCGTTCAGCGTGGCGATGTGCAGGTCCTTGTTGAGGATCTCGATCTCGCTCGGGGCCTTGATGTCGCCGGCGGTGACGGTGGCCGGGCCACGAACGTCGACCCGCAGCACCACCGGCTCGTCGGAGGTGCTGGTCAGGACGATGTCCTTGATGTTCAAGATGACGTCGGTGACGTCCTCGGCGATGCCGTTGATCGTGTCGAACTCGTGCAGCGCGTCGTCGAAGCGCACCTGGGTGATGGCCGCGCCGGGGATCGACGACATGAGCGTGCGTCGCAGCGAGTTGCCGATGGTGTGGCCGAAGCCGGGCTCGAGCGGGCCGACAGCGAAGCGCTGGCGGTTGTTCTCTTCCTCGCCGAGGGCCTCGACGGTGGGGCGCTGGATGACGAGCATGAAGATCGCCTGGTCCTTTCCGGTGACGATTACTTCGAGTAAAGCTCGACGATGAGCTGTTCGCGGACGGGGACGTCGATGTGCTCGCGCTGCGGAAGATCGCGCACGGTGACCTGCTTCCCCCCGTCGCCCGTTTCGAGCCACCCGACCACCGAGCGATCGAGCACGTCGAGGTTGTGCTGGATGACGATCATGTTCCGAGCCTTCGGGCTGAGGCTGACGACCTCGCCCTTCCGTACCCGGTAGCTGGCGATGTCGACGCGCTTGCCGTTGACGTGGATGAGCCCGTGGTTCACGAACTGGCGGGCCTGCGGCCGGGTGCTGGCCCAGCCGGCGCGGTACACGACGTTGTCGAGGCGCTGCTCGAGCAGGCGCAACAGGTTCTCGCCCGTCGGCCCGGCGAGCCGCACGGCCTCTTCGTACGTGCGGCGGAACTGCCGCTCGAGGACGCCGTAGATGTACTTGGCCTTCTGCTTCTCCTGCATCTGGGCCAGGTACTCGCTGCCCTGGTTCCGCCGGCGGGTGCGGCCGTGGGCGCCCGGCGGGAACGGCCGGCGCTCGAGGGCCTTGCGGCCCTTGTCGTTCTCGAAGATGTTGGTGCCCAGGCGGCGGCTGATCTTGACCTTGGGACCGGTGTAGCGCGCCATGATCAGGTCCTCCGCCGCTTGGGCTGACGGCAGCCGTTGTGCGGCACGGGCGTCACGTCCTTGATCGAGGTGACCTCGATGCCCGTGTTCTGGATCGACCGGACCGCCGTGTCGCGGCCGGAGCCCGGGCCCTTCACCTGCACCTCGACGCGGCGCAGGCCGTGCTCCATCGCCGCGCGGGCCGCCTTCTCGGCAGCCATCTGAGCAGCGAACGGGGTGCTCTTGCGCGACCCCTTGAAGCCCACGGCGCCGGAGCTGGCCCACGAGATGACGTTCCCCTCGGTGTCGGTGATCGACACGATGGTGTTGTTGAACGAGCTCTTGATGTGGACGACGCCCACGGTGACGTTCTTGCGCTCGCGCTTGCGGGGGCGGCGGCCGCCCGGCTTCGGCTTAGCCATCTCTACTTCCTCACGGCCTTCTTCTTGTTGGCGACGGTGCGCTTGGGGCCCTTGCGGGTGCGGGCGTTGGTGTGGGTGCGCTGCCCGCGCACGGGCAGGCCCTTGCGGTGACGGACGCCCTGGTAGCACCCGATCTCGATCTTGCGCTTGATGTCCTGCGCGACGTCGCGACGCAGATCGCCCTCGACCGTCAGGTTGGCGTCGACCCAGGTGCGGATGCGGGCGACCTCGTCCTCGGTGAGGTTGCGCACTCGCGTGTTCGGGTCGAGCCCGAGCTCGGAGCAGATCTTCTGCGCCGTCGGCTTGCCGATCCCGAAGATGTAGGTCAACGAGATCTCCAACCGCTTCTCGCGGGGGACGTCGACTCCAGCGATACGAGCCATTGCGTGCTTGCCTCTTGCTTCCTGTCAGCCTTGCCGCTGCTTGTGGCGGGGGTTCTCGCAGATCACCATGACGCGACCGTGCCGGCGGATCACCTTGCACTTCTCGCAGATCTTCTTGACGCTCGGTCGGACCTTCATGGGGGGCCTTTGCTCGGGAGGGCTTACTTGTAGCGGTACGTGATCCGACCCCGCGTGAGGTCGTACGGTGTGAGCTCCACCTGCACCTTGTCGCCCGGGAGGATCCGGATGTAATGCATGCGCATCTTCCCGGAGATGTGCGCCAGGACCTTGTGGCCGTTCTCGAGCTCGACCCGGAACATGGCGTTCGGGAGTGACTCGACGATCGTGCCTTCCAGGACGATGGCGTCTTCCTTGGGCTTGGGCAGAGGAATCTCCTGACGATCAGGGAGGCGGACAGCGGACGTGAACACGCCCGACGACGGCAACCGCCGACAGGCCGAGGGGCAATGCTATCGCCGCCCCGTGCGCGCGCCAAGCGGCACACGCAGGTCAGGGCCAAAGTCAGGGCAACGTCAGGATCTGGGGGCCGTCGTCGGTGACGACGACCGTGTGCTCGGCGTGGGCTGCCAGAGACCCGTCGCGGGTGACCACCGTCCAGCCGTCGTCGAGCTCGTCGACGTCGTCGCGCCCGCCGGCGATCAGCATCGGCTCGATCGCCAACGTCACGCCGACGTCCAGCCGCGGGCCCTTGCCCGGCTTGCCGCGGTTGGGCACGTCGGGCTCCTCGTGCATCCGCCGGCCGATGCCATGCCCGGCGTACTGGCGTGGGCTCCCGTACCCGGCCGCGGACACCACGGACTGCACGGCCCGCCCGACGTCGCCCACCGTGTTGCCCGGCACCATCGCCGCCACGCCGGCGGCGAGCGCCGCCTCCGCGGTGTCGATCAACCGCTGGGCTGCCGGGTCGATGTGGCCGACGCCCATCGTGAACGCCGCGTCCCCATTCCATCCGTCGACGATCGCGCCGCAGTCGATCGAGACGATGTCGCCCTCCATCAGCTGGTACGGGCCGGGGATGCCGTGCACGACCTCGTCGTTGACGGACGCGCAGATCACCGCCGGGAAGCCGTGGTAGCCGAGGAAGTTGCTGGTCGCGCCGCGGCGGGCGAGCACGGTGCGAGCGATCGCGTCGAGGTCGGCCGTCGTGACACCGGGACGCACGGCGTCGCGGATCGCGGCGTGCATCTCGGCGACCACCCGGCCGGCGGCGCGCATCGCCCGCATCTCCTCGGGACGGCGCTGCGGCAGCTTCATCACGACGCCTGACGCTCCCGGCCGGCGCTCATGCGCGGGTCTTGCCGTCGATCACCGCGCACAGCCGGCCGAACACCTCGTCGGGATGGCCGACTCCGTCGACGACCTCGAGCCGCCCCTGGGCGCCGTAGAACTCGATCAGCGGCGCGGTCTGCTCCTCGTAGAGATCGAGGCGGCGATTGACCGCGTCCGGCGTGTCGTCGTCGCGCTGTGTGACGTCACCACCGCAGACGTCGCAGATCCACGGCGACGGCTCGTTGCGGCCGGCCGTGTAGTTCGTGCCGCAGTCGCGGCACACCCGCCGCGACAGGATCCGCTGGAGCACCAGCTCGCGCGGGACGTCGAGGTCGATCACGACGTCGATCGGGCGCTCGGCGGTGATGTCGTCGAGCGACTTCGCCTGGCCGACGGTGCGCGGGAAGCCGTCGAGGATGTAGCCCCGGCTGCGGGCGTCGTCGCGATGCAGGCGGTCGCGCACGATGCCGACCATGATCTCGTCGCCGACGAGGCCGCCCGCGTCCATGACCTCCTTGGCCATCCGCCCGAGCTCCGTGCCCTCGCGGACCGCGGCCCGCAACATGTCGCCCGTCGAGATGTGCGGCACCACGAAGTGACGCGACAGGCGGACGCACTGGGTCCCTTTCCCCGCGCCCTGGCGACCCAGGATGATCAACCGAGCGCCCGGGATCATGCGCGCTCCGGCCCCCGCAGATGGGCCGAGGTCACTTCAGGAAGCCCTCGTAGTTCCGCAGCATCAGCTGGCTGTCGATCTGGCGCATCAGCTCGAGGGCCACGCCGACCGCGATCAGCACGGTGGTGCCGGCGAACGGGAACGTGTTGACGTCGCCGACCCACAGGATGATGTACGGCAGGACGGCGATCGCAGCGACGAACACCGCTCCCGGGAGGGTGATGCGGTTGACGACCTTGGCGAGATATCGCTCGGTCTGCGGTCCCGGCCGGATGCCAGGGATGAACCCACCCTGGCGGCGGATCTGGTCGGCCTGACGGATCGGGTCGAACGCGATCGAGTTGTAGAAGTAGGCGAACGCCACGATGAGCAGAGCGAAGAGCGTGACGTAGACGACGTTCTGGCTGTTGACGAGGTACTTGTCGACCTTCTCGACCACCCAGCCGCGCCATCCTTCGCCGCTGCTCAGCATGTTCGAGACCAGCACCGGAAGCAGCAGCACCGAACTGGCGAAGATGATCGGGATCACACCCGACTGGTTGACCTTCAACGGGATGTAGGTGTTCTGCCCGCCGTACATCCTGCGGCCGACGACCCGCTTGGCGAACTGGACGGGGATGCGCCGCTGCCCGAGCTCGACCCGGACGACCGCCACGACGATGCCGATCGAGACCGCCACCAGCACGGCGAAGACGATGAACTTCTGCTCCTTGAGCAACGAGTAGTAGCCGAGCGGCAGGTCGGAGACGACCGAGGCCATGATGATCATCGACATGCCGTTGCCGATGCCCCGCTGGCTGATCATCTCACCGAGCCACATCAGCACCGCCGTGCCCGCCACCAGTGTGGGGATCACCAGCAGCGCTCGGGGCATGAACTCGGGGAGCAGCTTGAGGCCGCTCGGCACCTGCTGAGCGGCTCCGAAGAACGCGTTGCCGTTGCCCCGGCCGAAGATGAACGTCAGCGCCGCGGCCTGGAGCGTGGCGATCGCGATCGCCAGGTAGCGGGTCCACTGGGTGATCTTGCGCTGGCCGACCGCGCCTTCCTGCTGCCACTGCTCGAGCTTGGGGATCACCACGCCGAGCACCTGCATGATGATGCTGGCGGTGATGTACGGCATGATGCCGAGGGCGAAGATCGAGAAGCTCGCGAACGCCCCGCCGGAGAACAGGTTGAGGAAGCCCAGGGTGCCCTGCGACCGGGCGCTCTCGCGCAGCTGTTCGACCGCGAAGTGGTCGACACCCGGCACGCGGATCGCCACCCCCAGGCGGTAGACCATGATCACCATCAGGGTGAACAGGATCTTGTTGCGCAGGTCGGGGACCTTGAAGACGTTCTTCAGGTTCGACAGCACTCAGCTCTCCGTGAGGGGTCGTGATCGGGTTGGGGCGGGTGGGCAGTGCCCGAGTTGTGCCCGGTCAGCGGAGCCAGCTCACCGGTTGGTGAACTGGTTCCCCTGCACAGGAGGCCTGCCGGACTTGAACGGCAACGGCAGGAGCGTCACAGTACCCCCTGCGGCGGTGATGGCCTGCTCAGCCGACTTCGAGACCGCGTGCACGCTGACCGTGACGGCCGAGGTGATCTCGCCGCGTCCGAGGACCTTCACGAAGGCGCCCTTGCGCACCAGCCCGCGCTCGACGAGCACATCCGGCGTCACCTCGGCGACCTCGAGGGCGGCGACCTGGTCGAGGTTCACCGGGCTGTACTCCACCCGGAACGGGTTGTTGAACCCCTTCAACTTCGGCACGCGCTGCTTGAGCGGCATCTGGCCGCCTTCGAAGCCGCGAGCGACCTTGCCGCGGCCGCGAGCGTGCTGGCCCTTGGTGCCGGCGCCGGCGGTCTTGCCGCCCTTGCCACCGATGCCTCGGCCGACGCGCTTGGGGGCCTTGGTGGCTCCCGGCGCGGGAGCGAGTTCGTCGACGCGCATGGTCAGGACTCCGTCTTCTCGGTGCCGGCCGCATCGCCGGGCGCCGACTCGGTCGACACCGTGATGAGATGCGGCACGCGGTTGATCATCCCGCGGATCTCGGGACGGTCGGGAAGGGTGTTGGTGTCGCCGATGCGGCCGAGCCCGAGGGCGCGCAGGGTGCCGCGCGTCTTCGGCTTCGAGCCGATGCTCGAGCGCACTTGGGTGACGGTGATCGATTTCGCCATGGTCAGTGCACCTCGACGGTTCCGCGCTGGCGCTCGGTGTAGGCCTTCAGCATGCCCTTGGGGACGAACTCGTCGGCCGGCAGGCCGCGCCGCTTGGCGACCTCGTCGGGCCGCTGGAGCGACTGGAGGCCCTGGATCGTCGCGCGGGCGACGTTGATCGCGTTCGCCGAGCCGAGCGACTTGCACAGGATGTCGTGGATCCCCGCCTCTTCCAGGATGATGCGCGCCGCCCCGCCGGCGATGACGCCCGTACCGGGAGCAGCGGGCTTCATCAGCACGCGGCCGGCGCCCACCTCGCCGATGATGGGGTGGGTGATCGTGCTGCCGGCGAGGGCGACGTCGAAGACGTTCTTCTTCGCCTCTTCGGTGCCCTTCTGGATGGCGAGCGGGACTTCCTTGGCCTTGCCGTAGCCGAGGCCGACGCGGCCGTTGGCGTCGCCCACGACGACGAGCGCCGTGAAGCTGAAGCGCCGGCCGCCCTTGACGACCTTGGCCACGCGGTTGATCGCGATGACCCGGCTCTCGCGCAGCCCGCTGGCGTCGACCGACCCGCCCTGGTTGCCGAACGATTGGTTGAACGCCATCAGAACTCCAGACCTGCTTCACGAGCGGCGGCTGCCGCTGCTGCGATGCGGCCGTGGTAGGCGAACCCGCCACGGTCGAAGACGACTTTGGTGACCCCGGCGGCCTTCGCCCGCTCGGCGACGAGCTGGCCGAGACGGGTCGCGGCGGCGACCGTTGCCCCTGAGCCCTCGCCGCGCTGGCCGGCCTCGACGCTGGAGGCGGCAGCGATGGTGCGGCCGCTCTCGTCGTCGATCACCTGCAGCACGAGGTGCTTGTTGGAACGGAACACGGCCAGGCGGGGGCGCTCGGCTGTGCCGTGGATGCTCTTGCGCACCCGCACGTGACGGCGGATGCGGGCCTCGCGGCGCTCTCGGGAAATCGTGCTCATGGTCGTCTCCGTCTCCTGACCAGCGTCACTTCTTGCCGGTCTTTCCGGCCTTGCGCCGGACCTTCTCACCGAGATACCGGACGCCCTTGCCCTTGTAGGGCTCGGGCTTGCGGATCGAGCGGATGTTCGCGGCCACCTGGCCGACGGTCTCCTTGTCGATGCCGCGCACGATCACGCGGGTCGCGGCCGGCACCTCGAAGGTGATGCCCTCCGGCGCGTCGACGATGACCGGGTGGCTGAAGCCGAGCGCGAGCCGGAGCTTGGTCGGGCTCTGCGCCTCGGCGCGGTATCCGACGCCCACGATCTCGAGCTCCTTGGCGAAGCCGTCGGTGACGCCGAGCACCATGTTGTTGACGAGCGAGCGGGTGAGGCCGTGCAGGGCGCGGCTCTCGCGCTCGTCATTGGGGCGCTCGACCACCAGCGTGCTGTCGTCACGGCGCAGCGTGATGATGTCGGGCAGCGTGCGCACCAGCGTGCCCTTGGGGCCCTTCACCGTGACCGTGGCGGCGTCGATGGTGACGTCGACGCCGGACGGAACGGCGATGGGGGCCTTACCGATTCGAGACATGGTCGGTCTTCCCTCTCACCACACGTAGCAGAGGACTTCGCCGCCCATGTGGCGCTTGCGCGCCTCACGGTCGGACATCAGCCCCTGGCTGGTGGACAGGACGGCCACACCGAGGCCGCCGAGCACGCGCGGCACGGCGCTCGCCTTGCGGTACACCCGCAGGCCCGGTGTGGAGATGCGGCGCAGACCGGAGATCGTGCGATGCCGGTCGGCCGAGTACTTCATCTTGACGGTGAGGACGTCGCCGGGACCGGTCGTGGACGGAGCCACGGAGAAGCCGGCGATGTATCCCTCCTGCTCGAGCACGCGAGCGAGCGCCACCTTCTGCTTCGACGAGGGCATGCGAACCTCGTCGTGCATCGCGGTGTTGGCGTTGCGGATGCGGGTGAGCATGTCGGCGATGGGGTCTGTGAGCATCGTCTACCTCCTCACCAGCTCGCCTTGGTGACGCCCGGGACCTCGCCCTGGTGCACGAGCTCGCGCAGGCAGACGCGGCACAGGCCGAACTTGCGGAACACGGAACGCGAGCGCCCACAGCGGCGGCAGCGGGTGTACCCGCGCACCTTGAACTTGGGCTTGGCGGCCGCCTTGTTGATGAGTGACTTCTTGGCCATTCCCTCGTGCCTTCCGCTTACTTCTTCTTCGCCTTGGCTGATGGCTTGCCCCCGCGCACGGGGCCGCGCCGCTTCGCGGCCTTCTTGGGCGCAGCGACGGCGTCGGCGCCCCGCTTGAACGGGAAGCCGAAGGCGTCGAGCAACGCCTTGCCGGCGTCGTTGGTGGTGGCCGTCGTGACGATGGTGATGTCCATGCCGCGAGGCGAATCGATCTTGTCGTAGTCGATCTCGGGGAAGACCGTCTGGTCGTTGAGACCGAACGTGTAGTTGCCCCTGCCGTCCCACGAGTGGGCCGGCAGACCACGGAAGTCGCGGATGCGGGGCACCGCGATCGACAGCAGGCGATCGAAGAACTCCCACATGCGATCGCCGCGCAAGGTGACCTTCGCGCCGATCGCCTGGTTCTCACGCAGCTTGAACGCTGCGATCGACTTCTTCGCCTTGGTGACGATCGGCTTCTGGCCCGTGATCGCGCTGAGGTCGCTGACCGCGCCCTCGAGCAGCGACGGCTGCTGGGTCGCCTTGCCGACGCCCATGTTGACCACGATCTTCTCGATCTTGGGCACCTGCATCACGTTGGGGAGCTCCAGCTGCTGCTTGAGCGCGCCCTTGATCTCGTCGTTGTACTTCTGCTTCAGACGAGGAACGGTTGCGGTCGCGGTGCTCATGCGATCACCTCACCCGTGCTCTTGGCGACGCGCACCTTGCTGCCGTCGGATTCGACGCGGTAGCCGATGCGCGTCGGCTTGCCCTTGTGCACCAGCATCACGTTGCTGGCGTCGACCGGCATGTCGCGCTCGATGATGCCGCTCTGCTGGTTGGCCTTGCGGGCCTTGGTGTGCCGCTTGGCGGTGTTCACGCCCGACACGATGACCTTGTTGGCGGCTGGCAGGACGCTGATGATCGTGCCCTCACGACCCTTGTCCTTGCCGGCGATGACGACGACCTCGTCGCCCTTCTTCAACTTCATCTCAGAGCACCTCCGGAGCCAGCGAGATGATGCGCATGAACCGCTTGTCGCGCAGCTCACGGCCGACCGGGCCGAAGATGCGGGTCCCGCGCGGGGTGAGGTCGTCCTTGATCAGCACGGCCGCGTTCTCGTCGAAACGGATGTAGCTGCCGTCCGGACGCCGCTTCTCCTTCTTGGTGCGAACGACGACGCACTTCACGACGTCGCCCTTCTTCACCGCTGCGCCCGGGATGGCGTCTTTCACCGTGGCGATGAAGATGTCGCCGATCGAGGCGTAACGGCGGCGGGTGCCGCCGAGCACCTTGATGACGAGCACCTGCTTGGCGCCGCTGTTGTCAGCGACCCGGAGCCGAGATTCCTGCTGGATCACTTCGCACGCTCCAGGACCTCGACGACGCGCCAGCGCTTGTTCTTGCTGAGCGGGCGGGTCTCCATGACGCGGACCTTGTCGCCGACGTTGACGTCGTTGGCCTCGTCGTGGGCGTAGAGCTTCTTGGTGCGCAGCACGAACTTGGCGTACTTCGGGTGGCGCACCCGCTCGATGACCGCGATCACCGCGGTCTTCTCCATCTTGTTGGACACGACGATCCCGTCACGCACCTTGCGGGCGTTGCGGGCCGGTGTGGTCGTCTCTTCAGCCATCGGGACCGTCACTTGGATCCGGCCTCGGCCGCCGCGATCTCGCGCTGGCGGATGAGGGTGTTGATGCGGGCGATCTGGCGGCGAACCTTGCGGATCTCCGAGGTGTTCTCGAGCTGGCCGGTGGCGTTGCGGAAGCGGAGGTTGAGCGCCTCCTGCTTCGTCGCGCGCAGCTCGTCGACCAGCGACGACAGGCTCATCTCGTTCAGTTCATCGGTCTTGCGGGCCATCAGATGGGCTCCTCACGCGTGATCACGCGGGCCTTGATCGGCAGCTTCTGCACGGCCTTCTCCATGGCTGCCTTCGCCGTCTCCTCGTTGGGGAAGGACAGCTCGAACAGGATGCGGCCGGGCTTGACGACAGCGACCCAGAACTCCGGGTTGCCCTTGCCCGAGCCCATGCGGGTCTCGGCGGGCTTCTTCGTCACCGGCTTGTCGGGGAAGACGTTGATCCAGACCTTGCCGCCACGCCGGATGGCGCGCGTCATGGCGATACGAGCGGCCTCGATCTGGCGGGCGGTGAGCCATCCGGGCTCGAGCGCCTGGATGCCGTACTCACCGAACGACAGGTGGGCGCCGCCCTTGGCGAGGCCGGCGGTGCGGCCACGGTGGTGCTTGCGGTGTGCGACCTTGCGGGGCATCAACATGGTCAGTCATCCCCTCGGAAGTGCGGGGCCTCGTGACCCTGCGTGGTGCGACGAGCGATCTCCTCCTCCTCGTCGAGCAGCTTCTCGAGCTCGGGGTCGGCTTCCTTCAGCAGGGGCGCGGCCTCGACCTCGGGGGTCTCGGCGGCCTGGCGGCGGCCGGCCGACGACACGACCTTGCGCGGCTGCGCCTGCCCCGACGTCTCACCGACTGCCATCGCCGCCTCGCGCGAGATCTTGTCCTCGCTCTGCGGCTTGTACGGCAGGATGTCGCCCTTGTAGATCCACACCTTCACGCCCACGCGGCCGCTGGTGGTGCGGGCCTCGCGGAAGCCGTAGTCGACGTCGGCGCGCAGCGTGTGCAGCGGCACCCGGCCTTCGCGGTACCACTCGGTGCGGCTCATCTCCGCGCCGCCGAGGCGGCCCGAGCACTGCACGCGGATGCCGAGAGCACCCGCCTTCTGAGCGTTCTGCACGGCCCGCTTCATCGCCCGGCGGAAGGCGATGCGGTTGACGAGCTGGTCGGCGACGCCCTGGGCGATGAGCGCGGCGTCGAGCTCGGGCTGCTTGATCTCGACGATGTTCAGCTGCACCTTGGGGTTGCCGGTGATCTGCGTGAGCATGGCGCGCAGCTCGTCGGCTTGGGCGCCGCGGCGGCCGATGACGATGCCCGGCCGGGCGGTGTGGATGTCCACGCGGACCTTGTCCCGGGTGCGCTCGATCTCGATGCGGCTGATCGCCGCGCTCTCCAGCCGCGTGGTGATCGAGCGGCGGATCTTCCAGTCCTCGGTGAGGTAGTCCTTGTAGTCGCGCTCGCTGAACCAGCGGCTCTTCCACTCGGTGGTGATGCCCAGGCGGAAGCCGTAGGGATTGACTTTCTGACCCATTACTTCTCTCCCTCTTCGGCATCCTCGGACCCGTCGGCGGCCTCGGCGGCCGGAGACTCATCCTCGGCCGCGTCCGTCTCGGCCGCGTCCGTCTCGGCCGCGTCCGTCTCGACAGCCTCGGTCTCGACGGCC
>CAZGUH010000012.1:0-8492 GCA_964529005.1 uncultured Ilumatobacteraceae bacterium | reverse complement strand
CTCGGCCGCGTCCGTCTCGGCCGCGTCCGTCTCGACAGCCTCGGTCTCGACGGCCTCCGTCTCGACGCCCTCGCTCTCGATGACCTCGTCGGCGAGCGCGTCGGTCGTCTGATCCTCGGCCGCCTCGCCGGTGGCGCCGCCACCGGCCTTGAGGCTCTGCGCACGCTGGCGGCTGCGCTCGACGCGCTCGCGGCGGCTGGCAGCCGTGCTGCGGGCGCCGGGACGGCGTCGGCCGCCGGCGGCCTTCGACTCGCGAGCCTGGAGGATCGCCAGCTTCTCGTCGCTCAGGCGGGCGACGATGATCGTGATGTGGCAGGTGCGCTTGCGGACGCGCGTCGCCCGGCCGCGGGCGCGGGGGCGGAAGCGCCGCAGCGTCGGGCCCTCGTCGGCGAAGCACGCCTTGACGTACAGCTCGTCGGGGTCCTGCTCGTCGTTGTGCTGGGCGTTCGCCACCGCGGATGCGAGGACCTTGCGAATCGCCTGGCCAACCTCGCGGTCGGTGAACTGCAAGACCTGATCGGCGCGGCGCACGTCGAGGCCGCGGATGAGGTCGAGCACCTCGCGGGCCTTGTAGGCCGAGGTCCGCAGGTACTTCGCCGTGGCCTTCGTGCCGCTGCGCTCGCCGGCGACCAACGAGCCCTCGTTGAGCTTCGGTCCGGTCATCAGCGGCGACCCTTCGTGTTCTTCTCCTGCCCGGCGTGATACCGGAAGGTGCGCGTCGGGCTGAACTCGCCCAGCTTGTGGCCGACCATGCTCTCGGTGACGTACACGGGCACGTGCTTGCGCCCGTCGTGGACGGCGATGGTGTGGCCGACCATGTCGGGGATGATCGTCGAACGGCGCGACCAGGTCTTGATCACCTTGCGGTCGCCGGCGGCGTTCATCGCATCGACCTTCTTGAGCAGGTGGTCGTCGACGAACGGACCCTTCTTGAGGCTGCGTGACATACGGGTTCCTCTCCTGGCCTCTTACCGGCGGCCCTTGCCGGTGCGGCGACGACGGACGATGAGGTCCTGCGACGGCTTCTTGGTCTTGCGGGTGCGCCCTTCCGGCTTGCCCCACGGCGACACGGCTGGACGGCCGCCCGACGTGCGGCCTTCACCACCGCCGAGGGGGTGGTCGACCGGGTTCATCGCCACGCCGCGGGTCTGCGGGCGGACGCCCTTCCAGCGGTTGCGGCCGGCCTTGCCGATCTTGAGCAGTTCGTGCTCTGCGTTGCCGACCTCGCCGACGGTCGCCCGGCAGTCGATCAGGACCCGGCGCATCTCGGTGCTCGGCATGCGCAGGGTGGCGAACTCGCCTTCCTTCGCGACCAGCTGCACCGACATGCCGGCCGAGCGGGCGATCTTGCCGCCCTGCCCCGGACGCAGCTCGACGTTGTGCACGGTCGTGCCGACGGGCATGTAGCGCAGCGGCATCGCGTTGCCGGGCTTGATGTCCGAACCCTGACCGCTCTGCACCTGGTCGCCGACGTTGAGACCCTTGGGGGCGAGGATGTACGCCTTCGTGCCGTCGGCGTAGTGCAACAGCGCGATGCGGCAGGTGCGGTTGGGGTCGTACTCGATGGCCGCGACCTTGGCCGGGATGCCGTCGGTCACCCGCTTGAAGTCGATGATGCGGTACTGGCGCTTGTGGCCGCCACCGATGTGGCGCGCCGTCTTGCGGCCGTAGACGTTGCGGCCGCCGGACTTGCGGGCCGGAGCGAGCAGCGACTTCTCGGGACGGTCCTTGGTGATCTCTGAGAAGTCCGAGGTCGTCTGGAACCGGCGGCCGGCGCTGGTGGGCTTGCGGGAACGGATCGCCACGGTGACCTCAGTTCTCGAACAGCGGGATCTCGTTGCCCGCTGCCAGGGTGACGATGGCCCGCTTGGTGTCGGGCCGCTTGCCGACGCGGTTGCTGCGCCGCGTGCGCTGCTTCTTGCCAGGGCGATTGAGCGTGTTGACCTTCACGACCTGGACGCCCCAGATCGCCTCGATCGCATCGTGGATCTCCGGCTTGCTCGCCGAGGGATGCACCTTGAAGGTGTAGACCCCTTGCTCGATGAGCGCGTAGCTCTTCTCGGAGACGACGGGCTCGATGATGATGTCGCGGGGATCTTTCACTTCGCGGAGCCCTCCGTCGGGAGCGTGTCGTTGGTGAACACGACGACGTCGTTGCACAACACGTCGTACGCGTTGAGCTCGCCGGCCTCGATCAGCTGCACGTTCGGCAGGTTGCTGAAGCTGCGGATCGCCACGATGTCGTCCGGCTTGACGACCACGAGCGCCTTGCCCTCGATGCCGATCGCGGAGAGCGCGGCGGCAGCCTGCTTGGTCTTGGGCTCGGTCCAACCCCAGGTGTCGACGACCACGACCTTGCCCTCGGCGGCGCGGTCGCTGAGCGCCGAACGCAAGGCCAAACGGACCATCTTCTTGGGGGTCTTCTGCCCGTAGCTCCGCGGCTTCGGCCCGAGGGCGACGCCGCCACCGGAGAAGTGCGGCGCACGGGTCGAGCCCTGGCGGGCGTTGCCGGTGCCCTTCTGCTTGAACGGCTTCTTGCCGCCGCCGGAGACCTCGGCGCGGGTCTTGGTGCTCTGCGTGCCGGCGCGACGGCGGGCCAGCTGGGCGACGACGACCTGGTGCATCACCGGCACGTTGGGCTGGATGCCGAACACGGCCTCGTCGAGCTCGACGCTGCCGGCGTCGTTGCCGGAGACGTTCTTCAAGGTCACGGTGGGCATCTCAGCTCCCCTTCACCGCGTTGCGAACGATGACGACGCCGCCGTTCGGGCCGGGCACGCTGCCCTTGACCAGCAGGAGGTTGCGCTCGGGGTCGGCCTCGACGACTTCCAGGTTCAGCGTGGTCACCTGCTCGTGCCCCATGTGGCCGGCCATGCGCAGGCCCTTGAACACGCGGCCCGGAAACGAGCACGACCCGATCGAGCCCGGAGCACGGTGGTGCTTGTGGTTACCGTGGCTGGCGCCCTGACCGGAGAAGTTGTGGCGCTTCATGCCGCCGGCGAAGCCCTTGCCCCGGCTCACTGCGGTGACGTCGACCTTGCTGCCCTTCTCGAGGACGTCGACCGTGATCTCCTGGCCGATCTCGAAACCGTCGACCGTGTCGAGCCGCAGCTCGACCAGGCGGCGGCCGGGCGCGACGCCGGCCTTGGCGAAGTGGCCAGCCTCGGGCTTGTTCAACTTCTTGGCGTCCTTGTGTCCGTAGGTCACCTGCACGGCCGAGTAGCCGTCACGCTCGCTGGTCTTCACCTGCACGACGCGGGCGGGCTCGACGCGCAGCATCGTGACCGGCACGACGCGGTTGTCGTCCGTCCACACCTGCGTCATGCCGACCTTCTCGCCGACGATCGCTTTCTGTGCCATGGCGGCAGCCTTTTCGGTCGAAACCCCGAGGGGTTTGTGGTCTGTCTCGAAGGCCGCCGCCGAGGCGTCCTCCGTTCACGCAGAAGCTCCGCAGGCCAAGGGGGCCGGCGGAGCCTCGAATTCTGTTGTCGCCGTGCGGTCCCCGCGTCGGGCAGAGCCGGCGTGGGCGCACACGGACATCGGTTGCTCGCACGCCGGGCGGGGGCCGCCGTGCACAAGGAGAGGATGCTACCGGGACTTCACCCGGTCGCCAAGCGCGCCGCCACGGCCGCGGACGCCGGACGTCACCGCGGGGGCGACGTCCGTGCGCCCGGGCCGGCTGTCACCAGCTCGACGGGGCTGCCGGAGCAGCGATCAGGACGTGAAGTGCAGCGACGCGGGATAGAGGTAGCCGGCGATCGCCTTGTCCACGCCCGCCAGGTCGGGCGACAGGATCAACCCGGTCGGGCCCGAGGCGAACCAGACCTGGGGAAGGTCCTGGGCGAGGATCTGTTGCGCCTCGGCGTAGGCCGCCACCCGAGCGTCGCGGTCGGTCGTCGCAGCTCCGGCGTCGAGCAGAGCCTGCATCTCCTCGCTGCAATAGCCCTTGAAGTTCTGGGGCGATTGGCATCCGAGGTGGGCGGCCATCTCCGCGGGGTCGCTGAAGTGCGGGTACGTGCTGGCGACGACCTGGAACGTGCCGTCGAGCAGGTGGGAGAACCACTCTGCCGGGTCGTACTGCGTGATCGTGGTGTCGATGCCGACCTCGTTCATCAGCTGCTGGAACACCTCTGAGGCCTGGACGCCCTGCGCGCCCGAGGGGCTGGTCGTCGACAGCCACTCGAGGGTCACCTGGGTGCCGGTCTCGGCCTCGTACTCCTCGATCAGGCGGCGGCCCTCCTCGGGGTCGTACTCCGGCAGGTCGAGATCGACGTAGTACGGGCTGTCGGGGGCGAAGGGACCGTGGCGCACCTCGGCGGCGCCCGCGAACACCGTGGCGTTCAAGGCGTCGAAGTTCAGGGCGTGGGCGACCGCCCTGCGCACCCGCACGTCGTCGAACGGCGGCGTCACCACGCTGATCTGGAGCACGGAGCCCCCGTTGCCGACGCTGATGTCCTCGGCCACATCGTCGGTCTCCTGGGCCTTGGAGAAGTGCCCGGCCGTCTGGAACCAACCGATCTGGACATCGCCAGACAGCAGCGCGTTGTAGCGCGTGTCGCCGTCGGGGATCGGCTTGTAGGTCAGCGAGTCGAGCTGCGGCTTGGTGTCACCCCAGTAGTTCGGGTTCGGCACCAGCGTCAGGTGGTCGTCGCGCACCCATTCCTTGAACATGTACGGACCGGCGCCCACCGGGTTGGTCGAGAACCCTTCCGGATCGGCCTCGATCGCCGTCGGCGATCCGATGTATCCCAGCGCCTCCGCCAGGCCCAGCGGGAAGTTCGCCGCCGGTCGGGTCAGCGTGATCTCGACCGTCAGCGGATCCACCGCCTCGACCGACTCCAACAACGACGAGTAGGCACGCGCGGTGCTCGCCGCCGTGAGCTCCGGGTTCATGTGCCGCTCGAAGTTGAACACGACCGCATCGGCGTCGAGCGGGGTCCCGTCGGTGAACATCACGCCGTCGCGCAGCTTCAGCGTCCACGTCTGCGCGTCGTCGCTCTCCAGCGATTCCGCCAGGTACGGCACGACGTCGTCCTCGGGCGTCAACCGCATCAACGAGTCGTAGATCGCGAGCGCCGAGTTGCCGCCCACCGCCGCGGACACCGCGGCGTTCACCGGGTCGAGACCGACCGGCTCGGTGATGAAGGCGTACGTCACGTCACCGCCCTGGGCGGCCGGCGCCTCCGACGAACTGGGCGCGCTCGACGAACCTGACGACGACCCCGGGGCATCGGACGACGTCACGCCGCCGCCGTCCGTCGTCACCGACGCGGCCGGGCCCGATGTGCCCCCGCCGCCGTCGTCGTCGTCGCTGCCACACGACGCAAGGAAGGCGCCGATGGCAAGGCAGCCGATCAGCCGCTGCCCGATCTTGGTCCGTCTCGATTGGATGTGCATGTGTCCCCCCTGTCGTGGGCCCGTGTCCGTCGTCGCCGTCGACCCAGCGGAGCAACCTCGAGCGGCGCGACAGACGGAGCGGTCGCTGACGATACGGCTGCGCCGCGCCGGCCCAGGGGCAGTCGTCCCGATCAACGAGACATGACCCTGACGTCGGCGGTGGGCGTGCCACTGGCCGGGATGTCACCACACCCTGACCACCCGCGGCGCTGGCACCATGGCGCGGGGAGGTTCGAGATGGCGACAGCCGCGACGACGAGCATTCAGATCCGTCCGATGGCGATCGGGATCGGCGCAGAGATCCACGGCGTCGACCTACGCGATCCGCTCGAGCCGAGCGTCGTCGCCGAGATCCGTGCCGCACTGCTTCGCTGGAAGGTGATCTTCTTCCGCGACCAGGCGATCACGCCCGACGACCACCTGCGCTTCGGCCGATACTTCGGGACCCCGTCGGCCCATCCGACGCTCCCCTCGCTCGAGGGGCATCCCGAGATCCTGCTGCTGGCGAGCAGACCGGACACCGCGCGGCCGTCGGCGATCCTCGAGGCGCGCTGGCACACCGACGTCACGTTCTCGCCCACGCCGCCGATGGCCTCGATCCTCGTCGCCAGGGACACGCCGACGTTCGGGGGCGACACGCAGTGGAGCAATCTCGCCCGCGCCTACGACCGGCTCTCCGAGCCCATCCGGAACCTCATCGACGGCCTCAGCGCGGTGCATCGCAACTCGTTGCAACTCGAACGTGTCGGTGACGGGCTCGGCAACGACCTGGTCTCGACGTTCACGTCGAGACCGCTCGCCGCGCTGCATCCTGTCGTCGCCGTCCACCCCGAGACGGGCGAGCGGGTCCTGGTGGTGAACCCCACGTTCACGTCCCACATCGTCGAACTCTCGGCACGCGAGAGCGCCCATCTCCTCGCCATGCTCTACGAGCACATCTCACGACCGGAGTTCACCGTGCGGCTGCGCTGGGAGCCCGGGACGATCGCCTTCTGGGACAATCGCTCGACCGCTCACCTCGCGCCCCAGGAACTGCCGTTCCTCTCCCCCGACGAGCGCGCCGCGGTCGGAGGCAGGCCGCGTGTGATGCACCGGGTGACGCTCGACGGGCAACCGCTCGTCGGGCCGACCGGGCTGACCTCGCGCCAGCTCGACGGCGCGGCCTTCGGCTGACGCCCCCGGCGGGCCCACCCCACCCCCCGCTGCTTGGGCGCGATCCGCTGCCGCCACCGCAGCCGGACGCGCCCAAGCAGGCCGCTTGGGCGCGAGGTGTCGCCGCCACGGCAGCCGATCGCGCCCGAGGCGAAGGGGTCCGAGGCCCGCCGGGGTCCGAGGCGCGCCGGGGTCCGTGCGGCGCCGGGCGCGGCGGAGTCAGCCCTCGGGGCGGTCGGCGAGGGTGGCCGTGAGCGTGCGGCGCTCGCCGTCACGCTCGATCAGCAGCGTGACCTCGTCACCTGGGTTCCCGTCGCGGATCGCTGCGATCAAGCCCGCTTCGCCCTCGATCGTCACCCCGTCGACCTCGAGCACGATGTCGTCGGCCTCGAGACCGGCCTTGTCGGCCGGCGAACCCGGCTCGACCTCGGTGATCACGGCGCCCTGGCCGCCGTCCGTGCGCGGCGCCAGCCCGACGCCGAGATAGCCCTCGGCGCGGGTGTCGCCGGCGCCCGAGCGCAGCTGATCGAGCACGCGCAGCGCCTCACCCGAGCTGATCGAGAAGCCGATGTTGTTCGCCGCAGTGGTGAAGTCCCCGCGGGCGACGGCCGTGTTGATGCCCACGACCTCACCCAACGCGTTGACCAAGGGCCCGCCGGAGTTGCCCGACGAGATCGCGGCGTCCGTCTGGATCAAGCCGTCGAGCGCACCGACCTCGGTGCTCAACGTCCGGTGGAGGGCCGACACGATCCCCAGCGTCACGGTCGGCGCCCCGTCGAGGTCGAGGGCGTACCCGATCGCGACGACCTCGTCGCCGAGACGGACGCTGTCGGGATCGGCGAAGGTCACCGGCTGCAACCCCTCGGCGTCGATGCGCAGCAGCGCCAGGTCGTTCCCGGGGTCGCTGGCCACCACGGTCGCGGCTCGCGGGTCGCTCTCGCCCGGCAGTCGTACCCGCACGTCCTCGGCGCCTTCGATGACGTGGGCGTTCGTGAGGATCTCGCCGTCGCTGGTGAGCACCACCCCGGTGCCCACGCTCTCGCCACGAGCGCCGCCGATGCGAGCGTCGGCCGACACCGTGACGACACTGGGCGCGACGGCGGCGACCACCGACGCCACGTCGATGCGGGACAGATCCCCCTCCGCTCGCGGTCCGACGCTGACCGGCAGGACGGACGGCCCCGCCGGCGGCGAATCGTCGCGATCGCCGACCGCGACGCCGACCAGCACACCCACCATGCCGCTGACGAATGCGACCACGGCGAGCAGCGCGGCGAGCACGACGCCTCGCCGGCGGCCACCCGCCGCGGGCGGCTCCGACGTTTCCACGGTCACTGGCGCAGGAGGCGGCAATGGCGCCGACTCGCTGCCCGGAGATGGCGCCGGAAACGGATCGCTCATGTGGCCAGGTCTAGCTGGCGCGTGGCGGCAGCGCACCGCAGGTGAGCCGATTCTCAGCGAACTCCCAGGGGTCGTTCCAGCCCCTCACGCGCGCGAACGGCGCCACCCGACCCGAAGGTCGAGTGGCGCCGTTCGCCGTTCCCGATCAGAGCGAGATCAGTTGCTCTGGATCTTGATCTCGATGTCGACACCGGCCGGCAGCTCGATGCGCTGGAGGCTGTCGATCGTCTTGGCGTTGGGATCGACGATGTCGATCAGCCGCTTGTGGATCCGCATCTCGAAGTGCTCGCGCGAGTCCTTGTCGACGTGCGGCCCACGGATGACGGTGAAACGGTGCTTGTCGGTGGGCAGCGGGATCGGCCCCCGCACCGTTGCGTTGGTGCGGGTGACCGTCTCGACGATCTTGCGCGTCGACTGATCGATGATCTCGTGGTCGAACGCTTTCAGGCGGATGCGGATGCTCTGTGCCATGTCGTGGTCTCAGTTCACTTGATGATCTTGGTGACTCGGCCAGCGCCGACCGTGCGGCCACCCTCACGAAT
>CAZGUH010000011.1:48611-84884 GCA_964529005.1 uncultured Ilumatobacteraceae bacterium | reverse complement strand
GCACCAAACGCGGTTTTCGATGAGCACCGAACGCGGCTTCTCCCGAGCGCTCACAGAAGGCCGGCTACTGCGCCGCCTACTGCACGAAAGGAGGCGAGCGAGCCGAGACGGTCGACATCCGAACTGGCGAGATGAAGCCGGGCGGCTATCGCCCATGGTCCGCGTCTCGGCGCTGGGGCCAGACGATGAAGGCGATTCGTGAGGAGCAGCAGAAGTGGGTCCGAGCGCGGCTGGGCCAACCAGTTCCGGCGCAAGCCGGAACGGGCGGCGCAGCCGCCCTTGACCTAGAACGCGATATCTACGCAGACTCCCCCACTGTCCCGCCTCTGGACGGTTGCCTTTGACTTCGGACGAGCATCGCGCATTGCTCGACAGAGCCAGAGGTCTCGCCGTGGCTAAGGCGCTGATCGAGCGCGAGATGGCTCAGCTGCTGGTCGACGCGCGCGCCGCCTCAGCCGACGTGTCTGCACTGGCCCGGGCGCTGGGGGTCCATCGCGCCACCCTGTACCGCAGGTTTGAAGGTACAGCGAAGTCCTTGAACGCTGAGATCAGCTCGATCACGTTCGACGGTCGGCCACCGTCCTCCGGCTAAGTTCGCGCCGTGGCGATCGCAAGCGCTAGGCACCGTGCCTCCGACGTGTTTGTCCCAGGCGGAATGCCGACCATCACCTATGACAGTCGTGCCGACCTTCACCTTGAGGAGCGCCTAAGGGATTACCTAGACGAGAGGCACAGGATCTTGTCCCTTTCCGGTCCGACGAAGAGCGGCGAGACCGTTCTTCTGTCGTCGGTTCTCGTGGACCCGATTTGGCTCTCGGGAGGAGAGATTAGAAGTCTCGACGAGTTCTGGTTCGGGGTGGCAGACCGATTGAGGCTTCCGACACACACCGAAGAGACGAACTCTGTCTCGGATACCACCGAGCAGAACCGAACCGTCGGCGTCTCGATGGTCGGCAACGCCGCAACAGGATCTAGGGATTCAAGCTCAAACGCCCAGACTTTCAGCGTGGGCCGCGAGCGCGATATCCCATCCGCCGCCCGCGAGGCCCTCGCCAGCAATCTCCGCGTCCTGGTAGTGGACGATTTCCATTACATCCCACCTGAGGTTCAGCTCGGAATTGTGCGAGGCCTGAAGGACCTCGTATTTCGGGGCCTTCCCGTGATTTTCGCTTCGGTGCCACATCGCGCATACGACGCTGTTCGGGTCGAGAAGGAGATGACGGGTCGCGTCGAACAGCTGTCAATCAAGTTTTGGTCTGAGGCGGAACTCGCACGCATCGCAGAGAAGGGCTTCGCTGCTCTGAACGCCATCGACAACGCCGGGGCGTTAGGTCGACGCCTCGCCAAGGAGAGTTTCTCCTCTCCCCACCTGATGCAGGATTTCTGCCTACAACTCTGCAAGTCGAACGGCCTACGTGAGACGGCGCCTGAACCTAAGGCGCTGGCTGCCCCCGATTGGCCGGCCTTCTTTCAAGAACGGGGATCGGCCGCATCGAAGTCGGCCTTTGATCTCCTCGCGCGTGGCCCTCGACAGCGAACCGACCGCAAGCCACGACTGTTGCAGAGCGGCGCTACGGCAGACATCTATGGAGTAGTGCTGACTGCGATCGCCGAGACCGGTCCCCTCACTGAGTTGACGTACGAGCAACTCCGTACAGGAATGCGGAACGTCTTAGCCGAGGAGCTCCCGCAGCGGCACGAGATCACGCGCGTGCTGGAGGAGATGGCCAAGATCTCCCGAGATCAGATCGAGGGTGAACCGGTGCTCGACTACGACGCTGAAATGTCAACGCTGCACATTGCCGATCCATTCTTCGCCTACTTCCTCAGATGGGGAAGGAGCAACTGACCGTGCGCGCCACCAGGTCCCGGCGAAAGTGCACTAATTGCGCAGAGCCGCTCCCCTCTTCTGGGATGGCGTCTTACTGCTCCTCTGCGTGCCGACAGGCTGCGTATCGTCGCAGAAAGCGACAGGCTAAGAACCGCGGGCTATGCACGTTATGTCAGGCCCAGGTGCCGACTGCTGGGAGCGCCCCGCCACGCACCGGGGAGCTGGCTCAGCCTCGCTGATCGCGCTGGTCGTCACCGTGTCGATCGCCGTAGCCGCGGCCTTCATTCGCAGCTTCAGCGCTTCGATCGGGCAGGAAACGCTGGCGTCTCGGGCGCGCGACAGGGTTCGAAGCGCGACCGCTCCGCCGCGTTGGAGCCATGGTCGCGATCACGGTCCTCATCCTCGGCGTCGAGCCGTAGAGCGGCGCACGTCCAGCCGGTCGATCGGTGGGAAGACCTGCTGAGGTTCAGCGGCCACGCGTCGAGGTGCGTGATGATGCGGTTCGTGAGCGCGGTGGCGGCACGGATCGTGTCGTAGGTCGCGACAGCGGGTTCGGCGATGCGCGACTCCACGCGAGCCCGCACCTCCGCATCGAGGCCAGCGCATTGGGAAAGGGCGACGCGGGCAGCTTCCCGGACGGCGAAGGGGCTCGACCGTCCACACCGCGGAGAAGCGGCGCGACCGCTGCGCTCCCCTGCCGTGGCCCGGCTCCTCGATGCCGACCAAGCACGCGGCAAACGTCGGTGAATCGCACACCACCGCCCATTCGCGAGTCAGCGCCGACGCGGCGCTGATCGGCACGTCCCACAGCCCACCGGACTGGCGACCTCGCGCCCCGGCAGCGAGCGCGATGGCGATGTGCGACGAGGCACCGATCTCCTTCCACCGCGGGCGCGACCGGCGGAGGAAGCGCTCCTGCTGAAAGGCGCCGATCAGCAGTGGCTCCCGTTGATGGACGGCCGCCGGCACGTGGACGAGACCGAGCGCTCAAGGAGCCACGGCGCACACCAGGCCGCCGCGGCCACGAAGCGAGACCCGCTGCACGACACCCACCGACATGAACGGGAGCACCACATGAACAACGTCATCCGAACCTCGCAGGAACGCTCACGATCATCGGAGCGCTCAATTGGGGCTTGGTCGCCCTCGCGGAGTTCGATCTCGTCGCCGTCTACGGGCTCGTGGACCTCGCGGGCGTCGTCCTTGCGATCGAGTTCTTCGCCACCCGGTCCGCGGACCGAACGCACCACCGGGCCGGGATGGTGGACTGAGCAAGGGCTCCGATCAGTTGCGAGCGCCGAGCCCGTTGGCCATCAAGTAGCTGATCAGCCCGGCGGGGTTCCGGCTCTGGCCGAGGACCTCGCCGGGCCCTTCGAACTCGAACACCAACCCCTCACCCGATTTCGCCGACTGGATCAACCCGCCCTGAGCGGCACGCCGCAGCTGGTACTTCACGCTCAGCGACGCGGCGACGAAATGGCCGCTGTCGAGCGCGATGCGTTGCCCGGCGGCCAGCTGGAAGCGGTCGATCGCGCCGAACGCCGAGATCACCATCGGACCTTGGCCGTCAGCCTGCATCAGGAACGCCCCCTCGCCGCCGGCGAACATGCGCATCCCCTGGAACTGCGTCTCCAGACGCACGTTCATCGATGCGCCGAGGAAGCAACCCTTCGACAACAGCCAGCCGCCGCCGGGTTGCACGTCGAGGATCGCGACGTCGCCGGGAAGGTTCGGCGCCAGGTCGACCCAGCCGCCCTGCGGACCGGCAGTGAGTGTGGTGATGAAGAACGACTCGCCGCCGAGCGCCGCTCGCTTCAACGACTTGAGCACACCGCCTTCGGCTTTCGCTTCCAGTTGGATGTCGGGAGCCATCGCCAACATCGCTCCCGCTTCGGCGCGCAGCGGCTCCGACGGAGCGAGCAGGAAGCGGGCCACGGAGAAGCTCGGCTGGTGCCGCAGTTGGATGTCCATCGGGTTCGGACTGTAGGCGCGCGGCAGTGGGCTCAGCGCACGTCGACGAGGTCGACGACGAACACCAAGGTCTCGTTCGGCTTGATCACTCCACCGGCGCCGCGGCTGCCGTAGCCGAGCGCCGGAGGGATCGTCAGCCGGCGGCGGCCGCCGACCTTCATCCCGGCGACCCCTTCGTCCCACCCGCTGATGACCTCGCCGGCGCCGAGGCGGAAGTCGAACGTGTCACCGCGGTTCCAGCTGGCGTCGAACTCGGCGCCGGTGCTCCACGCCACGCCGGCGTAGTGGACGACCACGCGCGAGCCAGGGGTCGCTTCGGCGCCGTCCCCGGCGATCTCGTCGACGATCTGGAGGTCGGTGGGAGCCGCCTGGTCCGGGATCGTGATGGACGGCTTGCTGCGATCGGTCATCCACCCACCCTAACGACCCACCTCGTCCGCACGGGCTCACTGTCCCGGCGGGTTCGTGGGCGGCACGGTGCTCGTCGGCGGTGGCGTGACGTCACCGCCGGTCAGGCCCGCGAGCGCTTCGGTGACCAGGCGCACCACCAGGTCACCGAGGGGCAGCTCTTCGTAGTCGAGAGCGTCGATGTCGGTGGACGATCCGAGCGCCGCGCCGTCGGCGCCGTACGTCAGGAACACGAACTTGCCGCCCGTGCCGAGCGCGATCTCACGGAACACGAACTCCGCGGCGTCGTCGGTGCTCGATGCGGCGATCGCATGCATCGTGATGCCGCGGGCAGCCGCATCAGCGATCGATGCGGTGTACGGCCGCTCGAGTTGGCGCTCGACGTGCGGCGCAGCGTCGGCCACCAGGAACGCGAGCTGGACCGTGGTGGCCGGATCGCGCCACGCGGGCTCGCCGAGGGCTGCCGCGAGCGCTTCGTCGAGCGCCTCCGGAGTGTCGCCGCCGCCCTCGGCTGTCACCGCCGCGAGCGCGGCGACGAACGCGTCGACGTCTCCCGTGAAGTCGTACGTCAACGTCACGAACGTGTCGCCTTCGTCGCGATAGACGGTCATCGCGAAGCGGATGTCGGGGCGGACGTCGAGGCTCCCGAGGCGCTCGGCGACGTCGATCATCGTGCTGCGCAGCTGGCCGATCTCGTCGCCCATCGACCCGGTGGCATCGAGCACGAACATCACGTCGACGGCGATGCCCTCCCCCACTTCGCCCGACGTTGCGAGGTCGAGCCGCACGGTCTCGCCCGGCGCCGCGACCTGCTCCACATCGCCGGCGCGAACGCTGTAGGCATCGCTCGCAGCGCCGGCCAACGCCGGGAAGAACCGCGCCGACCCGCGGGCGTCCGTGCGCAGGACCGCCGTCGGCGCGTCGGCGCCAGCCGCGGTGACGGTGACCGTGACGCCGTCGATCGGCAAGCCGTCGGCGCCGACCACCTGGGCCACGATGCGACCGCTCGGGTCGAACGGGCGAGCCGGGATGCCGAGCGCCGTCGCTCGTTCCCGGTAGGCGAGGTAGTCCGCGAAGCGCTCGTTGTCGTCGACGCTGCCTGCGTTGAGGGCCTGCGATCGCGGCGGCGTGCTGGCCACGATGTCTCCTCCGGCGCGGTCCTCGGCCGCGCTCTCCACCGCAATCGGCGCCCCCGCGCCGTCTCCGCTGGCGGCGGCCGTGGACTCCCCTTCCCGATCCACGTCCTGCCACCGCGGCTCGCCGCCGATCCACCCGCCCGGAGGCTCGGACGCGGTCGGCGGCGTCGATGACGTGGGCCCCGAGACGATGCCGGACGTCTCCCCGGCGCCGCACGCGGACAGCACCACGGCGAGGGAGGCGGCAACGGCGAGGCACATCGAAGCGCGGCGGTGTGTCATGGCTGTCCGACGTTCGGGCGCGGGCCGCCGGTTCCCGATCGACGACGCCGGCCCGCGCACGCCGACCATCGAGCCCTGGCGACGGCCGACCCGCTACCCTGCTGATCGCCGCCGAAACCCGGTCGGGAGAGTCAGCGACACAGCCAGTGCCGATGACGCCGAAGGAGCAACGACCCCGGAATCTCTCAGGCGAACGGACCGTTCGGGCGAGGCAACGCTGGAAAGCAGGTGACGCAGCACCGGTCACCTCACCGACGGGGAAAGCCGCCTCGGCGGCGAAGCTCTCAGGTCCCATGACAGCGTGGGGAACAGACCGATGCGCTGCGGCGCGCCCCCACACTGCCAACGAGGAGCCTTGCGAATGACCTCACGCCCGACGCTCGCCGAGCTCGTCGACGCCTCGGACTTCACGCGCCGGCACATCGGCCCGACCGCGGCGGAGCGGGATGCGATGTTGGCCGCCATCGGCGTCGCGTCGCTCGATCAGCTGCTCGACGAGACCGTGCCGGCCAGCATCCGCATCAAGCACGACCTCGATCTGCCCGCGCCGCGGTCCCCCGAGGACGTTCTCGCAGAGCTGCGGCAGCTGGCCGCGCGGAACGTGACCCGCACCAGCCTCATCGGCATGGGGTACACGGGCACGATCACCCCGCCGGTCGTCGTGCGCAACGTTCTCGAGAACCCTGCGTGGTACACCGCGTACACCCCGTACCAGCCGGAGATCAGCCAGGGCCGGCTCGAACTGCTGCTCAACTTCCAGACGATGGTGGCGGAGCTCACCGGTCTCGACCTGGCCAACGCGTCGTTGCTCGACGAAGCGACCGCCGCGGCGGAGGCGATGGCGATGGCCCGCCGGCTCACACGCGGGGGCGACACGTTCTTCGTGCACCGCGACACCCACCCGCAGACGATCGCCGTGCTGGCCACCCGCGCCGAGCCGGTCGGAGTCCACCTCGTCGTCGGCGACATCGACGACATGCCGGCCGACGGGCTGTGCGGGGCGCTGTTCAGCCTGCCCACGTCCACCGGCGCCGTGATCGACTGGGGCCGCGCGATCCAGACCGTCCACGACCGTGGCGGCATCGCCGTCGTCGCCACCGACCTGCTCGCATGTGCGCTCATCGAGCCGCCCGGCACGCTCGGAGCCGACATCGCCGTCGGTTCGGCGCAGCGCTTCGGCGTGCCGATGGGGTTCGGGGGGCCGCACGCCGGGTTCATCGCCGCGCGCGCCTCGGCAGCGCGCTCTCTGCCCGGCCGGTTGGTCGGCGTCAGCACCGATACCGCCGGCCGCCCCGCATTACGGCTCGCGCTCCAGACGCGCGAGCAACACATCCGCCGGGAAAAGGCGACCTCCAACATCTGCACGGCGCAGGCCTTGCTCGCCAACATCGCCGCGCTCTACGCGATGTGGCATGGGCCGGAGGGCCTCGCTCGCATCGCCGAGCGCGTCCACCGCCTCACCTCGGTCGTCGCCCGCTCGCTTCCCTCCAACGCGCTCGTCCACGATACGTGGTTCGACACGCTGACGGTGCGCGTCGACGACGCCGCAGCGGTGCACCGGCGGGCGCGCGAGGCGGGCCTCGACCTGCGCGCGATCGACGATCAGACCGTCGGCCTCACGCTCGACGAGACGTCGAGCCTCGACGTCGTGAGGCGCGTCCTCGTCGTGCTCGGCGTGCGGGCCGAGGCCCACGCCGATCCCGACACCGCGCCGGACGGCATCGCTGCCAATGCCCGCCGGGCCGCCGGGTGGCTGCCCCAAGCGGTCTTCCGCCGCTACCACAGCGAGCACGAGATGCTGCGCTACCTGCGACGCCTCGCCGACCGCGACCTGGCTCTGGACCGCACGATGATCCCGCTCGGCTCGTGCACGATGAAGCTCAACGCCACGGTCGAGATGGCGCCGCTCACCTGGCCGGAGCTGGCGAACCTGCATCCCTTCGCTCCGAACGACGAGACGATCGGGTCGCGCGAGATCATCCGCCAGCTCGAGCAGATGTTGGTCGCGATCACCGGATACGACGCGGTGTCGTTGCAGCCCAACGCCGGCAGCCAAGGCGAGTTCGCCGGCCTGCTGGCGATCCGCGCCTATCACCGCGACCGTGGCGACACCCAGCGCACGGTCTGCCTGATCCCCGCGAGCGCGCACGGCACGAACGCCGCCAGCGCCGTGATGGCGGGGATGGAGGTGCTCGTCGTGGCGTGCGATCCGACGGGCAACGTGGACGTCGCCGACCTGCGGGAGAAGGTGGCCGCGACCGGCGACCGGCTGGCCGCGATCATGGTCACCTATCCCTCGACGCACGGCGTCTTCGAGGAGGCGATCGGCGAGATCTGTGACATCGTCCACGCCGCGGGCGGTCAGGTGTACGTCGACGGCGCCAACCTCAATGCCTTGGTGGGCCTTGCCCAACCCGGCGCGTTCGGCGCCGACGTCAGCCACCTCAACCTGCACAAGACGTTCTGCATCCCGCACGGCGGGGGCGGACCGGGCGTCGGGCCGGTGGCCGTGCGGAGCCACCTCGCTCCCTATCTTCCCGGCCACCCGCTGGCCGCGCCGGGCGAGAGTCCGGTGGGTCCGGTGGCGGCAGCGCCGTTCGGATCGGCCAGCATCCTGCCGATCTCGTGGGTCTACATCTCGCTCATGGGGGCGAGCGGGCTGCGCGACGCCACCGCGCACGCGATCTTGAACGCCAACTATCTCGCTGCTCGTCTCGGCAGCGCGTTCCCGGTGCTGTACGCGGGCGACAGCGGGCGCGTGGCGCACGAGTGCATCCTCGACGTGCGCCCGTTGAGCAAGGCGACCGGCGTCACGATCGACGACATCGCCAAGCGTCTCATCGATTTCGGGTTCCACGCGCCGACGGTCAGCTTCCCGGTCGCGGGCACGCTGATGGTCGAGCCGACCGAGAGCGAGACGCTGCACGAACTCGACCGCTTCTGCGCCGCGATGCTCGCCATCCGCGCCGAGATCGACCAACTGGCGGATGGCGAATGGGGCCTCGAGAGCAGTCCCCTGCGCAACGCGCCACACACAGCGGCGGACCTCGCCGGGCCGTGGGATCGACCGTACTCACGGGAGCAGGGAGCGTTCCCGCTGCCGTCGGTCCGCAACGACAAGTACTTCCCACCGGTCTCGCGCATCGACGCCGCCGGCGGCGACCGCAACCTGGTGTGCTCGTGCGAACCGCTGGAGAGCTACGCCACCTGAGTTTGCCGGGGTACGGTGCATCCATGGCCGATGCACCGAGCGACGACAGCAAGGACGTTCCTCTCGGCGATCTTTTCGCCCAGCTTCTCGGCGCCAACCCTGTCTCGGCGATGACGAAGTCGTTCGACCAGTTCCGCAAGAGCGTCGGCGACTTCATCGGCGCGGTGGAGTCGTTCGGATCGACGATGAAGGTCCTGGGAGACGTGGCGACCCGGGTTCAGGCGCTGCTCGACGTCGTCGAGGAGCCGATCCGCAACCTGGCCGGTCGGTCGAACGATCTGGCCGACATCGCGCCGCTGCTGCGCGAGGTCGCGGCGCGCCTGGAACCGCTCGGGAAGTTCGCCGAGACCGCAGGCGTCATGTTCGGCCTCGGCGGCAAGAAGCCATAGCCCGAATCAGCGCTTGCCGACGAACGGCAGCGCGGTCACGGCGCCATGCAGGGCCGATCCGCGGACGTCGATCGTCACCGGCGTTTCCTCCACGACGTCCGGCTCGACCAGCGCCAACGCGATGCCGTGGCCCAGCACCGGGGAGAAGTTGCCGCTGGTCACGACACCGACGGCGCGGCCGTCGACCTTCACGGCGCAGTCCGCGCGCGGGGGGCGCCGGCTCTCGGTGGCGATCCCGCGCAGGACGCGGGTGATCCCGCGATCGCGCTCTGCGGCGAGCGCCTCCTTGCCACGGAACGTGTCCTTGTTCCACGCCACCACCCACCCCAAGCCGGCCTGCAACGGGGTGATGCCGGGGCCGAGCTCGTGACCGTGCAGCGGCAGACCCGCTTCGAGGCGCAGCGTGTCGCGGGCGCCGAGCCCGGCTGGCGTGACGTCGGCTGCGAGGATGGCCTCCCACAGCGACGCGGCGTGCTCGGCCGGCACGGCGATCTCGATGCCGCTCTCCCCCGTGTACCCCGTGCCGGCGACGACGCAGGCGACGTCACCCCAGAGGCAGCGGGCGACGCGAAAGCGCCCCACAGCGGCGGCCTCGGGGAACACGGCCGCGATGCGATCGCGGGCCTCGGGGCCCTGCACCGCGAGGACGGCGCGATCGTGGGTCGTCTCGACGCCGCCGATCGCGTCGAGGACACGGTCCGTGTTCGAGGCGTTCGGCATCACGTCGAAGGTCTCGTCGTCGACCCACCACACGATGATGTCGTCGAGGACCGAGGCGTCCGACGCGTCGAGCAGATGCGTGTACTGGGCACGGCCGGGCGCGATCTTGCCGAGGTCGTTGGTCAGCGTGGCTTGCAGCCGATCGAAGGCGCCGCCGCCGGTGACGCGGACCGTTCCCAGGTGGGAGACGTCGAAGACGGCCGCGGCGTTACGGCATGCCATGTGCTCGTCGATCGTGCCGGTGCTGTAGGAGAGGGGCATCTCCCAGCCTCCGAACGGCACCATCCGGGCGCCGAGGGCACGGTGGCAGGCGTCGAGCGGTGATCGCTCCATGCGTGACGGTCGGAGCTCAGCCGGCGCGGTGGCCGACGACGTGCCGAGAAGGGTGGGTGTCGCTGCTGACGTCGTCCGCGATGGCTCCGTCGTCGAGGCGGACGAGCTGGGCGTCGATGTCGGACTTCACGCCCGCCAGCGGCAGCACGTTCAGCACCCCCTGACCCTTCTTCAAGACGTCGATCAACTGGTCGCCGTCGCACAGCACGACGTTCGACCCGTTGATCACCAGGTGGGCGGAGGCGATGTCGGTGCTGACGTGCTCACGCAGGTAGGCGAAGACCTCGCGCACCGATTCGAGCTTGAGCCCGGCGTCGAGCAGGCTGCGGATCATGCGCAGCTCGAGCAGATCGCGGTAGGAGTACAGCCGGCGGCTGCCGCTGCCTTGGGCGTCGGCGAGCGACGGGCGTACCAGCCCGGTGCGGGCCCAGTAGTCGAGCTGGCGGTACGAGATGCCGACGATCGACGCAGCCTTGGTGCCGCTGTGTCCGATCTCGTTGCTGGCAGGCGTGTCGCTCATCGCGGCTCCCGTCCGGTCGGCTGGATGAGTCACAGGGGCGTAGTTACGCCGATGTGATGAGCCAACGAGCGTACGCACCCGCGCAGCCGAAATCAAGGGCCACCCCGCAGGCAACACCCGCGCGGCCCGCGCCGGCCGGCGGTCAGCTGGCGAAGTCGTCGGGGCTGACCGTGTCGAGGAAGTCGCGGAACTCGTCGACGATCGCCTCGTTGGGAGCCTCGGGCTCCGGCTCCGGCTCGGGCTCCTGCCCCACTTCGTCGAGCAGCTCGCCGGAGGCGAAGATCGGCGTGCCGGTGCGCACGGCCAGCGCGATCGCGTCGGACGGGCGGCTCGACACGACCTTCCGCTCCTGCCCCACCTGAAGGTGGAGCTCTGCGAAGTAGGTGTGGTCGTGCACCTCGGTGACCACGACGGCGGTGAGGCTGACGTCGAGCGCGCCGAGCACGTTGACGAAGAGATCGTGGGTCAGCGGCCGAGGCGGCGTGACGCCCTCGAGCACATAGTGGATGGCGGTCGCCTCCGGCCCACCGATGTAGATCGGCAGCAACCGCTGGCGGCCCTCCTGCTCGCGCAGCATCAGCACCGGCGTGTTCGCCGGAACTTCGACTCGCACCCCGAGGAGTTCCATCGGAACCACGGTCTCAAGCGTACCTGCCTCGCCGTGGCAGCGTCACTCGAGATGGCGGACTGCTGCGTTGACCATCGCCGCGCGGAGCTGGCCTCCGAGGTCGGTGAGCTCGTGCAGGGTGGTCACCGCTTGCTGGCGCGCCTGGGGGTTGCGCTGGCGCAACAGCGGCAGGATCCGCTGCTCGAACAGGCCGACCTCGCGGTCGGCGGACGTCTTCCACGCCCGCAGGTGGCGGGCATCGACGCCGCGGGCGAGGAATTGGCTCGCGATCCGCGCGATCACGCACGCGTCGTCGGTGTACATCGTGGCCATGCCACTGCCTCGACCGACCACGAGCCCGTAGTTCTCCAGCTCGCTGAGCTGCTCGGACGTCAGCCCAGCGAGGGCGCACAGCTCCTCGCGGGTGCGCGTCGTCGCCGGACCGCGCTCGCCGTGGCTGGCCTGCGGCGCGGCCGCCGGCACGGCGGTGGCGGGCCGGATGCGCTCGCCGCCGGCGGGCCGGCCGTTGGTCTCGGCGGGCGCCGGCTCGCTGGCCGTGGGCGTCGCCGGCTCGGCGGGCGCGGCGTCGGGCGTGCGGCTCGCGCCGTCGGTGGCTGACGCCGCCGACGAGCCGACCGCCGCGGACGGGTGGCCGGCGACGCTCGCCGCCGGGACCTGTACGTTGCGGACCCCGCGCGGGATCGGCTGGCTGCCGGACGCATCGGCGTCGATGTCGCCCCGTTCGAGGCGATCGCGGATGACCCGCAGCGGCAGGTAGTTCTCGCGCTGCTCGCGCAGGATCACGCGCAGCCGCTCGACATCGTGGTCGTAGAACTTGCGGTATCCCGACGGTGTGCGCTCAGGGTCGATGAGGCCTTGGCTCTCGAGGAACCGGATCTTCGAGATCGTGACGTCGGGGAACTCCTCGAGCAGCAGCCCGAGCACCTCCCCGATCGACAGATACGGCCGTTCGCTCACGTGCGACATCACCCGGCGCGCTCGAAGAAGACGAGACGGAACTTGCCGACCTGGAGCTCGTCGCCGTGGACGAGGCGCGTGGGGTCGTCGATGCGTCCCTGATTGACGTACGTGCCGTTCAACGACCCGGCGTCGCTGACGACATACCCGTCGGCGGTGCGGCGGATGTCGGCGTGCCGGCGCGACACGGTGATGTCGTCGAGCATGATCTCGCTGTCGGGATGGCGGCCGAGCCGCGTGACGGGATCGTGGAGGGGGAAGGCCGCGCCCGCCTGGGCGCCGGACCGCACGATCAGCGACGGCACGTCGTTGGGCAGCGCGCCGAGGTTCACGACGACGTCGTCGTGGGGACCCGGGGCGTCCTGGAGCGGATCGATGTTGGCGATCGTGAGCGTCCGGTCGGCGAGCGCGTCGAGCGGCGCGCCGCACGACGAGCAGAAGTTCGCGTCCGGCGGGTTGCGGTGACCGCACTTGTTGCAGAACACGTAGCTCACCGCAGGATCTCAGCCTTCGACGAGCGAGCGATACGCCTCGGCGTCGAGCAGCTCGTCGTACTGAGCCGCGTCGGCCATCTCGATCTCGCAGATCCAGCCCTTCCCGTAGGGATCCTCGTTCAACAGCTGCGGCGCGTCGCCCAACGCGTCGTTGACCGCGATGACCGTTCCCGATACGGGTGCGTAGATGTCCGAGACACTCTTGGTGCTCTCGACCTCACTGAAAGTGTCTCCGGCGGAGACGGCGGCGCCGACCGACGGCACCTGCACGAACACCACATCGCCCAGAGCGTCCTGCGCGTAGTCCGTGATCCCGATGCGGACCTTGCGGTCCATGCGCTCGGCCCATTCGTGGTCGGTGGAGTAGCGCAGGTGGTCGGGGAGACGCATGGGCCCGAGGCTAGTCGCCGCCACGAAGCGTCAGCGCACCAGCTCCCGGATCCGGCGGGCGTACTCCTGAGCCAGGCGGGTCGCCTCGACCAGCTCGTTGGCCTCGGTCCAGACGTGGGTCACCGGCTCCTCGGGGTCGGGCAGCGCGAGCGCCCAGCCGCGGGGGTGCAGGACCTTGACGCCGTCGACCAGCACGACGTCACGCCCGGCCAGCTCGACCAGGGAGCGCATCACCATCCCCTTGCTCTCCCACGGCGTGACGACCGTCTCGTGGACCATGTGGGCCGCCGGTTGGGCGTCGATGACCTCCGACAGCACCCGCTTCGAACGCGCCAGGAGGTCGAGCATCTTCAGCATCGCCGCGGCGCCGTCGAATGCCGGGAGGAAGCCGGGCAGGATGTACCCGCCGTTGCCGTCTGAGGCGAAGCCGACAGCCGGGTTGCCGGCCGCCGCCGAGAGCGCCGCGGCCGAGATCTTCGTCGCGATCACGTTGACGTCGTGGGCGGCGGCGGTCTCGTGCACGCGCTGCGTGACGTTCACCGGCACGGCGATCGAGTCCCCGACCAGGTAGTCGCAGACCAGCTCGACGAACGCCAACAACGACTGGGTGTCGGTGAGCGTGCGGCCCTGGTCGTCGACGAACGAGATGCGCTCGCCGTCGGGGCCGAGCACCGCCCCGAGGTGAGCGCCGCTGGCGCGCACCAGCCCGGCCACGCGATCGATCGCTCGCGCGTGGTCGAAGCTGACCCGGCCGCGGGTCGACAGGTAGGGGTTCACCGCCAGCACGTCGGCGCCGAGCTTGCCGAGCAGCGTCGGCATGACGTTCGACGTGGCGCCGAAGCTGTAGTCGACGACGAGCTTGAAACGGTGGTCGCGGATGGCGGCCGGCTCGACGGTCGATTCGAGGGCGACGGTGTACTCCTCCAGCGCGTGCGGCGGGTAGAGGATGTCGCCCACGTCTTCGGCGAGCGTGCGTCGGAAGTCCTCGCGCTGGAACTGGCGCTCGATCTTGCGCTGGGCGTCCTCGGTGATGTCGATGCCGTCGCTGTCGAAGAAGCGCACGATGATCCGGTCGGGGTCGTCGTGGTCGAGGCGCACGGTGAGCCCGCCGACGGCGCGCGGCGAGCGGACCTGGAAGCGGGTGACCGGGGTGCTGGCAACCTCGAGGTCGACCACGTCGACGCCGGCCGAGTTGGCGCCGGCCATCATCGCCCGCTTGAGCATGCGGGCGCTGCGGCTGGAATCGCGCGACACCACCACCGTCGTTCCCTTGCGCAGCGTTGTGCCGTAGGCCATGGCCACCTTCACCGCGAGGTCGGGCGTGACGTCGACGTTGGCCAGCCCGGTGAGGCCGTCGCGGCCGAACAGGCTGCGCGCGCCGCGGCTCTCCCACACGATGCTGGTGTTGACGACGGCGCCGTCTTCGATGGTCTTGAACGGGTAGACCTTGACGTCGCCGGCCACGACAGCGTCGCCGCCGACGAAGACCTCGTCGCCGAGCACCGCCCCTTCCTCGACCCGCGCGTTGCTGCGGATGCTGCTGCTGCGGCCGACCACCGCGCCGCGCAGGCGGGCGCCGGCGCCGACGTAGACGTTGTCGTGCAGGACACAGCGCTCGATGTGGGACTCCGGCAGGAGGCGGACGTTCGTGCCGAGGACGGTGTACTCACCGAGCCTGCACCCGGCCTCGACCTTGGCGCCGGCGCCGATGACGGCAGGCCCGACGACCTCGGCCTCCGGCGAGAGCTCGGCCCCCTCCCCCAGCCACACGCCCTTGTTGACGCGGAAGCCGGGGATGTCGAGCGTCACCTTCTCGTCGAGCACGTCCTGGTGGGCGCGCAGGTAGGCCTCCAGCGTGCCGACGTCCTCCCAGTAGCCCTCGACCACGGCGCCGAAGAGCGGCTTGCCGTCGGCGAGCATCTTGGGGAAGACCTCGCTGCTGAAGTCGACGCTTCGGCCGGTGGCGATGAAGTCGAAGATCCCCGGCTCGAGGACGTAGATGCCGGTGTTGATCGTGTCGCTGAACACCTGGCCCCATGTCGGCTTTTCGAGGAAGCGTTCGATCGTGCCGTCGTCGCGGGTGATCACGATGCCGAACTCGAGAGGGTTCTCGACCGGTGTGAGCCCGATCGTGGCCACCGCGCCCTTCTCGCGGTGGAACGCGAGGATGCGCCCGAGGTCGATGTCCGTGATGACGTCGCCGCTGATGACGAGGAAGGTGTCATCGAGCAGGTCGCGCGCGTTGCCGACGCTGCCGGCCGTGCCGAGCGGCACCGGCTCGTCGGCGTACGCGATGCTGACGCCGAACTCGCTGCCGTCGCCGAAGTAGTTCTTGATGTGACTGGCGAGGAATGCGACGGTGACGACGATCTCGTCGAACCCGTGCCGCTTCAACAGCGCGATGACGTGTTCCATCATCGGCCGGTTGGCGATCGGCAGCATCGGCTTCGGCGCGTTCGAGGTGAGCGGGCGCAGGCGCGTCCCCTCGCCTCCCGCCATGATGACGGCCTTCATTCAGCCTTCCTGTGCTCGGCGCGCCCGGCGCGCAGGTTCTCCCGGATCTTCGGCACGTAGAGCGCTGCGGTGTACCAACTGAGGATCAGGCCGGGCACGCCGAGGATCCAGGCCGCGGCCTGGAACCCGCTGTGGCCCGGAAAGTCGGTCGAGCCGAGCATGAAGCCGGGCACCGCGAACATCAGCAGGAACGTGGCCGTCTTGCCGCACCACGACACGTCGAAGCGCTTCATCCCGGCGAACGTGGCGATCGCGATGGCGCCACCGACCAGCACCTCGCGGACGACGACGAGCCATGCGAACCACAGCGGCGCCGCGCCGTCGACGATGATGCCGCCGATGCCGACGATGAACAGCAGCCGGTCGGCAGTCGGGTCGAGCACCTTGCCGAGCTCGCTCACCTGACCGAAGCGCCGGGCGATGAAGCCGTCGACCCAATCGGTGGCGCCGAGCCCTCCCAGCAACCAGGCGGCCGCGGCGCGATCGTCGCGCCCGAAGAGGAGATAGAGGAAGATGGGGATGCAGCAGAGGCGGACGATCGAAAAGATGTTGGGGATCGTCAGGATGCGGTCGCTTGTGGGGACGGCGGCGGTGGTCTCATCACCGGAGCTCGACGCCAACGCGACCACCCTTGGATCGTACAAGCGCGGCTGCGCCTGATCGGGAACTTCCGCCAGACTCTGGCCCCATGGCCACGATCTTCACCCGCATCATCGACGGCGAACTCCCCGGAGCGTTCGTGCACCGCGACGACGTGTGCGTCGCGTTCCTGTCCATCAACCCGCTCGCCCCCGGGCACACGCTCGTGGTGCCACGCGCGGAGGTGGAGCACTGGATCGATCTTCCCGACGACACGGTCGCCCACCTGTTCGCCGTGTCCCACCGGATCGGGCGAGCGCAACAGCGGGCGTTCCCGTGCGACAAGGTGGGCCTGATCATCGCCGGCTACGAGGTGCCCCACACCCACGTGCACGTCATCCCGACGACGTCGATGTCGCAGCTGTCGTTCGCCAACGCCGCAGCGCACGTCGAGCGGGCCGAGCTCGAGGCCAACGCGGCGCGCCTCGCCGACGAGCTCAGTCGACTCGCCTGATCAGCTCGGCGCCCTTGTTGCGGACGTTGTTCACGTCGGTGCTCACCGGGTGCAGCGTCAGCAGGTCGTCGGGCGCCGGGACGAGCAGCTTCGCCAGCGCGTCCATGTCGTTGTTGGCGGGGTCGAGCCACGCGTCCCACGCGCTGCGCGGCAGGATCACCGGCATCCGATCGTGCACCGGCGCCATCGTGGCATTGGCGGTGGTCGTCACCACCGAACAGCTGTGCAGCCAGGACGCGTCCGGCCCCGCGGTCTTGTCACGCCACGTCGCCCACAGCCCCGCCACGGCGAGCGGCTCACCGTCGAGCCGGGTCACGTACATCGGCGTCTTCGCGCCCTTGGCGCCCTTCCACTCGTAGAAGCCGTCCATCGGCACGATGCAGCGGTGCTTGCGCAGCAGCGGCTTGAACACCGGCTTCTGCGCGATCGTCTCCGCTCGGGCGTTGATCATCTTCGAGCCGACCTTGACGTCCTTGGCCCACACGGGCACGAGGCCCCACTGGAACACCTCGACCCGTGGTTCGCCGTCGGGGCCGGCGACGACGGCGTAGACGTCGTTCGTCGGAGCGACGTTGAAGTTCTCGGGGAGCTCCTCGCCGGCGACCGCGGCGCCGAAGTACTCGGCGATCTGCTGCGGATTGCTGGCGGAGACGAACCTGCCACACATGGTCCTGTCCACGCTACCGGGGTCAACGGAGCGGGCTTCAAGGTACTGGGGCGGCCCGCCGGTAGCGTCTGACGTCCGGATGACACAGGTACTCGACGAGGCAGCGCGGCGGCGGACGTTCGCGATCATCAGCCACCCCGATGCCGGCAAGACCACGCTGACCGAGAAGTTCCTCCTCTACGCGGGCATGCTCAGCGAGGCCGGGGCGGTGAAGGCGCGGGCCGGGCGGCGCTCGGCGACCAGCGACTGGATGGAGCTGGAGCAGAAGCGCGGCATCTCGATCACCTCGACGGTCCTCCAGTTCCCGTACCGCGATCACGTGCTCAACCTGCTCGACACGCCGGGCCACCGCGATTTCAGCGAGGACACCTATCGCGTGCTCTCGGCCGTCGACGCGGTCGTGATGGTGCTCGACGCGGCGAAGGGCATCGAGTCCCAGACGTTGAAGCTGTTCCAGGTGTGCCGGGCCCGCAACCTTCCGGTGCTCACGTTCCTGAACAAGTGCGACCGGCCGGGCCGTGAGCCGCTCGAGCTGCTCGACGAGATCGAGAAGCAGATCGGCCTGCGCCCCACCCCGGCGACGTGGCCCGTGGGTGATCCCGGGGACTTCCGCGGGGTCTACGACCGCCGCGCCGACCGCTACGTCCGGTTCGAGCGGACCACCCGTGGCATGGCAGCCGCCGGCGAGGAGGTCCTGAGTCCGGAGGAGGCCGCGGCCGTGGAGGGCCGGGCCTGGACGCGGGCGCTCGACGAGTGCGCGCTGCTCGATGCCGTCGGCGCCGACGTCGACGTCGAGTCGTTCCTCGCCGGCGAGTCGACGCCCGTGTTCGCCGGCTCGGCGCTCACCAACTTCGGGGTGCGCATGCTGCTCGACGCCGTCGTCGAGCTGTCTCCCCCGCCGTCGCCGCGCGCCGACGACACCGGCGTGCCGCGGCCGATCGACAGCGGCTTCGCCGGGTTCGTCTTCAAGGTGCAGGCGAACATGGACCCGTCGCACCGCGATCGCATCGCGTTCATGCGCGTCTGCAGCGGCCGTTTCGAGCGCGGCATGACCGTGACGTGCGAACGCACGGGGCGCGAGCAGAACACGAAACACGCCGCCACCGTGTTCGGCGCCGATCGCGAGACGGTCGACGAAGCGTTTCCGGGAGACGTGGTCGGATTGGTCAGCGCCACCGGCCTCCAGCTCGGCGACACGCTGCACGGCGGCGAGGCAGTCGCGTTCCCCGGGATGCCCCGCTTCGCTCCGGAGGTGTTCGCCACGGCTCGCCCGCTCGACACCGGCCGTTTCAAGCAGTTCCGCCGCGGCCTGGCCCAGCTGGACGAGGAAGGCGTCGTCCAGGTGCTGCGCGACCCCGACGTGGGCGACACCGCTCCGATCCTCGCCGCCGTCGGCGCGCTCCAGTTCGAGGTCTTCGCCCACCGCTTGGCGTCCGAGTTCGGCGCCCCCACGGAGGTGTCGCTCTCCAGCTACCAGGCGATGCGGATCACCGACGCGGCATCGGCGCCGGAGCTGCGCGCGATCGGAGGCATCCGGATCCTCGAACGCAGCGACGGCGCTCTCGTCGCGCTGTTCGAGAGCCGCTACCGGCTCCAGCGGTTGGAGGTCGACAAGCCGGGCTTGACCTTGACGCCGATCCTGGCGGACACCGACGCGCGCTGATCCCCAAGCAACGCACAGGAAAATCACACCAATTGGGGTCTGACGATCCACAGGCCCCATCGCGCATGATGAGGGCATGCGCCGTCACCGCCCACGGCTCCAGCACAGCGACCGTCGTGCCCTCGAGCGCGCCGGCTGGCGCACGCTCCTCGACTACCGCGAGAACCACGTCCGCGGTGACGACGGGACGCTGATCGATGTCGCGCCGTGCTGGACCGCGGAAGCGGAGCTGCTGCACGGCGCGGTGACGATCTCGGTGGCCTCTGCGACGGCCCCCACCGTCGACGAGGCATGGGCCCGAGTGCGCCGCGCCGTGCAGGTCTGAACCGGAGGCGAGCCGCTACGAGACGGCCGTCTCGCAGTTCGTCAGCGTGTCGGACCCCGAGCCGCCGGTGCAGTGGTCGTCGTTCCCACCGGGCGGGAACGGCACGTCGGGCGGCGGCGGGAACGGGTTGTCGCCGTCGATCACGTCGGCGCCCGACCCCCCGATCAGCGTGTCGCTGCCGAAGTTGCCCCACAGCATGTCGTCTCCGGAGCCGCCGGACACGATGTCGTCACCGGGACCTCCGAACGCGGTGTCGGCCCCGGCGCCGCCGCTGATGTGGTCGGCGCCGCCCATTCCGATCAAGTCGTCCGCGCCGGAGCCGCCGTCGAGGACGTCGTCGCCGCCGAGACCGGCGAGCGTGTCGTTCCCCGAGCCGCCGATCAGCACGTCGTCGTTGGCCCCGTTGGACTCGATGAAGGGCGGCAGGTCCGCGGGATCGCCGATGAGGACGTCGTTGCCCGATCCGCCGTTCAGCCGATCGTTCCCACCCTCGCCGCAGATGATGTCGTCGCCACCGAGGCCGAGGATGTGGTCGGCGCCGGGGCTGCCGACGATGACGTCCGGCCCGCCCGTCCCGACGATGACCCCGGAGCCGACGATCGTCGCCGGCACCTCCTCTTCGGGCGGACCGCACATGACCTCCTCCTGCGCCGAAGCTGTCGACGCCCACGACACCCCCACGAGCAGCGGCGTCATCCAGACCAGACCGGACTTGCGCATGGCGCACCCCCATCAGTCCGCTTCGGCCCCTCGGGCCGAAGCCCCCAGGGGATCATGACAAGAATGACGGCCCGTGCCTAGACCTGCGCCCGTGGCTCGCGCGCCGATCGTCTACCGTACCGACGTGCTCGCAGCGGGCGACAAGGCGCCGGCCGCGCGACGCGTCCGGACGGATCGGCCTCCCGGGCCGGCGGTGGCGCTCGCCGTCGGCGCGATCGCGTTCTTCTCGCTCCCCTTCGTGGGGCTGCTGTGGCGCGCCCCGTGGAGCGCGGCGTGGGACGTGCTGCGCGAACCGGACGTCCGCACCGCGCTGCGGCTCTCGATCCAGTGCTCGCTGGCCGCGACCGCGCTGTCGATCGCGCTCGGCCTGCCTCTGGCGTGGGTGCTCGCCCGGGTGAGCTTCCCCGGACGCTCGATCGCCCGCGCGTTGTGCACGTTGTCAATGGTGCTGCCGCCGGTGGTCGGCGGCGTCGCGCTGTTCTTCTCCTTCGGCCGCCGGGGATTGTTCGGCCAGTACCTCGACCGCTGGTTCGACGTCCGTCTGCCGTTCACCACCGCCGGCGTCGTGGTCGCCCAGACCTTCGTCGCGATGCCGTTCCTGGTGCTGACGATGGAGGCGGCGCTGCGCCAGGTCGACCATCGCTACGAGGACGCCGCTCGAACGCTCGGCGCGTCGCGCTGGTACGTGTTCCGCCGCGTGACGCTCCCGGCTGTGCGGCCGGCGCTCGTCGCGGGCGCGGTGCTCGCGTGGGCGCGGGCGCTGGGAGAGTTCGGCGCGACGATCACGTTCGCCGGAAACCTTCCCGGCCGCACGCAGACGATGCCACTCGCCACCTATCTCGCGCTCGAATCGGACCCGGACGCGGCGCTGGTCCTGAGCCTCGTGCTGATCGCGGTGAGCTTCGTGGTGCTGGTCGGGCTGCGCGACCGCTGGCTCGGCTCGTCGGAGCGCGGCGCCCCCGGCCCGGCGGCCATCCCTGCCCGATGACGTTGCACGCCGCGATCTGCCAGGCGATCGGATCGCTCGACCTCGACGTCGAGTTGACGGTCAGGCCCGGTGAGGTCGTCGCGCTGCTGGGACCGAACGGCGCCGGCAAGTCGAGCATCCTGCGTGCGGTCGCGGGGCTGCGGCCGCTCGATCGCGGCCGGATCGCGCTCGACGACGACGGCGGGCCGGCAGCGGTGCTCGACGAGCCGAGCCGTGGCCTCTTCGTCCCGCCCGAACAGCGGCCGATCGGCGTCGTCTTCCAGGATTACCTGCTGTTCCCCCATCTCAGCGCGCTGGAGAACGTCGCATTCGGCCTGCGGGCGCGGGGCACGGCGAAGGCGGCGGCCCGCCGCAGAGCGCGGGAGTGGCTCGATCGGGTCGGCGTCGGCGACCACGCCGGACGCCGCCCGGCGCAGCTGTCCGGAGGGCAGGCGCAGCGCGTCGCCCTGGCGCGGGCGTTGGCCACCACACCGCGTGTCCTGTTGCTCGACGAGCCGCTCGCCGCGCTCGACGCCGCGACGCGCGACGACGTGCGACGCGACCTCCGCCGGCGGCTCGCCGAATTCCCCGGCGTTCGGATCCTCGTCACCCACGATCCGATCGACGCCTACGCGCTGGCCGACCGGGTCGTCGTCGTCGAGGACGGCCGGGTCGTGCAGAGCGGGCCGCTGCCCGACGTCGCCGCGCACCCCCGGTCGCGCTACGTCGCCGAACTGGCCGGCGTCAACCTGCTCACCGGACGCGTCAGCGGCCACGTTCTCACGACGAAAGCCGGGGCGCGGATCGTCGCGTCCTCCGATGCAGCCGAGGGCGAGTCGTTCGCCGTGATCCGTCCCCAGGCGGTGTCGTTGCACCTGCATCGACCCGACGGCAGCCCACGCAACACGTGGAGGACGTGCGTCGCCGACGTCGACCAGTTCGGCGACCGGGTGCGCGTGCGCCTCACCGACCCGATCCCGATCGTCGCCGAGATCACCCCGGCGGCGCACGTGGAACTCGGCCTCCGGAACGGCGACGAGGTCTGGGCGTCGGTGAAGGCGAGCGAGATCACGACGTACCCGGCGTGATTGGCTAGCTTCGCCCGGGTGTCGTACTGGCTCGTGAAGTCCGAACCGGAGTCGTTCAGCTATGCCGACCTCGAGCGCGTCGGGCGCGAGGGGTGGGATGGCATTCGGAGCTATCAGGCGCGCAACTACCTGCGCCAGATGCGCGTCGGCGACGAGGCGATCTTCTACCACTCGAACGCCAAGCCCGCGGGCGTGGCCGGCATCTGCAGGGTCCTGGGCGCGCCGGAGCCCGACCCGACGCAGTTCGACCCGACGAGCAAGTACTACGACCCCGACTCCGATCCCGCCGATCCGCGCTGGACGTGGGTGACCATGGCGCCGGTGAGGGCGCTGCGGTTCGTCTCGCTCGACGAGCTGCGCACGATTCCCCAACTCGCGGACTCACGTTTGCTGGCGCGCGGCAACCGGCTGTCCGTGCTGCCGTTGTCAGCGAAGGAGTTCAAAGCGATCGTCCGCTACGCCGACAAGAGCTGACGGCTGCTCGTCGCTCGGCGAGGAGGCGGTCGACGTGGGCGGCGATGCGTGCGATCGCGGCGTCCGATTCGACGCAGTCGGGCACGAGGTGCGGGAAGCTGTGCAGCGCGTCCTCTGATGGCCGTCGCCGATCCGGCGCTTCCCGGCCGAGGTGACGACGTGCTGCTGCGCGTCGAGGACCTCTCGGTCGGGTTCGACACGCCGCACGGGAGGCTGCGAGCCGTCGCCGGCGTCAGCTTCGACGTGGCGCGCGGTGAGACCCTCGGCCTCGTCGGCGAATCCGGGTGCGGCAAGTCGACGACGGCGCGGGCGATCACCATGCTGCGCAAGCCCACCAACGGCACGATCACGTTCGGCGGGCGTGACCTCGCGGCGATGGACCACCGCGCCCTGCGCGCCGTGCGCGGCGACCTTCAGATGATCTTCCAGGATCCGATTCGTCGCTGAACCCCGGCGCAAGATCCGTGACGTCGTCGCCGAAGGGCTGACGGTGTTCATCGCGCACGATCTCGCCGTCGTCAAAGAACGTGAGCGATCGCGTCGCCGTCATGTATCTGGGCAAGCTGAGCGAGCGCAATCATCCGTTCCTCGCCGAGCTCGGCCGAGCCGGTGCAGTACGGAGGCGCGCGCATGCCGCGCAAGCCCACCGCCGAATCATGGGCGGCCACACCCGCGGCAAGATCGTCCTCGAGGTCAGCTGATCCCGCCACCGCGGGCGCATACCATTCGCGCCGATTGGAGGACGATGACGACGCGCAAGCGAAACGTTGAACGCAGCACCGGATCCGAGCCCACGTTGCTCGCCGGCGGCAACCCGCAGATCCCCAAGGGCGAGGGCAACGGGCCGGTCCAGGCCTACATCGCAGCCATGCCCGGCTGGAAGCGAGCCGTCGGCGAGCGGCTCGACGATCTGATCGAACGGACCGTGCCCGGCGTGCACAAAGCCGTGAAGTGGAACCAGCCGTTCTACGGCCACGAGGGTGAGGGCTGGTTCGTCGCCGTTCGTTGCTACACGAAGTACGTGCAGCTCCAGTTCTTCAAGGGCGCCGCCCTCGATCCCGAGCCGCCCAAAGCTGCCAAGGATCCTGACGTCCGCTACCTCAACATCCACGAGGACGATCCCCTCGACGAGGATCGCCTCACCTCATGGATCCGACAGGCGAGCCGCCTACCGGGGTTGAACGTGTAGCGCGTCGCGGGTCAGAACGATGAGCCCCGTTCGTGCTCGACGACGGTGCGGCCATCGGCTGAGACGCGACGCTCGCGGGTCGAGCTGAAGCCCAGCATCGAGCCACGCATGATGGAGGCGATCAACCCGATCGCTCCGACGATCATCAAGATCACGCCGACCGTTGTCAGGTCGACATCGTCCGACACGGCCTTCACCGCGAACGCCAGCACGGCGCCTGCCGCGATCAGAAGCACGCTCAATGCACCCATGTCATCCTCCTCGACGAGGTCTCCAGACCAGAATGCCGGGACGCACGAGGGCGAGCCGGACCGACGTTCATGGCTTCCGTCGTGCCCTGCTTCGTACCCCCTCAAACATCGGGTCGCGCGATGCGGAGCCCGTACGACGCATGTTTCCTGCACGCGCGGCGCTGAGCCGACTGCACCGTCTCGGAACGCTCGCCGAGGGGTAACCGCGCGGGCATGGTGCGCACCGTCGTCGGCGGGCGCGGCCCGGCGCCGGTGCTGCGAGAGTGGACGGAACACGAGGAGTCTGCGCCCGTCCGAATGGTCGAGGTGATCTCGATCGTCGCCGGGTTGGCCGCCGGCGCGGGGTTGCTCGCAGCGGCACACTTCACGGGTCCGGTGACACGGATCGTCGTCGCCGTCATCGTCGTCGCGCTGGTGGCGGTTCGTGTCGTCGCCGGCGTCCGTCAGGGCGGTCGGCTCGTGGGCCTTTCGCTCGGGCTCCTGACGGTCATCGCCGTGTCTGCTCTGGCTCCGGCGTTTGGCGACGATGGCGAGCTGCAGCTCGCCGCTGCGGTGGTGGGACTCGGCATGATCCCGCTGTCCGCAGGCGCCGCACCAGCGGTGCTGTTCAGTCGCCTGCACGAGGCACGACGAATCGACATCTTCCCTGCCCTGGTGACGAGCGCGCTCGCAGGCGGCGCCGGAGTGCTCGTGGCCGTCGGCGTCGCCGGCTGGGTCGACATCGGCGACGAGCGTCTCACGGCCCTCGTCCCGTTCGCCGCCACCGCGATGGCGAGCCTGGGCCTCGCCGAGGTGCTCGCACATCACCGGATCGGAAACCGGCAGGCGTCGTCTGTGGTGGCGATCGTCGCGGTGTCCGTCGCGTTCTGGCTCGTTCTCCTGGGTGACAGCGCCACGACGTCCGCCGAGTCTGCGGTGACGGCATCTGCGATCGCGAGCGCGGCTCTGACCGTCGGCCTGTTGGTCTCGACGGGCTTGGCCAGCCCCCGGTCGTTGGTCGTGGCGAGTGACGACGTCGGCGAAGGGCCGCGATTCGCAGCGGTAGCGCTGCCGTTGCTCGTAGTGGGCGGCGCCGCCCTTCGGGCGTGGTCCGTTCGGCCGCTGTGGTTGGACGAGGCCGACACCGCACGCGTCACCCGCTCGTCGTTCGACGCGATGTCCGACGCGGCGCGAGCAGCGCAGGCGCATCCGCCCCTCCTCGATGCGCTGGTCTGGCTCAGTCGCCAGGCGTTCGGTTCCGATCCATGGGCGCTGCGGCTGCCGTCCTTGATCGCCAGCCTTGTTCTCATTCCGGTGATCCACGTGACCGCGTCGAAGCTCTTCGACCGGCGCGTCGGGCTGATCGCCGCCGCCGTCGTGGCTTTCGGGCCGGGCTTCGTATGGCTCGCGGGGCAAGCGCAGCCCGGAGCACTCGCCGCGCTGTTGACGACCCTGTCGCTGCTCGCCCTCACGATGGCGCTGACCACCAACCGGCTGACCGATTGGCTGATGTTCGGCGTGGTCACTGCGAGCTTGCTGTGGAGTCACCAGCTGGCGTTGGTGCCCGTGGTGATCTTGGACATCGCGGCTGCCGTCGTGGCACAGCGCGCTGGGGCGCGATCGCGAAGAGACCGCATGAAGATGCTCGTCGCGCTGGCGATCCAACTCGCCGCGTTCGTCGTGCTGATGACATACCGCGGTGGGTTCGGCCCACCCGACGTCCTCCCGCCTTTCGAGTACGCGACGGACGGCGCGCCCGCCGCCGGTCGATCGGTGTTCGGGCTCGTCGGAACGGCGCTCATCAGTTTGGTCGGCTTCCATCCACCGCACGTGACGTCCCGGCTGCTCGCGCTCTGGCCGCTGTGCATGCTCGCCGCGTTCGTGCTGCTCGGCCGCTCGTGGTCGCGGCGCGGGGCACTCGTCGTCGTCCTCGCGGTGAGCCCGTTCGTCGCTCTCCTGCTGCTCCAGATCAGCGGAGCCCCGCGGAATCCGCCGTTCGCTCTCGCGTGGACGGCGACAGCGATGCCGATGATCGCGATCGGCGCCGGTTACGCGATCGGCCATGCCGGCCGCTGGACCTCCGCTCGGGCGTTCGGCCTGGCCGCCGTCGCCCTGCTCGTCGTCGCCACCATCGATCAGCGCACGCACGTCGAACCGCTCCCGCGCTACGACGTGGCGGCGGCGATCGACCATGTCGACGACGTCGCGGAGCCCGGTGATCTCGTGGTGTACGCCCCGAACGACATCAGCCAGCTCGTGCGTGAAGCCGCTCGCGGCGCGGCCGTCGTGCCGGTCGCCGACGCCCGCGCCGCGTTGCGAGCCGGCCAACGCGTCGTGGTCATCGGCGCGTTCACGTGGCGCCCGGACGACCCGAGCGTCACCGACGCCTTGGACTTCGTGCACGAACTGTCCGCCGAGCGTCCGTTGACCGCAGAGGTCGGCAATGACGAGGTGAAGGTATGGAGCTTCCTGTGACCGCCCCAGCTGTGGACGCTCGCCTCGCAGCGGCCGATTGGCGTCCGCGCGAGGGCCTCGCCACGCGCGCTCGTCTGGTGCGGCTGTTGGTGGTCGTCGACCTCGTGTTGGCCGTCCGGTATGCATGGTGGCTGCTCAGGCCGGGCCGTGCGGCACACCCGTTGCTGTACGGACTGTTGGTCGGGGCCGAGGGCTTCAACCTCATGCAGGCGCTCGGTTTCTGGTGGACGGTGTCGCGCGTCCGCCCGCGATCGCCGATCGAGCGCACCGCCGTTCGGGCTTCGGTCGATGTCTTCATCCCGACGTACAACGAGCCGCTGGATGTCGTCGAGCCGACCGTCGCGGCTGCGGCCGCGATGACCGGAGCGGACGTGCGCGTGTACCTCCTCGACGATGGCGGCAGACCCGAGATGGCCGAGCTCGCCCGGCGCTACGACGTCCACTGCATCCAACGGCCAGGGAGCGAAGGCGCCAAGGCGGGCAACATCAACTGGGCGCTGGCGCGCACCGACGGCGAGTTCATCGCCGTCCTCGACTGCGACCACGTGCCGCGCCCGGACTTCGTCGACAGGTGCCTCGCGGAGTTCGATTCGGACGACGTGGCGTTGGTGCAGACGCCGCAGTACTACGCCAACTGGCATCGGGGCGGCGTCGCAGACGCGAGCTGGTCGCAGCAATCGCTGTTCTTCGGCGCCATCGCGCTCGGGCGCGACGAGGTGGGCGCGATGTTCTGCTGCGGGACGAACTTCGTGGCCCGTCGCGGCGCGCTCGAATCCGTCGGCAGTTTCTCCCACGATTCGCTCACCGAGGACTTCGAGCTGTCGATCCGCCTTCACGAACGCGGATGGCGCACCAAGTACGTGCCGGATGTCCTCGCGTCGGGCCTGGCTCCGGAGGATGCCGGCTCCTACGTCAGCCAGCAGCTTCGCTGGGCGCGCGGGTGCCTGTCTGCCGTGCCGACCGTTCTCACCGCCCGCCTGCCGTTGCGGATCCGCCTCCAGTACTTGCTGTCGGCGGCGTACTGGCTCACCGGGTGGACGTTGCTGATCTACATGACGTTCCCGATCGTTCGCATCCTGACGACGGAGCAGCCCGTCACCGTTCCGTCCGCGGAGCAGTTCCTCATCTACTGGGCGCCGTACTTCTTCCTCGGCATGGTGACGGTCGCCGTCGCCGGCTCGAACGACTACTCCTACAGAGCGTTTGCAGTCGCCAGCGCGTGCTTCTGGATCCACATCCTGGCGACGATCCTGACCGCGCTGCGCAGACGCGGCAGCTTTGCCGTGACACCGAAAACAGCCTCCGATCGGCGGCAGCTGCGGCCCGTCGCAGCGCCGATCTTCGCCTGCTGTGCCCTGCTCGCCGTGGCGGCCTACGGCGTCACACGCAACCAGTCCCCCGGCATGGTCACGAACATCGCGTTCTCCGCCGTCCACGTCATGGTGCTGGCGACAGGTGTGGCGATTCTGCTGCAACGGCCGAAGCTGGCAGACGCCGAGCCTGAGCCGGAGACGACCGCAGAGGTGTGGCGGTGACCCGTGGGCTGGCGCTCATCGCGGCGGCGGCTCTGGTGGCGGCCGCGATCGCCGTCGCCGGCATCGTGGCCGCCCTCGAATCGAACGAAGCATCCGACGGATCGGGCGACGCGTCCGCCGCGACCGCGGCGTTCTTCGACGACTACGTCGCGCCGGACGGCCGGGTGATCCGCCATGACCAAGGCGGTGACACGGTGAGTGAGGGGCAGGCCTATGCGATGCTCCTCGCTGCGCACGACGGCGATGGAGCCGCGTTCGAATCGGTGTGGTCGTGGACGCGGCAGAACCTTCAGCGGGACGACTCGTTGTTCGCGTGGCGTTGGCAGGACGGCGCCGTCGCCAACGAGCAGTCGGCGTCCGACGCCGACACCGACATCGCAGTCGCTCTGACGATCGCTGCCGAACGCTTCGGCCAGAGCGGCTATCTGACCGAGGCGCGACGGATCGCGACGGCGATCCTCGATCACGAGACCGCCGAAGCCGGCGATCGGTACGTCGTCGTCGCCGGGCCGTGGGCCGTGGAGCGACGGGTCGTCAATCCGAGCTACCTGGCGCCCTGCGACTACGCGATGCTCGGCGAGATCACCGGCGATCCACGCTGGACGGAGCTCCGAGATGATGCGTTCTCGTTGTTGGAGGAGCTCATCGCTCGCGGGTTGCCACCGGATTGGCTGGTGCTCGACGACGATGGGACGGCGCGAGCCATCGCCCATCCCGATGACGCCGGCTCCCCCGGTCGGTACGGTCTGGATGCGGCGCGGGTTCCCGCCCGATTGATCGGCTGCCCCGAAGGTCACGACGTCGTCGCAGAGATGGCAGCGCGGTTGGTCACCCTCGCCGAGGACGGCGCCGCGTTGGCGTACAGCCTCGACGGTGAGCGACTCGAAGGGGGCACGCACCCATTGGGTTTGGTGGCCAACGCCCTCTCCGCCGCGGCCATGAACGATGACGACGCTGCCACCGAGCTGATGGAGCGGGCGCGCGAGCTGCACGACGAACATCCGACCTACTACGGCTCGGCTTGGATCGCGCTGGCGGAATCTGCGCTGGTGGCGCGCCCGGTCGCTGAGCCCGGACAGAGCGCTCCGAGCAGCGGGCGCTTCCTCGCAGTCGCCTCGGGCTCGTCGCGACCGCTGGCGCCTCCGCCCACGACAGTGTCGACGGCCGCTGCGCCCACCACGACGGTGCAGGCCACGCCGTCGACGACCGCTGGGAGCCCGTCCACGACGAACGCTGCGACGAGCACGACCCCTGCGACGACCGCGCCCCCGACCACGACCGCCACGTCATCGAGCGCCGTGCCGACGACCGCGTCGCCGTCGACCGTCGCGACGTCCACGACTTCTCCGAGCTCCGTTGCCGGAGCGACCACGACGACGCCAGCAACCGCGACGACGGCGGAGGGGACGGCTGCTGTGACGTCGACGACGTCAGCGTCCGCGCAGTCCGCGACGACCACATCGGCGACGGCCGCGCCGACGCCGGACGCAGCGCCGGAGACCCCAGCGACGTCGACGCCCGAGGGAGTTCCGGCCGACCGATCCGACAGCGCCGGGCCGTTGGGAACGGGCGACGAGGAGACCGAGGCTGGCGACCTTGTCCACCCGCCTGCGGACCTTGACGAATACCTTCCCGAGCGCAACGCAGGCCACGCCCGCGAACGATCAGGGCTCGAGCGTCAGCGGCGGCACACCGGCAGCCTGGCCCTTGCCTCGATCGCGGCGACCACACTCGTCGGCGCTGCCCTCGGCCTTCGAGAGCGGTCGCTCATCCGTCGCCATGGTGCGCGGTGACGGCGAGGTCTCAGACGCTATGAGGCCAGTGACCGTCTCCTGGGGCTACGTCGCCCCATCCGGCTCGCTGCCTGGCTCCGTCTGCGTTGTGTGCACAGCTTCTCGTAGAACGGTCCAACGATCGTCATCCAGCGCGGCGCGGATTCGACCGAGCACCTCGGGGACGTCGCCGCTGTCGACCGTGACGGTGGTGCGCATCAGAGCAGGAGAACGTGCGGCGTCGATGTCTGTGCGGTGCGGCCAGCGGCACGGTCCGCTGTGATTCCACGAGCCGCACAGCGCGACGGTGATCGCCCCACCGGGGGCGCGCTCGTCCGTTCCCTGAGCGAGGGCCAGGTCCACCTCGACGACGAGCACATGATGCAAGGTAGTCAAACCATCGATCGCATCAAGCGAGGAACTCTGGCCGTACGGACGTCGGCGCGCACGGCGGCCCCCGGGGGACCACACCCTCACAATGGTCGGGCTGGCGGGATTTGAACCCACGACCTCTTGTCCCCCAGACAAGCGCGCTAACCAAGCTGCGCCACAGCCCGTATCTGATGTGCTCGACGACTCTAGCGGCCGGACCCTGGGCCCGCCCCAAAATCGCTCGGCTCGGACTGACTCTGTGACACCCCGGTCGTAGCGTGTCGAACATGAGTTCTGTCGATCATCCCGAAGCCGCCGCCCGGTTGGCGTCGCTCGACATTGCGACGCTTGACGCCGCCGGGGTCGACACCGCGCTGCGGCTCGCCCGCCAGCTCGAGGGCTGGCTGGCTGCGGTGAAGATCGCCGGGTCACGCCGGCTCGACGAGCTGCGCCGAGTTGGGGAGGCCGGTCGGGCCGAGGTCGTGACCGGACGCCTGTGGGGTAGGGCCGGTGCACGCGACGTCCAGCGACGCAGCGACGCCCTCACCGACGCCCCCGCCGTCGAAGACGCGTTGGCCGACGGAGACATCACGCCCGCCCATGTCGACGCGTTCGCCGGCGCCGTCGTCCGCACACCCGCCGTCGCAGACCACCAACGCGAACTCGCGGACATCGCCACCACCACCAACCCCGACGACTTCGCCGACCTCTGCACACGCATGGCGCTGCTGCTCGCCGACGACAACGGCGTCGGCGAGCTCGACCGCCAACGCCGCGACAGCCGCCTCACACGCTGGGTCGACCGGATCACCGGGATGTACCACCTGCGCGCCGAATTCGACCCCGAACGCGGCGCCCAACTCTGGGCCGCACTCGACCGCGAGATCGAACGCCACTACCACCACGGAACCGAACCCGACCTCACCAACCACCAACGCGCCGCCACCGCTCTCCACACCATCTCCACCCGTCCCGACACCGCCAGTACGGACGCGAACGGTGGAACACCAGGGGTGGCGGCGACCGTGCACGTCCACGTCGACCTCGCCACGTTGACCCACGGGCTCCGCCCGGATTCCACCCTCGCGGTCACCGGTGGCGGCGCGCTCCCCGTCGCCACCATCCGGCGCATGGCCTGCGACGCCGACATCATCCCCTACGTCCTCAACGGCTACGGCGTCGTGGTCGACGTCGGTCGTGCCAAACGCCTCGCCACCCGGCAACAACGCCACGCCCTACGGGCGATGTATCCGACCTGCGCGATACCCGATTGCCGCGTGGCATTCGACCACACCAACATCCATCACCTCGTGCCCTTCGAACAGGGCGGGCCCACGACCCTCGCGAACCTCCTGCCTCTCTGCTCCCGTCACCATCACGACGCGCACGAAGGAGGCTGGCAACTCACGCTCGACCCCACCACCCGGGACCTCACCATCACGCGACCCGACGGCGCCACGACCCACACCGCACTCCGACGACAACCGGCAGCATGAACGCCTGCCGGCGGCGGCCGTCGGTGACAATCCCGATCAGGCGAAGATCTGAACGAAACGCCAGGCGAGATAGATGCAGAGCAACACGACCAACAGCTTGAAGTGCCACGGCGCGCGCGCCGTCTCTTCGTCGGCCGCGTCGGCGGTCTCCCCAGCGGCGAGCGATTTCAGGTCGAGTGACTTCGCCGTGACGCGACCCTTGGGCGTCGGGGCTTCGAGCACTCGGCCACAGGTCGGACACTCCCCTTCCTCACCCATCGCCGATGGGGCCCAGTACTTCGCGCAGTCCTCACACCACGGCATGTCAGGAATCCGTCCGGCGGCGCACACGCAGCTTCAGCGGCGTCGCCCCGAAATCGAACGCCTCACGAATGCTGCGCTCGAGATAGCGCAGATATGGCTGCGGCAGCTCACGGTTGGTGAACAGCGTGAACGTCGGCGGGTCGGTGGCCCCCTGCACCGCATAGAGCACCCGGGCGCCTCCTCCGGCCGGCTGCTTCTGCTGCGCCTCGGCCACCACCCGGTTCACGTCGCGCGTGGGGACACGACGGTGATATTGCTCGATCGCTTCGGCCAGGACCGGGCGCAGCTTGTGCACACCCTTGCCCGTCAGCGCGGAGATCTTCAACACCGGCGCTTCGTCGGCGAAGTACAGCTTGCGCTTCAGCTGCGCCAGCGCCTGGGCCCGATCGTCGGCGTCGTCGATCAACTCCCACTTGTTGAGCACGAGCAGCACGGGGCACCCGGCAGCATCGACCCGCTCCACCAGCCGCTGGTCCTGGCTCGTCACCCCTTCGGTGGCGTCGATCACCAGCAGGGCGACGTCGGCGTCGTCGATGGCACGCAAGGCCCGCACGACCGAGTAGTACTCCGCCGAGTCGTCCACCCGGCTGCGACGGCGCATGCCCGCAGTGTCGACGAAGATGATCGGACCATCGGGCGTCTCGACGAGCGTGTCGATCGAGTCGCGTGTCGTGCCGGCCATGTCGTGGACGACCGAGCGATCTTCGCCGACCAGACGGTTGAACAGCGTGCTCTTGCCGACGTTTGGGCGCCCGACGATCGCCACCCGAGGGGGCCGGCCTTCGTCCGGAGACCACAGGTGGCCAGCGTCGCGAGAGGAGCTCTCGCGTGCCGGAGCGATCAGACCGTCGTCGCCGTCATCACCAGGCGACGCCGGCAGCCGGGCGACGACCTCATCGAGCAGATCGCCCGCGCGGCGGCCGTGCAGGGCGCTGACCGGCAGCGGGTCGCCGAGTCCGAGCGCGAGGAACTCCCACCGCTCGCTTTCGCGACGATCGTTGTCGGCCTTGTTCGCGACGAGCAGGACCGGCCGCGGATGGCGGCGGAGCCAGGTGGCGATCGCCTCGTCGTCGTCGGTGACGCCGACGGCGGCGTCGACCACGAACAACACCAGATCGGCGGCCTTGACCGCGGTCTCCACCTGGCGGCTCACCTTCGCATCGAGTTCGGAACCGCCGGGCAGCCACCCCCCGGTGTCGACCAGCAGGAAACTCCTGCCGAGCCACTCGGCGACCAACTCCTTCCGGTCGCGCGTGATGCCCGGGCGATCCTCGACGATCGCAGCTTGCTCGCCGACGATCCGGTTGAACAGGGTGCTCTTGCCCACGTTGGGCCGCCCCACGACCACGACGGTGGGGAGATCGGCAGCGGGCGTCGCAGCGGCGCTCATGCCCGGCCCTCCAGCGCCCGCCGCAGCGCGATGCCGTCGGTCGGGACGACCTCGACGGCGCGCGGCAGGTCGGCAAGCGTCGCTCCGTCGAGGAATCGGCCCTCGCTGAGGCACACGTCGGGGAGCAGGAAGCGGTGGTCCTCGGGCTCCCCCGCGAGCACGTTGGCAATGTCCGCGCCAACCATCAGACCGGTGACACCGGTGTTGCCACCGAAGAACTCGTTGCGCACGGGCAGCACACGCACATCGTCGCGGCCGAGCCCGTCGACGAGCGGACCGATGACGCGCGCCCCATACTCGCCCGTGAGGACTGCGACCGGCGTCGAGGCGGAGGGCCGGCGATGACCGCGGCCGGGACGGCCGACCGACACCGGCGCCGCCTCGGCAGAGGGCGCACATGCGGACGACGGGGCCGCGAGGCCGGTGTCACCGGCGGGATTGCGCGGGGCTCGGTATCCCGCCGCCGGGGCGCCGTCGACCCAGGCGAAGAACCCGCTCTGCGGGCCGGTGGCCTCGGCCACCCGCCCGTGCCACTCTTCGGCGAACAGCGCCGCCATACCGATGCCGTCTTCGTGCATCGAGAACCCCTCGTAGGCCTCTGCTTCGGGGAACGGACGGCCAGCCATGATGTAGTACTCGTCCGCGGCGAACACCAGGCGATGGCCGAGGACGCTGCCGTACACCTCCTGCCAGTCGTCGACGGTGTCGAGCACCCGGGCCGCCTCGTCGACCGTGTGGGCGCGCATCGTGGGCTCGGTGTTGAAGCGGCTGATGCCGAGGGGCACGATCGCCAGCGACGCCAACTCGGGGAAGCGGTCGAGCACACCGGCGAGCGTGTCGTCGAGGACGGCGCCGTCGTTGACGCCCGGGCACAGGACGATCTGGCCGTGCACGGTGATGCCGTGATCGAGCAGAGCCCGCAGCCACCGCAGGCTCATGCCGCCGCGCGGGTTGCGCAGCATCTCGCTGCGCACCTCGGGATCGGTGGCGTGGATGCTGACGTGCAGCGGCGAGAGACGCTCCGTGACGACCCGTTCGAGGTCGGCTTCGGTGAACCGGGTGAGCGTGGTGAAGTTCCCGTAGAGGAAGCTCAGCCGGTAGTCGTCGTCCTTCAGGTAGAGGCTGCGGCGCAATCCCTTGGGGAGCTGGTAGATGAAGCAGAAGGCACAGTGGTTGTCACACGTGCGAACTCGGTCGAACAACGCGCTCGACACCTCCGCGCCGAGCGGCTCGCCGGCACGCTTGGACACGGTGAGCTGGAGGTCGAGCCCGCCGCGCACGATGTCGAGCTCGAGCTCTGCCTCGTCGGCGAGCAGCCGCCATTCGATGACGTCGCGAGGCGATTGGCCGTTCAGGCGGACGACTTCGTCACCGGGGTGCACACCCGACCGCGCGGCCGCCGAACCGGGCGCGACGTGGGTGACCACAGGGCCGGATACGGACCGCACGGCAGGTCCAGGAGCAGGCCGGGTGGCGGGTGCGGGCACGGCGGTCCAGGCTACCGGCGAGGGCTGGGCTCGGCCCGGTAGCGTGACCGGTCGTGGATGTCGACCGCGTGCTGCTCGCCGAGCCACGGGGTTTCTGTGCCGGCGTCGAGATGGCGATCAAGGCCCTCGCCTGGATGGTGCGCAGCTTTCCACCGCCGGTGTACTGCTATCACGAGATCGTGCACAACCGGCTGGTCGTCCAGCGGTTCGAGCAGCGCGGGGTGGTGTTCGTCGACGACATCGCCGACGTCCCGCCGAGCAAGCCGATCATGCTCTCGGCGCACGGGTCGGCGCCCGAGGTCGTTGCCGCGGCGCGGGCACGGGGCAGCTACGTGGTCGACGCCGTCTGCCCGCTCGTCACCAAGGTCCACCACGAGGTCAAGGTGCGGGCGGGAAAGGGCTACCGCATCGTCTACGTCGGTCACGAGGGCCACGAGGAGGCGGTCGGCACCATGGCCGTCGCGCCCGACGCGATCAGCCGGGTCGAGTCCATCGCCGAGGTCGATGCGCTGCCGCCGTTCGCCCAACCGGTGGCGTTGCTGGCGCAGACGACGCTCTCGCACCGCGACTGGTCAGGCGTGGCGGACGCAGTCGCCGAGAAGTATCCGAACGTCTGGCGCCCGGGCCGCAGCGACCTGTGCTTCGCCACGACGAACCGCCAGAGCGCGATGCTGGCGATGGCGCCGGCGTGCGACGCGATCGTCGTCATCGGCTCGGCGAACTCCTCGAACACCCGCGCCCTCGAGAAACTGGCGCTCGAGAGCGGCTCGGCGCGCGTCTATCGCGTCAACGCCGCCGACGAGCTGCCCGACGATCTGACCGGCACGGTCGGTGTGACGGCCGGCGCCTCCGCTCCCGACGAGCTGGTGCGCGCAGTGCTCGATCGGCTGTCCCCGCGCTGCGGCGTCGAGATCGTCCGCGTCACCGAGGAGGACGAGTATTTCCCGCCGCCCCGGATGATCCGCGACCTGCAAGCGGCGATCGAGCAGGCAGCCACGGTGATGACCGGCGGGTCCTGGCAGCGCCGGCCGCCCGCCGACGATCGCAACCTGCCCGCCAGCGACGTGCTCGCAGCGTTGAACTCACAGCGTTGAACTCGCGGCGTTGAGTTCGCAGCGTTGAGCTCGCAGCCGGCGACGAGCCCGCGCCGCGCAGCGCACGCCGCGCAGCCCGCAACCCGCAGCCCCGCAGCACAGGCCGCGGAGCCCGCAGCCTTACAGCACAACCCACAGCACAGCCCACA
>CAZGUH010000011.1:47210-48511 GCA_964529005.1 uncultured Ilumatobacteraceae bacterium | reverse complement strand
CAGCACAGGCCGCGGAGCCCGCAGCCTTACAGCACAACCCACAGCACAGCCCACAACGTCGGTCTCAGCTGCGCGGCACCTGGCTCCATGGCACGTCGCGGTCCACGCGAACGTCGCCGGGCAATCCGAGCACCCGCTCGCCGATGATGTTCCTCATCACCTCGCTCGTCCCGCCCTCGATCGAGTTCGCCCGTGCCCGCAGGAACGACTTCTGCGGATTATCCCAACTCATTGGCCGGTCCGGGCGTGTCATCTCGTACGAGGTGAAGAGCATGCCCTCGGCTCCCATCACGTCGACCGCCGCCTCCCACACGTCCTTGCTGAGCTCGGCCGCGGCCAGCTTCAGGATCGAGCCTTCCGGTCCAGGGCCCCCCATCTTGCGGGCCTGGTTCTCCCGGATCGACGTCAGGCGCAGCGTCTCCGCGCGGACCCACAGTGCCACGATGCGATCGCGTGTCGCCGCGGAGCGGCGGTCGGCGGGCATCGTCCGCCACCGCGAGACGAGATCGCCGATCGCGCCGCTGCTGCGTCCCGGCAGCACACCGCCGATCGACGTGCGCTCGTTCATCAGCATCGTCAGCGCGACCCGCCACCCGTCACCCAGTCCGCCGAGCATCGATGAGTGAGGGATGCGGGCGTCGGTGAAATAGACCTCGTTGAACTCCGCCTCGCCCGTCATCTGGCGCAGCGGGCGCACTTCGACGCCGGGCGCGTGCATGTCGACGACGAATGCGGTCAGCCCTGCGTGCTTGGGGACATGGGGATCGGTGCGCACGACGAGCAGCCCCCGGCGAGCGACGTGGGCGAGCGTCGTCCACACCTTCTGGCCGTTGACGATCCACTCGTCGCCGTCAGGCACCGCCTGCGCGGCCAAGCCAGCGAAGTCCGAGCCGGCGCCCGGCTCGGAGAACAGCTGGCACCAGATCTCCTCGCCGGTGAACAGCGGCCGCAGGTACTGCGCGCGCTGCTCCTCCGTCCCCCACACCGCCACCGCGGGCGCGCAGATGTTGATCCCGATGAAGTTCTCCGCCAGCGCGTTCGGGGCGCCTGCCGCGATCAGGCGATCCGACACCACCTTGTGCAGCTTGGGAGAGAGGCCGAGTCCGCCCGCGCCCTCGGGGAAGTGCACCCACGCCAGCCCGCGGTCGAACTGCTCGCGCAGGAACGTGACAGCTGGGACGGCGCCTGGCGGGACGTCCGCCAGAAGGTCGTCGACGAGGCGCTCGACCCGCTGCCGGTCCCGGTCCTCGCCACGCTCATCGCTCATGTTGCCGTCGGTATCGCTGTTCACATCACCGCCC
>CAZGUH010000011.1:2571-47110 GCA_964529005.1 uncultured Ilumatobacteraceae bacterium | reverse complement strand
CCGTCGATGTCGCGGTTCACCCTCGTTCCGCTCAACTCTCGCACCGTAGCGGCTTCGGAGTACCGTGCTCGATCGATGTATCCGGGAGCGCACGTCGACCGAACGCCAGCGAAGCCGGCGGTGATCATGCCGTCGACGGGCGCGACACAGAGCTTCGCCGAGCTCGACGCGGGGGCCAACCGCCTCAGCCGCGTTCTGCGTGCCGCCGGTATCCAACCCGGTGATCACGTGGCGATCTGCATGGAGAACAACCTCCGTTACCTCGAGGTGTTGTGGGGTTGCTACTACGCCGGTGCGCTGTACACCGCGTGCTCCAGCCGGCTGACCGGCGCCGAGCTCGCGTACATCGTCGACGACTGCGACGCCAAGGTGTTCATCACCTCGGCGGCGCGCGCCGAGGTGGCCGCGGCGATCGTCGCCGGCACGCGCAAGGTCACGCTGCGATTGATGATCGACGGCGTCATCCCCGGTTACGAGCGCTACGAGGACGCGCTGGAAGCGAGTTCGCCGGAGCCGCTGCCCGGCCGGGTCGCCGGCGCCGACATGTTGTACTCGTCCGGCACCACCGGCAAGCCGAAGGGTGTCGTCGGCGAGCATCGCGCCGTCCCCGTCGAAGACCACGCGATGCGCATCGAGCGGGCGTGTCGCAAGCTCTTGGGCATCGGCCCCGACGACGTGTACCTCTGCCCGGCGCCGCTGTACCACGCCGCCCCGCTGCGGTACTCGATGGGGATCCAGGCGATCGGCGCCGGGATCGCGGTGATGGAGCATTTCGACGCCGAGGAGTGCCTCGCCGCGATCGAACGTCACCGCGTCACGATCGCGCAGATGGTGCCGACGATGTTCGTCCGCCTGCTGAAGCTGCCCGCCGACGTGCGCGCACGGTACGACCTGTCGTCGCTGCGGACGCTGATCCATGCCGCGGCGCCGTGCCCGGCGCCGATCAAGCGGCAGATGATCGACTGGCTCGGCCCGATCCTCTACGAGTACTACGGCGGGACCGAGGGCAACGGCTTCGTGGCGTGCGACAGCGCCGAGTGGCTCGCCCATCCGGGCACCGTGGGCAAGGGCATCGGCTGCACGGTGCACATCTGCGACGACACCGGCGCCGAGCTGCCCGCCGGGCAGACCGGGTTGGTGTACTTCGAAGGCGGCCAATCGTTCGAGTACCACAAGGATCCAGACAAGACGAAGTCGGCGGTGAACGATCGGGGGTGGTCGACGCTCGGCGACATCGGCCATCTGGACGACGACGGCTACCTCTATCTCACCGACCGCGCGGCGTACATGATCATCTCGGGCGGCGTCAACATCTATCCCCAGGACGCGGAGAACGTTCTCGTCACGCATCCCGACGTCGTCGACGTGGCGGTGTTCGGCATCCCGCACGACGAGTTCGGCGAAGAGGTCAAAGCGGTGGTGCAGCCGTCGCGCATGCCCGCCGACGAGGACGGGGCGAAGCGCCTCGAAGCCGACCTGATCGCGTACTGCCGCGCGCACCTCGCCTCCCTGAAGTGCCCACGATCGGTGGACTTCCGCGGCGAGCTGCCTCGCGACCCGACGGGCAAGCTGTTCAAGCGGCTGCTTCGGGACGAGTACGTGCAGCGCGCCGCCGAATGATCGTCACGGATTGATCGAGACCATGCGGATCTCGGTCATCTCCTTCACCGAGTAGGCCGGCCCCTCACGTGTGTTGCCGCTGTCGCGCAGACCGCCGTACGGCTGCTGGTCGGCGCGCCAGGTGGGCACCTCGTTGACCAGCACGCCGCCGTAGTCGAGCGCCCGGAAGGCCCGGAACGCGCTGGCGATGTCACTGGTGAAGATCGCCGCCTGGAGGCCGTATTCGGTGTCGTTGGCGAGCGCGATCGCCTCGTCGAGCGTGTCGTACTCGGCGACCGCCACGACCGGGCCGAAGACCTCGCGAGCGCAGATCTTCATGTCGTTGCGTGCGCCCGTGACGACGGTGGGCGCCAGCACCCCGTGATCGTCGACCTCGCCGCCGACGGCGATCGTGGCGCCCTGCTGCACGGCCTCGGTGACCCAGGACAGCACCCGCTCACGGTCACCGGTGGAGATCAGCGCCGACACGTCGGTCGCCTCGTCGAGCGGATCTCCGACGCGCAGCTGGGCGACGTGGTCGACCAAGGCCTTGGTGAACTGCTCGGCGATCGAGCGGTGGACGAACACGCGCTGGGTCGAGATGCAGCTCTGCCCGGCATGGCTGAACCCGGCGACCTTGATCTTCGCTGCCGCCGCCTGCCAGTCGCCGTCCGGTTCGATGATGACGGGAGCGTTGTTGCCCAGCTCGAGCCCGACGCGCTTGCGCGGCGCCCGCGCCCGGATCGCCCACCCCACCGCAGGCGAGCCGGTGAAGGTGACGAGCGCGACGCCGGGATGGTCGACGAGCGCGTTGCCGACCGTCGAGCCGCCACCGGTGACGAGGTGGAGCTGATCGGCTGGCAAGCCGCACTCGTCGATCAGCATCTCGGCCAGCAGGATGCTGGAGAACGGCGTCTGCGACGCCGGCTTGAGCACCACCGGGCACCCGGCGGCGATCGCCGGGGCGACCTTGTGGACCACCAGGTTGAGCGGGAAGTTGAACGGCGCGATTGCGGCGACGACGCCGATCGGAACCCGCAGGGTGAAGCCGAGCTTGCCCTCGCCCGCGGCGATCGCGTCGAGCGGGATCATCTCACCGGCCAGCGTGCGCGCTTCGACGGCGGCGAACCGGAACGTGCCCACGGCCCGCTCGGCCTCGACGCGCGCGGTCCTGATCGGCTTTGCCGCCTCGACCGCGATCACCTCGGCGAACTCGTCGCGCCGCTCGGCGAGACGGTGCGCGGCGGCGTCGAGGATCTCCGCGCGCCGCCACAACGGCAGCGGGCCGGACGCCAGCGCCGCGGCGGCCGCGTGCACAGCACGGTCGACGTCGGCGGGCGAGCACGCCGGCACCGCGCCGATCAGCGTGCCGTCGAACGGGGCGCGGACCTCGATGGCCTGCTCGACCGGCAGTTCCGAGCCGAACCGTTCGCCGGCGAGAGGGATTGCCCGGACAGACCCCGTGCTGCGACCCACGCTCTTGACGATACTGGGGCCTCGTGAGAGCCGCGGCCCACCCGTTCCTCGACTGGCCGGCGCCGATCGCGTTCGCGCACCGCGGCGGCGCGAGCGAAGCGCCGGAGAACACCATGCCGGCCTTCGAGCATGCGATCCGGCTCGGATACACCTACCTCGAGACCGACGTGCACGCGACGTCCGACGGCGTGCTCGTCGCCTTCCACGACCGGGACCTGCTGCGCACGTGCGGGCGACCGGGACGGATCGGCGACCTGCCGTGGCGTGATGTCGCGTCGGCCCGCGTCGCCGGGATCGAGCCGATCCCGACGCTCGAGGACATCCTCGGCGCCTGGCCCGAGGCGCGGGTCAACATCGACTGCAAGGCCGACAGCGCGGTCGACGCGCTGGTGGCGGCGATCCGGCGGACCAACGCGATCGACCGGGTGTGCATCGCGTCGTTCAACGATCGGCGGCTGGTGCGTCTCCGCCAGCGCCTCGGCCCCCGGGCCTGCATGGCGCTCGGACCGGCGAACCTCGCCCGCCTGCGCTACGCGCCAGGGTCGTTCCGCCGCCCCATGCCGGCCGTGACCGCGCAGGCGCCGTCTCGTCAGGGGCGCATCGCCGTCGTCACCCCGCCGTTCGTCCGTGCCGCGCGCCGGCTGGGCGTGCCGGTGCACGTGTGGACGATCGACGATCCCGTCGAGATGGAGCGGCTCCTCGACCTCGGCGTCGACGGGATCATGAGCGATCGCCCGGCCGAGCTGCGCGCCGTGCTGGAGCGGCGCGGCCAATGGCCAGCAGGCTCGCGCTGACGACCAGCGCGGCGCCGCCCACCGCGGCCACGATCGGGCCCCCACCGATGACGACGTTGGCCCGGCGCGGCGCCTGGGCGATCGCGGCGGCGACGGTGAGCACATAGGCCCCGCCGACGGTTCCGACGATCGCGCTGCGCGCGTCCCAGCCCCACCACGCCAGCACCGCGGCAGCGACGACCATGAGAGGCGCGACCGGCCAGATCCGCAGCCCGAGGCCGATGATGCCGTTGGGGGCGAAACCGAGCCGCTCGATCAGCGAGAACGCCTCGAAGCTGGTGCGCGTCCGCGCCCCGCTGTGCAACCACGGCGAGAACGCTCCGACCAGCACCGTGGCGGCGCCGGCGAACGTCCCCCAGCGCCCGACGGCGCGCAGTGCAGACACCGGGCGAGCCTAGAACTCGGACCCCGCGCCGGCCCAGGACGGAGGCGGTACCGTTTGGTCATGCGCGTCGATACCAACTTCTTCTGCATGGTGCCGATGACCGACGCGGGAGATCCCTCGATCGCGCCGACCGCACGCCGCTACGGCAACGACGACGTCGTCGCGTGCTACGAGAACCTGGTGGCCTGGTCGAAGGTCGCCGACGAGCTCGGCTTCGACACGATGTGGCTCACCGAGCACCACTTCCAGTACGAGGGCTACGAGGTGCTCCCGAACCTCATCATGTTCGGCCTGCACCTCGCCCACGTCACCTCGGACATCCGATTCGGGCAGATGTTCAACGTCGTCCCCCAATGGCATCCCCTGCGGCTCGCCGAGGACTTCGCGATCGCCGACATCGTCACCGGCGGGCGCATGGAGTTCGGCGTCGGCCGCGGCACCGTCCCGCGCGAAGCATGGGCTCTCGGCACCGTCGTCGCCAGCGGCGACAACGCGATGAGCGCCGAGCACGACCGCATCAACCGCGAGATCTTCGAAGAGGCGATGGACGTCATCAAGCTCGCCTGGACGCAGGAGCGCTTCTCCTACCGCGGCAAGCAATTCACGTTCCCGCCCGACGACGTGCCCGACCGGGGCACGACCGTCGGCGACCTCACGCTGATCCCCCGGCCGCGACGGGCCGTCGACATCTATCAACCAGTGACGTCGCCCGAGACCATCGAGTACGTCCCGCGCGCCGGTCACAAAGCCGTCTACTGGCTCCAGAACCCCGATAGCCAGAAGGCCAAGTGGGACCGCTACGCGGAGATCCGCGCCGAGGTCGGCGATCCGGTCGCTCCGGGCGAGGACCGCTGCCTGGTGATCAACTTCCATGTCGGGCGCACCGCGGAGGAGGCGTTGCGCAAGGGCCGCCCGGGCCACGACGAGTTCGCCAAGTTCCTCGCGCCGTACGGGCGCTTCGCCAGCTACCGGCTGGCGGACGGCTCCAAGGCCCCGTTCGACTTCTGCCCCACGGTGGAGGACTCGATGCGGGAGAAGATCCAGATCGTCGGGTCGATCGACGACGCCGTCGACATCCTCGGCTTCTGGCGTGACCTGCTCGACCTGAAGCACGTCTGCTTCTACTTCGACTATCCGGGCCTGACGCGCGAGGAGGTCGCGGAACAGATGCACCTCGCCGTCGAGGAGGTCCTGCCGCGCCTCGGCGAGACCGTCGAGCGTCGCCCGCTCCCCGAGGTCGAGCCGCTCCGGTGACGCCCGCGCCGGCCGTCTCGACGTTGCTCCGTGGCGGCGTCCTCGCCACCGGCGAGCGCGCCGACGTCCGCGTGCGGGCAGAGCGCGTGGTCGACGTGGCCGCCGCGTTGACTCCCGACGCCGCCGACGACGTCGTCGACATCGAGGGTTACGTCGTCGTGCCGGCCGCGACCGAGCCGCACGCCCATCTCGACAAGGCGTTCCTCGCCGAGCGGATCGCGAATCCGAGCGGTGACCTGCTCGGCGCGATCTGGGCGATGGAGGAGAACCGTCACCTGCTCGGGGTCGCCGAGACGATCGAACGAGCCGAGCGCGCCGTGCGCACGATGGCGGCCAACGGCGTGACCGCGATCCGCAGCCACGCCGACGTCACGCCGGCCCACGGGCTGCGCTCGATCGAAGCGCTGACCGAGGTGCGCCACCGGGTCGCAGACGTCGCCGACCTCCAGGTGGTGGCGTTGGTGTCGTGGCCGGTGACGGGGGTCGCCGGCGCCGACAACGTCGCCCGCCTGCGCGACGCCCTCGACATGGGGGCCGATCTCGTCGGCGGCTGCCCCCACCTCGACAGCGACCCGCACGACGCCAACGCGGTCCTCCTGGGGGTCGCCGGCGATCACGGGGTCGGCGTCGACCTGCACACCGACGAGACGCTCGACCCGACCATCATGGCGGTCGAGGACCTCGCCCGGCGGGTGATCGCCGAGGAGTTCCCCCACGGCGTCACCGCGAGCCATTGCCTCAGCCTCGGGATGCAACCGGTCGAGCGCCAGCGCGAGGTCGCCGACCTGATCGCGCTGGCCGGCATCCACGTCGTCGCCTTGCCGCAGACCAACCTGTTCATCCAGGGCCGTGACCACCAGCAGGCGATGCCGCGTGCGCTGACCGCCGTGCGCGCCCTGCGCGAGGCCGGAGTGAACGTCGCCGCGGGCGCCGACAACCTCCAGGATCCGTTCAACCCGATGGGGCGCGCCGACCCGCTGGAGATCGCCGCGCTGATGGTCGTCGCGACCCACCTCGCGCCCGTCGATGCCTGGCACGCCTGCTCGGCTGCGGCGCGCCGCGCGCTCGGGCTGCCCGAGGCGGGGCCGGAGGTCGGGGCGGTCGCCGATCTGGTCGCGGTGCGCGGCGCGACGCTGCGCGAGGCGGTCGCGTTCGCGCCCAGCGCACGAATCGTGATGCGACGCGGGCGCTTGCTCGATCGGGCGGAAACACAACGTTCACATCGCCCTGATCTGCGGTCGTCCGTCCAGACGTAGAGTGCCGACCGCCATGGGAGACGAACCCCACGCCACCTCGCCCGCCCCGGATCCGGTGCGCGGCCGGCTGGCGGGGCGGCGCGCCGTGATCACCGGCGCCGCCCGCGGCATCGGCGCCGCCATCGCCCGCACGTTCGCGCAGCACGGCGCGGCGATCGCGATCCTCGACCGCGATCACGAGGCCGCAGCTGCGGTGGCCAAAGAGCTCGACGGGGCGGCCGTCGCCGTCGACCTCGCGGACCCGCAGGCGACCGCCGACGCGACCACCGCGGCGATCGACGCGCTCGGCGGCGTCGACATCCTCGTCAACAACGCCGGCATCCTGCGCATGGCCCCGCTGCTGGAGATCGCGATCGAGGACTGGGACACCACGTTCGCGGTCAACGTCCGGGCGATGCTGGTCACCACGCAGGTGGCAGCGCGGGCGATGATCGCCGCCGGCCGCGGCGGCACGATCGTCAACATGGCGAGCATGGGCGGCAAGTCGGGGGCCCCGAACCAGGCCCACTACGCCGCCTCCAAGGCCGCCGTCATCTCGCTCACCCAGGTCGCGGCGAAAGAGCTCGGGCCCCACGGCATCACGGTCAACTGCATCTGCCCCGGGTACGTGCTCACCGAGATGGGCGCGGCGACGCGCACGGCGGAGAAGGTCCGGGAATGGGAGGCCATGTCGCCGCTCGGCCGCTTGGCCAGCCCGGACGACGTCGCCGCGATGGCGCTGTTCCTGGCGTCCGCGGACGGCTCGTACTGCACCGGCCAGGCGATGAACGTGTCCGGTGGGATGGTGATGCATTGAGCGCCGTGCCCGGGTCAGCCGCACCGACGGTGGCAGCCGCAACTACCGTGGAACGGGTGCACGAGTCCAGGACAGCGGCGCTGCGCTTCGAGGGCGTCTCGATGACGTTCCCCGACGGCACGCACGCGCTCGACGACACGTCGTTCACGGTCGGGCCCGGCGAGTTCGTCACGGTCGTCGGGCCGTCCGGGTGCGGCAAGTCGACGCTGTTGCGCATCGCGTCGGGGCTGACGCGCCCCACTCGCGGCGGCGTCGACGTCGATCGCGCCAGCCTGGGATACGTGTTCCAGGACGCCACGTTGCTGCAGTGGCGCAACGTCCACAAGAACGTGCAGCTGCTGGCCGAGCTCGACGGGATGCCCAAGGCCGAGCGGGAACGCCGCGCCGCGGAAGCGATCGACCTCGTCGGTTTGCGGGGGTTCGAGACGAAGTATCCCAAGCAGCTGTCGGGCGGCATGAAGATGCGTGCGTCTCTGGCCCGCTCCCTCGTCCTCGATCCGCAGACCTTCCTGTTCGACGAGCCCTTCGGCGCGCTCGACGAGATCACCCGTGAACGCCTCAACGACGAGCTGCTCGGCCTGTTCCAGAGGAAGGGCTTCGCCGCCCTGTTCATCACGCACAGCATCTACGAAGCGGTGTTCCTGTCGACCCGGGTGCTCGTGATGAGCGCCCGGCCCGGGCGCATCGTCGGCGATTTCTCCGTGCCGTTCCCCTACCCGCGCTCGCCCGAGCTGCGATTCGACGCCGCGTTCGCCGAACTGGCAGGCGAGGTCAGCCACGCCTTGCGGGGAGCGCACGCATGACCTCGATCGAAGCGGTGCGAACGGCGAGCAACCTCGACAGCGTCGCCGCCACACCGCGGCGCGATCGCCGCGTGTTCTCGCCGATCCAAGTGATCGGCCCGATCGTGATCCTCGCCGCGGTCGTCGCGCTCTGGGAGTACATGCATCGCACCGGCATGCGCGACATCTTCGACAAGCCGGGGTTCCTGCTGCCGTCGCCGGTCACCGTCGTCGACCAGACGATGTTCAACCCTCGTGCCCGATCCAACATGGGCACGGGGCTGAAGTGGACCACCGTGTCGGCGTTGGGCGGCCTGTCGATCTCGATCGTCGTCGGCATCGGTCTCGCTCTGCTGATGGCCCAGGCGCGCTGGGTCGAGCGCTCGATCTACCCGTACCTCGTGGCGCTGCAAGCCGTGCCCGTGCTGTCGGTGGTGCCGTTGATCCTGTCGGTCTTCGGCGGCGGAATGAGCGCGCGGATCTTCGTCTGCGTGATGATCTCGATCTTCCCGATCGTGTCGAACACACTGTTCGGACTGCTCTCGGCCGACAGCGGCCAGCACGACCTGTTCACCTTGCAGGGCGCGTCGCGCTGGACTCGGCTGCGCAAGCTGCAACTCCCTGCGGCGCTGCCGGCGATCTTCGCCGGCTTCCGCATCTCCGCCGGACTGTGCGTCATCGGCGCGATCGTCGGCGAGCAGTTCTTCCGCAAGGGCGCCAAGCCCGGCATCGGCATCATCATGGAGCAGTACCGCCAGAACGGGAACTACCCGCAGGTTTACGGAGGCCTGATCCTCGCCTGCCTGTTCGGGATCGCGGTGTTCTTCACGTTCGGACTGCTCAGCAAGCTCGTCGTCGGCCACTGGCACGAAGCCGCGCGAGGCTCCGGCTAGCGATCCGACCAGCGTCCCCCATCCACGAGGGCCGCGCGCCCTCCCGAGCTCAGCGTGAACACCTGACCAAGGAGACCCCATGCAGCATCGCGGGAAAGCATCCCTGCTGGCATTGCCCGTCGTCGCGGCCCTGGCGCTCGCCGCGTGCGGCGACGACGACGACTCGGGCGGCACGACCGCAGCGCCCCAGCCGAGCGACGCGCCGTCCAGCTCCGCGGCCACGGGCGACGCGGTGTCGCTCGCCGGCGACTGCCCCGAGACCGTGGTCATCCAGACCGACTGGATGCCCGAGGCCGAGCACGGCTTCCTCTACCAGATGGTCGGGGAGGGCTACGAGATCGACAAGGGCAACGCCTACGTCACCGGACCGCTCATCGACGCGAGCGGCGCGGACACCGGCGTGAAGATCCAGATCCGCTCCGGCGGCGGCGCGCAGAACTTCCAGCCCGTCACCGAGATCATGTACACCGACGAGGACATCCTGCTCGGCTACGTGTACACCGACGAGGCGATCAAGTACTCCGACTCGCGCCCGACCGTCGCCATCGAATCCGGGTTCGAGAAGAACCCGCAGATGATCATGTGGGATCCGGACACCTACCCGGACGTCGAGACGATCGAAGACCTCGGCGAGACCGACGCCGTCGTGCGCTACTTCGGCGGCGCGGCGTACATGGACTACTTCACCAGCCAGGGCATCCTGAAGGCGTCGCAGGTCGACGGGTCGTACTCCGGTGACTCGAGCCTGTTCGTCGCCGACGAGGGCAAGGCCGCCCAGCAGGGCTTCGGGTCCGCCGAGCCCTACAACTACGAGAACATCATCGAGGGCTGGGGCAAGGCGGTGAAGTACCAGTACATCAACGACGCCGGCTGGAACAACTACGCCGAGTCGATCGCCACGCGGCCCGACAACATCGAGACCTACCGGGCGTGCTTCGAGAAGCTGGTGCCGATCATCCAGCAGGCCAGCGTCGACTACCTCAACGACCCCACGCGGACCAACGCGATCATCCTCGACGCGGTCGGGACGTTCGGCGCGGACTTCGGCTGGACGTACACCGAAGGCACGCTGAACTACGGCGTCGAGACGATGCGCGCCGACGGGCTCGTGGCCAACGGGCCCGACGGCGTGATGGGCAAGTTCGACCTCGACCGTGTCAACGACCTGATCGAGAAGGCGATCCCCGTCTACACCGCCCAGGACAACCCGCCGAAGGAGGGCCTCACAGCCGAGGACATCGTGACGAACGAGTTCCTCGACGAGAGCATCGGCCTCTGAGCTGAGATGCACACCGACGGGTCCGCCGGGCGTCGGCTCGGCGGACCCGTCCGTGCGACGGGCCCGGCTCGGGCGCGGCTCAACGGGCCAACTCGAGCAGCACGTGCAACAACACGTCGGCGCCCGCGGCGAGGTCGTCCGGCGCGGTCTCCTCGGCGATGTTGTGCGACAGCCCGCCGATGCTCGGCACGAAGATCATCCCCGTCGGGCAGATACGGGCGAGCATCTGGGCGTCGTGACCGGCGCCGGACGGCAGCCGCAGCACGCTGTGGCCGAGGCGCTCGGCGGTGCGCTCGACGAGCGCCACCATCGCCGCGTCGAAGTCGACCGGTTGGAAGCGGGCGAGCGACCGGAAGCTCACCGCGCAATGCTCCGCCGCGGCTGCCGCGGATGCCACGGATCGCAGTCGCTCCTCGGCGTCGCACAGCGCGGCCTCGTCGGTGTTGCGCAGGTCGACGGTCATCACCACCGACGACGGGATCACGTTGACGAGGTTCGGGAATGGCTCGACGCGCCCGACCGTGGCGACCTGCGCGCCGCCGAGGTCGGCGCAGATGCGACGCGCGGTCGCGATGACCTCGGCGGCGACGACCATCGGGTCGGAGCGCAGCCGCATCGGGGTCGTGCCGGCGTGCGCCGACGAGCCGGTGATCGTCAGCTCGGTCCAGGAGATGCCTTGCACGCCGGTGACGGCGCCGATCGTGATGCCCTGGTCCTCGAGCACCGGTCCCTGCTCGATGTGCAGCTCGACGTAGGCGTGCGGAGCGCGCGCCGCCGGGCACGGGATCGGGCCGGCGTAGCCGATGCGCATCAGCTCGTCGCCGAGCCGCGCGCCCGCGGCATCGCGCACGTCGAGCGCCTCTTCGAGCGGCATGCCGCCGACGAAGACCGCGCTCCCGAGCATGTCGGGCGCGAAGCGGGAGCCTTCCTCGTCGGTGAAAAACGCCACCTGGATCGGCCGGCCGGTGACGACACCGGCCCGATCGAGCGTCTCGACGACCTCCAGACCGGCGAGCACGCCCAGGTTGCCGTCGAAGCGGCCGCCGGTGCGCACGGTGTCGATGTGCGAGCCGGTCATCACCGCCGCTGCCGACGGGTCGCTTCCGGGACGGGTGGCGACGACGTTGCCGATCGCGTCGACGCTGACGTCCATGCCGAGGTCGCGCATCCACGACACGACGAGATCGCGGCCGTCGCGGTCGTCGTCGCTGAGCGCCAGGCGAGCGCAGCCCCGCTCACCGCCCGGGCCGAGCACCTGGCCGATCTCGGCGAGGGCGTCCAGGCGCTGGCAGAGACGGGCCGTGTCGATCCGGAGCTCGTCGATCCTGGTCTCGTCGATCCGGGTCTCGTCGCTGGCGCCCGTCACGGTCACCGCCCGTAGTCGAACAGCGCGATCTCGCGCAGGGCGCCGCTGAACGCCTCGACCGCGGCGGCGAAGAGCCGCGCGCCGGCCTCGGCGGTCGCGCCGAGCGGGTCGCCGATCACGCCGCTGACTCCGAAGTCGCTGCTCGACCAGCCGAAGCCGACCGGACCGCCGAAGCGCACGTAGGCATTGCCGGCCAGCTTGTCCGGGACGTTACGCACCGCTTGCGACATGTCGACGAGATCGGGCGCGAGGTGCAGCATCAGCGAGGTCTCGTCGGCCCCGCCGTGGACTCCCATGCCGAGCTCGGCCGGCGCCGACCCGCCACCCTGGTCCGCCGGAACGCTCGGATGGGCGAGGAACGTCATCAGTCCATGAGCGAGGCGCAGCTCGCGCGCCGCGACGGCGAGCAGGGCGCTGTTGCCCCCGTGGCCGTTGAAGAACACCAGCCGCCTCGCCGGGGTGGCGGCGACGCTGCGGCCGAGGTCGTCGAGCAGCGAGAGCATCGTCGTCACCGACGTCCAGATCGTCCCCGCGCTCCACGCGTGCTCGTTGGACTTCGTGTACGGGATCGGCGGCAACAGCCAGGCGTCGACGTCGTCACCGACGGCCTCGACCGCCGCACGCGACACCGCGTCCGCGATCACCAGGTCGGTGTTGAACGGCAGGTGCGGACCGTGCTGCTCGATGGCGCCGAACGGCTGGACGAGGATCGAACCGGGCTTGAGCAGCCTGGCGACCTCGGGACCCTTGAGCCGCGCCACCTGGCGCTCGTGCGTCGGCACCCCGTGCACGCTAGTGGCCGCACCGGTGGTGTCGTGCGTGTCGCGCACGGTCGTCACGAGATGCGGTGCTCGATCAGCGGGCGGGTGGGCAGAATTGTCCGGTGCCGAGCCGTGACGTCGACGCGATCGTGATCGGAGCGGGACACAACGGTCTGGTGTGCGCGGCGTACCTCGCCCGTGCCGGCCTGTCGACGCTGCTGCTCGAGGCCCGGGCGGCCGTCGGAGGCACCGCGGCGAGCGAGCCGTTCGGCGGCGGCATCGTCAACGTGTGCAGCTGTGACCACCTGACGTTCCGCACCACGCCGGTGATCGAGGAGCTCGCCCTTGCCGACCACGGATTGCGCTATCTCGACGTCGAGCCCGCGCAGCTGAACCTGTCGTGGACCGATCCGGCGACGGCGTGGCCGTCGTACCACGACGTCGACCGCACGCTGGAGGCGTTGCGCGCCCTGCATCCCGGCGAGGTGGCGGGATACGAGCGCTACCTGCGCGACGCGTTGCCGGCGGTGCGCTTGATCCTCGCCGCGGCCGCCGAGCCGCCGTCGTGGGGCGGGATGGCCCGCCTCCTCGCGCGCCGCCGCGGGCGCGGCGCGGCGACGCTGACGCGCTGGAGCCGGTCGAGCGCCGCCGACATCGTGCGGCGCTACTTCGCCACCGAGGCATTGCGCGGCCCCGCGCTGGTGACCGGCCCGATGGTGTGGGGCATCTCCCCCGAGACCCCTGGCAGCGGCCTCGGCGCGCTCACCTACGCGCTGCGCCACGTGGCCCGGCTCGGGCGCCCGGAAGGGGGCAGCGGGATGGTCCCCACCGCGCTGGCGCGAGCCTTCGCGCATCACGGCGGCACGTTGCGCACCGGCTGCCGCGTGGAGGCGATCCTGTGCGACCAGCAGGGCGTCGCCGCGGTGCGCACCGCCGGCGGCGACGAGATCACCGCCGATCTGGTCGTCAGCGCGTGCGACCCCCGGCGGACGTTCGTCGGGTGGCTCAAGAACCCTCCGGCGGGCGCCGGCGGGCTGGTGCGCCGATGGGCGGGCAAGCCGGTGGAGGACGGATACGAGTCGAAGATCGACGCGATCGTGTCGCGCCTGCCGGACGTCGCCGCGCTGCCGAGCGCGCTCGTCGCGCGCCTGGGCGGCGATCCGGGGGCGTCGACGTTGGCCATCGCGCCGTCGCTGGCCGACATGCACCGCGGCGCGCAGCTGATCGCGAGCGGTCAGGTGCTGGAGCATCCGGGATTCATCGCCAACGTGCCGTCGGCGCTCGATCCGTCGATGGCGCCGCCCGGCGGTGGGCACGTCTTCAGCCTCGAGGCGCTGTTCACCCCGTACGCGCTGGCCGGCGGCTGGCGGCGCAGCGCCGAACCGTGGCGGTGGCTGGAGGTGTTCGCCCGCCTCGCCGGCGGCGATGCGTTCTTGGAGACGATCGGACCCTGGCGCGCCGTCACGCCGATCGACTACGAGCAGGAGTTCAACTTGCCGGCTGGGCACGCCACGAGCTTCGCCGGCGGCCCGCTGGCCGCGCTGCGCAACCGCGACCCCGAGCTCACCCGCTACGCCACGGCTGTCCGTGGCCTGTACCTGACGGGCGCGGCGACGTTTCCGGGGGCCGGGATCTGGGGAGCGAGCGGCCGCAACGCCGCGCTGGTCGCGCTCAGCGCACGGTGAGTCGTGAGAGGTGAGTCGTGAGAGGTGAGTAGCGAGAGGTGACCGGTGACGGCGCTCAGGCGTCCTTGACGGCGCCGGCCCGGGCGACGACCGGATCCTTGTCGCTCCACGGGAAGTTGATCCACAGGTCGGTGCGCTTCCAGACGTAGTCGCAGCGCACGACCGAATGCGGCTTCTCGTACAGCACGGCGGTGCGCACCTCGCCGACCTTGCCCTCGCAGAACTTCTGCACGCTGCGCAGGGTGTGGCCGGTGTCTGCGACGTCGTCGGCGATGAGGATGCGGGCGTCGTGCAGATCGACGAAGTCGGGCGCCGGCGGCAGGATGCGCGGCACCTCGAGCCGCTCGTCGACGCCGGTGTAGAACTCGACGTTCATCGTGTAGACGTTCTTCACCGCCAAGGCGTAGCCGAGCGCGCCGCCGATCAGCAGCCCGCCACGGGCGATCGACAGGATCATGTCCGGCTCGTACCCATCGGCCGCGACCATCTCCGCGATGGCGCGCGATGCGACGCCGAAGGTCTCCCACGTCATGATCTCGCGATCGCTCGCCACGACTGCGAACCTAGACCATGTGGGGCGCAGGGATCACGACGCGGCGATCACGACGCGGCGAGGGCGATGTCCTGAGGCCGCACCGGCACGCGGGTGAGATCCCTGCCGATGGCGTCGCGGATCGCGGCGACGACGGCGGGCGTGCTCGAGATGCACGGCGGCTCGCCGACCCCCTTGGCCCCGAGCGGGGCCTGCGGCTCGTATTCCTCCACCAGGGTCGCGACGACGTCGGGCATGTCGAGCATCGTCGGCAGCAGGTAGTCGGTGAAGCTGGCGTTGCGCACCATCCCGCCCGCCATGACGATCTCCTCCATCGTCGCCAGGCCGACGCCCTGGGCGATCCCGCCTTCGATCTGGCCGAGCACGCTCAACGGGTTCAGCGCCCTGCCGACGTCCTGCGCGGTGGCGATCTGCACGACCTTGACGAGGCCCAGCTCGGGGTCGACGTCGACGACCGCGCGATGGGCGACGAAGGCGAACGCGGTGTGGCAATCGCCCTGGCCGTTCTCGTCGACGTCGAACGTCGGGCGATGGCGGAACTCGACGGTCTCGTCGACGACGATGCCCGCCGTCGCCTCGGCGACCGGGACGCGCAGATCGCCCATCGAGTCGGCGACGTCGACCCCCTCGATCTGGAGGCGCAACGGGTCGACGCCGGCGCGCCCGCCGACGATCTCGAACAGCCGCTCGCGGACGCGGCGGCACGCGGCGTCGACCGCGCCGCCGCTCATCCACGTCTGCCGCGACGCCGACGTCGAGCCGGCGGAGCCGATCTCGGTGTCGATCGCCTCGAGCACCACCTCGTCGACGCCGAGGATGCTGCGCACGATCTGCCCGGCGATGGTCACGAACCCCTGGCCGACCTCGGCGGTGGCGACCTTGACCGTCGCCACGCCGTCGGCCAGGCGCACCCGCGCCGTCGAGAAGTCGTCGAATCCCTCGCTGTACATCATGTTCTTGATCGAGACGCCCCACCCGATCCCGCGCCGCACGTGCGATCGATCGGCCGTGCGCCCGGCAGCGCCCGGCAGGCGCATCGGATCGTCGTCGTGGCCGCCGATCGGCTCGTCCGGCAACGGCAGCGCGGCGGTCTCGCGGATGCACCGCTCGACGGGGGCGACGCTGTCGACGACCTGACCGGTGATCAACCGGTCGCCGGTGCGCATCGCGTTGCGCAGCCGGATCCCGACGGGATCGAGCCCGCACGCCGCGGCGAGCTTGTCCATCTGGCTCTCGTGGGCGAAGCACGCTTGCACCACCCCGAAGCCGCGCATCGCGCCGCAGGGCAGGTTGTTGGTGCGCGCCGCGTAGCCGTCGACGACGGCGTTGTCGCAGCGGTACGGGCCCTGCGCGTGGGTGACGGCGTTGATCAGCACCGCCGAGGACGTCGACGCGTAGGCGCCGCCGTCGAGCACGAAGCGGGCCTCGACCTTCACGATGCGGCCGTCGGACGTGGCGTGGTGGCGCATCCAGATGCGCGCCGGGTGGCGGTGCACGTGGCCGAGGAAGCTCTCCGACCGGCTGTAGTGCACCCGCACCGGCCGACCGGCGCGCAGCGCCAGCAGGCACGTGTGCACCTGGAGGCTGATGTCCTCGCGGGCGCCGAACGCTCCCCCGACGCCACCGAGGCGCAACCGCACCTTCTCCGGCGTCAGCCCGAGGCATGCGGCGATCTGCTTGCGGTCCTCGTGCAGCCACTGCGTGGCGACGGTGAGCTCGACGCCGGCCCCACCGGGATCGGGCACCGCCAGCGCGGCTTCGAGGCCGAGGAACGCCTGATCCTGCATCCCGATCTCGTAGCTGCCCTCGACGACGATCGGCCCGGTGGCGTCGACGTCGCCGCGCACGACGCGCTGGTGGCGCAGGATGTTGCCGGCCGGATGGATCGGTGGATGGCTGCCGTCGATCGCCGCCTCGGCATCGGTGAGCGGCGACAGCACCTCGTAGGTGACGACGATGGCGTCGAGCGCCCTCCGGCACGTCTCGGGGTGATCGGCGGCGACGGCAGCCACCGGCTCGCCGACGTAGCGCACGTAGTCGCGAGCGAACACCGGTTGGTCCTGCTGGATCAGGCCGTAGGTCGCGGCGCCGGGCACGTCGTCGGCGGTGACGATGACCTCGACGCCGGGGATCTTCCACGCCGGCGTGACGTCGATCGCCACGATGCGCGCGTACGGATGCGGCGATCGCAGCGTCGCTCCCCACAGGAAGCCGTCGGCGGTGAAGTCGGAGGAGAAGGCGAACGTTCCCTGCGTCTTGGCGATGCCGTCCGGCCGGGCGCCGTTGTCGCCGATGCGCGCCCCGCGCACGCCCGTCACGGCCGGAGCCGTCGCCGTGGTCGTTGTCGTGGTCGTGGTCGTGGTCGTTGTCGTGGTCGTGGTCATGGGCATCGTCGTCGTCACGGCGTGTGTCCCTCGGCGCGACGGACCGCCACCGAACGGACGGCATCCAGGATGCGCCCGTAGCCCGTGCATCGGCAGACGTTGCCGGACAATGCTTCGCGCACCTCGATGTCCGATGGCGCAGGCGACCGGTCGAGCAGCGCGTGCACCGCCATGACGAGGCCCGGCGTGCAGAAGCCGCACTGCACCGCGCCGGCGTCGACGAACGCCTGCTGGACGTCGCTCGGGACGCCCGCGGGCGCGATGCCCTCGATCGTCACGATGCGCTGCCCGACCGCCGAGGCGGCGAGCACCAGGCATGCGCACACGAGCGTCCCGTCGATCAGGACGCTGCACGAGCCGCACTCGCCCTGCTCGCAGGCGCCCTTCGTCCCCATCAGCCCCAGCCGCTCGCGCAGCACGTACAGCACGCTCTCGCCCACCCACGCGTCGCGCACCTCGTGCGCCACACCGTTGACGTGCAGCACGTAGGCCTCAGTCATCAGGTGAGGCCCCCTCGCCCCCTCGGGGAAACGCCCTCCGCAGCAGGCGCGCCGCCATGACTGCGACCGCGTGGCGGCGATACACGGCGGTCGAACGATGGTCGTCGATCGGGCGGCTCGCGGCCGCGGCGAGCTGGCCGAAGCGCTCGATGACGTTGTCGCTTGCCGACGCCGCGGCGAAATCGACGCCGTCCATCGCGACCTGCTCGGCGTCGGTGCAGCGGACGATCGTCGGCGCCACCGAGCCGAGGGCGAGGCGGATCGACCGCGTCGGCGCGTCGACCGCCAGGCACGCGGTCGCGGTCGCGATCACCATCGCGTTGCGCACGCCGACCTTGCTGTAGCCCTGCCAGCCCTCCAGCACCGGCACGGTGACCCCGGTGATCAACTCGCCCGGCTGCAGCGCCGTGCGCTTGACACCGACCATGAACGACGCGATGGGGAGCGTCCGCTGCCCGTGTGCCGAGCGCAGGTGCACCTCGGCCTCGAGCGCAGCGAGCACGGGCAGGGTGTCGCCGGCCGGCGAACACGTCGCCAGGTTGCCGCCGAGCGTTCCCGCCGCACGGATCTGCGGAGAGCCGACGGTCCGCGACGCCTGCGCCAGCGCGGGCAGCATCGTCGCCAGAGGCGCCATGAGCAGCTCGGCGTACGGGACCGCGGCGCCGATGTGCACACGGCGCGACGCCGGGTCGTGCGACCACGAGCGCAGCTCCGCCACCCGGCCGACGGCGACGACGTCGTCGGCGCGCCGATGCCCCATGTTGATCTCGACCATCGCGTCGGTGCCGCCGGCCAGCACCATCGCCCCGGGACGCGCCGCCAGCGCGTCGAGAGCCTCGTCGATCGAGCGGGCGTTGATCACCGGCATCGGAGACCGACTGTACAATTTGTCAAACCCGCCACCGGCCGCCTCGGCGACGCCTCACGTCACGACGAGCCCGTCCAAGCCGGGCTCCGGAGGCGGCAGCCGGGGATCCATCTTCTCCAGCGTGTCCAGCAGGATGCGCGCCACGGCGAGGTTGCGCACCCACTTGCGATCGGCAGGCACGACGTACCACGGCGCATGGTCGGCGGTCGTCTCGTCGATCGCCTCCTCGTAGGCCTTCATGAACGCCGGCCACAGCGCGCGGTCGTCGAGGTCGCCGGCGCGGAACTTCCAGCGGTCGTGGGGGTCGTCGAGCCGGGCCTGCAAGCGTTCGCGCTGCTCGTCCTCGGAGATGTGGAGGAAGAGCTTCACGATCGTGGTGCCCTCGTCGGCGAGCATCCGCTCGAACGCCCGGATGTGGTGATACCGATCGCGCCACCGTTGCTCGGGCACGAGCTCGCGCACGCGTACGACGAGGACGTCCTCGTAGTGGCTGCGGTTGAAGACGCCGATGTGCCCGACGGGAGGGCACGCGGCGTGCACGCGCCACAGGTAGTCGTGGGCGGCCTCGGGACCGGCCGGGACCTTGAAGCTCGTGACGCGCACGCCAGCGGGGTTGAAGCCCGTCATCACGTGGCGGATCACGCCGTCCTTGCCCGCCGCGTCCATCGCCTGAAGCACGACCAGCAGCGAACGCTGGGATTCGGCGTAGAGCATGTGCTGAAGCTCGGCGAGGCGCGCCCGCGCCGTCTCGAGCTCGTCCTGCGCGCCCGCCTTGTCCCAACCGAACGTCTCGGCCGTGTCGCGGCGGGCCAAGCGCACGCCTTTGCCGGGACGAGCGCGCATCGCGGCGACGACGCGAGCCGCCGATCGAGAGCCGCTCGCAGGTCGCGCCATCGCAGAACCGTACCGGACGGTGGGTCGGGCGCGGTGACGGTCTGGTACGTTCGGCGGGCCGTGCTGGGCTTCTCGGCTTCCCGCCGCTCCACTCCGCCGGCCGGCGTGTCGGCCGCCGCCGACGTCCACGCGTCAGCGCCGTCGTGGCGGCGAGGGCTCGTGCGCGCCGCCGTCGTCTACGCGATCAGCCGCCTGTGTGTGCTGGCCGGCGCAGGGATCGTCGCCGCAGGCAAGGTCGTCGAAGCGAACGACGCGCAGCTCCCACGCCCGCGCTCCGCAGTGTCGCTGGTGACCGACGTGCTCACGTCGTGGGACGGGCGCTGGTACTTCGAGATCGTGCGCCACGGCTACCCGCGCACGATCCCGCCCGACGTCACGTTCCACATGGTGGAGGCGCGCGCCGCGTTCTTCCCGGCCTACCCGGCGGTCGTGCGCGCGCTGGATCGCGTGCTGCCGGGCGGAGACGTCGCAGCCGGGCTGGCGCTCAACATCGTCCTCGGCGCGGTGGTGATCGCGATGGTCGGCGTGCTGGCGCGCGAGCTGTTCGACGATCGTGTGGCGGCGCGGGCGATGACGCTCGCCGCGCTGTTCCCCGGCAGCTTCGTGTTGTCGTTCACCTACGCGGAGGCGACGTTGATGGTGCTTGCCGCGGCGTGCTTGTTGTGCCTGCACCGGCAACGTTGGGCGGCCGCCGGCATCCTCGCCGCGCTCGGCGCCGCGACGCGGCCGAACGGCTTGGCGCTGGTCGCGGCGTGCGCGGTGGCCAGCGCGATCGCGATCGCCGAGCGGCGGGCGTGGCGCTCGCTCGTCGCCCCGCTGATGGCGCCGATCGGGTTCGTCGGGTTCCGACTGTTCCTCGGCCATCACACCGGCGAGGCCGGCGCATGGTTCCGCGTCCAGCGCGAAGCATGGGACGAGGGATGGAGCTTCGGCTGGTCGGCGATCGACGGCACGTGGAACGCGTTCGCACACCCGCTGACCTCGCCGACCGACGTCGTCACCGCGGCCTGCGTCGCGGCGACGATCGGGCTCTGCGTCGTTGCGGTGAAGCGCCGGCTGCCGTGGCCGATGATGGCGTACAGCGCGGCGGTGGTGGCGCTGATGATCCTGCCGAGCACGGTCACCGCTCGCCCGCGCTTCCTGTTCACCGCGTTTCCGTTGTTCATCTCGCTCGCGGCATGGTTCGAGGATCGCGCCCGGCGGCGCGCCGCGCCGGGCGTCGATCCGCATGATCTCGACCCGCACGGTCTCGACCCGCATGATCTCGATCCGCATGACGACGTGTGGGTGATGCTGTGCGCGCTCAGCGCTGCCGGCCTCGTCGCCGTCACGGGCCTGTACGGCGTGTACGGGGCCATCCCGTGACGTGGGGGCGCGCCGTCGCTCGCCGGGCCGACGTTGCGCTGCTGATCGCGCTGGCGTATGTGCCCGCGCTCGCCGCGGCGCCGGGCAGGATGCCGGCCGACAGCAAGCTGTTCCTCTACCTCGACCCCGGTCGGCTGCTGTCCGACGCGCGCTGGTCGTGGGACACGCGGCAGTTCGCGGGGTGGGTTCCGCACCAGGCCATCGCATACCTCTGGCCGTCCGGTCCGTGGTTCTGGTTCTGGGAACGCATTGGCGTGCCGGATTGGATCGCGCACCGGCTGTGGATCGGCTCGCTGCTCGTCGCCGCCGGCCTCGGGGCGCGGTGGGCGGCACGGCATCTCGGCCTCGGCGTCGGCGGCGCGCTGGTCGCGGGCATCGTGTACCAGGCCACGCCGTACATCGTCCCGTACGTGTCACGCACGTCGGTGATGCTGCTGCCCTGGGCGGGCTTGGGGTGGCTGGTCGGGTTGACGATCCGTACCGCGACGAACCGGCCGTGGCGGCACGCCGCGCTGTTCGCGCTGGTGGTCGCGACCGTCGGCGCCGTCAACGCGACGGCGATCGCGCTCGTCGCTCCCGCCCCCCTGCTGTGGCTCGTGCACGCCGCAGCGGGCCGGCAGATCACCTGGCGGCGGGCGGCGGCCACCGCGGCGCGCCTCGCGGGGCTGAGCCTCGCCGTGTCGCTGTGGTGGATCGCGATGCTGGCGGTCCAGGCTCGCCACGGCGCCGACGTGCTCGCCTACAGCGAGACGCTGGAAGCGGTGTCGTTCACGTCGAACGCCGTCGAAGCAGCGCGCGGCCTCGGTTACTGGCTGTTCTACGTGCGTGACCCGCTCGGGTTCGCGACGACGGCGAGCGAGCACTTCATGCGGTCACCAATCGCGGTCGCGATCTCCTTCGCCCTCCTGCTCGCCGGGCTCTGCGGGTTGGCGCTGGTGCGCTGGCGCGATCGCCGCTTCGCTGCGCTGCTGGTGGGAGTCGGCATCGTGCTCGCCGTCGGCGTGCACCCGATCGACGACCCGTCGCCGTTGATGACGCCCGCGGCCGAGGCGTCGCGCTCGACGCTCGCGCTCGCGCTGCGATCGAGCACGCGCGCGCTGCCCCTGGCGGTGCTCGGCCTGGCGCTGGCCAGCGGAGCGCTGGCCGACGCAGCGGCCGCCGCGTTCGCCACGGCGCGCGCCGGCCGGTGGCGCGGTCACCGTCGGCATCTGGCGGCCGTGGCGATCGGTGCTCTGGCGATCGTCAACCTGCCGATCCTGTGGACGGGCGGCATCGTCGACCCGCATCTGGACCGCGACGCCGACCCGCCCGCGGCGTGGCGTGCGGCGGCGGCCGAGCTCGACGCCGGGTCGAGCGGCTATCGGGTGCTCCAGCTGCCGGGCGCCGAGTTCGGCGGCTTCCGCTGGGGCGACACCGTCGATCCGCCGCTTCCGGGCATGACGACCAAGCCGCTGGTGACGCGCGACCTGCTGCCGCTCGGCAGCCCGGCGGCGATGGACCTGCTCGACGCGCTCGACGATCGCTTCCAGCAGGGCATCGTCGAGCCCGATGCGATCGCGCCGGTCGCGCGATTGCTGGGGGCCGACACGATCTGGGTCCCCGGCGACATCGCCCACGAGCGCTTCCGGCTGCCGCGGCCCGAGCAGACCGATGCCCTGTTCGCAGCGCAGCCCGAGGGACTCGGCGCGCCCATCGCGTTCGGCGAGCCCGAGGCGAACCCGCCGCCCGCGCGGTTCGTCGACGACGCCGCGTACGCCGATGCACGCATCGGGTCGCCGGTGCCGCCCGTCAGCCTCGTGCCGGTCGAGGATCCTCAGCCGATCGTGCGCGCCAAGGCCGCCACCGTCGTGCTCGCGGGCAGCGGTGACGGCGTCGTCGACGCCGCTGCCGCCGGCCTGATCGACGGGTCCGAGGCGATCGTCTATGCGGCCGCGCTCCATCCGACCGAGCTCGACGCGCAGCTGGACCGCGCCGCGCTCGTGATCGTCACGGATTCCAATCGCGACCGTGCCCATCACTGGCGGAGCTCACAGGACGTCACCGGTTTCACCGAGACGGGGGGCGAGGGCGCCGGCGTCGCCGCGTTCGACGACGGCGACCAGCGCCTGCCGGTGTTTCCGGAGCACGCGGCGGACAACCAGACGGTCGCCGAGCAGCGCGGGCCGGTGGCCGCGGTGGCGAGCGGCTACGGCGAGCCGTTCGCCTACCGACCGGAGGACCGCGCCGCGATGGCCATCGACGGCGACCCGGCCACGGCGTGGACCGTCGCCGACCGCGCCGACCCGATCGGAGCGTTCATCGAGCTGCGCAGCGCAGAACCGGCGGCCGCGATCACCGTGATCCAGCCCTCCGATCCGGACGCGAACCGCTGGATCACCGAGGTCGAGCTGACCGTCGACGGCGCGCCCTCGGGCAGGGTCGTGCTGGACGAGACGTCGCGCTCGCCGACGGGGCAGACGATCAGCCTGCCCCAGGCGGGCGCCACGATCAGGCTGACGATCGCCGCGGTGGCCGGACGCGACCGCCCGAGCGCACCGGGGCCGGACGGCGTCGGGTTCGCCGAGCTGCGCGTCGCCGGCGCCGACGGCGCCCAGCCGGCGAGCACAGAGGTGGTGCGTCTCCCGCAGGACGCGCTGCGTGGGTTGTCGGCGGAGGATCCGCTGGCGATCGTGCTCACCCGCCTGCGCGTCGACCCCGCCGACCGCTGGCGCGACGATCCGGAGCGCTCGCTGTCGCGGGCGTTCACGCTGCCCCAGGCGCGCGACGTCGAGCTCGACGTCGACGTGCGCCTGTCGCGCCGCGCCGGCGACGCGGTGATCGCGCCGCTGCTCGGCCTCCCCACCACGGCCGACCGACGGCTCGGCGGCGCCCCTGGCGCGGGTGGGTGGGCCGCCACCGATGGCGACCTGTCGACGGCGTGGCACACGCCGGTCGCCGCGGCGCCGCGGGCTGCGCTGTCCGTGCCGATCGACGCCTCGTCTCCGACGACGACGCTGACGATCCGCCAGCGCGCCGGCGACGACCACAGCGTGGCGACGCAGCTGCGGCTCAGCGCAGGAGAAGCGACACGAGAGGTGTCCGTGCCCCCGCCCGACGCCGACGGCGTGAGCGTCGTGTCGTTCGAGCCGTTGCAGGGCGAGACGCTGACGCTCGAGATCGTCGACGCCGAGATGCGCACCGCGCTCGATCGGCGCACCGGCGAGCGCGTCGCGCTGCCGCTCGGCATCGTCGAGATCGCTGGGCCCACCGTCGCCACTGCGCCGCTGCCGGACGCGTTCGACCTCGGCTGCCGCGACGACCTGCTGCGCATCGACGGCCAGCCCGTCCCGATCGCGATCAGCGGTTCGGTCGCCGCCGCGTTCGCCGGCGAACCGCTCGACGCGCAGCTCTGCGACCCCTCGGCCATGACGCTCGACGCCGGCGAGCACCTCGTCACCACGGCCCCCGGGATGTCGTCGGGGATCGACGTCGATCGCGTCGTGCTGCGCGCGGGCGAGCCGCGCCCGGCAGCGCCGGCGGTGACGGCGACGATCGTGTCCTCTTCGCGCACGGGCCGCACGGTGCGCGTCGGCCCGTGCCCCGACGGGTGCTGGCTGGTCTTCGGCGAAGGGCACAACGACGGCTGGTCGGCCCGCGGGCCGGACGGCCCGCTCGGCGACCAGACGCTCGTCGACGGCGGGTTCAACGGCTGGTGGATGCCGCCGAGCAGCGGCGAGCGGATCGTCACCTTGCGATGGACACCGCAGCGCACCGTCGACGTCGCGCTCCTCCTCAGCCTGACCGCCGCGATCGCCTGCCTGGCGGTCGCGATCGCCGGCCGCGGCCGGTCCTCCGAACGAGCGTGGTCGCCGAACCCGGAGCGCCTGTGCTGGGCGCGCCCGGCACGGGTCACGTGGCAGGCGTCGATCGGCGCGTGGGCCGCGGCGACGGTGGCGGCCGCGGTGTGCATCTCCCCCGCATGGGGCGCAGCCGCGCTCGTGGTGGGCGCCATCGCGTGCGGCGCGCTGCGCCGGCCGGCGCTGCTCGGCTGGTCGGGGTTGGCGATCGTCGTCGCCGTCGCCGGCCGGGTGCTGATGCGGATGCAGCGCTACGACTACCCGGCGGACCCGCTGTGGCCCCGGGCGTTCGACGACCTCCATCGCCCGATGCTGCTGGCCGTCGTGTTCGTCGTGGTGGGCGGGAGCGCCGGGGCGCCGCGCCGCTCAGAGGCTGCCGGGCGGGACGACGAAGACCGCGGTCTCCTGGCCGAGGGCGCTCATGCGCTCGACCATGTCGCGCAGGCCTGACGGCAGCCGCTCGTCGATGCCCAGCCCGAAGAGGTTGAGGTCGACCATCTCGACGAGGTCGTCGAGCCGTGCCGACGTGAGCTCGTCGATCACCGTCTGGCGCAGCGCGGCGTACTCCGCACGTTCGGCGTCGTCGCGGGGGTCGAACGCGGCGACCTGGACCGCGTCCGGGTGGCGTCGCCACTCGTCGACGTGCACGCCGGTGGCGAGCATCACGATCGCCGTCGCGTCCGCGGTCTCGCGCACACGGTGCAGCGTCGCCGGGACGCCCCACACGGCGGGGACACCGACGTCGAACCCGCGGCGCTCGAGCTCGTCGAGCAGCCCGTATCCCGGCGAGCCGATGAACGCCCCGTCGTTCCACGCCACCTGATAGCGCCCGCCACGTCCGTCCGCGGCGCCGACGCCGGAGTCGAGTGCGGCGGCGGTGGCCGGCGCGACCGCGCCGACGATGTCGCCGATCGCCGCCTCCGGTGGATCGACGGTCGCGGCGCGCACGGCGAACACCACCGTCGACATGGCGACCACCACGATCAGCGCCGTCCGTACGACGGGCACCGCGGCGGCGGTGACCTCGCCGGCGCGCCGTCGCGGCAGCCACACGGCGAACGTCCATGCGGCGAACGTCCACACGGTGGCGACGAGCATCGCCGCGGCGATCCCCCACGCCCACAGCGTCAGGTAGAACCACACCTCGCCGAAGATGCGGCTGATCGACACGACCGCCAGCGCCACCGCCCAGGCGATCACCGCGTGCAGCCGCAGCAGATCTCCGTGCCGCATCTGCCACGCCGTCGCGACGGCCAGGGCCCAGAGCGCGATCGTGACGGCCCCCGGCGCCGCGCTCGCGCCGGCTCCGGCGAGGTGGCCAGCGCCGTGCGTCAGGCCGATCAGCCGCCACGCGTCCAGGCGGCGAACCAACACGCCCACCGCGTCCGCCCAGCCGAGCGTCGCCTCCGGCGGATCGCCGAAGTACTCGACCAGCAGCCGGAGGTTGCCGGGCTCGTGGCGCAGCTGGTCGACGAGCGGAGGCATCCAGGCGACGACGGTCACGCCGACCGCGATGGTCAGCGATCTGAGCGCGGCGCGCCGGCGCGCGGCCTCGGCGCGGGCGATGCCGACCAGCAGCGCCACGATCGCCAGCAGCGCCATCCCAGCGCCGAGGCCGAGGTACGGCACATGCGTCTGGGCGCCGAACGTCGCCGCCGCGGCGACGACCACGATCATCGCGTGATCGCCGCGCAGGACCGCCCACACCGCCAGCAGGACGACGATCCAGCACAGCAGCGGCAGGTACGGGTTCCACGGCTGGGTCAGCAGACTCGGCCCGTAACCGCGGGCCAGCAGCGCCAGCGCCGCGGCGGCCGCCAGCACGGCCCACGGCCCGCCGCAGCGGCGGGCGATCCACAGCGCGAGGCCGATCGCGACGCAGTGGACGAGCGCCGCGCCGAGCTCGAGACCCCACGACGTCGACCCGGCCAGCCGGTACACCGGGGCGAGCACGTAGAAGCTGACGGGACCGGGGTGGCTGCCGTGGTCCGGCGGCCGCCCGATGCGACCCGGGAGCCCGATCAGCGGTGTGTCGGGACCCCCGACGTCGCGGACCCGCAGCTCGGTCATCGCCAGATCGAGGACCGGATGCCAGTCGCGCCACGCCAGCGCGACGAGCGCGACGGCGAGCGGCACGACGAGCAACGCCAGCAGGAAGCGAGGATGGACGGCGCGAACAGTCCACGGCACAGGCTGCGAACGCCTCTGCCGGACGACGTGCACGGTGTCCGAGCGTACTTGCGAGCCTTGGCTACGCTCGGGCATCCAGCATGCGATCGGTCGCGTCCACTCCCCTCGTCGAGCCGTTCGCCGGGCTCCTTCTCGCCCACGACCTGCCGGGCCTCCCCGACGATCGGCGTGCTGCCACGGTGCGATTCGTCAGCGGTCGCATCGACGTGATGCCCTCACCACTGCGCGCCGCTGTGCTGGCCGTCGCCGCGGTCGTCCGCGCCGCGATGCTGCTCCCCGGACGCGGCGGTGTCGTGCGCGCCGCGGCGCGCATGCCGTTGCCAGCTCTCGGCCACTACGTGCGGCTCGTGCGTTCGCTCGCGTACGCGCACGTGTGGGAGACCTGGCCGGACACGCGCCCCGACGGCAGCCGCGGAGAGCACGCGCCGTGACCGGCGCCGGTCGGGCGGCGCGGCGGGATCGCCGGCGCCTCGACACCGAGGTGCTCGTGATCGGCAGCGGGGCGGGCGGCGCGCCGACCGCGGCGCTGCTCGCCGAGGCCGGCTTCGACGTCACCGTCGTCGAGGAAGGCGCGTGGGTCGAGCAAGGCGCGACGGTTCCGTTCTCGCTCGACCAGATGGGCCGCCAGCACCGATCGGGCGGCGTGCTGGTGGCGCTCGGCTCGCCGTCGATCGCCTACACCGAGGGCTGCTGTGCCGGCGGCGGCACCGAGATCAACAGCGCCCTCTACCGGCGAACACCACCCGAACTGTTCGAACGGTGGCGCCGCGAGCACGCGATCGCCGACCTCGACCCCGACGAGATGTCGGCGATCGCGGCCGAGATCGAAGCGGAGCTCGGCATCGACGTCGGCGCGGGCGGGCGGATTCAGGCCAGCGAGGCGATGCGGCGCGGCGCCGCCGCGCTCGGCTGGCGCGTCGCCGAGAGCCCGCGATGGATCCGGCCCGACCCGCAGCAGGACCCGCCCGGGGGCCACCGGGCCGGCGAGCGCATGACCATGACGGCGACGTACCTTCCTCGTGCGATGCGCGCCGGCGCGCGGATCGTCACCGGCTGCCGTGTGGACCGCGTGCTGCACGACCGCGGCCGCGCGCACGCCGCCGTCGTGCGCAGCGCGTCCGGCGACGGGCTCGCCGAGATCCGCTTCCGCTACGTGATCGTGTGCGGCGGCGCGATCCAGACGCCTGCGCTGCTCCAGCGTTCGCGCGTCGACGGCCCGATCGGCCGTTCGCTCGCGCTGCATCCCACCGTCAAGCTCGCCGCGCGATTCGACGACGACGTCAACCCGGGCCACGAGGTGCCGGCCCACCAGGTGCGGGAGTTCGCCCCCGACCTCACGTTCGGCGGCTCGGCGAGCCATCCCGGCATGGTCGCCCTGGCGCTGCTCGACCACTGGCGCCGGTTCGGACCGGCGGTCGCCGAGTGGCCGCGCATCGCCGTGTACTACGCGGCCATCACGAGCGAGGGCCGCGGCCGGGTTCGCTCGCTGCCCGGTGTGCGCGATCCGGTCGTCACGTACCACCTGACGCGGCGCGACCGCGAGATGCTGCGCAGCGGCCTCGGCCGCCTCGCTCTCGTGATGCTCGCCGCGGGCGCGCGCGAGATCTTCCCGTCGGTGCGCAACGCCCCGATCGTGCGCGACCGCCGCGACATCGCCCAGCTCCTCGCTGCCTTCCGTGCCTCGGCGGCGTCGGTGATGACCGTGCACCTGAGCTCGACCGTCCCGATCGGCGAGCGGCCCGAGCGCTGCCCTGCCGACTCGTTCGGGCGGGTGCGTGGGCTGGCCAACGTGGCCGTCAACGACGCCTCCCTGCTGCCCGACGCTCCGGGCGTCAACCCGCAGGGCACCGTGATGGCGATGGCGATCCGCAACGCCCGGCGGTTCATCGCCTCGGAGCGCCCCCGTGGCTGAGCGGTGGCCGCTGCCGGACGTCACGGTGATCACCGGCGCGACCGGATGGCTCGGCAGAGCGCTGCTGCACGACCTGATGGACCCTGCCGGCACGCACCACCGCACCGGCCGCCTCCGGCTGCTGATACGAGACGGCGAAGGCGCGGACGTGATCGCTGCGTCCGGGAACGTCGACGGGGACGTCGACGTGCTCGTCGGCGACGTCACCGCGCACGCCGACGTCCACCGGCTGTTCGCCGGCACGAGCGGGACGGTGGACGTGATCCACGCGGCTGGGCTGATCCATCCGCGACGCGTGCGCGATTTCTACGCGGTCAACGCGACCGGGACGCGAGCGCTCGTCGCCGCGGCGCGGCGCGCCGGCGTGCGGCGCCTCGTGCACGTGTCGTCGACGAGCCCCTTCGGCGCCAACCCCCACCCGGGCGACGTGTTCCGCGCCGACGAGCCGTACAACCCGTCGCTCGGCTACGGCATCTCCAAGATGCTCGCCGAGATGGCCGTCCTCGAAAACACCGTGCCGGGCGCCGAGGGCGACGTTGCGCTCGACGCCGTCGTGTTGCGACCGCCGTGGTTCTACGGGCCGTTCCAACCGCCGCGACAGACCGAGTTCCTGCGCCTCGTGCGCCGCGGCCGGTTCCCGATCGTGGGACGCGGCGATCAGCGCCGATCGATGGTGGACGTCCACGCGCTGGTCGACGCGATCGTCGCCGCCGAGCTCACTCCCAGCGCGCGCGGCAAGGCGTACTGGATCGCGGATGCCCGCCCCTACTCGATCGTCGAGATCGTCGATGCCGTCCGCCAGGCGCTGCGCGCGGAGGGACTCAGCGTCTCGCCGCGCACGCTGCGGCTGCCCGCGATCGCCGGGCGCGCCGCCCGGGCCGCCGACCGGGCGCTGCAGCGCGCCGGCGTGTATCAGCAGCGCCTGCACGTCCTGGGGGAACTGGGCGAGACGATCGCCTGTGACGTCTCGGCGGCGCGCGCCGACCTCGGTGTCGAGCGGCGCGCCGACCTCGTCGACGGGATGCGCGCCAGCGTCCGCTGGTGCCTCGAGCAGGGCATCGCGCTGTGACGCGCAGCCTCGTCACCGGCGGCAGCGGGTACTTCGGGGCCGTGATGGCGCGCCGGCTCCTGCGTGCCGGGCACGCCGTGCGGGTCCTCGACGTCGCCGACAGCGACGACCGGCCCGATGACGTCGAGTTCATCCGTGCCGACGTCCGCGATCCAGCGGCGGTGGCGCGCGCCGTGGCCGGCGTCGACGTCGTGTTCCACAACGTCGCTCAGGTGCCCCTCGCTCGTGATCGCGCTGCTGTGCGAAGCGTCAACGTCGAGGGCACGCGCGTGGTGCTCGACGCCAGCCGCCGAGCGGGCGTCGCCAAGGTCGTCCACACGTCGTCGAGCGCGGTGTTCGGTGTGCCGGCGTCGAACCCCGTGACCCCGGCGACCGTGCCCGATCCTGCGGAGGACTACGGCCGCGCGAAGCTCGCCGCCGAATGGGTCTGCCTGCACGCCGCGGCGAGCGGGCTCGACGTCACGATCGTCCGGCCGCGCACGATCCTCGGCCACGGGCGGCTGGGGATCTTCGGCATCCTGTTCGACTGGATCGCCGATGGCGCCGACGTCTTCGTGCTCGGCGACGGCGCCAACCGGTACCAGTTCCTCCATGCCGACGACCTCGCCGAGTGCTGCCTGCTGGCCGCACGCCATCGCGGACCGGCCGTGGTCAACGCCGGCGCCGCCCGGTTCGGGACGATGCGCGAAGCGCTCGACGGTCTGTGCGCGCACGCAGAAACAGGGGCGCGGGTCCGGTCGCTGCCGGCCAGGCCCGCATCCGCGCTGATGCATGCCGCGAGCGCGCTGCGGCTCGCGCCGTTCGCCCCGTATCACTGGTTGATGTACGAGCGGTCGATGTGGTTCGACATCGCGCCGACGACCGAGCTGCTCGGCTGGCGACCGGCATGGTCGAACGACGAGATGCTCGCGCAGAGCTACGACTGGTTCGTCGCCCATCGCGCGGAGGTGGGCGCGCAGGTGGGCGCAGCGCACCGCTCGCCACATCGGCGCGCCGCGCGGCAGGGCGCGCTGCTCGCGCTCAAGGCGGCGACCCGCCTGTTGCCGCGCGGCTCGTGACCTCGGCGTGGAGCGCGCGCATGATGCCCAGCGCCGACGCGTCCCAGGTCAACGTGCGCGCCCGGGCCAACGCTGCGGCGGCGAGTCGCTCGCGCCGGCGGTCGTCGAGCAGCACGTCGGCGATCGCGTCGCCGAGCCGTTCGAGCGGGGCGAGAACGCCGGTGACACCGTCCACGACGCTGCTGCGGTGGCCGCTGATGTCGGTCGCGACGGCCGGCGTGCCACACGCGGCGGCTTCGGTGAGCGTCAGGCCCCATCCTTCGGCGAGTGACGCGCTCGCCACGACCCACGCCCGCCGATACGGCTCGACGAGGTCGGGCCGCGCCGTCTGCCCCAGCAGCTCCACCCATCCGTCGGCGTCGTGCTGGGCGATGAGGGCCTCGACACGCGACCGTTCCGGACCGTCACCGGCGAGAACGAGCCGCAGCTCGGGCACGCGCCGCCGTGCGTGCAGCGCGGCGGCGAAGAGCTGATCGAAACGCTTCACCGGCGCGAACCGCCCGACGCCGATCACGGTGGGATGCGGCGCTCGGGCGCCGCCGGGTTGGAAGATCTCGTCGACGCCGTTGGGCACCGCGGTGACGCAGGTCGCCGGGAAGCCGAGCGCGAGCAGCTCGTCGCGGGTCGCATCGCTCGGCGTGAGAACACGGGTCCGCCGGTAGAACGGCGGCGCGAGGCGTGCTTCGAGCACCCGCCCGAAGCCGGCGAGCGGCGCCGGGAGGATCTGACCCCACATCGGCCCGTGCACGTGGTGCAGGAACGTGAGCCGCGGCGCGCGGCACCACACCGGTGAGAACCACGGCACACCGTTCCAGATCTCGATCACCGCGTCGTACGGCCCCATGCGGCGCGCGATCTCGGCGAGCACGGCGCGGGGGAACACGCTGTAGCGGCTGCCGCGCCGGATGGCGCGATAGCCGTTGCGATCGCGCTCGGGCGTCAGACCGACACCCGACGACGTCCGCTGGGTGACGTCCATCCCCGCCGCCGCGAAGCGACGCATGAACTGGTCGGCGTGCACTTCGCTGCCGCCCGCGTCCGGGTCGTCGAGGTCGCGCCAGGCGAGCACGTGCAGGCGCCGCACGCCGCGCCGGCCGAGGTCTGCCGCGAGCCGGGCGATCTCGTCACGATCGCCCCGGTCAACCACGAACGGCGAACCTAGCGTGCCGGGCGGTCGGCCCCTCGGCAGCACGGCGGGCTGCGCGCGCACGGCCTTCGCTAAGGTCGCGGCCGCTGTGACCGACGCCGGCGACGACCTCGACACCGGTGATCGCACGGCCTTCGTCCTCGGCGGTCCGCTGCGGTGGCGCACCCCGACGCGTGGCGGCGTGCTGGCAGTCGGCGTGATCCTCCTCGCGGTCGCGATCCCGTTGCGCGGCATGTACCGCGCCACGGGCAGCTCGATGGAGGAAGGGTTCATGCTGCTCTTCCCCGAGTTGCTCCGCGAGGGATGGACCCCAAACGTCGACTTCCTGCACCTCTACGGACCGGGGTCGCTCCATGCCCTCGCCGGCTGGTACGAGCTGTTCGGCAACACGCTGGCCAGCGAGCGGACGTTCGGCCTGCTGCAACACCTCGGCATCATCTTCGGCATCTACGCACTCGCACGAGCGTGGGGCCGCGCCGCCGCAGCCGTGTGCGCGCTGATCGCGGTGCTTTTCGTGCTCACGCCGATCGGCCTGTCCGCGCTGGCCTGGCACGGCGGCGTCGCGCTCGGCCTGTGGGCCGTCGTGTTCGCACTGCGCGCCCAGCACACCGCTGCGGCCGCCGAGAGCCGGTCGTGGGCCGCGGCGGGACTGCTCGCCGGCGTGGCGCTCACGTTCCGGCCGGACCTGATCGTGGCGCTCGGCATGCCGCTCGGGTGGCTCGCCTGGCGTGCCCGCCACGCCGTGCGCCCGCTCGTGACCGGAGGCGTGGCGGGGCTGGTCGGATTCACGCCGATGATCGTCCACGTGGGGATCGTTGGCCCGGCCACGGCGTGGAACGGCATGGTCGTCGATCCGGTGTTCCGCCTCCGCGCCGGCCGCGAGCTGCCGCGGCCGCCGACGTGGAGCCACGTCGACGGCGCGCTGCAATGGATCGCCGAAGCGATCCCACCGTGGTGGGGCCTTCCCGCGCCGCAGGCCAGCCACCAGCTGTTCCTGTGGTTCTTCGCGGTCGGGGCGATCACCGTCGCCGTGCCGCTCGCCGGCCTGCGCGCGCTGCGGCGCACGCCGGCTCGGCCGGCGGCCGTCACGCTGCTCGCGGCCGGGTTGTTCGGCCTCGGCATCCTGCACCAAGGGCTCCAGCGGCCCGATTCGACGCACCTCGCATGGGTCGCGTTCGTGTCGTTCTCGATCGCGCCGGCGGCGATCGTCGAGGCATGGCCGCGCGGCCGCGTTCGCGCCACCCGCCGCGTGGGCATCGCGGCCGCGGCGATGGCGGTGCTGCTGGCCGTCGTCTGTCCCTTCTTCACGTATCGCTATTACGTGCACGCCGCCCGCGTCAGCGCCGGCGACGCCCACGGCGGCTTCACCCTGCAGCGCGGCGACCGCCGCTTCCACCTCGGCGACTTCCTCGCCTACCGCGCCGCCTCCAACGTCGTCGCCGACCTGGACCAGATGGCATCGCCGGGCGAACGCCTCCTCGTCGGTCCGGCCGACCTGAGCCGCACGATGTACAGCGACGTCTACTTCTACTGGCTGTTCCCCGAGCTCGAACCGGCGACGTACTTCATCGAGATGGATCCGGGGCTCGCCAACGCCGAGGGGTCGCGGTTGGCGGGCGACGTCGCCTCGGCGGACTGGCTGATCCTGACGAACTTCTGGAACGGCTGGTACGAGCCGAACGACTCGATCGTGCCGATGTCGCAAGCCGCCAACCAGGTGGTCGCCGAACGGTTCTGCCTCGTGAAGGACTACGAGGACGCGCTCGTGCTGCTCTACCAGCGGTGCGCGGTCGGCGACGGCGTCAGCCCAGCGGAAGTCGGCGCCAGACCGGGCCCGGTAGGTGACGGAGCACCATGAACACGTAGCGGAGCGCGCCCGGCGCCCACACCGTGCGACGGCCCTTGGCGAGCGCATCGACCACCCGCTGCGCGACGGCGTCGGGCGTCGTCGCCAGCGGCGCCGGCTTCCGGCCTGCGGTCATGGCCGTGTGCACGAATCCCGGACGCACGACGAGCACCGATGCGCCGCTGCCGTGCAGATCGTCGCCGAGGCCCTGTGCGAAGCCGTCGAGGCCGGCTTTCGTCGCGCCGTAGACGAAGTTGGCGCGGCGCACGCGCTCGCCGGCGACGCTCGACAGCACGACCAGCCGGCCGTGGCCCTGGCGGCGGAACTGCTTGGCGACCGCCAGGCCGCTCGACACGGCGCCGCCGAAGTTCACGCTCGTGACGCGAGCCGCCTCGGCCGGATCGTCGCTCAGGCGCGACTGCTCGCCGAGCACCCCGAACGCCAGCACGACCACGTCGAGGTCACCGAACCGTTCGACGAGGTCCTGCACGACGCGTTCGTGGTCGTCGGTGTCGGTCGCCTCGAACGGGACGACCTCGACGTGCACACGGTCGCGGCGCAGCGACGCGGCGACGTCGGCTCCCGCGTCGGGACGGCGGCATGCGAGCACGACCGTGCGCGTGGCCGGCGACAGCAACCGGCGCACGATCGCGACACCGATCTCGCTGACGCCGCCCAGCAGCACGATCGTCTGCGCCTGCCCGAATGCGTTCTCCATGTCGCTCCCTGCCCGTGCTGTCCCGTCCGACGACGACGGCAGTCCCGCACGTCCTACTCGTCGAGGGACCGGTTCACAACATCGACCTCGCGGCCCGCGACATCGAGCCGACGAGGTCGAGCCGCCGGGCGAGGTCGCTGCGCCAGACCCCGTTCGGGTCGGCGCGGTCGCGCACGGCGCGCCACTCGTCGAGGCGCGGGTAGCCGCGGCGGATCATGTCGGGCGTCGTGTGACCGTCCTTGGCGAGGTAATGGCGGCCGCCCGCGTCGAGCACCTCGCGGTCGAGGTCGTGCAACAACGTGCCCAGCCCTCGGCGACCGACGGGCAGGTCGAGCGACAGGGCCCAACCCGGGGCCGGGAAGCTGAGGGGGGCCGGGTTCGCCGCCCCGAAGCGCTTCAGCACCGTCAGGAAGCTGGGCGCCCCCGACGACGCCAACCGCTCGACGACGCGGCGCAGCACCGGCTCCTGCCCGAACGGCGCCAAGATCTGGTACTGCACGAAACCGCGTCGCCCGTACAGGCGGTTCCACGAACCGATCGCGTCGAGCGGGTGGAAGAACGACGTGATCGATGCGATCTCGCCGTCTCGCCGGCGCGGGGCACGCCGGTACCACAGCTCGTTGAACGCTGCGACCGTCGCTCGGTTGAGCACGCCGCTCGGCGGCGCCGCCGGCGGGACGGTGACGCGCTGGCGCGGGTCGTAGTCGAGCGGATCGGTGAGCGCGTGCGCGCCGATCCGGTCCAGCGTCGCGTGGTCGCCACGCGTCAACACACTGCGACCGAGGCTCGCGCCCGTCGCCGTCCCGTCGACCCAGGCGACGCTGTAGCGGTAGCGGTGGTCGCCGTCCTCCATCGCCGCCATCACGTCGTCGAGATCGGCACAGCGGACGGTGTCCACCGTGCAGCGGCTGGTCTCGATGCGGATCAGCCGCAACGTCACGTCGACGACGATGCCCGTCAGCCCCATGCCACCGACGGTGCACCAGAACAGCTCGGCGTCGCTGCCGGGCGACAGCTCGACGACCGAGCCGTCGGCGAGCATCAACGACATCCGCACGACGTGGCTGCCGAGCGATCCGTCGACGTGATGGTTCTTGCCGTGGATGTCGCTGGCGACCGCTCCGCCGATCGTGACGCTGCGCGTGCCCGGCGTGACCGGCACGAAGAAGCCCCGCGGCACGATGACCCGCAGAAGGTCGTCGATGCTCACGCCGCCTCCCACGGTCGCGAGGCCGGCACGGTCGTCGACCGCGACGGCGGGCGCCAGCTCGCGCAAGCGCACCAGCGTTCCGCCGCCGTTCTGCGCCGCGTCGCCGTACGAGCGACCCAGCCCACGTGCCAGCGTGCCGCGCGCCGCGCGGGCCGCCACGACCGCGGCCAGTCCGTGGCGGTCGACGGTGACCACCGTGCCGGTCGTGGCCGCCGCGCACGCGTTGCCCCACCCGGTGAGGCTCGTGCGGCGGCGCCGCGCGTCACCGCTCACGGCCCTCAGTACGGCCATTCGGGAACGGGGCGGCCGAGGCGTCGCAGCACAGCGCCGAGACCGAGGGACAGGGCGACCTTCAGCGCCACGTTGCGGGCGAACCACGGCAGCTCGCGCAGCTGCCGCGCGGCGTTCACGGCGCGGCTGCGCGCGGCGCCGTCGAGGTCGGCGTGATATATGGCGAGCGATCGGCAGCGACCCGCATACCGGAAGCGGTTGCCCATGACGAGATGGCGGGCGATGGCAGCGGTGACCCCGATCGAGGAGAACGCGTCGTGGACGAGCATCGTGCCGCCCGGCCGCACGCGCGCGCCCCAGTCGGCGATGTCACGACGTGCCGCGCCGAACCGGTGGGAGCCGTCGACGAACAGCACGGCGATGTCACCATCGACCGCGCCGTGCGCGTCGCGTGACGGCGCCGAGACATGGCGGACCCGCTCGCGCACACCCGCACGCTCGAGGTTCGCGGCGAACGCGAGCCGATCGGCCGCCGCCTCGGCAACGCGTCCCGACAGCTCGTGGGGCCCACGGTCGTTCCCCGCGTGGGGGTCGATCGCCACCACGGTGCACGCCGGCGGGGCCGCGCGCGCGAGGGCCACGGTGCTCCGGCCGCGGAAGCTTCCGATCTCGACGATCGTGTCGCCGGGCGCGCACGCACGAGCAATGCGGTGCAGGACCGCCGCCTGGTCGACCGACAGCCAGCCTTCGATCCCCTCGATCGCGGCCCGAACGGGCTCGACGACAGGCTCCACCACAGGCTCGACGTCCGCGGTCATGTCGCGTACACCCCGAGGAGGAAGAGCAGCACCCACGCGCACCCGAGCATCTGCAGCGTGCGGTCGGCGGCGAAGATGTCCTCGGGCGCCGACCCGTGCCCCTGTTCGAGGATCAGCGTGTAACGCAGCAGGGCGCCGAGCATCGGCACGATCGAGAGCGCCTCGAACGGGATGCCCGACGCCGAGCTGCCCTGCGTCTCGAACGCCCACACGCAGTACGTCACGGCGGCCGCCGCGCAGGCGAGCGACAGCACGGCGCGCAACGACCCCGGCGTGTACTCGTCGAGCGCGGGCCGGTGCCCGGCCGCTCCGTCGCCGAGCTCGCGCAGTTCCGCGTAGCGCTTCCCGGCGACGATGAACAACGAGCCGAAGCTGGTGCACAGCAGGAACCACCGGCTGAGGCCGACGTCCACGACCTCGGCGCCGGCGACGGCACGAAGCAGGAAGCCGGCCGCGACGACCGCGAGGTCGATGACCGCCACGTGCTTCAACACCGCGCTGTACGCCACGGTGATCACCACATAGCACGCGACGACGGTGCCCGCCTGCCACCGCAGCGCACACGCCAACCCGACACCGGCGGCGAGCAGCACCGTCCCGGCGACCCGGGCGACGGGCAGCGGAACCATGCCGCTCGCGATCGGCCGTGCCCGCTTGGCGGGATGCCGCCGGTCGGCCTCCAGGTCGAACACGTCGTTCCAGAAGTACGTCCCGCTGGCAGCGAGGCACATCGCCACGAAGAGCACGACCGAGCGCGCCAGCGCGCCCCCGTCGTCGAGCAGGCCCGCTGCGGCCGGCGCGGCGAACACGAGGATGTTCTTCGACCACTGGCGCGGCCGAGCCTCGCGCAGCAGCGACCGGATCATCGCTCCGCGGCCACGGGCGCCGCCGGGACCGTGACCCGCCGGACCAGGTGCGGGCGGTCGGCCATCGCGAGCATCTCGGTGTCGCCGCGGGAATCGCCGTAGGCCCAGATCTCGACCGCGGCGAGATCGGCCTCGTCGATCCACCGGCGCAGCCGGCGCGCCTTCTCCGGTCCCCGGCAGTTGCCGCCAGCCAGCCGGTCGCCGTAGACGTCGCCGTGCGTCACGACGTCCGTGCACAGCACGTTCTCGATGCCGAGCCGGCGCGCCAGCGGCCGCACGTACGGAGCGAGCGACGCCGTGACCACGACCGTGCGATCGCCGCGCGCGCGATGCCAGTCGAGGCGGGCACAGACGTCGGCGCGCAGCCATGACGTCGCGATGTGCTGCGCGTAGGTCTCCCCCGCCGCCGCCACGTCGGCCACACGCCGGCCGCGGAACACGCCTCCGACCGCGATCTCCTTGATCGCGTCGCGGTCGCGGCGCCCGGCGGCCGCGAGGCTGCGCGCCGGTTGGCCCACGACCGCCCCGGCCATCCTGTGCCACCCTGCCAGCCGGCACAGGAACGGCACGACGCAGTCGCGCACGGTGATCGTGCCGTCGAGGTCGAAGGCCGCCACGACCAGCGGGCAGCTCACCTCAATCCGTCCAGCATCTGCCAGTACCCGGGCCAGCTCTTCGAGACGACATCCGGGTCGCCGATCTCGACGCCGTCGACGCGGAGGCCGATCAACGCCAACGACATCGCCAGCCGATGATCGTCGTGCGTCGCGACGCGGGCGCCGACCGGCTCGCTCGGCTCGATGCGCAACCCGTCCGGCAGTTCGGACGCACGGATCCGACAGGCGCGCAGCTCGTGCGCCAGGTCGCCGATGCGGTCGCTCTCCTTGGCCCGGATGAACCCGACGCCGGTGATCTCCGTCGGCGTCTCGGCGAACGCCGCGACCGCCGCCAGCGTCGGCACGAGGTCGCTCATCGGCGCCATGTCGACCGTGATCCCGCGCAGCGCGCCGTCGCGGCTCACCTCCGTACTGTGGTCGGTCTGGCGCACCGTGCAGCCCATGCGCTCGAGAACCGAGGCGAACGCGGCGTCGCCCTGGAGCGACGCCGCCCCGAGCCCGGGCACCCGCACCACGCCGCCGCACACCGCCGCGGCCGCGAGCGGGTAGCTGGCCGACGAGGCGTCGGGCTCGATGCGATGGTCGATCCCGACGTACCGCCCTGCCGGCACGTGCACGTCGCTGTCTCCGACGCGCACGCCGTCCACCCCGAACGCGGCCATCACCGCGGCGGTGATGCCGAGGTAGGGGCGCGAGACGAGCGGTGTTGTCAGCGTGATGCGCAGACCGCCGGGCAGGTATGGGCCGATCAGCATCAGCGCGGTGACGAACTGGCTGCTGACGTCGCCACGCATCGACACCGCTGCCGGGCCGTCGGCGACCGGTCCCGACACCGTGACCGGCAAGCAGCCACGGGCGCCGCCGGGTCGCACGGTCGCGCCGAGGGCCTCCAGGGAGTCGTGCAGCGGCCCCATCGGCCGGGCCCGCAATGGCGGCAAGCCGTCGATGACGTAGGGCCCCCGGCCCAGGGCCGCGACCGCGGTCAGAAAGCGCGACGTGGTCCCGGCGAGCTGCGCGTGCAACGTGATCGGGCCGCCGGGCAGCGTTCCCCCGATGCCGCGGACGCGCACCGTCGAACCGTCGACGTGGACCGTTGCGCCGAGCGCCTGCACGGCGTCGAGCATCGCGGTGGTGTCGTCGCCGGGCGCGACGGCGTGCAGGGTCGACGTGCCGTCGGCGAGCAGCGCGCACACGAGCGCACGGTTGGCGATGCTCTTCGAGCCGGGCGCCTCCACCGTCGCGTCGATCGGCCCGGCGAGCGGCGTGACGCGCCGCGTCGAGGTCATCAATCCAGCCGCTGCACGGCCGGCCGGAAGCCGCGTGCGAGCAGTCCACCCCGGAACAGCTCGGTCACCGCCGCGTCGACGAGCACGACGGCGATGCCGCGGTTGCCCTCCACGCTGTGCACCACCTCGAAGCTGGCGATGTTGACACCCAGCTCGGCCGCCAGGGTGAACACTTCGGCGGCGGCGCCGGTGCGGTCGGGGATCGGGATGCGGAACTCGGCCAGCTCGCTCGGCTGGCTGACCCTGCTCGGCAGGTTGGCGCGCGCCTCGCGGGCCACCCGCAGGCGGCGCAGCAGCCCGTCGCTGTCGTCGGTGCTGACGACGGTGCGCATCGCCCGCAGACCGTCGATCAGCTCGTCGAGGGCGTCGAGGATCGCCTCACGGTTGCCGCGGCAGATGTCAATCCAGATCGCGGGGTGGCCGCTGGCGATGCGGGTCATGTCGCGGAAGCCGCCGGCGGCGAGCCGCAGCAGCGCTCCGTGCTCCTCACCGCGCGAGCTGGCCAGGCCCATCAACGTCGCCGCCGTCAGGTGCGGCACGTGGCTGACCACCGCGACCACCTGGTCGTGACGCTCAGGCGGCAGCGCGACGACCTCGGCGCCGAGCTCGCTGATCACCGTGGCGACGGCGCCGAAGGTCGCATCGTCGGTCGTCGCGGTGGGTGTCAACACCCACACCGCGCCGGCGAACATCGACGCGTCGGCTCCGTCGAGACCTTCCAGCTCGCTGCCCGCCATCGGGTGCCCCCCGATGAAGCGCGGGTCGTCGACCGCAGCGGCGACGGCGCCCTTCACGCTGCCGACGTCGGTGACGAGACCGCCGGTCTCGGCGAGCGCCCGCTTTACCTCGTCGGCGACGCTGAGCACCGGGGTGCAGACGAACGTGATCGACGAGTCGGGGTCGCGTCCGGGGGCGTCGATCGCGCCGATCGCCAGCGCTTGCTCGACGCGGCGCGCGTCGGTGTCGTCACCGCTGACGTGCCACCCCCGCTCGCGCAGCGCCAAGCCGACGGATCCGCCGATGAGGCCGAGGCCGGTGATGGTGGCCCGTCGTGCGTTCACGTGGCTCGATCGTACCGGGGGCCGCTCGCCGCCACCGTGCTCAATCTGCGCACCTCGTCGGCGGTCAGCAGCCGCCACGCGCCCGGCGCGAGCTGCTGGTCGCGCAGCGGCCCGATGCGGACCCGCACCAGCCGTCGCACCGGGTGGCCGACCGCCTCGCACATGCGGCGAACCTGACGGTTGCGGCCTTCGTGGATCGTGATGCGCAGAACCCCCGGGCTCGGTTGGGCGACCTTGGCGGGCGCGGTGACGCCGTCGTCGAGCTCGACGCCTTCGCGCAACGCGCGCAGCTTGCCGGCGGCGACCGACCCGCCGGCGACCTCGGCCAGGTACTCCTTCTCGATGCCGTGGCTCGGGTGCGTGAGGTGGTGAGCGAGGTCTCCGTCGTTCGTCAGCAGCAGCAATCCCTCGGTCTCGAGGTCGAGCCGGCCGACAGGGAAGACCCGCGGCTGATCGGGCACGAGATCGACGACGGTCGTGCGCCCGTGCGTGTCGCTCGCCGTCGTGACGACGCCTGCCGGCTTGTTCAGCAGGTAGTACACGAGATCGGGCCGCAGACCGACGGGCACGCCGTCGACCTCCACCCGGTCGCGCGCGGGCTCGACCCGCCGCCCGAGCACGGCGACCTCACCGTTGACCATCACCCGGCCGGCGGCGATCAGGTCCTCGCATGCCCGGCGGCTGCCCCAGCCGCGCTCGGCGAGGACCTTCTGGAGGCGTTCACCGGTGGGCATCTGCGCCGACTTCTCGGCCCACTGCTCCCACAGCGGCCGCTCGACGCGGCGCTTGGGCGGGCCCGAGCCCGGTCGCTTCGCGGGCGGCTCAGCCGTCGCCATCGGCGCGCCCTCCGCCGGCTCGGGCGGCGGCGTGCCGTTGGCCACGGGCGGGGATTCGACCCGCAAGCCGTGCTCGAGCGCTTCGACGACGTCGGCGCCCGGCACGAACTCGGCGAGCGGCGGCAGGTCGCTGACCGACGCCAGCCCGAGCTTCTCGAGGAACAGCGGCGTCGTGCCGAACAGGATGGCCTGGCCGGGGCCGGGGTCGCGGCCGACCTCGTCGATGTAGCCGCGGGCCTGCAACGTGCGCAGCACGCCGTCGGGGTCGACGCCGCGGATCGCGGCCACCTGCGCACGGCTGATCGGCTGCTTGTAGGCGACGATCGCCAACGTCTCGAGGGCGGCTCCCGACAGGCGGGCACGCTGGCCGTCGAGGAGGTAGCGCTCGACGTACATCGCCATGTCGGGGTGCGACTGGTAGCGGTAGCCGCCCGCCACCTTGACCAGCTGGAACCCGTGGTCGCCGGCCTCGTACGCGCCGGCGAGAGCCCTGCACAGCTGCTCGACCAGCACGAGCGGAACCTCGAGCAGCTGGGCCAGCGACTCGGGCGGCACCGGCTCGGTGGCGACCATGACGATCGCCTCGATCGCGCGGATCAGGTCGGCGTGCAGTTCGGGCTGACCCGGCTGATTGGCCTGATCGGGCTCGCCGGGATCGCGGTCGTCGCTCACGCTCATCCTTCGTAGTCGTCGATCGCGAACGCCACCGCGCGGCCGCTCCCATCGGGCGCATCGTCGTCGAACGCGTCCTCGCCGCCGAGCCACACGATCTCGATGTCGGCGAAGCGATCGCCCTGCTCGACGTCGACCATGCCCTGCTTGAACAGCTCCAGCACGGCGAGGAAGCGGACGATCACCTCGAGCCGCTCGACGAGCGACCCGGTCAACGCCTGGAACGACACCCGACCTGCCCGGGGCAGCTCGTCGAGCAGCTCTGCCACGGCGTCGGCGACGCTCGCCCGCACCGGAGCGACGTGGTACAGGTCGATCACGGGGGCCAGCTTCGGCGCGGTGACGCGCAGGTAGGCGCGATGGATCTGACGCGGCGACACCCCGTCGAGCGGGTCGGCCATCAGCCCGGAGAAGCGCTCGTCCGGGCCCGTGATGCGGGCCACGCTGCGATCGGCGTCGTCCGCGAGGCGGGCGAACACCGACGCCACGTCCTTGAACGTCTTGCACTCGAGCAGGCGGGCGAGCAGCACGTCGCGCTCTTCCCACAAGGCCAGCTCCTCGTCGAGATCGACGTCCTCCTGCCCCGGCAGGAGGCGGCGAGCCTTGAGCTCGACGAGCGTGGCGGCGATCAGCAGGAACTCGGTGGCGATCTCCAGATCCATTGACTGCATGCGCTCGAGCTCGGCCAGGAAGGCGTCGACGATCGTCGTGAGCGACACCTCGTAGATGTCGACCTGCTCGCGCATGATCAGGTGCAGGAGAAGGTCGAACGGCCCTTCGAAGACCGGCGTGGTCACCTCGTACGCCATCGCAGCAACGATATCGACGGGGTCCGCTCCGGGAGGGGATGGCTAGCGTGGTCCGCCGTGACCCGTGTCCTGTCGTGCATCCAGCCCACCGGCGACGTCCACCTCGGCAACTACTTGGGGGCGTTGCGCAACTGGGTGGCCGCCCAGCACGAATGCGACGCGTTTCACGGTGTGGTGGACCTTCATGCTTTGACGGTCACAGACCGCCCCGGTGTCATCGGCGCGCAGACCCTCGAGCTGGCGGCGATGCTGTTCGCCGTCGGTCTCGATCCCGACGTCGCCACCGTGTTCGTCCAGAGCCATGTGCCCGAGCACGCCCAGCTGTGCTGGGTGATGGAGTGCACGGTCAGCTACGGCGAACTCAGCCGGATGACCCAGTTCAAGGACAAGTCCGCGAAGCGCGAGGGTGACTTCATCTCGGCCGGACTCTTCACCTATCCGGCGCTCCAGGCGGCCGACATCCTGCTGTATGACGCCCAGGAGGTGCCCGTCGGCGAGGACCAGCGCCAGCACGTCGAGATCACGCGCGACATCGCGATCCGCTTCAACCACCGCTTCGGCGACACGTTCGTGGTGCCCCGGGCGGTCACCCCGAAGGCCGGCGCGCGGGTCATGGACCTCCAGGAGCCCTCGTCGAAGATGTCGAAGTCGTCCTCCACCGACGCCGGGATCGTCTACCTGCTCGACGAGCCGGCGGCGGTGATGAAGAAGTTCAAGCGGGCGGTCACCGACAGCGGCAGCGAGGTGCGCTACGACCGTGCGGCCAAGCCGGGCGTCAGCAACTTGCTGGACATCCTGGCCGCGGCGACCAACTCTCAACCTGAAGCTCTTGTTGAGGGTTATACCCAGTATGGCCCGTTGAAGGCGGACGCCGGCGAGGCCGTGGTCGAGCTGCTACGACCGATCCAGGAGCGCTACCGAGCCCTCATCGCCGATCGGGCAGAACTGTCGCGGTTGCTCGCCGTCGGAGCCGAGAAGGCCCGAGTCGTAGCCAGCGCCACGTTGGGTCGGGCCTACGACGCGATCGGCTTTCTCAGGGGGTGAACATCCGGTCGGTGTGGCGGTACGTCCACCGGCCTGGATCGGTCGGTGAACGCCAGCCCGCGGTCTGCTCCAGCGCCCATCGCGCCCAATCGCCGATCAGCCGCTCGTGGTCGAGCTGGAACCGCAGCGATATCTGGTTGATCCCCCGGCGGTCCGGAAACGGGAGGTCGTCGCCGGCGTTCTGCTCGACCCTCGCCTCCAGCTCCGCCACGCGTTCGTCGGCCGTCGCGGCGATGGATCGGAGCGTGGCGCGCAGCTGCGCCAACGTGCCGCCGTCGCGCAGGGGCGCGCATCCTCGGTGTGGACACGGTTCGTCTCCTCCGCTATGCCGACTCGGGGATGAGCGGCGGCCCCGCGCCCGGAACGCTCGCGGCCGCTCCCCTGCCGGCGGTCACCGACGACGTCCGGGCGGTGATCGACGAC
>CAZGUH010000011.1:0-2471 GCA_964529005.1 uncultured Ilumatobacteraceae bacterium | reverse complement strand
CGACGACGTCCGGGCGGTGATCGACGACCTCCGGCCGGACGTCGTCGTCACGCTCGACGCCAGTGACGGCCACCGCGATCACGCGGCCATCCGCGACGCCACGCTCTCTGCGGCCGAGTCCGCGGGCCACCCGCCGGGCTCCACGTACCTCTGGTGCCTCGCCCGCTCGTCGATGGCGCGCTGGGCCCGGCACGTGCACGGCGACGCAGCGTCGTCCGACGTTTCGTCGTCGATGGAGCAGTTGGGGACACCCGACGAGCACATCACCACACGCATCGACGTAACGGCGCACCTGCCGACGCGGTGGGCCGCGATCCGTGCGCACGCGAGCCAGGCGAGCCCGTACGACGACCTTCCCGCGGACCTCCAGCACGACTTCCTCGCCACCGACCGCCTCCGCTTGGTCCACGGCGCCGATCTCCTCGCCCGCTAGCAGGCGAGGGCGGCAGGGCGCCGTCGTCCGTGCCCCGCGCTGCACAGCGCGCTCTGCGCTCGCTACCCTGCCGGTCCACGTTTGCCGATCTGATCGACCGCGCCCGCGCCGGCGACCGCAGCGCACTCGGGACGCTGTTCCGTTCGCACCAGCATCTGCTGTTGCGCTACTTCCGCGGCCTGCGCGCGCCTTCGCCCGACGACCTGGCGTCACAGGTCTGGATCGACGTCGCGCGCAGCCTCGGCGGCTTCCATGGTGACGAGACCGCGTTCCGGCGATGGTTGTTCACGATCGCCCGCCGCCGCTTCATCGACAGCGTCCGCCGGGCGACGCGCAAGCCGGAACGTCTCGATGCGAAGCCGGTGGAGCCGGCGGCGACCGCGCCGTCGGCCGAGGAGATCTTCGATGTGGTCGACGGGCTCGAACGGGCCATCGGGCTGGTGAGATCCCTGCCGCCGGCGATGGCAGAGGCGATCCTGCTGCGGATCGTCGCCGACCTCGACGTCGCCGACGTCGCGTCGCTGATGGGCGTCCGCGAGGGCAACGTGCGCGTGCTGGTGCACCGCGGACTGGGACGCCTGCGTGGACAGCTGGCTGTAACGGACAGCGGAGTGATTTCGATCAATGGATGACATGACCGTGGACCGAGCCGGCGACAACCCACTCGACGACGTGCTCGCTGCGCTGCGCAGCGACGCTCGTGCGGACGAGCTCGCCGACGAGGCCGCGAGCGTCGAGGCGATGCTCTCGGCGCTCCCCTCGACGGAGGCATCCGACGTGATCCGACTGAAGTCCCGCGCCCCTCGCATCGCCGGCATCGTTGCCGGCTCTGTCCTCGCGCTCGGCGGCCTGGCCGCCGCCGGGTCAGGGACGTTCCTGCCCTCGCAGAGCAACGCGCCGTTCGACCAGGCGCCACCCGCGTCTCGCCCACCCGTGAGCGTGCCGGCGAGCTCGGCACTCGAGGCGCGGCCGTCGGTCGACGACGGCACGACCAGTTCGACGACATCGCCCGCGGCTTCCTCGGTGGAACCCATCACCGTCGAGGAAGCCGCGGCGGCGGACGCCAGCACGCCGGCCGTTGACGACCCCGCGACGGCGTTCGACGAGACGCAGTGCGCAGACGGCAACCACGGTGAGACGGTGAGCTCCGTCGCCCGCTCCGTCGAGCCGGGACCGGACCACGGCCCCACCGTCGCCGAGGCTGCGCAATCGTCGTGCGGCAAGAACGCGCAGCAGTCCGAGGAGCCGGAGATCGAACAGCCGGACGACGGCGTGGTCGTCGAGGCCGACGGCGTCGTGGACCCTGACGGCGGGCGCCCGTCGACGAACCAGGGCAACCGGAGCGGCGCCGACACACCGAACGAGAACCGCAACGAGCGGGCCAACGAACGAGCCAACGCATCGGCCAACGAGAGGTCGCAGGGCAACGGCAACGCGCCCGCCGGTGGCTGATCGACGATCGTCGCTCGCGCGGCGCCCTGGGTGTTGCCAACCGCGGCGCGATGAGTTGGGATCGTCGGTGACGTCTGTACGGACGACCGCAACCGCTCAGGAGGTCCCGCCATGCCGAAGATCGTCCCCAACCTCTGGTTCGACACGCAAGGAAAGGACGCTGCCGAGTTCTATGTCTCGGTGTTCCCGAACTCACGCATCAGGAACGTCACCCACTACGGCGAAGCGGGCCCGCGCGACGCCGGGACCGTGCTGACGGTGGAGTTCGAGCTCGACGCGCAGCCGTTCATCGCCATCAACGGCGGACCCCAGTTCACCTTCGACGAGGCTGTCTCGTTCATGGTGATGTGCAAGGACCAGCAAGAGGTCGACCACTACTGGGACAAGCTGCTCGAAGGCGGCGGTGAGGAGAGCATGTGCGGCTGGCTGAAGGACCGCTTCGGCCTGTCGTGGCAAGTGACCCCCGAGGGCCTCGATGACCTCGTGACGACCGGCGGCGGAGATCCCGACCGCGCGGCGCGGGCGATGAAGGCGATGATGACGATGCGCAAGCTCGACATCGCGGCCATCCGGGCGGCCGCCGACG
>CAZGUH010000010.1:74823-105119 GCA_964529005.1 uncultured Ilumatobacteraceae bacterium | reverse complement strand
GCCAGGGCGCCGCCCTCACTCGGCGCCCGGCATGCAGATCTCGACCACCCTAGACGGCGCTGCGCCTGGCTCGCCGTCACCTTCGGTCACGGCGCTGCGGCCGAGGCGACGGTTGCCCGATGACCAGGGCGGGAACAGGAGCGCATGGCGCACGATGCTTCCCAGGACGAACCGCGCTCCCTGCACCAGGTGCTCGACGGGCTGCGAATCGCGATGGTGACCACCGTCTCGGGGGATCAGCTGCGGGCACGTCCGTTGACGGTGCAGGAGGTCGACGGCGAGACGCTGCGGTTCCTGGTCAGCGGCGACGCCGACTGGGTGGCAGAGATCGCCGCACGCCCATCCCCCGCTCAGGCGTCGTTCTCGTACCCCTCCGACAGCAGCTTCGTCGCGGTGTCGGGCACAGCGAGCCTGACACGAGATCGAGCGCTGATCGATCGGTTGTGGAATCCGGCGGCGACCGCATTCTTCCAGAACCCCGACGACCCGCGCATCGCCGTCCTCGAGCTGCGGGTCGACAGCGGCGAGTACTGGGACGGCCCCGACAGCGGCATCGGCCAGGTGATCTCGTTCGTGCGGGCGGTCGTCACGGGCGAGCCGGGCGACCTCGGCGCGCACGGCGAGGTGCGCCCCGGCTGACGCAGCTGCGGCCGATCAGCGGTCGGCATCTCCCGGGAGCTCGACGACGATCGATTCCGGATCGACGTCGTCGCGCTGGCCGCGGTAGGTCGAGTGCCGCACGATGCGCTCGTCGGTCCATTCGGTGAAGCGCACCTGGGCCACGAACAGCGGCTCCACCCAGCGGGCGCCTTTCGGCACGAGCGGCGACGACACCGTCGGAGTCGGGCGTTCGTGGGCGCGCAGGAGCTCGGTCCACCGTCGCAGCTCGTCGTCACGAAAGCCGCTGCCGACGCGCCCGGCGTAGATCAACGGGCCGCCCGGCACGGCGCGCCGCCCGAGGAGGAGAGCGCCGAACGAGCTCGACCGGGCCCGCTCCCCCGGCGTCCAACCGACGACGACGAGCTCCTGCTCCGTGACGAGCTTGTGCTTGATCCAATCGGGGCTCCGCCGGCCGTTGCGGTACGGGCTGGCGCGCCGCTTGGCGACGACGCCCTCGAGCTCGTGCGCGGCGCAGAACTCGACGAGCGGAGTCGGGTCTCCACGGTGCGCCGCGGGCACGTGCACGTGCGCGCCGGTGATGCCGAGCTGTTCGAGCACGACGCGGCGCTCGTCATAGGGCCGCGCGCGCACGTCGAGCTCACCGACCGACATCACGTCGAACAGCATCAACGACACCGGCGCGGCGCGGGCCAGCTCGCGGGCGACGGCCGGATCGGCGATGTGCATCCGATGCTGGAGCAGCTGGAAGCTCGGCCGTCCGTGCGGATCGAGCAGCACGACCTCGCCGTCGAGCACCGCGTCCGTCCCATCGAGCTGATCGACGAGCTCGGAGAGCTCGGGATACCGCACCGTGATGTCGGCGCCGGTGCGGGCCACCAGGCGCAGCGAGCCTCCGGTCACCTCCGCCACCGCGCGCACCCCGTCCCACTTGACCTCGTAGGCCCACGCGTCGCCGAGTGGCAACGGGCCGGTGACCGCCAGCATCGGGGCGTTGGGCCACGTCTTCGCGTTCGGCAACGCCCGCGAGCGAGGGATCCGGGCGGCCACGGCGTCAGCGGAACAGGTCGCGGCTGGAGTCGCGCAGGATCGGGGCGATCGTCGCCGTTTCGTCGGGCGCCCAGGCGAAGCCGCGCACGATCGCCACCGGGACGCGCGACAGGTTGCCCTTCACCAGCTCGGCCGCGCCTGCCAGCTCGTCGGCGACGCACAGCGCCTGCACCTTGAACTCGTGCCCATGCGGATCGGTGTCGCCGATGTAGCTCTGGATCGGCTGCATGCCGGCGATGCCGATGGCGATGTCGGTCTGCCCCTCGCGCCACGCACGGCCGAACGTGTCGCTGACGATCACCGCGACGTCGAGCCCCGCGGCGGCGAACCCGGCGCGTAGACGCCGCGCGCTGGCGTCGGGATCTTCGGGCAGCAACACGAGCCGCCCGTGCGCTCCGCTGCTCGATTGGTCGACACCGCTGTTGGCGCACACGAACCCATGGTGGGTCTCGGTGATCAGCACGGGGCCGATCTGGCGCACGACCCGGCGGGCCTCGCGCAGCACGACCTCGACGACCGCCGGATCCTTGTCCCACGTCTTCGCCCACCCGGCGGCGAACGCGGAGGGTTCGACAGCGCGCGTGTCGACGACGCGGCCTTCGGCCTTGGACACGATCTTCGAGCCGATCACGGCGACGTCGCCCGACGTGAGCGGGCGACCGATCGCTGCTGCGGCGCGGATCACCGCTGCGGCGATGTCGGCGCCGGGTTCGATCTCGCCCAGCCCCGGCACACCGAACAGCTCCAGGCTCGGTGAGCGGTCGGTCACCGCGCGGTCGTCGGCCGGGTCGTGCACGTGCAGGATTCTGCCGCGGCAGCTGCTGCCGGCGACAGCCCGGATGCCAACATGGCGCCGATGGTTTCCGAGATCTTCGATGCGTCCCGCTGGCGCGAGGTGCCCGGCTTCGCCTTCACCGACATCACCTACCACCGTGCCGTCGAGCACGGGACGGTGCGCGTGGCGTTCAACCGGCCCGAGGTGCGCAACGCGTTCCGCCCCCACACGGTCGACGAGCTGTACACAGCGCTCGACCACGCACGCCAGAGCATCGACGTCGGCTGCGTGCTGCTCACCGGCAACGGCCCGTCGCCCCGCGACGGCGGCTGGGCGTTCTGCAGCGGAGGCGACCAGCGCATCCGCGGCCGCGACGGCTATCGATACGCCGACGGCGACACCGCGGCGTCGATCGACCCCGGCAAGGCCGGGCGCTTGCACATCCTCGAAGTGCAACGCCTCATCCGCTTCATGCCCAAGGTCGTGATCTGCGTCGTGCCCGGCTGGGCCGCGGGGGGAGGCCACAGCCTCCACGCGGTGTGCGACCTGACGATCGCCAGCCGCGAGCACGCCCGCTTCAAGCAGACCGACGCCGACGTCGCCAGCTTCGACGGCGGGTATGGCAGCGCGTACCTGGCGCGCCAGGTCGGGCAGAAGTTCGCGCGCCAGATCTTCTTCCTCGGTCAAGAGCATTCCGCCGACGACGCCCATCGCATGGGGATGGTCAACGCGGTGGTGCCGCACGGCGAGCTCGAGGACACGGCGCTCGAGTGGGGACGCCTGGTGAACGGCAAGAGCCCGACCGCGCAGCGGATGCTGAAGTTCGCCTTCAACCAGGTCGACGACGGGCTCGTCGGCCTCCAGGTGTTCGCCGGCGAGGCGACCCGCCTGGCGTACATGACCGACGAAGCGCGCGAGGGCCGCGAGTCGTTCCTCGAGAAGCGCGAGCCCGATTGGAGCCCGTACCCCTGGTACTACTGACGACGGTGGCGGCCGCGATCGGCACGAGGGCGCGCCGCCGGTGATCGAGCGCATCGACGATCCGGGCGACCCGCGGCTCGATCCGTTCCGCATGCGCGAGCGCGGGCTGACCAACCGCCGGCAGCGGCGCGACGGCGTCGACGTCGATGGGTCCCGTGGCATGTTCGTGGCCGAGGGCGACCTCGTCGTCGAGCGCGCCCTCGCAGCGGGATGTGAACCCGTCGCGGCCCTCGTCGACGCCGCCACCCCGCCCGCGGTGATCGCCCACCTCCCGCCCGGCGTGCCGGTCTACGGCGCGGGTCACGACGTGCGCCGCACGGCGATGGGGATGGGAGTGGCGCTCAGCGCGGTCGCGCTCTTCCGCCGGCCCGTCACCGCATCCGTCGCCGAAGTCGCCGCGCGCGGCCGGCGGCTCGTGGTGATCGAGGCGGTCGACAACCCCGCCAACGTCGGCAGCATCCTGCGCGCCGCCGCGGCGCTCGGCTGGGACGGCGCCCTCGTCGACCGCACGAGCGCGGACCCGCTGTCGCGGCGCGCGCTGCGTGTGTCGATGGGTGTGGCGCTGTCCACGACGTTCGCCCGTGGCGACGTCGCCGAGATCGTCGCCGCGGTCCGCGGCCACGACGCGACGCTGCTGGCGCTGACACCGTCGAACGACGCGATCGACATCGCCGACATCGCGCCCACGCTGCTCGCTGGCAGGGTCGCCGTCGCGATCGGCGCCGAGCGCGCCGGCCTCTCCGACGAGCTCGCGCAGGCCGCCCATCATCGGGTGCGCATCCCGATGTCGGCGGGGGTCGACTCGCTCAACGCCGCGGCGGCCGCGGCGATCGCGCTCTACGTGCTGCGCTCGCCCACCGCGTAGCGCGCGAGTTGGTCACCGGTGGCGAGCCGAGCAACATGGCGCCATGACCGCCAACGCGGTGTTGCTGCTGTCCTGCCCCGACCGCCACGGCGTGGTCGCCGCCGTCGCCGACTTCATCGCCCGCAACAACGGCAACATCGTCCACGCCGAGCAGCACGTCGACGCGATCGAGCGCGTCTTCTTCCAACGCATCGAGTTCGAGCTCGAGGGATTCGCGCTCGCGCCGCACGAGATCCTCGACGCCTTCGCCCCGATCGCTGCCGAGCTGCGCATCTCCGTCGATCTGCGGCTCACCGCCGAGATGGCCCGCACGGCAGTGCTCGTGTCGAAGCAGCCTCACTGCCTGTACGACCTGCTCACGCGGTGGCGCACCGGGGAGCTCCCCACCGAGCTCGCCGTCGTCGTCTCCAACCACCCGGATCACGCCGGCATCTGCGAGCACATGGGCATTCCCTACGTGCACCTTCCCGTCACGCCCGACACCCGCGCCGAGCAGGAGGCGCAGGTCGTCGAGACGCTTGCCGCGCACGACATCGACCTCGTCGTCCTGGCGCGCTACATGCAGATCCTCAGCCCCGCGGTGGTCGACCGCTACGCGAACCGGATGATCAACATCCATCATTCGTTCCTCCCAGCGTTCGTCGGCGCGAACCCGTACCGCCAGGCCTATGACCGCGGCGTGAAGCTCATCGGGGCGACGGCGCACTACGTCACGAGCGACCTCGACGAAGGTCCGATCATCGAGCAGGAGGTGGCGCGCGCCAGCCATCGTGACGACGTGGCGAAGCTGACGCACAAGGGCCGCGACCTCGAGACGATCGTGCTCGCCCGGGCGGTGCGCGCCCACCTCGAGCACCGCGTGCTCGTCTACGGCCGCAAGACCGTCGTGTTCGGCTGAATCGTTCCGACGGTCGGCGGCCGGCGAGGCGCGCCCCGTCAGCCGGGGCGGCGGGAGCTGATCGGCAGACCGGTGTCGTTGCGCAGGTGTTCGGCCGCGGGCCGGAAGTAGGCCATCAGCGTGTCACGGATCTCGGGCGTCGGCGCGACGGCGTCCACGGCGGCGGACATGTGCCGCAACCACCGGTCGCGCTCGTCGGGTCCGAGGCGGAAGGGCATGTGCCGCAGCCGCAGGCGGGGATGACCACGCTCGTCGCTGTACGTCGTGGGGCCACCCCAGTACTGGGCGAGGAACAGCGTCAGCCGCCGGCGCGCGCCGGTGAGGTCTGGCGCCTCGGGATACAGGGGCACCAACACCTCGTCGGTTGCCACGCCCTCGTAGAACCGATCGACCAGCGCCTCGAAGAACGGCATCCCGCCGACCGCGTCGTACAGCGTCGGCGCCAGCTCGTCACTCATCGCCGGCCTCGTCACGCATCAACGGTGAGCCTAGGGCCGCATCGCCCACGGGCTCCGGTCCGGGTCAGCTCTCGGGGACGAAGCGGCGGAACTCGTTCAAGTCGACACGTCGCACGACGAACGGCGTGCTCGCGTCGCATGCGTCCAGGATGATCGCGTTCTCGCTGGCCAGCAGGACGAGCGCGGAGATCCACTCGCCGTCGTGCTCCAACTCGATGACGTCACCGGTCTCGATCGTGTCCTGCGCTGTGCCGTTCATCGCACCCTCCCCGGCGCTCGTTCCATGCGGTCTCCGTAACCATCGGCATGCGTCCAGGCATCCTGAAGTTTTCGTGTTGTTGGTCACACAGCGTGGCCGTCGCCGGGTCCGATCGAGGCCGCCGGGCGAGGCGATACGGTTCCGGAATGGCCTCCCGCATGAACTCGCCGTGGCTCGACCCGGACGTCGCCGCGTACATCGCTGCCCGCTGCGAGCAGCCCGACGCCGTGCAGCGCGACTTGATCGCCGAGACGACAGCCGCCACCGGCGACGCGGCGCGGATGCAGATCAGCAGCGAGCAGGGTGCGTTGATGGGCCTGCTGGCCCGCCTCATCGGAGCCCGGCGAGCCGTCGAGGTCGGCACCTTCACCGGCTACTCGGCCCTGTGCATCGCTCGCGCCCTCGGCCCCGGCGGGCGGCTGACGTGCTGCGACGTCAGCGAGGAATGGACCGCGATCGCACGCAAGGCGTGGGCACGCGCCGGCGTCGACCGGATCATCGATCTGCGCATCGCGCCCGCGATCGAGACGCTGCGTGCGCTCCCCGCCGATCCGGAGATCGATCTCGCGTTCATCGATGCGGACAAGTCGATGTACGGCGCGTACTTCGACGAGCTGGTGCCCCGCATGCGGCCGGGCGGGCTGATCCTGGTCGACAACACGCTGTGGTCCGGCTCCGTCGTCCACGACGACGATCCCAGCGACGACACCAAGGCGTTGCGCGCGTTCAACGACATGGTCGCGGCCGACCACCGCGTCGAGAGCTACATCCTTCCCGTCTCCGACGGGCTCACGCTGATCCGCAAGCACATCGGCTGAGCCAACTGGCGCTCAGAACGTCGGATCTTCCCAATCGGGGAACGCGTCGGGCAGGCCGTCGCTGACCCGCATCGGGAATTGCGGCAAGCGCCTCTCCAGGAAGCTGCGGGCGCCCTCCGCGCCGTCGGCCGATCTGCCCCGCTGGAACAGAGCCCGGCTCTCGGCGCGATGCGCCTCCATCGGATGCGTCGCGCCCAGCATGCGCCACAGCATCTGCCGGGTGGTCGCGACCGACACGGGCGCGGCGTGGTCGATGATCTCCCGCGCGATCGCGTGCGCCGCGGGCAGCACGTCGCCGGGCGCGTGCACGCTGCGCACCAGCCCTCCCTCGTGCGCTTCGGCGGCGGTCAGCAGGCGGCCGGAATAGCACCACTCCGCGGCGCGCGAGATGCCGACGAGCCGGGGCAGGAAGTACGTCGAGCATCCCTCCGGGGTGATGCCCCGCCGGCTGAACACGAACCCGACCTTGGCCTCCGAGGAGATGACGCGGATGTCCATCGGCAACGTCATCGTGATCCCGACACCGACCGCATGCCCGTTGATCGCCGCGATCACCGGCTTCACACAGTTGAAGACCCGCAGGCTGACGACGCCGGCGGACTCGCGCTCGGCGTGATCCTCCGCCACCGGCGACCGGTCGCCTCCGATGGGGTTCGCCGAGCCGGACAGGTCGGCGCCAGCGCAGAACGCACGGCCTCGGCCCGTGACGATCGCGGCACGGACGTCGTCGTCGGCGTCGATGCGATCGAACGCGTCGACGAGCTCGGACGCCATCAGCTCGGTGAAGGCGTTCATCTTGTCCGGCCGATCGAGCGTCACCGTCGCGACGTTGTCGGCGACGTCGAGGGAGATCTGCGTGTACTGCACGGCCGGACGTTACGGGTGCTCGGCTGTTCCCCGCTACGCCGAGGCGTCACACGTCGAGGAAGCGCGAGGTGGCGATGCCCGCGCCGACGGCCCCCACGATCGCTCCAAGGGCGAGGATGCACAGCATCACGAAGTTCCGGTCTGCGTGCGCCACCACGAGCGCGGTCAGACCAGAGTTCTCGGGGAATCCGTGCACGCCGCTCGTCCAGCGGTCGTTGATCGTGAACACGCCGAGGCACGCGATCGCTCCGCCGATGAGGCCTTGGAGCAAACCCTCGAGCATGAAGGGGATGCGGATGAACCAGTTCGTCGCGCCGACGAGCTTCATCACCTCGATCTCCTGCCGGCGGGCGAAGATCGCCGTGCGGATCGTGTTCCAGATGAGCAGCACCGCGGCGATCAGCAGCGAGATCGACAGCACCCAGGACCACACGCCGATGAACGACTTCATGTACGAGATGACCTCGATCTCGTCGGCGGGGAACTTGACGCTGCTCACGCCCGGCAACGTGCGGAACGTCGACGCCGTCTCGCGCAGCAACCCGAGGTCGTCGGACGAGGGCACCACCTTGAACTGCGTCGGGATGTTGTCGAGGGTCAGGAAGTTGACCGTCTCCGGCTGGCCGGCGAGGACACGGCGAGCCTCGGCGAGCGATTGCTCGTGGTCGAGATAGCGCAGTTTGCTCGCGTCCACGATCGAGGTCGACTCCAGCGAGCTGCGGATCAGATCGATCTGCTCGGGTGTGGCGTCGTTGTTGACGAACACGATCATCTCGACCCCGCCCTCCCACTGGGAGAGCTGGTTGTCGAACGCGAACTGGAGCAACAGCGTCAGGCCGAACAGCACGAGCGAGACCGCGCTGGTGAGGATCGCTGCGAGCGTCAGCGTGAGGTTGCGCCGGAATCCCGTGCCGGTCTCGCGCAGCGTGTACTTGATGCGGGAGAACATCTACTCGTACACACCCCGCGACTGGTCGCGCACGATCACGCCACGGTCGAGCTGCACGACGCGCTTGCGCATCATGTTCACGATCCGTTGGTCGTGCGTGGCCATCACCACCGTGGTGCCGGTCTTGTTGATGCGATCGAGGAGGCGCATGATGCCCTCGCCCGTGGCGGGATCGAGGTTGCCCGTCGGCTCGTCGGCGAGCATGATCAGCGGCCGGTTGACGAACGCCCGAGCGATCGAGACGCGCTGCTGCTCGCCGCCGGACAGCTGGTTGGGGAACCGGTCCTGCTTGCCGGCGAGGCCGACCAGGTCGAGCACCGCCGGCACCTGCTGGTTGATCACGTGCTTCGGGCGGCCGATCACCTCCAGCGCGAACGCCACGTTCTCGAACACCGTCTTGTTCCGCAGCAGCTTGTAGTCCTGGAAGATGTTGCCGATGTTGCGCCGCAGGTGCGGCACCTTCGAATCGGGCATCTCGTTGATGTTCCGGCCCGCGACCCACACCGCTCCCCTCTCGGGGCGCTCCTGGCGGTTCATCAGGCGCAGCAGGGTGCTCTTGCCGGAACCGGAGGGGCCGACGAGGAAGACGAACTCACCCTTGGGCACGTCGAAGCTGGCGTCGCGCAGGGCGACGACGTCGGTGCCGTAGATCTTGGTGACGTTCTCGAGACGGATCATGGTGGTGATGGCGGCATCGGGCGCCGGGCGCGTGTGAAGCCGTGCGCTGGTCAGGACCACCGCCCCCGGCGTTCGCAGCGCCGAAACGCTACCAGCGGGGGCCGACGCGGCGGGGGTCAGCCGGACGTGACCTCGGCGCCCGTGCGGCGCCAGCGAAGATATCCCTCCATCAGCTCGTCGAGATCACCGTCGAGCACCGCGCTGACGTTGCTGGTCTCCACCTCGGTGCGCAGGTCCTTCACCATCTGATAGGGCTGGAGCACGTAGCTGCGGATCTGGCTGCCCCATCCCACCTGGGCCTGCTTGCCGGCGATGCGCGCGAGTTCGGCCTGATGCTCTTCCTCGGCTCGCGCGGCGATCATCGCCTTCAGGCGATTCATCGCCTTCTCACGGTTCTGGAGCTGGCTGCGCTCCTCCTGCGAGCTGGCGACGAGCCCGGTCGGCTCGTGGATCAGCCGCACGGCCGAGCTGGTTTTGTTGACGTGCTGGCCGCCGGCGCCGGACGCCCGGAAGACCTCCATGCGGATGTCGGCGTCGTTGATCTCGACGTCGGGCGCGTCGATCACCGGCCACACCTGCACCGCGGCGAAGCTCGTCTGGCGCCGCCCCTGGTTGTCGAACGGGCTGATCCGCACGAGCCGATGGGTGCCGCGCTCGCCCGTCATCAACCCGTACGCGTAGCGGCCGGAGATCGTGAACTCGGCCGACAGGATCCCGGCCTCGGCGCCTTCGCTGATGCCGTCGATCTCGAACGCGAAGCCGCGCCGTTCGGCCCAGCGGCCGTACATGCGCAACAGGATCTCGCTCCAGTCCTGGGCGTCGACGCCGCCGTCCTTGGCGTTGATCTGCACGATGCAATCGGCTTCGTCGTGCTCACCGGTGAACAGGCTGCGCAGCTCGAGAACGTCGAGCCGACGGGCGACGGACGCGCAGGACGCCTCGATGTCGGGCTCCTGGTCGGCGTCGCCGGCCTCGCGCGCGAGCTCGTGCAGCACCTCGGCATCCTCGAGGTCGCGCGCCAGTTGGTCGAACGTGTCGAGGTCGTCTTTCACCGAGGCGTACTCGGCGTTGACCTTCTTGGCGAGGTCCTGGTCGTCCCACAGGTCGGGCCGGCTGATCTCGTGCTCCAACTCGACGAGCCGCCCGCGGTTGGCATCGATCGAGAGGTAGCCACGAGCCTCGTCGAGGCGGCGGCGCAGCTCGCGCAGCTCGTCGGTGAAGTCACGCATCGATGCCGCTCAGCTCGTGGCCCCGTGGCACACCTTGTACTTCTTGCCGCTGCCGCACGGGCACGGCGCGTTGCGCGGCGTCTTCTCCCATCCGTCCTTGACGACCGGCGCCGGCTTGGCGGGCTTCTGCGGGGCGCGGGCGAGCTGGTTCGGCGGCACGGCTGGCCGCCCGGGCGCAGGCCGGGCGGGCGCGGCCTGGGGCGCGGGAGCCGGCGCGCCGCCAGCTGCGGGGGCGCCGCTGGCGGCCGTCGCGAACCCGCCGCTCTGCACGGTCTGCGACGACGTCTGCTGCACGTTCTGCACCTGCGTCGCGGGCTGGTCGTTGCGCACGACCTGCACGTGCATGACGTAGCGCACGAAATCCTGGGCGATGCCCTTCATCAGCGCGCCGAACATCTCGTAGCCCTCGCGCTGCCACTCGGTGAGGGGGTCCTTCTGCCCCATCGCCCGTAGATTGATGCCCTCTTGGAGGTAGTCCATCTCCTCGAGGTGCTCACGCCAGCGCTGGTCGATGATGCGCAACATCACCTGGCGCTCGACCTCACGCATGACCCGCTCGCCCAGCTCTGCCTCGCGCCGCTCGTAGTACGCCGAGGCGTCGGCGACGACGGTCTCGAACATCTCGCGGGTGTCGCGCGACTGCGCCAGCTGGGCCGCGTCGAGCTCGGTGGGCCAGAAGGTCTTCAGCTCCTTGGCCAGTCCTTCGAGATCCCATTCGTCGTCCGCCTCGCTGACGCAGTGGCCCTCGATCAGCGACTCGACGGCTTCGGAGAGGTATTCGAGGGCGCCGGCCTTCAGGTCGACCCCTTCGAGGATCTGATCGCGGCGCTGGTAGATCACCTTGCGCTGCTCGTTCATCACCTCGTCGTACTTGAGGACGTTCTTGCGGATCTCGGCGTTGCGCTGCTCGACGGTGGTCTGCGCGCGCTCGATGGCCTTGGTGACCATCTTCGCCTCGATCGCCTCGTCGTCGGGCAGGGCACGACCCATCACCCAGCTGAGGGCGCCCGTGGCGAACAGGCGCATCAGCTCGTCGTCGAGGCTGAGGTAGAAGCGGCTCTCGCCGGGATCGCCCTGCCGACCGCTGCGGCCGCGGAGCTGGTTGTCGATGCGCCGGCTGTCGTGGCGCTCGGTGCCGAGGACGTACAGACCCCCGAGGGCCCGCACCTTGTCGCCTTCGGCCCGGCACGACTCGTTGAACTCGGCCAGCAGCTGGTCGTAGCGAGCCAGCGCAGCAGCCCGTTGGGCCCGGAACTCCTCGGGCAGCTCGTCGAGCGGCGCCGGCAAGGCGAAGTCGTCGACGAGCGCGTCGGGGCTGTGGCCTTCCCTCAGCACCTCCTGCCGGGCGAGGCCTTCGGGATTGCCGCCGAGCTGGATGTCGACGCCGCGGCCGGCCATGTTGGTGGCCACGGTGACGGCGTGGAGCCGCCCCGCCTGGGCCACGATGGATGCCTCACGGGAGTGCTGCTTGGCGTTCAACACCTCGTGGGGGATGCCCCGCTTGTCGAGCATGCGGGACAGGTACTCGCTCTTTTCGACGCTGATCGTGCCGACGAGCACCGGCTGGCCGGTTTCGTAGCGCTGGGCGATGTCGTCCACGACTGCGCCGAACTTCGCCACCTCGCCCTTGTAGATGAGGTCGGCTTGGTCGACCCGGGCGACGGGCTTGTTGGTGGGGATCGGCACGACGGCGAGCCCGTACGTGTTCATCAGCTCGGCGGCTTCGGTCTGGGCCGTGCCGGTCATGCCGGCGAGCTTGTCGTACATGCGGAAGTAGTTCTGGAGCGTGATCGTCGCGAGGGTCTGGTTCTCCTCCTTGATCTTCACGCCCTCTTTGGCCTCGACCGCTTGGTGGATGCCTTCGCTCCATCGCCGGCCTTCGAGGATGCGGCCAGTGAACTCGTCGACGATCTTCACCTCGCCGTTGGCGACGATGTAGTCCTTGTCGCGCTTGTAGAGCTCCTTGGCCTTCAGCGCCACCTGCAACTGGTGGACGAAGTTGCGCTGCACCTCGTCGTAGAGGTTCTCGACGCCGAGGGCCTGCTCGACCTTCTCGATGCCCGGCTCGAGCGGGACGACGACGCGCTTGTCCTCTTCGACCTCGTAGTCGACGTCGCGCTTCAGCGAGCGGACGATCGAGGCGAAGCGGTAGTACAGCTTCGCCGCGTCGGCGATGCGGCCGCTGATGATCAGCGGCGTGCGCGCCTCGTCGATGAGGATCGAGTCGACCTCGTCGACGATCGCGAAGTTGTGCCCGCGCTGCACCTTGTCGGCGAGCTTCTGCGCCATGTTGTCGCGCAGGTAGTCGAAGCCGACCTCGTTGTTCGTGGCGTACGTGATGTCGGCCGCATAGCTCTGGCGCTTCTGTTCCGGGCGCTCGCGGTAGCCGGGGATGACGAGCCCGACCTCGAGACCCAGCCAGCGGTGGATGCGGCCCATCCACTCCGCGTCACGCCGGGCGAGGTAGTCGTTGACGGTGACGAGGTGCACGCCCTTGCCGGACAACCCGTTGAGGTAGGCGGGCAGGGTGGAGACCAGGGTCTTGCCTTCACCGGTCTTCATCTCGGCGACCCAACCGAAGTGCATCGCGGCGCCGCCCATCAACTGCACGTCGTAGTGGCGCTGGCCGATCACCCGGCTGGCGGCCTCGCGCATGACGGCGAAGGCCTCGATCAGCAGCTCGTCGAGCGTCTCGCCGCGCTCCAACCGGCTGCGGAATTCGCCGGTCTTGGCACGCAGGGCATCGTCGCTGAGGGCGCGCATTTCCGCCTCTTGCGCGTTGATGTCGGGCACCAGGCCTTCGAGGGCCTTGAGCTTCTTGCCTTCCCCCGCGCGGAGGATGCGATCGAGAATACCCATGCGGCTTGCCATGCTACCGGTGCGGCTGGACGCCGAACCGTCGTGCAGCGGCGCTCAGCTGGCCCGCGACAGGCTCGGCCGCGAGCGGGCCGGCCAGCCCGTTCCGTCGCCGTCTCCGGCGACGAGGGTGAGCTGGGGGCGGATGCGCGGCGGGGGCAACGTGCGCACGCGCCCCGGGCGCTCCGACACGGAGGCGACCGCGGCCAGCAGGACGTCGGCGGCTCCTGCCGCGAGCAGCTGGTCGCGTGCAGAGAGCAGCGTCGCCCCCGTGGTCACCACGTCGTCGACGACGACGATGCGGCGGCCGGCCAACCCCGGACGCGCCCGGAAGGTGGGCCGCCCGTCGATGCGCTCCGCGCGCCCACGGCCGGTCTGCGCGGCGCCGTGCGATCGGTGCAGGAGCCGACGAGTGGGGACGCCCAGCAAGCGCCCGAGGGCCCGGGCGACGAGCTCGGCCTGGTCGTATCCCCGCTGGCGACGGCGCGAGCCGCTGGTCGGCGCCCACGTGACGATGTCGACCGAGCCCGGCACGACGCCCGCCGCGCGCAGCCGGCGGGCGAGCGCCTGGGCGAGCTCGGGGGCCAGCCGCCGGCCGTTGCGGTATTTCAACGTGTGCACCAGCGTGCGCGTGAGCTCGGCATAGGGCAGAGCGGCCACGACCTCGCCGGCGACGCCGTCGGACGAAGAACGGGGCGTGGCGGCCAGGGTGAAACGGCAACGGCGGCACAGCACGGGCCCGGCGGCGCCGCACCCAGCGCATTCGGTGTGGAAGATCATGCCGCAGGTTCTACGCAAGGGGTGTTGCGGAGAACCCCCAACCATCGCGACACCTCGTTCGTGGGGCGCGAAGAACAGGCAGGACCTGCAGCTCACGCGCCATGAACGGCGGCGACGAGGAGGAGGACGGCGCGCCGCCGGACGGCGTCAGCGTCAGTGGCCGGCGGCGGCGGCGGCGGTGTCGGGGGCGCCGGCGGCGGCCAGGCGAGCCTGGGCGCGTGCCGCGGCGGCGATGGTCGCGGCTTCCGGAGCATGCGACGCGGCGATCGCTGCCTGTGCCCGCTCGAGCGCGGCCCGGGCGCGGGCGACGTCGATGTCGTCGCCCAACTCGGCGACGTCGGACAGCAGGTTCACCGTGTTGTTGCTGACCTCGACGAAGCCGCCGTGCACGGCGACGTGCTGGATCGTGCCGTCGCTGAGATAGATGCGGGTGTGGTTCTCCACCAGCGCGCCGAGGAACGGGGCGTGTCCCGGCAGGAACGCCACCTCGCCGCCGCCCAGCGTGCGGGTGATGACCTGCGTCGCCTCGCCGGTGAACAGCACGCGCTCGGGCGACACCACGTCGACCCGCATCACGGCCGATTCGGCCATGTCAGGCTGCGCCTTCCTGCAGCTGCTTGGCCTTGGCGAGCACCTGCTCGACGCCGCCCACGTTCAGGAACGCCTGCTCGGGCACGTCGTCGAGATCGCCGTTGACGAGCGCCTCGAAGCTCTCGACGGTTTCGGCGACCGGCACGTACTCACCGCTGACGCCGGTGAACACCTCGGCGACGTAGAACGGCTGGCTGAGGAAGCGCTCCACCTTGCGGGCGCGGGCCACGACTTGGCGGTCCTCCTCGGAGAGCTCGTCGAGACCGAGGATGGCGATGATGTCCTGGAGCTCCTTGTAGCGCTGGAGGACCTCCTGCACCCGGCGGGCCACGGCGTAGTGGCGATCACCGACGACGTCGGGCGACAGGATCGTCGAGGTCGACGCGAGCGGGTCCACCGCCGGGTAGATGCCCTTCGATGCGATCGCGCGGCTCAGCTCCGTCGTGGCGTCGAGGAAGGTGAACGTGGTGAACGGAGCCGGGTCCGTGTAGTCGTCGGCGGGCACGTACACCGCCTGGAGCGAGGTGATCGAGCGGCCCCGGGTCGAGGTGATCCTCTCCTGGAGCTGGCCCATCTCGTCGGCCAAGGTCGGCTGGTAGCCCACGGCCGAGGGCATGCGGCCGAGCAACGTCGACACCTCCGAGCCCGCCTGCACGAAGCGGAAGATGTTGTCGACGAACAGCAGCACGTCCTGGTTCTGGACGTCACGGAAGTACTCCGCCATCGTCAGCGCCGACAGCGCCACGCGCAGGCGGACGCCCGGCGGCTCGTCCATCTGGCCGAACACCAGGGCGGCCTTCTCGAACACGCCCGACTCCTCCATCTCCAAGCGGAGGTCGGTGCCCTCACGGGTGCGCTCGCCGACGCCGGCGAACACCGACACGCCGCCGTGCTTGGAGGCGACGCGGTTGATCATCTCGGTGATGAGAACGGTCTTGCCGACGCCCGCGCCGCCGAACAGGCCGATCTTGCCGCCGGCGAGGTACGGGGTGAGCAGGTCGATGACCTTGATGCCGGTCTCGAACATGCGCCGCGACGGCTCGAGGGCGTCGAACGCAGGGGCCGGGCGGTGGATCTCCCACCGCTCCATGTCGGCGAAGTCGGCGTTGTCGCCGTCGAGGACGTCGCCCCACACGTTCCACACGTGGCCGAGCGTGCGATCGCCGACGGGCACCGTGATGCCACGGCCGGTGTTGCGCACCGCCGTGCCGCGCTTGAGGCCGTCGGTGGGCTTCAAGCACACCGCACGAACGCGCCCTTCGCCGAGCTGCTGGGCGACTTCGGCGAGGATCGCGATGTCCTTGCCGTCGACCTGCACGGTGAACTCGAGCGCGGTGTTCAACTCGGGCAAGGCGTCGCGCGGGAACTCCACGTCGATGACCGGGCCGGCGATGCCGACGACGCGGCCGTCCTTCAGCCCGCTCGCGGTGCCGGTGCTCTCGGTGATCGTCATTGCTGTCGTCTCCTGGTCAAAGAATCAGCGGTTCTCGCCCGCGGCCACGACGGCCTCGGCGCCTGAGGTGAGTGATGTCGTATCGGTGATCGTGAGCGTGCCGTTCGCCGCCACCTGCACGGTGCGCGCCGGCTTGGCCTTCTTGTCTCCGGCGAGGGCCTCGGCGCCGCCGACGATCTCCATGATCTCGGTGGTGATGCTGTCCTGGCGGGCGCGGTTCATCGTGCGGCTGAGGCTCTTGATCAGCTCTTCCGCGTTGTCGGTGGCGCTCTTCATCGCCCGCTGCTTGGCGGCCTGCTCGCTCGCTGCGCCGTTGAGCAGCGCGGCGTAGATGCGGGCCTCGACGTAGCGCGGCAGGAGCGTGTCGAGGATCGCCCCGGGATCGGGCTCGAACTCGTAGTCGGCGGTGGCCCCGGTCTCGTCGGGCGCCGCCTTGCCGTCGCCGCCGGCGACCGTCTCGGCGTCGAGCGGCACGAGCGGCCGGCGCACGACCTCCTGGGTGCCGACCGACACGAAGCGGGTGTAGATCAGTTCGACGCGGTCGACCTCGCCGCGCTCGAACAACTCCACGACGTGCTGGCCGATCGCGCGCGCGTCCTCGTAGGTGGGCCGGTCGCTGAAGCCGCTGAACGCACGGTTGATCGAGTAGCCACGGAACTTGAAATAGCTCTCGACCTTCCGGCCGACCGTGACCAGCGTGTACTCCTTGCCGGCGAGGATGTCCGCCTTGACCTCGCCCTCGGCGGCACGCTGGATGCCGGCGTTGTAGCCGCCGCACAGCCCGCGGTCCGCCGCGATCGCGACGTAGCAGGTGCGCTCGACCACGTCGCGCCCGGCGAGCAGCGCGGCGCCGCCGGATCCGGCCGCGGCCAGATCCTTGACGACCTCGGTGATCAGATCGCTGTAGGGAACCGCTGCCTGCACGCGCGCCTGAGCCTTGGCGATGCGCGAGGCAGCGATCAGCTCCATCGCCCGTGTGATCTTCTTCGTCGTCTGCACACTGCGGATGCGCTGACGAAGGATCCTCTCCTGACCACCGGCCATTACCGATGCCCCTCAGCGGTCGCGCGTCGTGCCAAACGGTCCATCACTGGTCCTTGCCTCACTCCGTGGCGAGCGTCTTGGCGCTCTCGGCGTCGCCCACCTCGCCAGCGTCGGTGGCCGTCGGATCGACCGGCGACGTGGCGGCCGACGACGCCACGAACGTGGCCTTGAACTCGGCGATCAGGTCACCCAGCTCGGCGGGCACATCGGCCTTGGGGTTGGTGCGGATGCCCGACAGCACACCGCCGTGGCGGGTGCGGAAGAACTCGAGCATCTCGGCTTCGAAGCGGCGCACGTCGGCGACCGGCACGTCGTCGATGTAGCCCTTCGTGCCGGCGAAGATCGACACCACCTGCTCCTCGACCGGCATCGGCGCGTTGAGCGGTTGCTTGAGCAGCTCGACGAGCCGGTAGCCACGCTCGAGCTGCGCCTTCGACACAGCGTCGAGCTCGGAGCCGAACGAGGCGAACGCCTCGAGGTCGCGGAACTGGGCGAGGTCGAGCTTGAGCGTGCCCGACACCGTCTTCATCGCCTTGATCTGGGCCGCGCCGCCCACCCGGCTGACGCTGATGCCCACGTCGACGGCAGGCCGCACGCCGCTCTTGAACAGCGCGTCCTGGAGGTAGACCTGACCGTCCGTGATCGAGATCACGTTGGTGGGGATGTAGGCGGACACGTCGCCGGCCTTGGTCTCGATGACCGGGAGCGCGGTCAGCGAGCCGGCGCCGTTCTCGTCGCTGAGCTTGGCGGCCCGCTCCAGCAGGCGGCTGTGCAGGTAGAACACGTCGCCCGGGTACGCCTCACGGCCCGGCGGGCGGCGCAGCAGCAGCGACAGCTGGCGATACGCCTCGGCCTGCTTCGACAGGTCGTCGTAGACCACGAGTGCGTGCTCGCCGTTCTCCATCCACTGCTGCCCGAGGGCGCAGCCGGCGTACGGGGCGAGGTACTTGAACGGCGCCGGGTCGCTCGCCGGGGCGGCGACGACGACGGTGTACTCCAAGGCGCCGAACTGGCGCAGCGTCTCGACGGTCTGCGCGACGGTGGAGCCCTTCTGGCCCACTGCCACGTAGATGCACTTCACGCCAAGGCCACGCTGGTTGAGGATCGTGTCGATCGCCACCGACGTCTTGCCGGTCTTGCGGTCGCCGATGATCAGCTCGCGCTGGCCACGGCCGATCGGTGTCATCGCGTCGATCGCCTTGATGCCGGTCTGGAGCGGCTCGTGCACGGGCTTGCGGCCCATGATGCCGGGGGCCTGGATCTCCATGCGGCGCAAGGTCGCGCCGACGATCTCGCCCTTGCCGTCGATCGGCTGGCCGAGAGCGTTGATCACACGCCCGAGCAGGGCGTCGCCGACCGGCACCGAGAGGATGCGGCCGGTGGCCTTGACGGTCTGTCCCTCTTCGATGTTGTCGGCGTCGCCGAGCACCACGGCGCCGATCGAATCCTCGTCGAGGTTGAGGGCCAGGCCGACGGTGCCGTCCTCGAACTCGAGCAGCTCGTTGACAGCGCAGTCGGGAAGGCCGGAGACGCGGGCGATGCCGTCGCCGACGACCGCCACGCGCCCGACGGTGCGGGCCTCCAGCGACGGGGTGAAGCCCTCGAGGTTCTTCTTCAGCGCCGCCGCGATGTCGTTGGCGGACAGGGTGAGCTCTGCCATGACTGGTCCTCTCTAGAACGAACTCGCGGGCCTCAGAGCCGGGACTTCAACTGATCGAGACGGGTGCGGACGGTGCCGTCGATGACGGTGTCGCCCACGGTGGCGACGATGCCCCCGAGCACGGAGGGGTCGACGACCACCTTGAGGTTGACCTGCTTCCCCGTGGCGTTGGCCAGGGCAGCGGCGAGACGGTCCTTCTGGTCGTCGGTGAGCGGCACGGCGGTGCGCGCCTCGGCGACCTCGAGGTTCTTGGCGTCGGACGCCCGGTGGACGAGCTTGTCGATGATCGCCGGCAGATCGCGGCCGCGACCGGAGCCGACCACCATGGAGATCAGCTGCGTCGTGGTCGCGGTCGCCTTGCCGCCGAGCAGGTCCTCGACGATCGCCTGGCGCTTGCCGGCGGGGATCATCTCGTCCGTCAGCGCGGTGCGCAGCGAGTCGCTGGTCTCGAAGCTGCGGGCGAAGCGGAACAGCTCGTCTTCGACCTCGTCGAGCGTGCCTTCGGCACGGGCGATCTCGAACAGCGCCCGTGCGTACCCGTCGATGCGATCGTCACTCATGAGGCCGCTCCTGAAGTCGCTCCGACCCGCTGGATGAACTGCTCGATCAGCTCCTGCTGCGTCGCGTTGTCGAGCGCCTCGGCGGCGGCCCGCTCGATCGCCGCCGACGACAGGCGGGCGATCTCGGCGCGCAGCTCGTCGGTGGTGCGGGCGCTCGCCGCGGCGATGTCGGCCTCGGCCTTGGCGCGCGTGTCGGCGAGCTCGACCTGGAGCCGGGCACGGCCGTCCGTGAGCAGGTTGTCGGCCTGCGCATCGGCCTCGGCGAGGATGCGCTCGCGCTCGGCGTCGATGTCGCCCTTGGCACGGCGGATCTGCTCGGCTTCGGCGGTCGCCGCCGCCTTGGCTTCCGACGCTGCGTCGAGCTCCTTCTGGATCCGCGCGGTGCGCGCCGCCAACGCCTTCTTCGCCATCGGAAAGGCGAACTTGCCCAGCAGGCCGAAGATGATCAACGACGACACGGTGCCGTAGATGACCTCGGCGGCCTCCGGCAGCAGCCAGTGGTGGGTCTTGGACGGATCCTCCTCGCCGAGGATCGTGACGAAGCTGGCCAGGACGCTCATCGCGCCACCCCCGCGCTCATCACCGCGTCGACCGCACGGCGGATCACGTCGTCGGACGCACGCCGCCCCACCGCCATCTCGGTCGCTTGGGCGGCCACGTCGGCCACCGCGTCGGCGACCTGATCCCGCACCGCCGCCCGCGCCGCCTCGGTTTCGGCTTGCGCGGCCGCGCGCCGCTCGGCGAGCTGGCTGTTCAACTGGGACAGCGCAGCGGCCCGCTCGGACTCGAGCTGCTGGCGAGCGGCGTCGATGCGCGCCGCCGCCTCGGCCTTCACCCGGGCGAGCTCGGCCTCGTAGGCCGCGACCTCGGCACGCGCCGACGCCGTGGTGGTGGCTGCCTCGTCGTGATCCGCGCGGATGCCGGCGTAGCGCGCGTCCATCCCCTTCTTCAGGCGCGGGAAGAGGAACACGCGCATGACGACGAGGAACACGATGAACGCGCCCGCGCCCCAGGCCAACTCCTTGCCTTCGGGGACGATCGGGCTGGGGCCCTCGTCGAGCTCTTCTGCGTGTTCTTCGTCTTGGGCCGTGGCGTGCTCGTCGGTGCGCTCGTCGTCGGTTCCGGCGACGAACTGCACCTCGAGGAGACCTGCGCCCGATTGGGTGACGACGGCTGTCAGCACGTCATGCCCTCCAGGGAATCAAGTTGCGAGGGGATCACAGGGACGGTGTGGCGATCGATCAGAGACCGATGAGGATGAACACCACGAAGCCGATGAGGGCCAAGGCTTCGGTGAAGGCGATGCCGAGGAACATGGTGGTGCGCACCATGCCGGCGGCCTCGGGCTGACGGGCCATCGCCTCGACGCTCTTTCCGACGAGGAAACCGATGCCGATGCCCGGCCCGATGGCGGCGAGGCCGTAAGCGAAACCGGCGCCGATGGCGGCATTGGCAGCCTTGGCATCGTCCGGGTTCGGCACCTGGGCCACGAGGCTTGAGAGGGCTTCCATGGTGGTGTGTTTCTCCTGTTGTGCTCTGGGTAGGGAGACCGTGAGATCGGAAGGGGCAGCGACGCTCAGTGCTCGGGGTGCGCCGCGCCGCCGATGTACACCGCAGTGAGGATCGTGAAGATGTAGGCCTGGAGGAAGGCGACCAGCACCTCGAATGCGGTGAGGAAGACGAGCATGAAGAACGGCAAGATGCCGACCGGGATCAGGATCTTGTCCTTGGCCTGGAACAGCGCCTCGCTCAGCAGCGCGAACGTGACCAGCAGGATGTGGCCGGCGAGCATGTTGGCGAACAGTCGCACCGTCAGCGAGAACGGGCGGACGAGGATCGTCGAGATGAACTCGATCGGCGTGACGAGCACGTACAGCGGCTTGGGCACGCCCGGCGGGAACAGCACCGACTTGGCGTAACCGAGCGGCCCGTTGTGCTTGATGCCGGTGGCGATGAACACCACCCACACGAGCAGCGACAGGAACATCGGGATCGCCATGCGGGCGGTGGCCGGCATGTAGAGGATCGGGATGATGCCCGGCACGTTGCACAGGTAGATGAACACGAACAGGCTCAGCAGGAACGGCGTCCAGCCGAGGCCGTCGCGGCCCATCGTCTGCATGACGATGCCGTCTTCGATGAACTCGACCGTGCTCTCGGCGAGGTTGCGCACGCCCTTGGGCGCCGTGCGGTGATCCTGGCGGCCGGCCAGCAAGAAGATCAACGAGCCGATGATCGCCGCGAGGCAGGCGATGATCGCGATCTTGTTGAAGGTCGGAAACAGGTCCTTCCACCGGAGGACCTCGTTGATCGGCGGGAACTCGAGTGCGAACACGTGTACTAATCCGTTCCTGTCTGAGGTGGCGCAGTTCGTGGCTTACGAGCGGGCAGGCTTGAGACCGGGATAGGCGAGCGAGAGGGCGACGTACTTCAGCTCCCACACGAGGAGCCCGAGATGGGTGACGATGATGGTCGCTCCGAGGGCCGGGAGCGAAATCCACGAGGCATCCTTCACCAGCAAGACCGCCAAGAGGATCAATCCGAGGCGCAGGAGGTAGCCGAACAGGACCGCCCCCATCATCAGCCCGAGCGAGATCCGCGCCGTGGCGGCGATCAGCCCCGCGGCGAACAGGTAGTTCACCAGGACGAGGGCGATGGCGTACAGGCTGCTGAGGGCGCCGTCCGCGCCCCAGATCACGCCACAGATCGCGACGATCACGGGCGTCGAGAGCAGGCCGCGCTTGGCGATGTCCTTGCTGACGCTGACCTCCGGCGCCGGCCCGTCGAGCCGGGTCACGATCGGCGAGGCTGCGCCGCTCATCGGGCCCCGCCCTGGTGCTGGACCTGCGCAGGCCGGGCCCGGGCGACCTCGGCGCGCTCGGCCTCGAGCCTGCGCATGCGCACGTCGTAATCGGCCTTCATCTTCACGAACTGCCCCACCAGGCAGAGCACGACGAGGATGATCGTGAACAGGGGCTTCGTGCCGACAGCGAGGTCGAGCAGCCACCCCAGGCCCAGGAAGACGAGAGTCGACAAGGCCATCTCCATGCCGCGGCCCAAGCCGTCGGACGTGGAGGCGCCGGTGTCGATGCGCTTGCGAGGGAGGAGATCCAAACGGGTGACCTGAGCCGGGAAGCGCGCCCGTGACGCCGCTGTCACGAGCTTGTGAACGCGGGAACAATCTAACGGCTCGGGCGGCGTCGGGCAAATGTCACGACGCACGCGATCGAGCGCGCCGCACCTCCGGATGCAAGACGGTGTAGAGCATCAGCATCAGAGCGAGCCCGCCGAACGGGATGTAGGTCGCTCCGCTGCGGGTGTACACGGGGTAGAGCACGAACGAGCTCAAGAGCGCCGTCCAGGTCCACAGGATCAGCACGCTGCGCCGCTGGCCGTGTCCGAGCTCCATCAGCCGGTGGTGGAGGTGCTTCTTGTCGGCGGTCGCGAGACCTTGCCGGCGCGTGGCGCGCCGGACGATGGCGAACAGCGTGTCGAGCACGGGAACACCGAGGATCACGAGCGGGATGAGCAGCGGCGCGAGGAAGAAGTAGGTCTGCCCGACCGTCTCCTGGGTCGAGTCTGCCCGCCCCCCGACCACGCTCGTCGCCACCGCCATCAGCAACCCCAGCAGCAGCGCACCCCCGTCGCCCATGAACACCCGCGCCGGGTTGAAGTTGTGGGGCAGGAAGCCGACGCACACACCGACGGTGACGATGCACACGAGCGGGCCGATGTTCGTCGGCGAGAGCAGCCCCTGCGCCTGGAGCTCGCGGCTGTAGAGGAAGAACGCCGCGGCGCCGATGGCGACGATGCCCGCGGCGAGGCCGTCGAGCCCGTCGATGAGGTTGATCGCCTGGCTCATCCCGGTCAGCCACAGCACGGTGACGAGCGGCTTCCAGTCGTCGCTGAGGAAGATGATGTCGAGGTACGGCACACGGAAGTTGAACATCGTGACGCCGAACCAGACGAGGATCAGGCCGCTCAGCACCGTGCCGGTGACCTTGGCGGGCGCCGAGAGATCGCGCACGTCGTCGAACAACCCGACGGCGAAAATCAACGTCGCGGCGAGCAGCACGCCCTGCGGCTCGCTGGAGCGGGCGAAGACCGGCTCGAAGCGGTCCATCGCGCTCGCCAGGCCGATGGCGGCGATGACGCCGGCGAACATCGCGATGCCGCCCACGTCGGGCGTGGCGACCGTGTGCACGCGACGGGCGTCGGGCTGCACGACCCAACCGAGCCGGAGCGCGAGGCGGATGACGAGCGGCGTCAGCGCGAACGTGATGACCGCGGCGGCAGTGCCGATGAGGAGGTAGGCGCCCGTCGACGGCATCGCCGCACGAATCTACGCGCCGTGCCGCGCTCGGACCGTGTCACTCGTGGCCGTGCTCTTCGGCCTCGATCTGGGCGAGCTGCTCGACCCGGCGCGCGTGGCGGCCGCCGTCGAACGGTGTGGTGAGGAACGTGGTGAGGATCTCCTCCGCGAGCCCGACGCCCACGACGCGGGCGCCGATGCTCAACACGTTGGCGTCGTTGTGGGCCCGTGCCATGCGAGCCGTGTAGAGGTCGTTGCACAGCGCGGCCCGCACGCCGCGCACTTTGTTCGCGGCCAGTTGCTCTCCCTGGCCGCTGCCGCCGAGCACGATGCCGAGCTCGGCCTGGCCGTCGCGCACCGCTCGCCCGACCGCGGCGCAGATCGGCGGGTAGTCCACGCTCTCGGTGCTGTGCGTGCCGAGGTCGAGCGGCTCGTGGCCCGCCTCGACGAGCCGGCCGATGAGGTGCTGCTTGAGCTCGTAGCCGGCGTGGTCTGCGCCGATCGCGATCCGTGTCATCGGCGGGCGAGTGTAGAGGTCGAGCGCTCGGGCGCTGAGGGCGACGGGCGCGACGGCGGCGGCTGCGTCACACCGCGTCGCCGCCGGCCACGGCGAGGACCTCGGGACAGCGCTGCGCCAGCCACGCGTCGGTCGCCGGCGTCTCCACCGCGGCGCGCAGCAGGGAGGGGTCCTGCGCGTATGGGGTGACGTCGGCGGCGAACGCGTCCGCGGCGTCGTCGTCGACGGCGCGCAACGCGGCGGGCAGGTCGGGCAGCTCGACGTCGGGGTTGTCGCGCGCCTGCCGTGCGAGGACCTCGGCCCACGCGCCGCGCAGCGCGTCGAGGTCGGCGTCGGTCGCGCCGGCATCGCGCAGCGCCTGCACCGCACGCTCCGCCCTGCGCTCGATCGGGCCGACGAGGTCGTCCTGCGCGATCGCCCGCTCGTCGTCGAGCTCGGCCGGCCACGTGGCGAACAGCGCGTCGGCCGCGGCCACGACCGCAGGCGCCGACACGATCTCCGCCCGGGCCAGACCGGCAGCGTCGCTTGCGCCGAACGCCGCGGCCACCGCGAGCAACTGGAACGTCCCGTTGACGACGGCGAAGCCGGCGCACGTCGGCACCTCGCTGTCGACGCCGGCGATCCCGGTCACATCCGGCGCCATCGTGGTCGACGTCGCCGGGACATCGGTCCCGGCGGTCGCTGGCAGCCCGGGGATGGACGTGGTCGCCGCGTCGGAGGCGCCCGCCGACACGCCGGGCGCGGCCTCCCCGCCGACGCTCGTGGTCGGACGCTGCGAGTCGCCGTCGCCGGTGCAGCCCACGGCGAGCAACAGCGCCCCTGCCGGAAGGAACGTCGATGCGAGGCTCGGCACCACGCCGACAGTACCGGTGGCATGCTCGCGCGGCATGGCGCGCGGCACGACCTCATCGACCCCCTCGATCATCCTCGACTGCGATCCGGGCCACGACGACGCGGTCGCGATCGTCGTCGCCGCGGCGCACACCGACCTGCTCGGCATCACGACCGTGGCCGGCAACGCGCCCCTCGCCGACACGACGCGCAACGCGCTCGTCGTCACGGACCTGCTCGGGATCGACCCGCCCGTCCACGCCGGCGCGGCGCGGCCGCTCGTCGCTCCCCCACAGCACGCGCCGTCGATCCACGGCACGGGCGGGTTGGCCGGCGCCGCGCTCCCGCCGCCGTCGCGCGCGACAGCCAGCGACGACGCGGTCGGCTTCATCATCGACACCTGCCGTGCCGTCGAGGGCGTGTGGATCGTGGCGGTCGGGCCGCTGACGAACGTCGCGCTCGCGCTGCGCAGCGCGCCCGACCTGGCCCGCCGCCTCGGTGGCATCTCCGTCATGGGCGGCGGCACGGTCGGCAACCGCACCCCGGTCGCGGAGTTCAACATCTGGGCCGACCCCGAGGCGGCATCGGTGGTGTTCGGCTACGGCGGGCCGCTGCTGATGTGCGGCCTCGACGTCACCTACGGGCTCCAGGCGACGCCCGAGCGGATCGCCAAGGTGCGCGCCACGGGCACCCGCCTCGGCGCGCTGCTGGCCGATCTGCTGGCGTACTTCTCGGCCTCCTACTCGACGTTGTACGAGGGGATGGACGGCGCGGCGGTGCACGATCCGTGCGCCGTGCTGGCGCTGACGCACCCCGAGCTGTTCTCGCGCCGCCGCAGCCACGTCGAGATCGAGACCTCGGGAGTGCTCACGCGCGGCATGACCGTCATCGATCGCCGCGCATTGCGCGACCGGGGCGCGCCGAACTGCGACGAGATGACGGCGATCGACGCCGACGCCGCGTTCGCGGTCATCGTCGGGGCCGTGGCGGCGGCGCCCACCTGAGATCGCCGCCGCCGGAGGGGTCAGGCGTCAGGGATCTGACCCATGCGGCCCGCCTGGAAGTCTTCGAACGCCTGCACGATCTCGGCGCGGGTGTTCATCACGAAGGGCCCGTACTGCACCACCGGCTCGCGGATCGGCTGGCCGCCCATGATGTACAGCTCCAGCGTGGGAGTCCGGCTGTCCTGGCGAGCGTCGGCGGCGACCCGGATCGTGTCACCGGCGCCGAGGACGGCGAGTTGCCCGCTCACCAGCGCGTGGCCGTGCTCACCGATCGAGCCGCTGCCTCCCAACACGTACACCAGCGCGTTGTGCTCGGGCCGCCAGGGCAGGTCGAGCCGAGCGCCGGGCTGGAGGGACGCGTGGACGATCGTGATCGGCGTGTACGTCGAGCCGGGGCCGTGCAGGTCACCCACGTCGCCGGCGATGATCCGCACCAGCGCGCCACCGTCGGGCGAGCTGGCGAGAGCGACAGCAGAGCCGCGGATGTCCTGGTACCTCGGCGGCAGCTCCTTGTCGCGGGCGGGCAGGTTGACCCACAGCTGAAGCCCGTGGAACAGGCCGCCGCTGGCGACCAGCGACTCGGGCGGCCGCTCGATGTGCAAGATCCCCGAGCCGGCCGTCATCCATTGGGTGTCGCCGTCGGTGATGCGCCCGCCGCCGCCGTGGGAGTCGCGGTGCTCCATGATGCCGTCGATCATGTAGGTGACCGTTTCGAAGCCGCGGTGCGGGTGCCAGGACGTGCCCTTGGGCTCGCCGGGGGCGTACTCGACCTCGCCCATCTGGTCGAGGTGGACGAACGGGTCGAGATCGGCATGCCTCACCCCGGCGAACGCCCGCCGCACCGGGAAGCCCTCGCCCTCGAGACCGTGCGGCGCCGTGGTGATCGACCGCACGGGCCGAACCCGATGGCCCGGCGCGACGGTGACGCGCGGCAGGGCAAGGACGTCGTCGGTGGTGGCTGCTGGCATGACTGCCTCCTCGGACAGCTCTCTCCAAGTCTGGAGCGGCTTCGAACAGGTTGTCCAACATTGTTGCGCCCGCAAGTATTCCCGGTAGCCGGCGGCGTGGGACGATGTCGCCGTGACCGCCGACGCCGCCGACGCGCACGACACGTTTCCCCGCCAGTACGCCCGCACGCAGCGCCTCACGCTCGGCGAGCCGCGCAACATCGTCGTCAGCCCCGATGGCAAGCGGGTGGTGTTCGCCCGCACGCGGTCCGGCGACGATCCGGTCAACTGCCTATGGGTGCTCGATGTGGCGACCGGCGCCGAGCGGCTCGTCGCCGATCCGGTCGAGCTGCTCGCAGCCGGCGACGCCGCGGCGGGCGCGCTGACCGAGGATCTGCCTCCTGAGGAGCGGGCGCGCCGCGAGCGCGTGCGCGAGGGGGCCGGAGGCATCGTCGCCTACGCGACCGACGAAGCGGTCACGGTCGCCGCGTTCGCGTTGAACGGCCGGCTGTTCGTGGCAGGTCTCCTCACCGGCCGGGCGCGCGAGCTCGACGTCACAGGGCCGGTGTTCGACCCGCGGCCGGACCCTCCCGCGCAGCGGGTCGCGTACGTCAGCGGGCGCACGCTGCGCATCGCCGAGCTCGACGGCACGAGCTGGGAGCTGGCCGGCGAACCGGACCCCGACATCTCGTGGGGATCGGCCGACTTCATCGCCGCCGAGGAGATGCACCGGTTCCGCGGCTTCTGGTGGAGCCCGGACGGCAGCGCGATCGCAGCGTGCCGGGTCGACACCCGCCGGGTGCAGCGCTGGCACCTCGCCGACCCGGCGGAGCCCGCGCGGCCGCCGACCGAGCTGGCGTATCCCGCGGCCGGCACGGCCAACGCGTCGGTCACCCTCCACGTCCTCGCCCTCGACGGCGAGCCCGTGCAGGTCGCCTGGGACGACGAGGCGTTTCCGTACCTCGGCGATGTGACGTGGGATCCCGCGGGCCGGCTGCTGATCACGGTGCAGAGCCGAGATCAGCGGCGGCTGGAGGTGCGCGACGTCGACCCGGGGACGGGAGACTCGGCCGCCCTGTTCGCCGATTCCGACGACGCCTGGGTCGAGCTCGTGCCGGGCGCGCCCGGGCGCTTGGCCGACGGGCGGGTGGTGACGGCCGCCGATCGCGACGGCGCGCGACGGCTGCTGGTCGACGGCGAGCCCGTGACACCCATCGAGTTGCAGGTTCGGGCGATCGTCTCGATCGGCGACGACGATGCCGTGTTCACCGCCAACCCGCTCGGCGAAGCGACGATCCTGCACGTGTACCGCTGGCGCGCCAACGGAACCATGGACCGGCTCAGCAGCGGCGACGGTGTCCACGGCGCCCACGTGGGCGGCGACACCGTGGTGCTGCGCAGCGCACAGCTGGCGGAGCCGGGCGTCCGCACCGCGGTCGCCGGCGGCCCGACGATCACGTCGTTCGCCGAGGCGCCGCTCGTGCGGCCGCGCCCCCGGATCCTCTCCGCAGGCGAGCAGCGGCTGGCGACAGCGGTGCTGCTGCCCCACGATCACGACGGCGGGCCGCTTCCCGTGCTCCTCGACCCCTACGGCGGGCCGCACGCGCAGCGCGTCGTCCAATCGCACAACGCCTTCGCCAGCTCCCAGTGGTTCGCCGATCAGGGGTTCGCGGTGGTCGTCGTCGACGGCCGCGGCACGCCCGGGCGGGGATCGGCATGGGAGCGCGCAGTCCATCGCGATCTCGCCCGTCCGGTCCTCGACGACCAGATCACGGGGCTGCACGCGGCGGCGGACGAGATCGGCTGCCTCGACCTCGACCGCGTCGCGATCCGCGGCTGGAGCTTCGGCGGGTACCTCGCCGCGCTCGCCGTGCTGCAACGCCCCGACGTGTTCCACGCCGCCATCGCCGGCGCGCCGGTGACCGAATGGCGGCTCTACGACACGCACTACACCGAGCGCTACCTCGGCGATCCCACGGTCGACGCGACGCCGTACGCACGCTGCTCGCTGCTTCCCCTGGCTCACCAGCTGTCGCGGCCGCTGCTGCTGGTGCACGGCCTCGCCGACGACAACGTCGTCGCCGCGCACACCCTCCAGCTGTCGGCGGCGTTGCTCGCCGCCGGGCGCCCGCACGAGGTGCTGCCATTGTCGGGGGTGTCGCACATGACCCCGCAGGAGGTCGTCGCCGAGAACCTGTTGCTCCACCAACTCGACTTCTTGCGGCGCGCTCTCGGGCTCGCCGCGCCCGCACCCACCACCGCCGTCTCGTCAGGAGAACCCGCATGAACACCCGCGTCCGCTCGATGTACGACAACATCTCGGTCCACGCGACCGCGGATCGCGAGCACGAGGCGGTCGTCGAACTGCTGCTCCTCGTCATGGTCGCCGACGGCCACATCTCGAGCGCCGAACTCGACGAGATCCGCCACATCACCGAAGACAGCGGCTGGGAGAGCGCGACGTTCTCGTTCGACCAGTACCTCGGCCCGGCCATGGCGAAGGTCCGGCGGGCCATCGCCGACCACGAGGTCACCGATCTGCTCGACGACATCGACGGCCGCATCACGTCGAGCGTCCTGCGGTCGTCGGTGTTCTCGGCGGCTCGCGACGTCGTGGCCGCCGACCGGGAGATCACACCAGCGGAGGACTCGCTGCTGGCGCTCCTCGCCGCGCGCTTCGGTTAGCGGCCGCCCGCCGCGCGGTTCCCGCCGGCCAGAAAAGAGTATCCTCATCTTCTCGACGGGCCGAGGCCGGCGAAGAGCGAGGACGATGAGGGCACAGCGGGACGAGCGGACGCGGCGGTTGACGGAGCTCGTCGACGGGCTTCGAGGGTGGCTCGCCGCGCACCTTCCGGCCGAGTGGCGAGAGCCGGTGTTCCCACGGATGACGCCACCGGGCGGGGACGACGTGGACGGGCTGAGGATCAGCCGCGCTTGGCAACAGCGATTGCACGACGGTGGATGGGCGGCGCCCGGTTGGCCGCAGCAGCACGGTGGCCGCGGCTTCGCGCTCGACGAGCGGCTCGCCGTCGCCCGCGAGATGGCGCTGGCACGAGCCCCTTTGCCGATCGGGTTCCAAGCCGTCGATCTGATCGGCCCGACCCTGATCGAGCATGCGGCACCGGACCTGTTGCGACGCCTTCTGCCCGGGATGCTGTCGGGACGGGAGATCTGGTGCCAGGGCTATTCGGAGCCCGAGGCGGGCAGCGACCTGGCAAGCATGCGGACAACCGCGCGGCGCGAGGGCGACCAGTACGTCGTCACCGGCCAGAAGACGTGGACGACCGCGGGCTATC
>CAZGUH010000010.1:22521-74723 GCA_964529005.1 uncultured Ilumatobacteraceae bacterium | reverse complement strand
GAGGGCGACCAGTACGTCGTCACCGGCCAGAAGACGTGGACGACCGCGGGCTATCACGCTGACTGGTGCCTGCTGCTCGCGCGCACCGGCGCCCCAGGGTCGCGGCATGCCGGGATCAGCTGCTTCGCCGTGTCCATGTCGGCGCCCGGCATCGAGTGGACTCCCACCCCGACCCTCACCGGCGCCAGCGAGTTCGGCGACATGTTCCTCGACGGCGTGCGCATCCCCGTCGAACAACGCATCGGGCCGGAGAACGATGGCTGGCGCGTCGCGATGTCGAGCTTGGGTCACGAGCGCCTGCTGGCGAGCAACACCGCCTACGTGACCACCCGCCTGACCGCCCTGCTCGACCTGGTGCGCCGGCAGCGCGCGTCGCCCGCGACGCGCGAGCACGTCGCCCGCCTCGTCGTCCGAGTCCGGGTGCTGGAGGGCTTGGAAGCGCGAGCGCTCCGTCTCGGAATGGCGGGCGACCCGCAATTCCCAGTGTGGGCGTCGATGGTCAAGCTCTCCGGCACCGTCCTACGCCAGGACCTCGCAGAGCGCGCTCTCGCCGTGTTGGGATCCGCCGGCATCGCACCGGCCGCTGCGGCTGCCGGCGGCTGCGGCGACGACGTCGCGTCGGTCTGGGCGCGCGAGGCGCTCGAGAGCCGGGCCTGCACGATCTATGCCGGCTCCAGCGAGATCCAGCGCACCATCCTCGGCGAGCGAGGCCTCGGCCTGCCGAGATGACTCCGCTCACCCGCCGCACCGCGCTCGCGCCGGACCGGAGCCGTGCGGTCAGGCCGCTCCTGGCACGCGGATGTCGTGCGTGGTGGCGAGCGTCGCCGGCGACCGGGCGTGGTCGATGAAGTTGCGCTCGTCCGCGAGGCCTTCGGCGCGCACGAACGGGGTGTCGTAGAACGCGCGGCACCCGGCCACGTCGTCCCACGACGGCGCGGCGACGCCGTCGACGTCGAGCGCGCCGACGTCGCAGAGCTGCGCGATCCGCGACGCGTCGTCGGCGTCGCAACCCGTCTGCGAGAACGCGTCGATCGGCGGAAACGCCAGCGCGGAGTGGACCCGGGACCAGTAGTGCCGGAAGCCGTCGCGATCGAGGTCGGGGCGCCGGCGCAGCAGCAGCCACAGCCCGACCGCGCTCGGCGGCGCATCCGAGCGGAACAGCGATCCGCTGAGCACGCTGATCTGCGCCGCGCCGGCGAGCCCACGCAGGGTCGACGCTGCGGCGACCAGCTCGGCGTCCGACAGCGGCTCGTCGATCGGGGTCGTCAGGTCGAGGGCGGCGTCGAACCCGCTGGGCGCGAAGTGGTCGATGCCCGTCCCGGCGAGCGGCTCGCGCGACATCGCCTCGTACCACCGCACCGCAGCCGTCTCGCGCACGCATCCGCTCCAGTCGACGTCTGCGACGCGCGTGCGCAGCGCCGTCACGCCGTCGCCCGGCATGCTCACGGTGAACATCACGCGCCGTTCGCGCACAGGCATCGGCGTCTCCTCTCGTTCATTGGGCCGTCAGCCCTCCATCCACGACCAGCAGCGCGCCGGTGACGTAGCTCGACGCATCCGAGGCGAGGAAGATCACGGGCCGACGAGCTCGTCCAGCGCCGCCCGCCGCCCGAGCGGGATCGTGGCGGCGACCGGATCGTCGGAGTCGTCACCCGTGCTCGACGCGCGCACACCGGGCATCACGTTCGCGAGGTAGCCGGGCACGACCGCGTTGACGCGGATCCCGCGGCTCGCCCACTCGACCGCCATCACCTTCGTCATCTGGTTCACACCGGCCTTCGCCGCGGCGTACGCGGCGACGCCACGGAGCCCGACGAGCGACGACGCCGACGAGACGTTCACGATCGAGCCTCCGGCGCCGCGGGCGAGCATCGAGCGCGCGACCTGGCGCGCGCACAGGAACGACCCGCGCAGGTTGACGTCGACGATCGCGTCCCACTCCCGATCCGATACGTCCTCGGTCGCTTGGCGGGCGGCGACGCCGGCGTTGTTGACGAGCACGTCGATCCGGCCGAGGCCCGCGACCACGTCGTCGACGAGCGCGGCGCAGCTGTCCGGATCACCGACGTCGATCCGCTGCGCGACAGCGGTTCCGCCTGCGTCGACGTTCGCGGCCTGCACCGCGCGCGACTCGTCCAAGGTGCGCGAGCACACGACGACGGACGCGCCGGCACGGCCGAACCCGAGCGCGAGCGTGCGCCCGAGCCCCCGGCCCGATCCGGTGATGACGACCACCTTGCCGCGGACGTCGAAGCGACGCGCGACGTCGTCGCCGGTCACCTCGTCACGTACGAGGGCGGCCATCAGCTTCGACGATCAACGTCGTCAGCCCGCGCACCGTGAACATCGGGCGCCACGCCGGCTCCGGCGACACGATGCGCAGGTTCGGCATGCGGCGGAAGATGGCCGGGAGGGCGACGGTGGCCTCGGCGCGCGCCAGCGATGCGCCCAGGCAGTAGTGGGCCCCTTGACCGAACGCGAGGTGCGCGCTCGCGCGCGGCCGATCGATCGAGAACGCGGTCGGGTCGGGGAACACGGTCGGGTCGTGGTTGGCGGCGCCGATCAGACCGGCAGCGAGGCCACCGGCGGGGATCGCGATGCCCCCGACGGTCGTGTCGGCGGCCGCCCGCCGCACCCCGGCCATCTGCACCGGCGGCTCCCAGCGCAGCAGCTCCTCGACGACCGCGCCGGCGACCGCGGCGTCGTCGAGCATGCGCCGCACGAGGTCCGGATGCTCCGACAGCAGCAGCACCCCCGTGCTGATCAGGTTCGTGGTGGTCTCGCTGCCCGCGGCGAGCAACTGGATCGCGAAGCTGACGATCTCGTCGTCGTCGAGCCGCCCCTCGACGTCGTCCGCGGTCACGAGCGTCGACAGCACGTCGGCCTGCGGCTCACGCCGATGCTGCTCGATCAGCTCCCGGAGCAAGCGGTCGAACGCGATGACAGCGCGATCTGCTGCGTCGAGGACCTCGGGCGTGATGCGCGGCGTGAACCCGGCGGAGATCGCGTTCGACCACTCGATCACCTTCTTCTCGTGCTCGCGCGGCACGCCGAGGAGGGCGCAGATGACCTGGCACGGCAGCGCCCGGGCGATGCCGTCGACGAGATCGAACGCACCGGCAGCAGCGCAACGGTCGAGATGCTCGGTGAGGTACTCGGCGATGCGCGGCTTCACCGTGTCGATCACCTTCGGTGTGAACGCGCGCTGCAAGATCGCGCGCAGCCGCGTGTGCTGTGGCGGGTTCGTGTACACGAGCACGTTCTTCGAGTTCCGCAGGTACGGGCTCGCGTCCGCGTCCACACCGGGTGGTGTGCGCTTCGGCGCTTGCCACAGGTCGGCGTTGCGCAGCAGCTCCGACACCGACGCATAGTCGGAGAACACCCACATGTCGAGGGTGCGCGAGTACACCGGCCCGAGCGCGTGCAACGTCGCGTAGTACGGGTACGGATCAGCAGGCGCCGCCAGGATGGCGTCGATCGCGGCGTTGCCCGCATCGTCGAGCGCACGGTCGCCTGTGGTCGTCGCGGGACGCATCTCGGTATCGCTCCCTTGCTCGTCCGCGGACGTCTCAGGCGGGCCCGGCGGCGGCCGTCGCACGGCGCGGGTCGACGCCGCTGGGCTCGGCTTCCAGCACCTCGACGAGGCGCATCAAGCGCCGCTCGTCGGCGTCGAACGGGTCGCGGCGGTGCAGCAACCCGATGTTGTCCCACATCACCATGTCGCCCTGCTCCCACACGTGCACGTAGTCGGACTCGCGAACCGTGCGCGTGTAGAGGTCCTCCATCAGCGCACGACCCTCGTCTTCGGGCATGCCGGGCACGCCGATGAGAGTGAGCAGGCCGACGTCGAACAAGCTCGTGCGCCCGGTCACCGGGCTGACGCGCAGCAGCGGCGCGACCGTCTGGGGCAGCTCCACCGCGTCGGCGGGCGACGCGTTCGTCGGGTACGTGGACGGGATGCCGCGGTGTGTCGAGAGCCCCTGGAGGCGCTCCTTCAGCTCCGCTGGCAGCCGCTCGTACGCCGCGTAGAGGTCGATGTAGTGGGTGTTGCCGCCACCCGACGGCGGCAGCTCGACCGCGCTGAGGTTGACGAACACGGACGAGTACGGCTGGTACGACAGGTTGCAGTGCCACGTCATCTCGGCGTTGCCGCCGATGCCCATCGCTCGGCCGTCCGCGCTCTTGGCGTTGGTCACGTAGAGGATCTCGGGGCGCGATGCGAAGAGCTGCGACGGGTCGTGGTACACCGCGAGCCGCCCGGCGCCCGGAACGTCGCAGAACTGCCGGACGAAGGTGACCAGCTGATCGTCGCTGAGGCCGTCCTGATCCTTGATCACGACCACCGAGCGGCGGCGGATCGCGTCGACGATGAGATCGAGGTCGTTGGCGGTGACCTGCCCGTCGGGCCCACCCTTCACACCGTGGATCCGTGCCCCGATCGGTCCTGCGATGTTCTCGACGACTGCCACGTCGAACCTCCCTCCGGCGAGCCCGGTGGCCCGGCTGTAGAGCAATAAAGGATACTGAAGGACATCACACCGTCAAGCCGGGCGCTCACACGTCGCACGGCTCCGGCACGCGCACCCGCCGAGAGATCGAGACACACCCTTCGGGACCGCCGGACCACGCCGTCATCGTCGACGAGTAGAGCCCATCCCCCCCGACCACGACGATCGCGATCTCACCCGGGTCGGCGACGATCGGCAGGTCGTCATCCGGTCCGTCAGTGACGTGGTACGGCATCACGTGGCGCAGCAGCGACCGTGGGTTGCGGGCGCGCTCGTACAGCGCCTGCTGCACGGCGGCGCGGTCGAGCCCAGCCTCGGCGAGGACCCGCGCGTGCAGCGGGTTCAGCGCGACCAGCACCTCTCCCCGGCCGGTGTGGGCGTGGTTGGAGCCGACGTTGGCGAGCGAGGAGGCGATCGACGTCAGCATGCGGTCGGCCGAGCGCTGCGGCTGACCGGTCTCGGGGACCGACTGCACCGAGCGCGGAGCCTCGAGCGCCATCACGGTCACGACGTCGTCGCCCGCAGCGAAGCCGCGGGCGACGTGCAGCGGCTCGAACGGGCTCTCCTCCTGGGCCTCGCCGAGGCAGAACGAGAACCCCGCCGGCGTCCCCTGGAGCCCCATGTCCCCGGTGCCCGGCCGGCCGCGCCCGACGTTCATCAGCACCAGGCGCAGCGCACGGCCGATCGACGCGTTGGCGCGGTGGCCGGGGCCCATCGCCCCGGCGCCGCAGGCGATCCCCACGTGGTTGCGCGCCGGGCCGTTGACGATGACCAACGGGGCGGAGGCGAACGTCGTCGCCTGGATCGCCCCGAGGTTGAAGCGCGGATCGGCGACGGCCTCGACCGCGGCGACGAGGATCGCCATGTGGTCGGGAAGGCAGCCCGCCATCACCGCGTTGATCGCGATCTTCTCGATCGTCGCGTCGTCGTTCGAGGGGCCGAGCGTTCCGATCGAGACGTCGGGGTCGAGATCGATGCCGAGCAGCATCCGCTCGACCCGCTCGCGCGTCGGCACGACCACGGGCAGGCCGTCGGTGCGATCCCTGCGGTGGAGCAGCTCGACCGCCGCGGCTTCGTCGTCGGCGACGAACGTCGCCGACCGCAGGAACGACGTGGCGCCGTCCACCCTCAGCGGCCCCCGACCCCGGCCGCGACACCGGCTGTGCGCGGCGCGCCGGCCAGCGCGTCGAGCACGTCGGCGACCACCGCCGCGACGGCGGACGCGCGGCGCTGGTCGTCGAGCCCCGCCATCGGATGCGTGAGCGCGACGATCGGCAACCCCCCGAGGCCGCCCGCGCGCGCCACGAGTCGCGCCTCCGGCAGGAACTTCTCGGTGACGAGGACCACGACCGGCCGGCCGCGACGGGCGATCGCGACCCCGTCGCGTGTGGTCGCCGACGTGCAGCTGCCGCAATGGCCATATGCCGTCACCACCGCGTCGAACGACGCCGTGATCTCGGTCAGCGCATGGTCGCTCAACGGCTTCGCGGCATCGATCATGGTCGTGCCCTTCGAGCGGAACTCGACCAGCAGGCGCGCCTGCTCACCGATCGCCGCGGCCAGCGCTTCGAGCGTCGCCAGCGAATCGACGTATCCGTTGGCGAGGAACAGCACGCGCGGCGTGCCGTGGAGATCGACGCGCAGGTCGTAGGGGATCTGCTCGACCCCGCTCTCGCTCTCCGGATCCAGGAACTCGATAGCCATGATCCCCCCTGACTTCTCGTCACGTGCGCACGTTCGGATCAGTGGCACGCTACCACGATCTCCGAATTGAGGATACCTAATCGTCCTCACTACATTGACCACATGACCGATGGGTGGAACTTCGCCGAGGTGTGGGAGCACAACGCGGAGCGATTCCCCGACGCTCTCGCCCAGGCACGCGGCGAGCAACGCTTCTCCTGGCGCGAGTTCGACCAGCGCGCCGACGGCGTCGCCGCGGCGCTGCTCGCCGCCGGCCTGCGGCACCAGGACAAGGTCGCCCAATACCTGTTCAACTGTCCCGAATACCTCGAGTCCGTCTTCGCGTCGTTCAAGGCCGGACTCGTGCCGGTGAACACGAACTACCGCTACACCGACGACGAGCTGCTGTATCTGTGGGACAACGCCGACGTCGCCGCGGTGATCTTCCACGGCGCCTTCGAGGAACGGTGCGCCGCCGTGCGTCCCCGGGTCGCGGGAGTCAAGGCATGGCTGTGGGTCGACGACGGCAGCGGCCCCTGTCCCGAGTGGGCGATCCCGTACGAGCAGGCCGCGGTGAGCGCGTCGGAGCGCACCGTGGCGCCGTGGGGCCGCTCGGCCGACGACCTCTACATCCTCTACACGGGGGGCACCACGGGCATGCCGAAGGGCGTCATGTGGCGCCAGGACGACATGATCATCCGTCTCGACGGCGGTTCGAAGAAGCCGCTCCCCGCGACGCCGGGATGGGACGTGTTCGACGACGCCGTGCCACGCCCCGGGCCGCGCAACCTCCCCGCGGCCCCTCTGATGCACGGCACCGGCGCGATGAACGCGATGCACGTGTTGACGAACGCGGGCTCGGTGACCACGTTGGTCGGCCGCAGCCTCGACGTCGTCGAACTGCTCGACACCGTCCAGCGGCGCCGCATCAACAGCATGTCGATCGTCGGCGACGCGTTCGCGAAGCGCATCGTGCGCGCGCTCGACGACGAGCCCGATCGTTGGGACATCTCGTCGCTGCGCGTCGTGCTGTCGAGCGGCACGATGTGGGGCGCGCAGAGCAAGGAGGCGCTGCTGCGGCACAACGCACGCATGGTGCTGATCGACTCGCTGGGCAGCAGCGAGGCGATCGGCATGGGCACCAGCATCACGCGCGCCGGCGAGGAGGCATCGGTCGCCCGCTTCCAGCTCGGCGAGACCGCCAAGGTGATCACGGAGGACGGCCGCGAGGTGTTGCCCGGCAGCGGAGAGCGTGGGCGCGTGGCGATCCGCGGCCGCGCCCCGGTCGGCTACTACAAGGACGCGACGCGGAGCGCGGCGACGTTCGTCGTGATCGACGGTGAGCGCTGGAGCATTCCCGGCGACTGGGCCGAGGTCGCAGCCGACGGCAGGTTGAAGCTGCACGGGCGCGGCAGCCAGCTGATCAACACCGGTGGCGAGAAGGTGCACCCCGAGGAGGTCGAGGAGGCCCTCAAGCTCCATCCTTCGGTCGACGACGCAGCGGTCGTCGGGCCGCCCGACGAACGCTTCGGTCAGATCGTCGTCGCGCTCGTCGCGCCGGCAGCCGGCGCCGTCGTCGACGAAGGCGAGCTCGTCGGATTCGTGCGCTCACGCCTGGCGGCGTTCAAGGCGCCGAAGCGCATCCTGACGGTCGACTCGCTCGGCCGTGCGCCGAACGGCAAGCTCGACTACCGCGCGCTGCTCGAACTCGCCGTGGCGTCGCTCGACGGCGCGGCGGAGCCAGCGGGCGCCTGACCCGCGCTCGACATACGACACACATCGGGGGGCTCATGCAGTATCGAACGTTGGGACGCACGGGGGTGCAGGTCAGCGCGTTCAGCTTCGGGGCGATGATGCTGGGCCGCATCGGCAACACCGACCCGGCCGAGTGCAAGCGGATCATCGACATCGCGCTCGACGCCGGCATCAACCTGATCGACACGGCCGACACGTACTCCGGAGGCGAGTCGGAAGAGATCGTCGGGCGCGCTATCCGCGATCGCCGCGACGACGTCCTGCTGGCCACGAAGTTCCATCACCCGATGGGACCCGGGCCCAACGACGGCGGCAACTCACGCCGCTGGATCATGCGCGCCTGCGAGGACAGCCTGCGCCGTCTGGGCGTCGACCACATCGACCTCTACCAAGCCCACCGGCCCGACCCCCGATGCTCGATCGAGGAGACGCTCGGCGCGCTCACCGATCTCGTCACCGCGGGAAAGGTGCGCTACATCGGCACGTCGTGCTTCCAACCCTCGCAGATCGTCGAGGCTCAGTGGGCGTCGGAGCGTTGGCGGCTGCAACGCTTCGCGTCGGAGCAGTCGTCCTACTCGCTGCTCGCCCGCGGCATCGAGCTCGACGTCCTGCCGACGTGCGCGCGCCACGGCATCGGGGTGATCGTGTGGAGCCCGCTGGCGGGTGGGTGGCTCACCGGAGCGTGGCGAAGCGGCGCCGGCACGCCGGCGAGCACACGCGCCGGCCGCCTGCCACAGCGCTACGACCTGTCGTTGCCGCACAACCAGCGCAAGCTCGCCGCGACGGATGCGCTCGCCAGCCTGGCCGACGAGCTCGGCATGTCGCTGGTGTGCCTCGCCCTCGCGTGGGCTGCGGCCAACCCGCTGGTGACGTCGGTGATCATCGGCCCCCGCACCGTCCAACACCTCACCGACCAGCTCGCCGCCGTCGACGTCTCGCTTCCGCCCGAGGTGATGGCGCGCATCGACGAGATCGTCGCGCCGTCGATGAACTTCAGCCTCGCCGACGTCGGCTACGCGCCGCCCAACACGCCGGTCGCCGCGGCCGCCGCGACGCGATGAGCGCGGGTGCGTCCGCCGCTCCGGCGCTCGGCCGCATCGGTGTGTGGAGCCGGACGTTGCGGTGGGGGCCGCGCGATGCCGCCGCCTCCGCCGCGCGCGAGCTGGAGTCCCTCGGCTACGGCGCTGTATGGATGCCCGACTCGGGTGGCGACGTCGTCGACGCCGTCGAGAACGTGTTGGGGGCGACGACGACGATGACGGTCTGCACCGGGGTGCTCAACGTGTGGATGCACGACGCCGGCGCGATCGCGCAGGCATGCGCCCGGCTGGTCGCCACCTACGGTGATCGGCTCCTCGTCGGCTTGGGTGTGAGCCATGCGCCCGTAATCGAACGGCTGGCGGGAGTTCGCTACAGCCGGCCGATGGCGGTGATCACCACGTATCTCGATCAGCTCGACACCGCCGCGCCGCCGCTGCCCCGAGAGCGTCGCGTGCTCGCTGCGCTCGGACCGCGCATGCTCGAGCTCGCGGCCGAGCGCGCCGCTGGGGCGCATCCGTACCTCGTGACGCCCGCGCACACCGCGCTCGCCCGCGCCGCGCTCGGACCGGCCGCGGTGCTGGCCCCGGAGCAGGCGGTGCTGGTCGAGCGCGATCCCGACGTCGCGCGGCGCGCCGCACGCGAGCACCTCGCCCCCTACCTCGCGCTGCCGAACTACATCCGCAACTGGCGCCGGCTCGGTTTCGGCGACGACGATCTCAGCGGCGGCGGCAGCGACCGGCTCGTCGACGCGATGGTCGCATGGGGCGACGTCGATGCGGTGCGTGCCCGCGTCGACGAGCACCTCGATGCCGGCGCCGACCACGTGTGCCTGAACGCGCTGTCCACGCAGCCGGTGGCGCCGATGTGGACGCGCGAGGAAGGGCATCCGCCAGCCGGCGAGATGCCTATCGAGCAGTGGCGCGCCGTCGCGCGGCTGGTCGCCTGACCCGACGCCCTTCAGAGCGAGAACACGGACAGCGCGGTGCCACCCAGGATCGCAGCGGCGGTCTCGGGCGAGGTCGCGTCGACGATCTGTTGCATCATGCTCCACGAGTAACCGAGCGCGCTCTCCGAATGGGGATAGTCGTGGCCCCACATGACGCGGTCCGCGCCGATGAGGTCGAGGAGACCGAGACCCACGGGGTCGCTGATGAACGTCGCGTAGCAGTTGCGATGCCAGTAGTCCGTCGGCCGCAGCTCGAGCACCGGGTCCATGATCTCGCGATGGCAGTCGACGATCATCTCGGCGTCCTGGAGCATCGGCGGCACCCAGCTGATCCCGGCCTCCACGAAAACGATCCGCAGGTTCGGATGCCGATCGAGCACACCGCCGAAGACCACTTCCGCGAACGGGCGGCGCAGCGGGCCGAAGTTGATCAGCGCTGACGCGGCCCGTCCGCCAGGGCCACCGAACGATCCCTCGCCGATGTGGAAGCAGACCGTCAGGTCTGCCTCCGCGATCGCGCGCCAGAGCGGCTCCATCGCGGTGTGGTGGTAGCGCAGCTCGCGTCCTTCCGGATCGACCCCGGGGTTCTGCGGCAACACGACCGAACGAAAGCCGAGCGCGACGATGTGCTCGATCGATGCCGCGGCCTTCGACGGGTCCCAGTAGACCGGCGACGGCATGCCGTAGAAGCGGCCCGGCGCGCTCCGACCGAGGTGCGCGAGATGCTCGTTGTACACACGCCAGACGAGCTCACGGATCGGCGGCTCTGTGGCCGAGGCGTTGAGGAACACGAGGACGCCGTTGCCGAACACGATCTCCTTGTCGATGCCCTCCGTCGAGAGGTCGCGCATGCGCGCCTCCAGGCGCGTGCATCCCTCGACGCGCTCGAACATCCGCAGGGCGGCGTGCGTGTGGTCGGAGAAGAACGATCGACCGTCGACGCCGATGTGCCACACGCCGTCGCGCTCCCACACGCGCGGCGCCTTGTCCTTCATCGATGCCGGGAACGCCTCGTACCAGATGTCCTCGCGGATCGACCAGTGGCTGTCGGCAGACACCACGATCGTGTCGGCGGGCAGGCCGCGCACGCTCCCCCGCTGGGGAACCCGCCGCTCGGGCAAGGCGATGCCCTCCGTCAGTCTGCTCGTCATGGTCTGCTGTCCTCTCGTTCCTGGTCTGCTGCGACGGCTTCGAGACGCGCACGCATCTCCTGCAACACGTCCGCGGAGAGCGGGCCCTTCTCGGCCGCTGCGACGTTCTCGCGCAGGTGGGCAACGCTGGCGGTGCCGACGATGGTCGTGTGGATGTCGGGATCGCTGAGCGTGAAGCGCAGCATCACCTCCATCCGTGACGCGCCGTCGAACAGCTCGTCGAGGCGGGCGCGGTCCCACTGCTCCCACAGCGCTGCCGAGGCGCGGCCGTGGCCGACCATGCCCTGGGCGACTCCGCCGCGAACGATCACGCCCGCTCCCTGCGCGGCCGCGCGCCGGATCACGCCTTCGTGGCGACGGTTCAACGCGCTGTAAGGAAACTGGAAGGCATCGAAGATGCCCATGTCGAGATGATCGGGCGCGTGCGGCAGCTCGCTCGAGATCCCCACGAGGCGAACCTTTCCACTCGCTCTCAGCTCGGCGAGCGTCTCCGGCACGCCGTGCTCCTCGAGCTCGGCGCGCGAGGGGCTGACGTGAACCTGGATGAGATCGAGGTGGTCGGTGCGCAGCAGCCGCAAGCTGCGCTCGACTCCGGCGACGATGTTCGCGCGGCTGTAGTCGTGTGGCAGCGAGCGGTCACGCGGGGCGTCGACCATCTCGTCCGCGTTCAACGGGCACCCGCACTTGGACGCCAGGAAGTACTCGTCGCGGCGGTGGGCGATGTGCTCGCCGATCAACCTCTCGCTCGCGCCGTAGTCGATCGCCGTGTCGATCAGGTCGATCCCGAGATCGAGGGCCGTGTTCAGCAAGCGCCCCGCGTCGGCCTCGTCGATCGGCCGCGGCAGCCGGTGCCGCTCGCCGCGGAGCTCCATCGCGCCGAAGCCGAGGCCGTTGACCCGGACACCGCTCGATCCGAACACGTTCGACATCGACCCTCCCCGCAAACAGTGCACTGAGCAGACCCCAAACATCGGAAGATGCGGCTTTCTCTCCGCCGCCGAATGGACATAGAGTATCATCTTTCGTGATTGACGCGATGGCGTGGCTCGCGCATGGGGTCGAGCCGCCGAGGGGGAAGCACCATGCACGACGATCGACCGCTCCTCGACTTCGATCACACGACGACCGAGTACCAGCAACACGCGCGCGAGATCTACGGCGACCTGCGCGCACGCTGTCCCGTCGGATGGAGCGAGAACCACGGTGGGTATTGGGTGCTCTCTTCGTACGACGCGGTCTGGAACGCGCTGCGCGACCACGAGACGTTCTCGTCGGCGCGCTACAAGGACGAGCAGGGCGCATGGCACGGCGGCCTCGCGATCCCTGACCTCCAGACCGCAACGCTCCTGCCGCTGCACCTCGACCCGCCGCAGTGGGCCGACTATCGCAGGATCCTCAACCCGTGGCTCTCACCGACGCGCGTCGAGGAGGCCCGCGACCGCCTCGCGGCGCATGCGACCGACCTGCTCGACGCGGTCGTCGAAACGGGCCATTGCGACTTGATCCCGGTGCTCGGCAACCCCTTGCCGGCGATCGCCACGCTGGAGCTGATCGGCATCGAGGTCGACGACTGGGATCGATGGGCGCAGCCGCACCACGCGATCCAGTATTCGCCGCGCGGCTCGGCGGCGTTCGAGCAGGCGATGCTCGACCTCACGTGGCAACGCGAGCAACTGGTCGACGCCCTCGCGGCGCGGCGCGCCGATCCCCGCGACGACATGCTCAGCGCGGTCGCCACCGCGCGCGTCGGCGACGACCTGATCACGCTCGACGACGCTGCCGCTCTGCTCTCGACGGTCATCAGCGGCGGCGTGTCGTCATCGACGGCTCTGTTCGCCAACAGCGTCCTCCACCTGCACCGCCACCCCGATCAGCGCAGGTGGCTGCTCGACGACCTGGACGGCCGCCTGCCCGCGGCGCTCGAGGAGTTCCTCCGCGTGTACCCGCCGGTGCCCGTGGTCGCTCGTACGATCGCCAAGGACGGCGCGATGGGCGGTTTCCACCAGCGTCCACGCGAGCGTGTGGCGATCTCGGTGCTGTCCGCCAACCATGACGACAGCGAGTTCGACGACCCGGACGAGATCCGCCTCGACCGCTTCCCCAATCGTCACGCGACGTTCGGGATCGGCATCCACCGCTGCGTCGGGTCGTACGTCGCACGCACGATCGTGCGGCTGATGCTCGAGCAGGTGCTGCGGCGGACGCCGGACTTCGCCGTCGACGAGTCGGCGATGGTGCGCTTCGGGCCGTCGTCGACGATCGACGGCTGGATCTCGCTGCCGGTCACGTTCACGCCCAGCCGCCGGACGAAGCCGGCAACCGACGGAGGTCGACGGTCATGAGGATCCGCGTCACCAGAGCGGACTGCACGGGCCACACGCTGTGCAGCCTGCAGGCCCCCGAGCTGTTCCTGCTCGACGCCGACGGCTACACCGCGCTCGACGGTGAGTACGAGGTGCCCGACGAGCGGCACGCTGCGGCACGCCGTGCGGCGGCCGGGTGCCCCGAGCGCGTCATCGAGATCATCGACGACTGACGTCCATCGGAGCGTCCATCGCGCTCAGATGCGCTTGACGTAGCCCCCGTCGACGAGGAACGTCTGGCCCGTCATCCACGACGCCCCGTCGCTCAGCAAGAACATCAGCAATCCGTTGAGCCCGTCGGGCGCGACGCGACGGTTGATCGGAGTCGCGGCGAGCACCGCGTCGATCGCGCCCGGCGGCGGAGCGACGATCGTGGCCTCGGTGAAGACCGGGCCCGGCGCGATCGCGTTGACGGTGATGTCGTACGGTCCGAGGTCGTTGGCGAAGCCTTGTGTGAGGCCGATGATCGCAAGCTTGCTGATCGTGTAGGGAGAGCCGCGCCCGCCGTATGCGGCGATCGAGCTCTGGTTGATGATCCGGCCATAGCCCGTGCCGATCATCTGCGGCGCGATCGCCTGCGTCATCAACAGCGCGCCGTCGAGGTTCACCGACATCACCTTGCGCCAGTAGCCGATGTCGATCTCGAGCAGCGGGAAGTTCTGGAGCGTCCGATAGATCGCGGCGTTGTTGATCAGGATCGACGCGGGGCCCGCGGCGGCGAGCGCCGACTCGGTGAAAGCCGCCACGCTGCGCGCATCGCTCACGTCGAGTTCGAGCGCGATCGCAGCGCCACCGGCCGCCTCGATCTCGGCGACGGTCTGTGCAGCTGCGTCCACGTCGATGTCGGCAGCGACGACCTGGGCGCCGCGCGCCGCCACCGCCTTGCAGTACTCGCGCCCGATCCCCTGTGCTCCACCGGTGACGATCGCGGTGCGCCCCGACAGGAACTGGCCGTTCATCGATTCCCCCCACTGACCATGCCGGACACGACGGCGTCCGCAGGACGCGTGCCCTGCGGACGCCGTGCTGAACGTCGGCGACGCTTACGACTCGCCGTAGGCCCGCTCGACGAAGGAGAGGTCGAGCAGCTGATCGTCGCTCAATGGCGTCTCGTAGTCGACGAAGCCGTTGTCGATGAAGTACTTCTGGTTCGGCTGCATGTTGACGTACCAGCCGTCGACGAGGTCGTCGGCCCACACCGAGGGCGGCCCCTGCTTCAGCTCGTCGAGCGAGAGCCCGAGGATGTCGGCGACGATCTGGTTGATCTCGGCGTTCTCGTGGTAGTCGGTCCGCAGGTACTTCTCGACGGTGCGCGCCATGGCGCGGACGTACGCGTCGGCGACGTCCTGGTTCTTCGGATCGAGCAGGTTCTTGCCGAACGCGTACATGCCCTGCGAGTCGAGCGACGCAGTGCCCGGGATGAACTCGCAGCACGGATCGTCGAGCAACTGGAGCCAGAACGGCGTGTTGAGCAGCGCGAACTTCGCGGCCCCGCTCGACAGAGCCGGCACCATGTCGGCGAGGCCGAGCGTCGTCAACGTCACGTCCTCGGGCCCGAGGCCCATCGCCGTGTAGAAGAAGGCGGCCGACGCGCTCGACGCGCCCGTGTTGGCGAGCACTTCCTGGCCGACCAGGTCCTCGGGCTGGAAGACACCATCGTCACCGAGGGCGTCCTTGCGCACCCACAGACCCTGCTTCGAGCTCTCCGGAGCGCCGCCGTAGGCGAACACGGCACGCACGACCGAGCCGCCGTTGACCAGGTTGAAGAAGCCTGAGGTGAAGCCCGACGCGGTGACGTCGATCGCCCCCTGGTCGAGCAGGAACAAGACGTCTGCGGCCGCTGCTTCGACGAACTCGATCTTGAGGTTCTCGGCCTCGAACTCGCCCATCTCCTCGGCCAGCCACTGCGGCAAGCCGGCCTCGTTGCGGAACGCCGGGCCGCCGAGCTTGATCGTCGTCTCCTGCGGGAGCGGCTTGGGGGCGAGGGATGCGGGCAAGCCGTCCTCACCGGCGGGCTCCGATCCGGTCGTCGCTTGCGACCCGGTCGTGCTCGCCGACCCGCTGGTGCTCGCAGGCGCGTCGATCGTCGTCGCCGCGGCCGTCGTCGGTGCGTTGGACGCCGGCGTGCTCGTGCCCCCGTCGTCATCGTCGTCACCGCACGCAGCGAGGACGAGCGAGGCCGCGATGGCAATGCCGGCGACGGCGCGCAATCCGTTCCGTGCTCTCGATCGATGGACGTGGACGGTTCTCGTCATCTTTCCCCCTTGAGGCTCGGTGCGCGCGTGTCGCTTCGTCTTCCGAGGACAACGCGCTGCTTTCAGTATCCTCTATTCGAGATCGGCTGTCAACGCGTTCGATGCCTCAACACGGCGAATCCGTCGGCGGAAGCTGCAATCGGCACATCATCCCGCCGTCGACGTCCAACGATGCCCCGGTGACGAAGCCAGCCTGATCGGACGCGAGGTAGGCCGCGGCATGGCCGATGTCCTCCGGGGTGCCGAAACGGCCGAGCGGACGGGCGCGACGCGACGCCTCGCGCCAGCTCTCGTCAGCGAGCCCGACGTGCCCTGGCGACTCGATGCCGCTGACGACGATGCAGTTGCAGCGCACGTTGTCGGGTGCGTACTCCACCGCCAGCGACCGCGTCAGCGCAGACATCGCGCCCTTCGAGGCGGTGTAGGCGTCCATTCCCGCCACGCCAAAGCGCGCCACGGCGCTCGAGATGTTGACGATCGCGCCGCGGCCGGATGCGACGAGATGGGGCAGCGCCGCACGGCACGCCCAGAACAGCCCGTCGAGTCCCGGCGCCATGATCGCCCGCCAGCCCTCGGTCGTCAGCTGGTGGACCCGGCCGTCCACGCCGCCGAACCCGAGGAGCTCCGTCGGCGCGGCGTTGTTGACGAGCACGTCCAGCCGCCCGCAGGTCTCGATCGCTGTCTCGAACGCGACGGCCACGTCGGCCTCGTCGGCGAGATCGAGGTGCACGTACGTCGCCTGCCCGCCGGCCGCCGCGATGTCGGCGACGCCCCGCGCGCCGTCGCTCGCGTTGCGGCCGCTGACCACGACGTGCGCCCCCTCCGCGGCGAACACACGCGCAATGCCCTCACCGATGCCGCGGGTCGAGCCCGTGACGAAGGCGACCTTGCCGTCCAGGCGCGGCGTCGCTGCGAGGGTCGCCATCACGCGCTCGTCGCTTCCGGAAAGCCGCGCCAGAACTCGCTCATGTCGGGCACGGTGTGCTTCACGAGCGCGCCGCCGTCGACGTTGAGCGTCGCCCCCGTGATGAAGGCAGCGTCGTCGGATGCCAGGAACGCGACGGCCGCGGCGATGTCTCCGGCGACACCGCTGCGCGGAAGGATTTGCACGTGCTCACGGATCGCCGCGCCGACGACGGGGTGATCGTGCAGGTACCCGTTCTGCGCGACGCGGATCGCACCGGTCACCACGGCGTTGGCGCGGATGCCCTCGGCCCCGTAGTCGACGGCGATCTGGCGCGTCAACGACTCGAGCGCCGCCTTCGACGGCGCGTATCCCGTCGCCCCGCGCTGCGCGCTCGAGGCGACGACCGACGAGATGTTCACGAAGGAGCCTCCCCCGGTGGCGAGCATGTGCGGGATCGCGCGCTGGGCCAGCAGGAACGGCCCGTAGAGACCCACCTTGATCATGTGGTCGAAGACCTCGAAGGACTCGTCGACGACGCGACGCTCGCCGCCGGCGCGGATCACGTCGATCGCCGCCGCGTTGTTGACGACGATGTCCAGCCGGCCGAACGTCGACACGGCAGCATCGACGAGCTCGTCGAGGGCGGCCGGATCGGTGATGTCCCCGGCCACGAACACCGCGTGGCCGCCTCGTGCGCGCAGCGCCGTCGCGACCTGCTCGCCCTCGGTGGCGCTGCGGCCCGTGCCGACGATCGACACGCCCTCGTCGATCAGCCGCTCGGCGATCGTCGCGCCCATGGTCTTGGTGGCGCCGGTGACGATCGCGACCTTGCCCCGCAAACCTCTCATCAGCGTCCTCTCAGAACATCGCAAGTGGGTTGATCGGCGAGCCCGTGCCGCGCTCGATGACGAGCGGAGCCGCCACGAACATGAACGTCCGGCGACGGAGGCGTTCACACGTCACAGCCAGCTCCTCCAGGTTGGCGTGGTCGAGCACCGGCATGCCCATGTACGGCAAGGCGATGTGATGCACATGTGCCGCCGGGCCACGCAACGCCGGCGCAGGGTGCGGCAGGTCTTGGTCCTCGATCGGAGCGTCGCCCGTGTCCCACACGAGAGCGGAGGCCTCCGTGTCGTAGAGGAACTCGAGGCACGACGCGTGCAGGCCGGCGCGGTACATCGTGTGGTCGTCCGACAGCGGAGGCCCGCCGCGCACCGCGACGACGTCACCCGAGCGCGGGGCGACGCCGGTCGCTGCCGCGATGTCGTCCAGCTCCCATCCGTGGATCGGATCGCCCGGCGGCACCGAGGGGACACCGCGGTGAGCGGCCACGTCGTAGAGCACGCCCCGCCCGACGATGCCGGCGCGCAGGAAGTCGATCGTCGCCGAGTGCGTCACCGGCAGCCGGTGCTCGTTCAGGGGGACGCCGTTCCACGTCACGCCGCCCTCCGCGATCGGCATGTGGCCGAGCGCGTCGAGGTGGGTCTGGCCGTGGCCGTGGAGGAACATCCCGATGTAGTCGAGCTGGCCGCCGGCGCGCCCGACCGACGGATCGACCGCGACGAAGTGGTACGCCGGATACGGGTTCGCCGGGCCCGAGCGCGTGTTGAGCGGCCTCCCGCAGGAGACGACGACGCCCTCGCGGACCTCGCTGGCTGCGGCCGCGCGGATCGCCGGGGTGATGAAGTTCAGCGTGCCGAGCTCCTCGTTGCCCGGCCACCTGCCCCAGTTGCAGAAGCGCTTCTGGAAGTCGAGGTACTCCTGCGCCGTCGGCGGCGTGCGGTCGGCGCGACTCATGCGGTGTTCACCTGCTCGCGCAGGAAGCGACGGCGGATCTTGCCCGAGTGCGTCACGGGCATCTCGTCGACCACCTCGATGCGCTCCGGGAGCTTGATCTTCGCCAGGCCGCGCGCCAGCAGGTGGGCGCTGAGCTCGTCCACGGTCGGCGCCGCCGCGCCGGGGGCCAGCTGGAGCACGACGCAGACCCGCTCGCCGAGGCGCTCGTCGTCGATGCCGACGCACGCCGCGAACGCGATCCCGGGATACGTCAGGACCTCGGCCTCGACCTCCGCCGGGCTGATGTTGTAGCCGCCGCGGATGATGATGTCCTTGACGCGGTCGACGACGTGCAGGTAGCCGTCCTCGTCGATGTAGCCCACGTCGCCCGTGCGCGTCCAGCCGTCGTGCGTGCGGTATCGAGCGTTGAGCTCGTCGTCGTTGAAGTAGCCGTTCGCGGATTGCGGGCCGCGGCCCCAGATCTCGCCGGGCTGGCCCTGCTCGACGTCGTTGCCCGCCTCGTCGACGATGCGGATGGTCGAGACCTTCGGGTCGGGACGTCCGACCGAGTACATCACCTTGTCGAGCGGATCGTCGAGCTGCGTGTACGTCATCACCCCGTCGGTGCAGCCGTAGTGGTTGACGTACACGCAGTCGAACATCTCGATCGTGTCGCGCACGAGCTCCGGCGGGCTCGCCGAACCCGACACGTCGACGACCTCGACCGAGTCGAGCCCAGCGCGCGACTCGGGCGGGAGCGACGTGAGCATGCGAAACATCGTCGGGACGCCGAACACCTCCTGCGGGCGCCTCGTCCGGATCACGTCGAGCGCGTGTTCCGGGGAGAACGCGTCCGTCGTGATGACCGTGCCGCCCACTCGCGCGATCCAGACGTGCGCCATCAGGCCGCCCGCGCCGGACGACAACGCCGGCATCATGTAGATCCTTCGGCCGGGAGCGCCGCCGGTCGCGAGCATGTAGTTGCCGAGCCCTCCAGCTGTCGCATCGTGCGAGAAGGCCGACATCTTCGGCTCCCCCTCGGTGCCCGACGTGACGAGGATTCGCACCAGCGCATCGGAGGGGATGTCGAGCGACGGCCGCGTGGCCGGCACCGCGGAGTCCTCCGCGATCAACGGGTCGACGGCGACGAAGCCCGGCGCCTCGCCGCCGACGACGAAGCGGTGGCGAAGGTCGGGCAGATCGGCCGCGATCTCGTCGAGCATCGCCGGGTAGCGGAAACCGGCCGCCTCGGCGGGCACGATGCACGCCACCGCGCGCGAGCGCCCGACCAGGCTGCGCACCTCGCGCTGGCGGTACAGCAGCGGGTAGGCGATCACGATCGCTCCCGCCGCTGCGGCGCCCAGCTCGGCGACGCATTCGATGCGCCGGTTGGGCAACTGCACGGCCAGGACGTCCCCGGCTTCGACCCCGGCGTCGATCAGCACACGGGCGAACCGGCAGGACGCGCGGTGCAGCTCGCCGTAGGTCATCTCCCCGTCGTCGTCGACCACCGCCACGACGTCGGGATCCCGCTCGACGTGCTCGCTGAACAACGTGAAGATGTCCCGCCCGGGGCTCCACCCGAGGTCGATCCATTCTCGCCGCAACTCGGCTGCGACGACGTCGGGTTGTCTCACTCGCTGTGCTTCCGGCATCTGCTCTCCAGCTCCCTCGCTCAGATCCGCGCGATCGGACAATCGACCACCGTGGCCTCACCGGCCGCGGTCGCCGGCCCGGCGACATCCTCGATCCTCTCGATCCGCCGACCGACGCACCCGAACGACTCCGCCAGCGTCGCCAGGTCCGGCGTCGCCATGATCGACAAGCGCGGATCGACGCCGGCGCCGCGCAGCTTGTGGTACTCGGCCCCCAGCGCGCCGTCGTTCAGCACGTACACCACCAGCGAGGCGCCGTAGCGGGCCGCCGTCTCCAGCTCCTGCACGTTCATCATGAAGCTGGCGTCACCTTCGATCACCACGACCGGCCGATCGGGCGATGCGAGCGCGGCCCCGATCCCGACCGGGACGGCCTGGCCGATGGTGGCGAAGTCGATGACGGTGACGAACGTGCGGCCGCCGCCGCGGTTGGTCAGGTAGCGGACGGCGAACGAGGTGAAGTGACCGGCGCCGATGACGACGATCGCGTCGTCGGGGATCACCGCGTCGAGCGCGGTCAGCAGCGCGCGCGGGTCGGTCGTCGCGTGCGGCACGCGGACGGGGTTCTCGGCGATCTCGGCGACGCGCCAGTCCGCGGCGAGGTGCCGCTCCGTCGCCGCCCGGCGCCAGCGCTCAGGACCGCCGGCGAGCCGCGCGGCGAGGGCACGCGCGGCGGATCCCGCGTCACATCGCAGCACGAGGTGGGGGGCGCGCGTGCCCCCGGCAAGGCCGCGCGGCGCGTCGCAGACCTGCACGATGCGCGCGCCGTCGAACAGCGTCCAGTCGTCGACCGTGTACGCCGACAGGCTCGCCCCGAGGGCCACGAGGCAGTCGGCATCGCGCAGGTACCGGCGCGAACGAGCGGTTGCGAACGAGCCGGCGACCCCCAGGTCGAAGGGATCGCCGTCGAGCAAACCCTTGACCGGCAACGTCGTCGCCGTCAGGGCGCCTGCGGCACGCGCCAGCTCCAGGACGTCGTCGCGACCCTTGCCCGCGACCCCAGTCCCGGCGAGGACGACCGGGCGCTCGCTGGCTTCGACGATCGCGGCCGCGGCGGCGATCGCGTCGGGCGACGCCACCGGCAGCTCGGCGCGCGTATCGAGCGGCGCGGCCGGCGACGATGGCGCGTCCATCTCGAGGACGTCCGCCGGAGCGAGCAACACGACGGGCCGCGACTCGGTGCGCGCGCGGTGGAAGGCGAGGTGGACGTCCTCGACCGCCGTGCGGGCGCTGCGCACCTCCCAGGGAAGGGCGCCGGTCGCTCGCACGATCGAGGCAACGTCGAGGTCGAGATGTCCCCCCATCTGGCGCAGTTCGGCAGGCGTCGCGCCCGCGAGCACGACCACCGGAGTGTGGTGCATCGCGGCGATCGCCAGCTGCGTGACGATCTGGGTGACGCCGGTCGCGTACGTCACCGAGCACACTCCGACCGCGCCGGTGACGCGGGCGAAGCCGTCGGCCATCGCCATCGCCGCGCCCTCGTGGCGGGTGTTGACGACCGTCACCTCCGCGAACGCGTCCATCGCCACCAACCACATCTTGTTGGCGTCGCCCATGATGTTGAACACCACGGTCGTGCCCTCGCGCCGGAAGGCGCTGGCCATCGCCTCGTACACCAGCGTCATCGCTGCGTCCCCGAACCGATCTCGTCCGGCCCGTAGACCACGCCCGCCCCCGCGAACGTCGGCTCGTCGTCGATCACGGTCGCGACGCCGTTGACGAGCGTCGCCCGGTACCCCCGCGCGCCCTGGTACAGCCGCTGCCCCCCGTTGGGCAGGTCGCTGCGAGCCTCCAGCGCGCCGAGGCCGAGCCGGGCGAGATCGATGACGTTGACGTCGGCCGGCCGCCCGACAGCGATCCGGCCCCGCCGGTGGAGCCCGAAGAAGTCGGCCGGCGACGACGTCAGAGCCCCGACGACCTCGGCCAGCCGTCGCATCGAGGCATCCGCTCGCGCCTCCATCAGCATCGTCGTCGGATACGTGAAGTTGGTGACCGTGCGGACGTGGGCGCCGGAATCACCGAGGCCGACGAGGACGCGCCGATCTCGGACGAGCCGATCGACGAGCGACGGCGCCTTGTTTGCGGCCGGTGCTTGGAGGAGGGTGTCGAGCCGATCGGCGATCACGAGGTCGCACATCACCTCGATGGGGTCCGAGCCCGCTCGGTCCGCCGCCTGCGCCAACCTCGTGCCCACCATCTCGGGGGCGCTCGGCGAGACGGCGATCACCCACTCACCGGGTGACAGCCGCGCGCCGCCCAGCGTCGGCGGCCCCGACCGGAGCGCGGCGTGCAGCGCAGGATCTGCCAGGCGGGCGAGGCGCCCTTCCGTGTCGAGGTCGAAGAAGCCCTTCATCTCCGGCCAGAGCCGGCCGACGATGCTGGGGAACGAGAACGATGCTGCGACCGTCATCGCCTGTGCCGGCGCCTGCGGCCGGACGGCCGCGCCGTTGGAGCGCAATCCTTCGAGCTGCCCGAGCACCGCGTCGACGCGGGTCTCGTCGTCGCCCATCAGCGGCGTCCATGTCAGGCGCGCGCCCGCCGCAGCGGTCCACTCGGCGTACAGATCGAGCTCGTCGAGGAGCGGCTGCGGATCGGTGGACGTCTTCGAACGAACGTTGATCTGCCAGACGCGGTCACGGCAGGCGCCGACGAGGGCACGCAGCTCGTCGTCGTCGGCGCAACGGCTCGGCACCGGGCGACCGGAGCCGTCGACGTGGTTGGCGCCGCGCGACGTCGCCAGACCGAGGGCGCCGGCACGCAACGCGGCGCTCAGCGCCTCGACGAGCAATGCACGATCCGCGGCGGTCGCGCGCTCGCTGAGGCCGCGCTCGCCCATCACCGCGTACCGCAGTGCGGAGTGTGGCACCATCGCGCCGACGTTGACGCACGGCTCGCGGCGGGCGAGGAACGCCAGGAACTCGTCGAAGCTCTGCCACTGCTGCGAGATCGCCGCGCTCGACGACTCGTAGGGGATCTCCTCGACGGCCTCCAAGCTGCGCAGCAGATGTTCGAGGCCGCCCTGCGGGCACGGCGCGATGCCGAAGCCGCACATGCCGATCATCACCGTGGTGACACCGTGCAGGCCCGTCGGAAGCGCGGCGCGGTCCCAGCACAGCTGCGCGTCGAGGTGGGTGTGGACGTCGATGAAGCCGGGGGTGACGATGCATCCCCGGGCGTCGATCGTCGACGCGGCGGGCGCCGTGCGCAGATCACCGATCTCGACCACCTGGCCGCCGGCGATGCCCACGTCGGCACGGCGGGGCGGCATGTCCGATCCGTCGTACAGCTCGCCTCCGACGATCGCGACGTCGAGCATCAGACGTCACCCGCTCCCGGGCCGAAGCCATCGGGCGGCCACGCCTGCTGCCCGTCGTCGAGCGGCACGGCGAACGTGCGCGTGAGGCCCGACATCAGACGCCAGATCTCGGCGACGGCGACGACTTCCATCACCGGGGCGAGGTCACCGCCGAACGCGGCGAGCAGCTCGTCCCACATCTGGTCGTCGACCGGCTGCCCCGTCGCGACGGCGTCGGCGACGGCGATGACGTGCCGCTCGACGCCGTCGAACGCATCGGCCCCGGGCGCTCGCACCGCGGCGATGTCCTCCGCCGACACTCCCAGACCGCCGGCGATGTCGCAGTGTCCCGACCACACGTACGCGCTCGACGCCTTCCACGAGACGCGCAGGATCACGAGCTCGCGCAGGCGCGGATCGAGCGCCGCCGATCGGCTGAGCATCGACAGCAGCAACCCGCGCACGGCCTCTCCCAGGCGTGGGTGACGCATCAGCACACGGAACACGTTGCGGCTGGCCATGAACTCGTTCATGCCGGCGGCCTGTGCGAGCGGCGCCATCGTCGCAGGATCGAGCGGCACGATCCGGGTCGCGGCCGTCATCGTGCGGAGAACTCCACACCAGCGAGCGCCGTCGCGTCGAAGAAGCTCGGGTTGAGGTCGGTGAGCATCCGACCCACGTTGTCGCAGGTGAAGGCGCGGAAGTCGGCCACGCCGATCTGGCCGTGCTCGACGAGCTCGTAGGCCTCGTGGACGACGTCGCGGGCGTCGGCGACGTCCCAATGGCCGATGTCGGAGGCGAACAGCGCGTTGAGCCGGACGTCGTGCGGCAGGCCCAGCGCGAACGCGAGCGCGTTCAACGGGTCGTCCGCCTCACACCCGAAGTACAGCTGCCGGGTGAAGATCTCGACGATGTCCTCGACGCTCGTGATCCCCGACCGTGCGAAATCGTCGACGTCCTGTTCGTCGGCGGACCAACGGCTGATCGCGCCGACGCCGCCACTCACCTCACCCGCCCGGAGCCGGGCGATGCGGCCGGTCGCGTAGCGGTCGAACAACTCGTCGTGCAGCGCACGGTCGATCCGCTTCGGGTCGTATGCCATCACCGCCTCGCGGTTGCGCTTGCCGAAGTGTCCGACGAGGTCGGCGAACAGCTGAGCCGACCAGCTGACGCCACCCTCCAGGAACGCGAAGCGCAGCCGCGGGAAGCGCCGCGCCACCCCGCCCATCACGATCGAGCGGCAGACCCCTTCCTGCGCGGCGGCGAAGCTGCCGAGGTGGTTGAAGACGTAGTTCGTCGCCGACGCCCTCGTGCCCCAGCCGTACCCGTTGCCGTGGAAGGCGGGCACGACACCGAGACGCGCACAACACGCCCACACCGGGTCGTAGTCGTAACGGCTGCCGTGGCCGAGCGTGTCGACCCACATGTGCCCGCCGTCCGCCTCGCGGCGCGGGATCGAACCGCTCATCACGACCGTCTTGAGGCCGAGCACACCCACCGCGTGCTCCAGTTCGGCCACCGCCTCGTCGGGCGTGAACGACGGGATCACAGCCACCGGCTCGAGGCGATCACGGTATTCCGCGAACGATTCGGCGCTGTAGGTGTTCAGCGCTCGGGCCTCCGCTTGGCGCAGCTCGGTGTGCGGATTCTTCAACGTCAACAGCCCTGCGCTCGGGTACAGCAGCGCGAAGTCGATGCCGAACTCGTCGAGGCGCTCGTACAGCAGCTTGGGCAGCGTCATCGTCATGCGGTCGAGCGTGTTCTCGGCCGGGACGCCCCAGAACACGCGCACCGGGTCGAACCCGCCGGTCGTCGCCGCGCCGCTCTCACGATAGGCCCGCAGCGCGGCCGCCACGTCGGGCCCGCTCTGCTCGGCCACGATGTCGTACACCGCCGGCATGAACTCCAGCTGATGCCCGTCACCGTCGATGATCGGATGGCCGAGGCGGGCGCGCAGAGCGCGCAGGGCTTCGCTCGGCCCGAAGGTCTGCAGCACGAATTTCCCCCTCCGTCCGGAGTCAGCGACGGCCCGGACGATCGAACATCTCGTCAGTGCTTGCCGGTCGAGTAGTCGGCGCTGACCGACCACGGGGCCACGAGCTGGCCGATCCACTTCACGAGGCTCTGGAAGATCACGCCGATGATCGCGACGGTGACGATGCCCACGTACATCTGAGCGACCCGGTAGACCTGCCACGAGTTCCAGATCATGAACCCGAGCCCGTCGTTGCCCTGGACGAACTCGATGCCGACGAGCACGAGCACACCGGTGCCGGCGGCGATGCGCAGCGACACGAAGATGTCCGGCAGCACGGCCGGCACGACGACGTGCCGGAACGTCACCAGTCGCGAGGCTTGGTAGGACCGTGCCGGCTCCAGGTATCCGATCGGGAGCTTGGTCGTGGCCGACATCGTCCCGATCACCACGATGAAGAACACGCTCATCGCGATCAGGATGATCTTGGGCGTCTCCCCCAGCCCGAACAGCAACAGCAACGGGGGCAGGAGCGCGAGCTTGGGGATCGTGTAGAGGGCGCTGATCACCGGGTCGAACGCGACACGGGCGTAGCGGAACACGCCGAGCATCAGACCGATGACGACACCGGCGAGGCAGCCCGTGGTGTAACCCCAGACGAGCCGCTTCATGCTGACGTAGACGGTGTCCCACAGCACGCCGTCGCGGACCAGGCGGACGAATGCGCGGGCGGTGTCGATCGGCCCCGGCCAGAACCGCGGGTCGATCACCTCGGCATCCGCGAGGAGCTGCCACAGCACCACCAGCGCCACCGGGGTGCCGATGCGCAGCACGTTGTCGATGTACCGGCGGCGGCGCATGTACCGCCGTGGGTCGCGCTCGGCGAGCCCCGGCGCCCGCACGACGGCTCTGACGGGCCCGCTGCGGGTGTCACGCTTGGCGGCCTGCGCGGTCGCGGGACGCTCCACGGACGTGTCGGTCATGTCGTCACCTCGTCGACGGTCTCGTTCGCGTCGGCGCCGCGGCCGCCGTCGACCTCGTGGCGCAGCATCGACCAGATGTGCTGTTCGAGATCGGCGAACTCGGCCACGCCCCTCAGCTCGGGCTTGCGTGGGCGCTCGAACGGCACCCGGATGTCGGCCAGGATCCGGCCCGGCCGTGCGCTCATCACGAGGATGCGGTCACCCAGCAGCAGCGCCTCGTCGATGCTGTGGGTCACGAACACGACGGTGCGCTGGAACTGCTGCCAGATCGACAGCAACTCCTCCTGGAGCAGCGTGCGCAGCTGGGCGTCGAGCGCGGCGAACGGCTCGTCCATGAGGATGATCTGCGGCTCGACGACGAGGGCACGGGCGATCGAGACGCGCTGGCGCATTCCGCCGGACAGCGCCGCGGGGTACGCCTTGCGGAAGTCTGCGAGACCGAGGCGCCTCAGCCACCAGTCGACGGCCTCCTTCGAGTCGCTGCGGCGCTTGCCCGCCACGTCGAGCCCGAAGCGGACGTTCTCCTCGACCGTCTTCCATGGGTAGATGCTGTAGTCCTGGAACACCATCGAGGTGAGCACGCCGCCCCGGCCCTGATCGGCGATCTCGACCGTTCCGCTGGTGGGGTTGATCAGCCCGGCGATGATCCGCAGGAACGTCGACTTGCCACAGCCGGACGGGCCGACGATGCACACGAACTCGCCCTCGGCGATCTCGAGGTCGATCTGTCCCAGCGCTTCGACGGTGGACTTGCGGGTCTCGTACGTGCGGGTCACGCCCGTCGAGCGCACCACGGGCGTCGGCGAGGGGCTCGGCCCGCCATTCGGCGTCACGGCGTCCATTTCGTCGCGTCTTACGATGTCTCGCAACGGCACGATGTCAATCCCCCTCGAACGCCGACAGCGCGCGGAGCGCCTCGGACACCATCGACCCCTGCGCCGGACCCGGCGCTGCGTACGTCATCTGAGCCCCATTTCAGTGTACTGTTCCTCGCGGCAGCGTCAAGGAACGGCGCCGGCGAGGTGGCGTCACCTCCAGGGCGTGACGGGCGTCGGCGGCGCACGATCGGCATCACAACTTCGCCGCGACGGAGGCGTGCTGCCATGTGCGCAGGGTGGGCATCACGTGCTCGGCGAACGTTCTCATGTTCTGCTCGGCTGCATCGTAGGGCAGTCCGGAGAAGCGGAAGCAGCAGGTGAGGTCGAAGTCGCCGACGACGTCGCGGCGGGCACGAAGCTTCTCGAGGATCTGGTCCGGCGTGCCCCACGCTTGCACCGCGAGGTAGAGCTCGCACGCCTTCTCCATCCCCGCCGCCCGCAGCGCGTCGACGGCGTTGCCGTACGAGGCGTACCCCGCGGCGTGCTTGAGGTGCTCGCCAGCGAGTTCGTAGTGCTCGACGACGCTGCGCAGATATCCGGCGATGTGCTCGTACGCCAGCGCCTCGGCACGGGCCGGGTCCTCGTCGCAGATCACGAAGTCGCAGATCGTCAGCGGCGGGGGCTCGACGCCGTGCACGGCGCGGAACCGTTCGCGGTAGTCGTTCACGCTCGCCGCCTGCTGCTCCCACGGCCGCTGCGAGAAGATCACCATCCGCCCGCCCAGTTCGGCGGCCGACATGGCCGAGTCGGGTGACATCGCGACGCAGTACAACCGGTCGGCGAAGCCCGCCAGCGGCGCAGGGCGCAGCGGCACCCGCTTCTGCGGGTAGTACGGCCCGGACCCTTCCGCATACCCCGTCTCCAGCGCACGGATGATCAGCGCCGCCCCTTCGTCGAAGCGGTCACGCGACTCCGACATGTCGATGCCGAAACCCTCGTACTCTCGCCGGGCCAGGCCTCGGCCGAGGCCGAGCACGAGCCGGCCCGGCGCGAGGTTGTCGAGCAGCGCGATCTTCTCGGCCACGCGCAACGGGTCGTTCCACGGGACGATGACGGCGCCGGTGCCGAGCCGGATCGACGTCGTTCGAGCAGCCAGATGCGCCAGCAGCACCACGTTGTCGGGACAGAACGCGTAGTCCTCGAAGTGGTGCTCGACAGGCCACAGCGTGTCGAAGCCGAGCTTCTCCGCCAGCACTGCGAGCTCGATCTCCCACTCGACGATCTGACGATCCGTCACCTCGGGTCCGTAGCCAACGCTCTGGAACACCATCTGTACGCCGACGTGCACCTTGTCTTCCCCTCCCTCGGAGCTCGGCCCCATCCCGGTTCGGGACGGCCAGCCCGCGGCTTCAAAGGATACTAAATCTTCGCCATTTCGCCGTCAACTCCGAGAAAGGCCCCGTGTGTGTTCTAATGTTGGCGTTATGAGTACCCTGAACTTCCCACACTGGCGACCGGAGAAGGCGGCGTCGCTCGCTGCTGTCCGCTTCGACAAGGGCATCGACGGCTACCTCGACGTGCGCACGGTGACGCTCGAGCCGGGCCTTCTCGTCGCCGAGATGGACGTCCGGCCGGACATGATCACGATGATCGGCAACCTGCACGGTGGATGCCTCGCCGCGCTGTGCGATCACTGCCTCGGTTTCACGCTGTACCCGATCATGCCGCCGCGCTCGTGGGCGGCGACGACGGAGTTCAAGATCAACTACCTCGCCCCGGTGTCGACCGGTGTGGTGCGGGCGACGACGACGGTGATGGCGATGACGTCACGCACGGCCGTCCTGCGCGTCGAGATGGAGAACGAGGGCCGGACCGTGGCGCTCGCACAGGGGACCTGCCTGATCGTCGCCCCGAAGAGCAGCTGACCCGCAGCAGGTGATTGGAGCGGGTCGGGCTGGGGGCCAGCCCGACCCCGATCCGGTCAGCGCTTCGCCATCTGCACGCCGAACGGCGGCACCCCCGGCGCATGGTCGACGAACAGCTCGTTGGCCCGCTCGACCAGCTCGTCCACCGTCCAGCGCCCGTTCTTCACGATCCGGCTCGCCGGGGTCCAGCGTTGCATCAGCCGGACCTCGCCGCCGAACACGACGAACAGTTGACCGGACACGTGGCCCGCCTCGGAGCTCGCCAGCCAGGTGACGAACGGCGTCAGGTTGAACGGGTCGAAGCGATCGAACTGGCCCTCGGCCACGTCCATGATCTCGCCGAACATGGGGATCGTGGCTGGCGTGCGAGCACGGGGGCAGATCGCGTTGACGGTCACCCCGAACTCCTCGAGCTCGCGGGCGAGGATGACGTTGAGCGCGGCGATCGCGCCCTTGGCCGCTCCGTAGTTGGACTCCGTCGCGTTCCCGTAGAGCGCTGCCTCGCTCGAGGTGTTGATGATGCGGCCCTCGACCTGCTCGCCGGCGAGCGAACGATCGCGCCAGTACTCGGCGGCGAAGCGCGACGGCGCGAAGTGGCCCCCGAGGTGCACCTTCAGCACGGCGTTCCAGTCGTCCTCTTTCATCTCCCAGCTCATGCAGTCGCGCAGGAAGCCGGCGTTGTTCATCAGGATGTCGAGGCGCCCGAACTCGTCGAGCGCAAGCTGCACGATCGCCTGCGCCGCCGACCAGTCCGACGCGTCGCCGATGAACGGCGCCGCGGCGCCGCCCGCGGCCGTGATCTCCCCCACCACGCTGTCGGCGTTCTCCTTGTTGACGTCGTTGACGATCACCGAGGCGCCGTATTCGGCGAACGTGATCGCCTCGGCGCGGCCGATGCCGCGGCCCGATCCCGTCACGATCGCGACCTTGCCGTCGAGAAGACCCACGGATTCCCCCTTCGTTGCGAGCTGTCGAAATCAGGATACTTCATTGGCGCATCGTCGGCCGAGTCGTGGCCTGTTCCCAGCAACATCGTCGTGATAAGGTCACTGATATGGCGATCGACCTCATCATCCGAGGTGGCACCATCGTCGATGGGACGGGGTCCGCGCGTTTCACCGGCGACGTCGGTGTGCACGAGGGCGAGATCGTCGCCGTGGGGCGCGTCGACGAGACCGCTCGACGCGAGATCGAGGCCGACGGGCTGCTGGTGACTCCGGGCTTCGTGGACATCCACACCCACTATGACGGGCAAGCGACGTGGGACGGCGTGCTGGCCCCGTCGGCGGTGCACGGCGTCACGTCGATCGTGATGGGCAACTGCGGTGTCGGGTTCGCGCCCGCCCAGCCGGGCGAACACGCGCACGAGCAATTGATCTCGTTGATGGAAGGCGTCGAGGACATCCCGGGAACCGCCCTGGCCGAGGGCCTCGCGTGGGACTGGCGCTCGTTCCCCGACTTCCTCGACGCGCTGGCGCGCCGGCGTCGCACGATCGACGTGGGGGCATACGTCCCGCACGCCTCGCTGCGCGCCTATGTGATGGGCGAGCGCGGCGCGAATCACACGGAAACGCCGACCGAGGACGAGATCGCCGAGATGGCGCGGCTCGTCGAGGAGGCGCTCGGCGCGGGCGCGATGGGCTTTTCGACGTCCCGCACCAGCAACCACCGCGCCCGCGACGGCCGCCCGATCGGCTCGTTCGAGGCGAGCGAGCGCGAGCTGCTCGGCATCGTCGATGCGCTGCGGCGCACGCAGCGCGGGGTCGTGCAGGTCGTGTCCGACTTCGACGTGCCGAGCGAGATCGCGCTGATCCGTCACTTGGCGCGGGTGACCGGGCGGCCGGTGACGACGTCGCTGGCGCAGGTCGAGCGCGCGCCGACGCGGTGGCGCGCGATCCTCGACGAGCTGGAGAACGCAGCGCGTGACGGCCTCGACGTCTCGGCGCAGATCTGCCTGCGTCCGACCGGGATGCTGCTCGGCCTCGAAACCTCGATGAACCCGTTCATGCTGTGCCCGACGTTCGCCGCTCGTCAACGCCTGCCGCTCGCCGAGCGCGTGGCCGAGCTGGCGCGGCCCGAGGTGCGCGCGGCGGTGCTGGCCGAGCACGGCGCCGTGCAGGGCGAGCCGCTCGTGCAGCGCGTCACCACCTCGTTCGAGCGCCTGTTCCGCCTCGGCGACCCGCCGCGCTACGAACCCGACCGCAGCGAGTCGCTCACGTCCGAGGCGCGCCGGCGCGGGGCAACGCCGCAGGAGATCGCGTACGACGCGCTGCTCGAGGACGGCGGCAGGGCGCTGCTGTACTTCCCGCTCGGCAACTACGTCGACTTCAACCTCGACGCCGCGGCCGAGATGTTCCGCTCGCCGGTCGCCGTCTTCGGCCTGTCCGATGGAGGCGCGCACGTCGCCGTCATCTGCGACGCCAGCTTCCCGACGTTCCATCTCACACACTGGTGCCGCGACCGTGCTCCGAGCCCGACGTTCACGATCGAGGAGATCGTCCACGCGCAGACGCAGCGCACCGCGCGCGCGGTCGGATGGCACGACCGCGGCGTTCTCGCCCCGGGCTTCAAGGCCGACCTCAACCTCATCGACTTCGACGGACTCTCCCTGCTGGCGCCGCGCATCGTGCGCGACCTCCCGGCCGGTGGGCGCCGCCTGCTCCAGGACGCCCGCGGCTACGTCGCCACGGTCTGCTCCGGAGAGGTCACGTTCGAGCACGGCGAGGCCACCGGCGCCCGACCGGGCGCCGTCGTGCGCGGGTCGCAGCCGGCGCCGCGCTGACGTTTCTGCGAGCCGGCAGCTCTCGCCTGCGCTCGCCCCCATCACCCACACCGGACACAGCAGGGAAAGATCGATGACGACTGTCGAGATGACTCGGCCACGCGACCACGTCGCACAGCTCACGTTGAACCGTCCCGAGTCGCTCAACTCGTTGAACGTCGACCTCGTGTCGTCGCTACACGCGCGGATCGACGAGATCGCCGCCGACCCGTCGGTGCGCGCGGTCGTGCTCACCGGCGCCGGGCGTGGGTTCTGCTCCGGCCTCGACATGCGCAACGGGTACGGGCTGCCGGCTGGGGTCGAGGACTTCGGCAAGACCCAGCAGGGGTATGCGATCCAGCTCCAGATCTCGTCGTTGCTGACGAAGATGCGCGCCCTCAGCCAACCGGTCGTGGCAGCGATCAACGGTGTCGCATCCGGCGGCGGGCTGGGGATCGCGCTCGGCGCCGACATCCGCTACGCCGCCACGTCGGCGACGTTCCACGCGCCGTTCGTGCGCATCGGTCTGTCGGCGTGCGACATCGGCGTGTCGTGGCTCCTGCCGCGCATCGTCGGCTCTGCCCGCGCCCACGAGATGATGCTGACCGCCCGCAAGATCGACGCCGAGGAGGCGTGCCGCATCGGCTTGGTCGCCGACGTTCTTCCCGACGAGGACCTGCTCGACGCCGCGCTCGCCGCAGCGGATCAGATCGTTGCCAGCGCGCCGTTCGGGATCGCTCTCACCAAGCAGGCGATGTGGGCCGCGCTCGAGGCGCCCACCCTCCAGCTCGCGCTCGAACTCGAGAACCGCCAACAGATCCTGGCGACGACCACCGCCGACTTCCGCGAGGCGCGCCACGCGTTCCGGGACCGCCGCCCGCCCACGTTCACCAACCGGTGACGGGCGGCGCCCCGGCGCTCAACCTCCGGTGAAGCGCGGGGGCCGCTTCTCGCGGAACGCGGCGACAGCCTCGTCGAAGTCCGCGGTGCGCATGGTCATGTTCTCGTACGCCAGCGACAGCGGCATGATCATCGCCGACACCACGCGCAGGTAGTTGTTGAGCGCGGTCTTCGAGGCCGAGATCGCACGGACCGGGCCCGAGGCGAAGTGCGACGCGAGCGCGAGCGCCCGGTCGAGCAGCTCGTCGTCGTCGACCACGAAGTTGACGAGGCCGTACTCCTCGGCTTGCTCGGCGGTGAGCTTCTCGCCCGTCATCAAGAAGTACTTCGCCCTGTTGACGCCCATCAACAAGGGCCAGATCAGCTGCCCGCCGTCGCCGGCGCCGACGGCCATCTTCACGTGCGTGTCGGCGAACACCGCGCTGCGCCCGGCGAAGACGACGTCGGCGAGCAGCGCGATCGTCGCCCCGAGGCCCATCGCATGCCCGTTCACCGCCGAGATGATCGGGGTCTGGCACTCGAGGAACCCGTCGACGATCTGGCGCGCCTCTCGCCACGTCGAGCCGAACAGCGCGCGCGTCGGGTCCTCACCGGACATGTCACCGCCGGCGCAGAACGCGCGTCCCCGTCCCGTGACCACGAGCGCGGTGACCGCGTCGTCGCAATCGACCTCGCGCAGCAGGCGCACGAGCTCGAGGTGAAGCGTGGCATCGACGGCGTTCAGCCGATCGGGCCGGTTCAACGCCGCGATGGCCACGCCGTCGGGGCGCGCCTCGATGTCGATCGTGCTGTAGGTGGTCGGATCCATCTCGTCTGCTTTCTAGAGGGCGCTCTGGAGGAACGGCACGGCGTGGCTCAACGCTTCGGCCCGACCGGGCTCCTGGTACAGGCCGGCCACGTGGTAGGGCAGGATCACCAACTTCTTCGGCTCGCCGGCCTTGGCGAACGCATCCTGGATGTGCGTGAGGAAGTGGCACTGGTCGTAGCCGCCGTTGGCGATGATCATCAGCGGCCGCGGCGCGATCATGTCGATCACGTCCGATGGGTTGAAGTCGATGACGCGCTCGACCGACTCGAGCAGGATCATCGGGTCGTAGGTCTCCTGGTACGCGTCGGGGTAGGCGACGTAGTTCGGGTTGTCGGGGTTCGGCTCGATGTCCATCCCCTCCACCCGGACCATCGGGATGGCTGGGTTCTGGTTCCTCGGCCCCGACGAGGGGATCTTCACGGCGGCCGACGGGTCGCCGTAGCGGCCCTCGAAATCGGCGTCGATCATCGCGCGCAGCCGCTCGAAGTCGTCGCCGCCGCGCATGTCGCGCATCCAGCGGCGGCCGTTGACGATCGGGACCACCGCGACGACGGCCTTCACGCGGCGGTCGAACGCCGCGGTCTGGAGAACGATTCCGCCGCCGAAGCTGACGCCGAGGATGGCGATGCGATCCGCGTCGACCTCAGGGCAGCGCCGCAAGAACGTGATCGCGTTGCGAACGTCCTCGACTTCGTCGCGGGGGAACAGCGCGCCGCGCTGGGCGCCCTTGCTCTTGCCGAAGTTGCGGTAGTCGACCGCGAGGACGTTGAACCCTGCGGCGTGCAGCGCCCTGCCCTCGGGCACGAGCGCCTCTTTGGTCATGTTGAACCCGTGGCAGATCACGATGCCCGGACGCGGCTCCCCCTCGTGCACGTACAGGTCACCGGCGCACTCCACGCCGCCGCTCAGATAGGTGATCTCTCGCGGTGTCACAGTTGTCCTTCCATCGATGTTCAGAGAGTCGGATCGAGTGGTGAGCGGCGCAGGCCGCCGCCCGCGCGCTCAGCGCGGAGCAGGCTGCGCTCCGCGCACCACCTGGCCCGGCAGCTCCCCTGTGTGCTCGCCGTCGTCGACGATCACCGCGCCGCGCTTCACGGTGGCGACGAAGCCGGATGCGCTCTGCAAGTAGCGCTTGCCGCCGGCAGGGAGATCGGCCACGATGCGCGGCGCGTGGAGCCGTAGGTTCTCGGCGTCGATGACGTTGAGATCCGCCAGGCAGCCCGGCGCGATCACGCCCCGATCGTGCCAGCCGACGAAGCGCGCCGGGGTGCTGGTCAGGTGCCGGACGACGAAGGGCAGCGGCAAGCGGCCGTCGGGCGCGCGGTCGCGCACCCAGTGGCTCATCAACGTCGTCGGGAAGCTGGCGTCGCAGATCGTCTGGCAGTGGGCCCCTCCGTCGGAGAGACCGATCATCGCGTACGGAAAGAGCAGCATCTCACGGACGTCGTCGAGGCTGCGGTGGGCCCAGTTGAAGATCGGCATGTAGATCAGCCGCTGACCGCCGTCACCAACCAGGTAGTCGTAGACCACGTCGGCTGCCGGGCGCCCCTCGCGCGCCGCCTGCGCGGCGAGCGAGTCGCTCGGCGAGGGCTCGTAGTTCACGGGGTCGGACAGCGGGAACATCTTGTCGAAGTCCGACAGCAGCGCGTTGCGGACGCGCTCCTTCGACCCGTTGTGCTCGGCGACGATCCGCTGGCGACGCTCGGGATCGCGCATCGCAGCCACGCGCTCGGCCAGTGGGAGATGCGCGATCTCGCGGTACGAGGGGCAGTCGGCGAACGGGTTGAGCGTCGACGTCAGGCTCTCCAGCACGCCGACCGGGCGCGGCGCGACCTGGACACGGACATCGAGACCCGAGGCGTTGAGGCGGTCGACCGCGGCGGTGACGCCGCGCCAGCGCTCGGGCGCCCAATCGGTCTGCATCAGGCTGATCGCCACCGGGCGGCGCGACGAGCGGGCGAGCTCGGCCAGCAGCTCGAGCTCGGAGCGCACGAACTCCTCGTCGTCGGAGCGGTACGCGTCGGACACGAGCTGCACGACGCCGTCGCTGCCGGCCAACGCCGCGGCGATCCCGAGCAGCTCCGCATGCGCCGCCCGCAGCGTGTTGACCGGCACTCCGGCCTTCGTCCGGTGCGCGACCGTGCGCGACGTGGCGAACCCGAGCGCGCCGGCATCCAACGATGCGCGCACGTGCGCGGCCATCGCCGCGATCTCGTCGCCGGTCGGCGTCTCGTCCGGGTCGCCGCCGCGGCGGCCCATCACGAACATCCGCAACGGCGCATGACCGACGAACGCGCCGACGTCGATCGCGAAGCGCCGCCGTTCGAGGGCGTCGAGGTAGTCGGGGAAGGACTCCCAGTCCCACGCGATGCCCTCGTGCAGCGCCGTGCCAGGAATGTCCTCGACTCCCTCGAGGAGATCGATGAGCCAATCGTGGGCATCCAGCGACGCCGGCGCGAAACCGACACCGCAGTTGCCCATGACGATCGACGTCACCCCGTGGTCCGACGACGGCGACAGCTGGCTGTCCCACGTCGCCTGCCCGTCGTAGTGGGTGTGGACGTCGACGAAGCCCGGGGTCACGACCAGGTCGGTGGCGTCGATCTCGCGCTTGCCGCGCCCGGCGTGACGTGGCTCGACGGCGACGATACGCCCGTCGCTGACGACGACGTCGGCGCGGAACGGGTCCGCGCCGGTGCCGTCGACGACGGTGCCGCCACGGATCACCAGTTCCCCCATTCAGGTCCTCCTCGTCCGAAGCCCCACGCACCCTCCAGAATAGAGTATCATGAAATCGTTCGACATCAGCAAGCGGAGGAGGGTGGCTAGCATCTTGTCGGAAGAGTGATCGAGGAAAGTTGCCAATGGGACTACTCATCGTCGTCATCGAGACGGTCTGATGGCCGCTCCGGACGTCCGCGGCCACGCGTCGAGCGACGCCGCTCCGACCGAAAAGCTCGCCGAGCGCGTCGCCAGGGCGATCGAAGCCGACATCATCGCCAAGGGCTGGCCGGTCGGCCGCGTGCTCGGCAGCGAGGCCGACCTGCTCCGCAACCTCGGCGTCAGCCGGGCGACGTTGCGCGAGGCGGTGCGCCTGCTCGAGCACAAGCAGGTCGCGACGATGCGACGGGGGCCGAACGGCGGCCTGGTCGTGCAGGCTCCGGCGGCATCCTCGGTGGCGCAGGTCGCAGCGGCGTACTTCGAGTTCGCCGACCTCACCGTCCATGAGCTCTACGAGGCGAGCCGCAGCCTGTCGCTGCTGTCGATCCAGCTCGCGACGCAAGTTCTCGACGAGGAGGGCATCGCCTTGCTGCGCGCTCACCTGCGCGCCGAGGCCGAGTCGCCCATCCACCCGACGACAGCGCTGCCGCGCTTCGAGGTCCTGATCGCGGAGCTGACCGGCAACCCGGCGCTGTCGGTCTTCGCCAACGCCCTCACCAGAGCCTTGTGGACACGGGCCCAGAGCCGGTACATCGAGGAGGAGCCGACCTCCGGCCGCTACCTCATGTCGCAGGTGCGCCACGCCCACGAAGCGATCTCCGACGCGATCATCAGCGGTGACGCCGCGCTCGCGCAGCATCGCATGGCGCTCCACCTGGACGCGTTCGAAAGCTGGACGCGTTCGGAGCCCGTGGGCGGCGCCCGCACGCGCCAGTCGCCGTGGGGCTCCGCCGCGATGATCGCTCCTCCCCGCGACGGCAAGAAGATGGCCGAGCGTCTCGCGGCGAGCATCCGCGAGCAGATCCGTGAACGCCACTTCCGGGTCGGCCAGATGATCGGCTCCGAGAGCGACTTCCTCGCCATGTTCGACGTCAGCCGTGCGGTCTTTCGCGAAGCCGTCCGCATCCTCGAGCACCACGGCGTAGCGCAGATGCGCCGCGGCCCCGGCGGCGGGCTCGTCGTCCGGGCGCCCGATCCGTCGAGCGCGATCGAGGCGATGGTGTCGTACCTCGGCTACATCGACATCGACCGCGAACACTTCTACGACCTGCGCGCCGCGCTCGAGCTGAAGTGCATCGAGTTGGCGACCATCCGCACGTCGGAGACCCAGCGGGCGGCGCTGCTGCACTCGGCGCAGGAGATGAGCTCGAACGCCGACCTGGCGGAGTTCCACACCGCGCTGGCGGTGCTCGCCGACAACCGCGCATTGCAGCTGTTCGTCACCGTGCTGGTCGCGCTCACCGAGGACGACCACGGCCTCGGACCCGATGAGGCTGCGTGCTGCCCCGCGCATTCGGGGATCGCCGCGGCGATGTCCGATCAGGACGTCGGCCTCGCCAGCCACCGCTTGCGGACGCACATGCGCGACCTGCGGGCGGGCACGGCGACGACCGCGCCCGCGACGCTCACGTCCGTGTCGGCGCGCTGACAGCGCGCGCGACGTCGCGCCAGCGGTCCCACATCGATGGATCCCGCGCGCACATCTGCTCGGCGAAGTACACCAGCAAGCGATCGGCGATGCCTGCGTAGCGTTCGACGATCCTGTCGGCGAGCTCGTCCCACGTCGCGGTGATCGCGAAGTGCTCGAGCATCTCGTCGGTGATCAGGTCGGCCGCGCCTGCCGGGTCGCCGGCCTTGAGCCGCTCGTTCAACCGCGCCGACAGCTCGCCGTAGCCGAGCAGCTCGAACTGGTGGGCGTAGGCCTTCGTGGAGCCGTAGAACGCGGCCTGTGAGCGCGCGATCTGCTTCCACGGCGCACGCTCCTCGGGGGTGTCGCCGACGATCGTGAAGACCGGCACGGCGAGCTTGACGTCCGACGCCGACCGCCCCGCCTTGCGGGCGCCCTCTTCGAGGTTCACGGCGAGCACCTCACGGAGGTAGCGCACCGAATGCAGCGGGTGGACGTGCACGCCGTCGGCCACCTCGCCCGCCATGCGCACCATCCATGGCCCGACCGCGGCGACGTAGATCGGCACGTGCGGGTGCTCGATCGGTCCCGGGCTCCACGCCGTCGGCAGGAGCGAGAACTGGTAGTAACGCCCGTCGAAGGCGAGCCTCTCTTCGCCCTGGAACGCGCGGAAGATGGCGCGCAGCGCGAGCACGTACTCCTTCATCCGCGGCCCCGGCGGCGAGAAGGGGGCCGAGAACCGCCGCGTGACGTGTGCTTCGACCTGCGTGCCGAGGCCGAGATGGAAGCGGCCGCCCGTGGCTTCGGCGAGCTGCCAGGCCGCGGTCGCGGTGACCATCGGGCTGCGGGCGAAGGCGACGGCCACACCCGTGCCGAGATCGAGCTCCGGCTCGGACAGCGCGACCGCTGCGCATGCCAGCAGAGCGTTGCGGCCCGCCTCGGCAAGCACGATGCCGTCGAACTCGGAGCGACGGGCGTCCGCGGCCCGCCGGTGGAGCTCGCGCAGGCGGCCTTCGGATGTGAAGAAGTCGAGTTTCATCGAACTCCCATGAGCGTCGGTGTCGAGGCACTCGCCCCGCGAGTATTAGAGGATACTAAATGACCGTCAGGGCCGGAGACTCGGGCGTCGCGAGGGGCGGGCCGGATCTACCCGCTCGCGTGCAACCGGCCTCCGTCGACCCTGATCACCTCGCCGGTCACGTAGCTCGACGCGTCGGAGGCGAGGAACAGCGCCGCGCCGACGATCTCCTCCGAACGACCGAGGCGCCCGAGAGGGATGCGCTTGATCACCTCGCTGAACGCCGCTGGGGTGACGCCGGGATCCTCGGTCATCGCTCCCGGGTTGAGGGCGTTGACCCGCACGTCCGGCGCGCACTCCTTGGCGAGGAAGCGCGTCATCATGTGCAGCCCGGCCTTCGTCGTGCCGTAGGCGACGACGGCGGTGAGGCTGGGGGTGAAGGCCTGGTCGCTGATGACGTTGACGATCGACCCCGCGCCGCGCTGACGCATGCCGGGCAGCACCATGCGGGTCAGCTCGTAGGAGGCCAGGATGTTCACGTCGAGGCACGCGATCCAGTCGTCGCGCGTCATCTCCAGGCACCCTGCCGACGGGCGCGGCGTTCCGTCGGGGCCCGGCTCGAACGTCACCGGGTTGGCGTGCGCGTTGTTGAACACGACGTCGACGGCGCCGTAGGTGTCGGTGGCGATGTCGACGATGTGCTCGAGATCGCTCACCTTGCTCACGTCGGCACGCGCGGCGGTCATCGACAGGCCGTCGGCCACCCCTGCCGAGGCCAGCTTCTCCACCCGCTCGGCGGTCCGTGCGCAGGCGACGACGTTCGCGCCGGCCTCGGCGAACGCCCGCGCCACCGCCGCGCCCATCCCGGGACCGACCCCGGTCACGATCGCCGTCTTGCCGGTCAACGAGAACATCGATGTGATCGCGCTCATGTCATCTCCTGGGCTGCATTGCGGGACCGCGACGGCAATGCGGCGTGAGGCGCTCCGACGAGCGCCATCGCCAGCACCGCCGGCTCGCCGGTGGGATTGCGCCAGCGGTGGCGCGTCCCGTTCTGGATCACCGTGTCTCCGCTGGAGAGGCGCACGCTGGACCCGTCGTCGAGATCGAGGACGACCGTGCCCTGGAGCACGACGATGAAGTCGATCGATGCCGTCGTGTGCATGCCGCCCGTGCCCGGTTCGATCGCCGCGGACAGTCCAGGGAGGAGTTCGTCGAGCTCGCGCGCCTCGGCCGCGGCGTCGCGCCGGCCGTCTCGGGGGGCTCGCCCGGACGCCGTGCCCTCCGGCGGCACGGTGAACACGCCGAAGCGAAAGCCCCCGACGGGAGGGAAGTACTCGCCGGCTTCGGGGTCGGCGTGCTCCTCTGGCAACGCAGGCGCATTGTCCGCAGACCACATCCGGTAGAAGGCGGCCCCGCCGAGCCGTGCGGGCACGATCGGATCGATCGGGCCGTCGGCCACGATCGATCCGCGTCCATCCGCGCCCGGCCCGGTGACGACGCGGCGGATCGGCCGGGGATCCGTCATGCGCCGACGGCGGACCGAGCGAGGAACTCGGCCGGCGGCTCCGGGTGACGGTAGAGGGCAGCGGCGTTGCCGTAGCACAGCTTGCGGACCTGATCGGCCGGCAAGTGCCCCATCTGGCGCTCGGCGAGCGCCTGCGAGTTGGGCCACGAACTGTCACAGTGCGGGTAGTCGACCTCGATCATCACCCGGTCGTCGCCGATCACGTCGAGCTGGTGGAACGCTGACGGGTCCTCGATCGACGCGTACCAGAAGTTCCGCCGCAACACCTCCACCGGATGTGGGTCGCTCGGCAGCCACGACTCCGCTTTGTCGAGCTGGTTGTAGGCCCGGTGCAAGCGCTCCTGGACCATCGGCACCCACGACACACCGGCTTCCGACAGCACGATCTTGATGTTCGGGAAGCGCAGGGGGATCCGGGAATAGATCCAGTCGACAGCGGCGGCGATGCCGTTCAGCGGGAACAGCGACGACGCCACCTCGACCGGGGAATCCGGTGACGGCATCGTGATCGTCCCCGACGAGCCGACGTGGAGGTTGATCACGGTGTCGGTCTCTTCACACGCCTGGAGGAACGGGTCCCAGTGGCGCGTGTGGATCGACGGCAGCCCTTGACCCGTCGGGTTTTCCGAGAAGCTCACCGACTTGAAGCCGCGCTCGGCGTTGCGACGGATCTCCTGCGCGGCGATCTCCGGATCCCACAAGCAGGGCAGCTGGCAGCCGATGTAGCGGTCGGGCGCTGCCCCGCACCACTCCTCGATCATCCAGTCGTTGTAGGCCTGCACGGACCGCAGGCGCACATCCTCGTCGGTGATGCGCAAGAACCGCGAGCCGGCGAAGCCCCAGACGGTGGCCGCGAAGTTGACCGACGCCCACACACCGTTGAGGTCCATGTCGGGCAAGCGATCGACGGAGTTGACCGCGCCGCGGCGGAACTCGTCGAACTTCTGCGGGGCCGTCACCCATTCCGAGATCGGGCGCCCGCATGCGCCGTCGACGACGGTGACCGGCACCGACATGTCGCCGATGCGCCAGAACGGCACGTCGTCGCTGTCGAACTCGACGTGGGGCGCGGCGTCGGCCATCGCGCGCGGCACCCGTCCGTCGAACAGCGTCGGCGGTTCGATCACGTGGTCGTCGACCGAGATGATCGGGCAGAAGATCGGGCGCGGTTCGGGGTCCGGCAGGAACGTCACCGACGAGCGCTGGAAGACGGGCCGGCCCGTCAGCGTCTTGAGGACCGGAGCATCCTGGCTGGTCATCGTGTTCCTCCTTGGAGCGCGAACGTGGCCGACGCGATGCGGTCGGCGGGTGGCAGTGGATGGCGGTACAACGCCGCCGCGGTGCGGAAGCAGACCTGCTCGACGACCGAGCGTTCGAGCGACGCGAGGTCGCGGCGCAACAGCTCCTGCGTGTTCGGCCACGTGCTGTCGCCGTGCGGATAATCGACCTCGACCATGACCTTGTCCTCGCCGATGATGTCGAGGAGCCGGAAGGCGGAGGGGTCCTCGATCGAGGTGAAGTAGAAGTTGCGGTGGACGAGCTCGATGGGATCCGGGTCGTCCGGCCGCCAATCGCCGGTGACCGCAGCCTGGCCGTGCACCTTCGAGATCCGCTCCATCGCCATCGGAACCCACGACACCCCGGCCTCGGAGAGGACGATCTTGAGGTTCGGGAACCGGGTCGGGATGCGCGCGAACAACCAGTCGATGAGCGTCTCGATGCCGTTCACCGGGAAGAGGGCGACGCGCGCCTCGCGCGGCGATTCGGTCGACGGTTGATGGATCGTCCCCGACGAGCCGACGTGCAGGTTGACGACGGTCTCGGTCTCCTCACACGCCGCGAAGAACGGATCCCACGTGGGGCTGTAGATGCTCGGCAGGCCGAGCCCTTCGGGATTCTCGGAGAAGCTCACGCAGCGAAAGCCGCGCTCGGCGTTGCGCCGGATGTCGGCCGCGGCGATCTCGGGGTCGGCCATCCACGAGATCTGACACGGGATGAACCGCGACGGATGCGAGCCGCACCAGTCCTCGAGCACCCAGTCGTTGTACGCACGCAGGCAGGCGAGCCCGACCTCCGGATCGCGCATGGCGAAGAACGTGCGGCCTGCGAAACCCCACGGGATCGAGGGGAAGTTCAACGACGCCCAGACGCCGTTGCCGTCCATGTCGTCGATGCGCGCGTCCACGTCGTAGACGCCGCGGCGAAACTCGTTGAAGTCCAGCGAGTACGCGTTCCACTCGGTCATCGGACGGCCGGCTGCGCCGTTGGTGCCGCCGATCGGGTACGTCTGACCGTCGATCACCCACAGCGGACGATTGCGGTCACCGCGCACGAGGTGCGGCGCCCGGTCGCGCAGGTTCGCCGGGACGCGATCGAAGATGTCCGCCGGCTCGAGCACGTGGTCGTCGACGGAGATCACCGGACAGAACACGCTGCGCTCTCCTGGATCTGGCAGGAGAGCGGCGGGGCGCTCGATCGTCAGCATGTACGAGGTGTCGGCGACGACCTCGCTCAACGATTTCGCCATCGGCGAGTCCTTTCCTCAGGTGACGTGGGCGGAGCCGAGCCGGTCACGCGCCGGGCGCGACGCCGTCGGGGGGCCACGGCGTGACGCCGCCTTCCAGCGGCGGCTCGAACGAGCGCAACAGCGTGGCGAACAAGCACCAGTTGGCGATGACGGCGGTGAGCTCCACGAGCGTCGACTCGTCCCCGACGTGCTTCGCGCACTCCTGCCACGCGTCCTCGCCGATCTGCCCGGTCTCGAGCACGTCGTCGGTCGCCGCCAGGACCGCCTGCTCGGCCGGCGAGTAGGCGCCGTGCTGTCGCCAGTCCCGCAATCCCACGATGTCGGCGTCGGCGATGCCGACGCGTTGGGCGAAGGAGTAGTGGTGCGTCCACTCGTAGGCCACGCCACGCTGCCAGGCGATGCGCATGATCACCATCTCCCGCAGGCGCGGGTCGAGCTGCCCCTTGAACAGCAGGGCATGCAGCATGCCGTTGAGGGCGCGCGCGGCCTGCGGGTTGTGGAACAGCATGCGGAACACCGACAGCTCCGCCAGCGCTTCCGGCACCTTGTTGTCCTTCGCGATCTCGCGCGCCTTGTCGGCGTCGAGGAGCGGAACTCGTGGTGACATGTTCTCCCTTTCTGACTGGAACGCGGTGCTCACGGCGTCACGACGGCGTGCACGGGCGCCTGCGCGGCTCCCTCGCCGGCCATCGTTCGGATGAGGTCTTCGGCGTCACCGAGCCGCTCCACGCGGCGCGGCAGGCGGTCGAACGGATAGCGCCCGGACGCGAGCAGGTCGAGGGCACGCTGGTACGCGCTGCGATCGACGCCGAGCGCGCCGAGGATCCTCAACTCCTTGTAGACGATCCGATCGAGGTCGAGATCCGGGATCGGGTCGGTGGAGCCACGGGTGCCGGCGACGACGATCGTGCCGTTGGTGCGCGCCAGCAGCAACGACAGCCGGAACGCGCTCGGGGCCTTCGCCGTCACGTCGAGCACGACGTCGGCCAGGCGGCCCGCGGCCGAGCGCAGCAGCGCGGGGATGTCGTCCGCCACGGCGTCCGCGACGACGTCGACACCGAAGTCGGCCGCGATCGCGAGGCGCTCGTCGTCGCGCGGCCGGACCCCCACCATCATCACGAAGCGCGCCCCCGCTTCCTTCATCGCTGCGGCCGCAGACAGGCCGCGGATGCCCGGTCCGAGGACGACGCAGACGTCGCCGGCTGACGTGCCGGGCACGTCGACACCCCAGCGGATGCCGGCGCCGATCGGGTTGAACAGCGTCGCGATGACCGGGTCGAGATCGCTGGGCAGCGGCAGCAGCATGGCGTCGGGAGCCAGGTAGAGGTGGCTCGCGTATCCGCCCCAGAGACCCGGCGCGACCCCCACGTCGTGGTGCCCGTACATCGTCCAGATGCCGTTGCGTTCACACCGCTGATACGAGCCGGCCTGGCAGGGGGCGCACCCGCCGCACGAGCGGAACACCTCCACCGCCACCCTGTCGCCGCGCTGGAGGCCCCAGCGCCGGCTCGCCACAGGACCGATCTGCTCGATGACGCCGACGACCTCGTGGCCGGGGATGAAGCCGTGGACGGCGCGGCCGATCTTGAGGTGCCCGGTGTACTGCTCGTGGTCGGTTCCGCAGAGGCCGCAGGCCTCGACGCGCAGCAACCCGTCGTCCTCGCCGATCTCCGGCAACGCGATCGCTCGGCGCTCGAACGTCCGCGGAGACGTCAACACCAAAGCGTCTGCGTATCCCGACATCGGCCCCCCCGTTGTGACCATGGCTTGCTCAAAGAGTATCCGCTATTGGCGTCCGGTGCGCAACTCTGTGCCACGATTTGCGGAACAGTTTCGAATATGAGGATCCTTATTGACACGTTGTCCGCCGAAACCTCAAACTGGGATGCCATGTCTCCGATGAAGCTCAGCCCGGCCGTCGTCGGCCTCGAACTCGAGCCCTTGCAACTCGAGTGGAAATGGCGCGATGCGGTGCTCTATGCCCTCGGCGTCGGCGCCGAGCCGGCGACCGAGCTCGATTATCTCTACGAGCGTCGCGGCCCGCGCGTCCTGCCCACCTTCGCCGTGATCGCGGGCACCAAGATGATGGACACGCTCGGCAAGTTCGTCGAGGTCGACCTGCGACGCATGCTCCACGGCGAGGAATCGCTGACGCTGTACCGGCCGCTGCCGGCGCAGGGCTCGTTCGTCGTGCGCGGCCGCATCAGCGAGCTGTGGGACAAGGGCAAGGCGGCGGTGATGGGCGTCGAGACGACCGTCGCCGACGACGACGGTCCGCTGTGCAGGGTGCACGCCACGCTCTTCATGATGGGCGCAGGCGGCTTCGGCGGCGAGCGTGGCCCCTCCAGCGCCAGCGAGCCGATGCCCGAACGCGCCCCCGACCACGTCGTGCGCCAGTCGGTGCCAGCGGCGCAAGCGGCTCTCTACCGCTTGTCGGGCGACCGGAACCCGATGCACATCGATCCGGAGTTCGCCACCAAGGCCGGCTTCGAAGGGCCGTTCCTCCACGGTCTGTGCACCTACGGCTACGTCGGCCGGGCCGCGCTCCAGACGTTGTGCGCGGGTGACCCCGACTCGTTCCGCTCGTTCAGCTGCCGCTTCGCCGACCGGGTGTGGCCCGGCGACACCCTCGTGACGTCGATCTGGGACGTGGGCGACGGCGAGGCCGCCCTCGAGACCTCGACCGATCGCGGCAACGTCGTGCTGTCCCAATGCCGGGTGATGGTGGGTCCGCCGGTCGGGGTCGTGCACAGCTCGTCCAACGGAGCGTGACCGTGCCCTCGGGCGCGCACGGCGACGGCGGACCGCAGGGCCGCCTCCACGGCGCGGTCGCGATCATCACCGGCGCCGCCGGCGGCCTCGGCGCAGCGATGGCGGAACGCTTCGGGCGCGAAGGCGCCGCGCTCGTCCTCGCCGACATCGCCACCGACGGCGCCGCCGACGCCGAGGGTCGAGCGGGCGGGCTCACCGAGCCCAGCGGTGACTCCAACCTCGCCGCCGCCGCGGCGCGCGCCGCCGGCGCCGGCGCGCACGTGATCGCCCGCTGTGCCGACGTCCGCAGCGCCGAGGACATGGCGCAGCTCGCCGCGCTGGCCATGGAGCGGTTCGGGCGCATCGACGTGGTGTGCGCCAACGCCGGCATCGCCTCCATCGCTCCGTCGTGGGAGGCGAGCGCCGACGAGTGGCGCAACGTCATCGACATCAACCTCACCGGCGCGTGGCTGACGGCGCGCGCTGCGATCCCGCACATGATCGCTGCCGGGCGCGGCTCGATCATCGTCACCAGCTCGGTCGCGGCGTTGAAGAACACGCCCAACATGACGGCCTACGTGGCGTCGAAGAACGGCCAACTCGGCCTCGTGCGGTCGATGGCCAACGAGCTCGGCCAGCACGGCATCCGCGTCAACGCGATCCTGCCGGGACTGGTCGCCACGCCGATGGTGCTCAACCCGTGGTACCTCGGCAAGGCGCGGCCGGACCTCGCCGAGCCCACCCGGCAGGATCTGGAGAACGCAGCCCGGACGCGCAACGCGATGCGCCAGGGGATGCTCGAACCGATGGAGATCGCACATGCAGCACTCTGGCTCGCGTCCGACGAGTCCCGCTTCGTCACCGGCGTCGCCCTTCCCGTCGACGCGGGGGCGGTGATCGCATGAGCGATCGCGAGGTGATCCTCCGCAATCGTGGCCTGCTCGAAGCGGCCCGCTGGCACGACGGCGCGCTCTACGTGTCCGACATCTACATGCACGAGATCCTGCGTGTGAGCTTCACCGGCGACGTCACGGTGCTCGCCACGTTTCCCAAGGAGCCGTCGGGGCTCGGCTGGCGTCCCGACGGCACGATGCTCGCCGTCTCGGTCGAGGACCGTCGCCTGATGGCGGTTGATCCCGACGGCGCTGTCACCGAAGTCGCCGATCTGTCGTCGCTCGCGCCGTACTCGATCAACGACATGGTCGTCGACCGCGCGGGGCGCGCGTACATCGGCCAGACGGGCTTCGACCGTCACGCCGGGCCGCTCCAGGACGTCGGATCGCCCCTGTTCCGCGTCGACCTCGACGGTTCGATCCACGTTGCGGCCGACGACCTCCACGTCGCCAACGGCATGGTGGTCACACCCGACCAGCACACCCTGATCGTCGCCGAGAGCCTCGGCCACCGCCTGTCCGCCTTCGACGTCGACGACGCCGGTGGGTTGAGCCGCCGCCGCGTGTGGGCCGAGGTCGACGACATCCCGGACGGGATTTGCCTCGACGCGGAGGGACTTGTCTGGGTCGCCATGCCGCACCAATCCGCGTTCGTGCGCGTCGCCGAGGGCGGGCGTATCGTCGACCGGGTGCCGGTCGACGGCAAGGCCGTTTGCTGCGTGCTCGGCGGCGACGACGGGCAGACGCTCGTCATGCTGTGCACCGATACGTTCAACAAGACCGACGCGACGCGCAACCCTGCGGCGCGCATCGAGCTCGTCCGCGTCGACGTCCCCGCCGCGACCCCCTGACCCGAGAGGACCTCGTGACCCCTCCTGCAACGACCGTTTCCCCAACGTCCCCATCCGCGGCCGAGGGCGCCGCGCTGGTCTCCGCACGCGTCGACGAGTTGCTCGCCGAATGCGACCCGAAGGCCGTCGACCCGTTCACCTTCCTCGGCGCCCAGTTCGACAAGGGCCTCGCCTGGGTCCACTTTCCGGAGGGGCACGGCGGGCTGGGCGTCAGCCCGAAGTTCCAGCGCATCGTCAGCGAGCGGCTCAATGCCGTCGGCGCGCCGAGCCCGATGTACCGCAACCCGATCGGCTACGGCATGTGCGGCCCCACGCTCGCGGTGTGGGCGAGCGAGGAGCACAAGCGCCGGTTCCTGCGACCGCTGTTCACGGGCGAGGAGGTGTGGTGCCAGCTGTTCAGCGAGCCGGGCTCGGGTTCCGACTTCGCCGGGTTGTCGTCGCGCGGCGTCCGCGACGGCGACCACTGGATCCTCAACGGTCAGAAGGTCTGGACGACGCTCGCCCACCTCGCCCGCTGGGGCTTGATCGTCGTGCGCACCGATCCCGACGCGGTGAAGCACGCCGGGCTGACCGCGTTCATCGTCGACATGCACGATCCGACGGTCGAGGTGCGGCCGCTGCGCCAGATCACCGGCGAGGCGGAGTTCAACGAGGTCTACTTCACCGACACCCGCGTGCCGGACGACTTCATGCTCGGCCGACCCGGCGACGGCTGGCGGGTGTCGCTGACGACGTTGATGAACGAGCGTGTGTCGATCGGCGGCACACGCCCTGAGCGCGGCACCGGACCGATCACGCACCTGCTGGCCGCGTGGTCGCGCGTCCCCGCGGATCGCCGCGACCCGGTGACACGGGACCAGGTCGTGCAGCTGTGGTCGCGCGCGGAGGTCCTACGTCTGACGAACATCCGTGCCGCGCAGAACCGTCGAGCCGGCGACCCCGGCCCGGAGGGGTCGATCGGGAAGATGGCCTCGGCCAACCTCAACAAGGACATCTTCGCCTGCGCGGTCAACGTGCTCGGGGCGGAGGGGATGCTCTACGGCAGCTACGCGCTCACCCAGCCCCACACCGCGATGGATCTCCACGACCTGCAGAAGGCGTTCCTTCGCACGCGAGCGAACTCGATCGAGGGTGGCACCACCGAGGTGATGAAGAACATCCTCGGCGAGCGCGTGCTCGGGCTGCCGGGCGACGTGCGCGTCGACCGCGACGTGCCGTGGAGCCAAGTGCCGCGCAACTGAGGTGACGGGCGCGGCCCCGATCAGCGGCGCGCGACGAGGATGCGCGGTCGGCCGGCGAGATCCGAACGGACGTCGACGGCGAGGAAGCCCGCGTCGCGCGCCAGCGCGGCCACCGCAGGGCCCTGCGTGGCGCCGATCTCCAGCACCAGCCATCCGGGCGTTGCCAGCCAGGACGGCGCGGCGCGCACGATCGCACGGATCGCGTCGAGTCCGTCGGGGCCGGAGAACAGCGCCTGCGGCGGCTCCCACGCGCGCACCGTCTCGTCGAGCTCGGGATCGTCGTCGGCGATGTACGGCGGGTTGGCGACGACGACGTCGATGCCGCCGCGCAGCTCCTCCGGCAGCGCGTCGAACCACGAGCCCTGCGCGACGCGGACGTTCGCCGCGGCCCGCCCGATGCCCGCGAGGTTGGCGCGCGCGACGTCGAGGGCGTCCGCGGACTGATCGGTGATCCACACCGTCGTGCCCGACAGCGGCAGCTCGACGGCGAGCGAGAGCCCGATCGCGCCGCTGCCCGTCCCGAGGTCTGCGGCGACGATCGGCGGTACGCCGTGGCCGCAGAGCTCGATCGCGATCTCGGCCACCAGCTCGGTCTCCGGCCGCGGGATCAACACCCGGCGATCGACCAGAAGATCGAGGCGGCGAAATCCCCAGCGGCCGAGCACGTACTGCAGCGGTTCGCCGGCCCGGTAGCGAGCGACCATCGCGTCGAGGTGGGCCACCATGCGCTCGGTCGCCGGCTCGTGCAGCGCGGCGAGGAAGTCGTCACCGTCGAGCGCGCTCGCCACCTCGCACAACCACCTGGCCTCGGCGCGGCTCCCCACGGCGTCGGTCGTCTGCCGCCAGAGCTCGCCCCAGCTGATCGTGTCGTCGAGCTCCTCGGTCACGTCGGGTCGGCGGTCGACAGCTGGCGGGTGCGCTCGTCGGCTTGCAGCGCGGCGACCACGTCGTCGAGATCGCCCGAGAGGATGTCCTGCAACCGGTACACCGTGTAGCCGATGCGATGATCGGTGAGCCGGTTCTCCTTGAAGTTGTAGGTGCGGATCTTCTCGCCCCGACCGCCTCCGCCGACCTGCGCCTTGCGCTGCGCCGAGGCCTTGGAGTCGGCCTCGGTGTGGGCCAGCTGGAGCAGGCGGGCGCGCAGCACCTGCATCGCGCGGGCGCGGTTCTGGAGCTGGCTGCGCTCGTCCTGCATGGCGACGACGATGCCGGTGGGGACGTGGGTGATCCGCACCGCCGAGTCGGTGGTGTTGACACCCTGCCCGCCGGGGCCGCTCGACCGGTAGACGTCGATGACGAGATCGCGCTCGTCGATCGTCACCTCGACCTCGTCGGCCTCCGGCAGCACGAGCACGGTCGCCGACGAGGTGTGCACACGACCTTGGCTCTCGGTCACCGGCACCCGTTGCACCCGATGCGGCCCACCCTCGAACTTGAGGTGACTCCACGCGGTCTCCCCGCGCACGACGAACGTCACCTGGTTGAGGCCGCCGAGGTCGCTGGGATCCGTCGACAGCACCTCGACGGCCCATCCTTGGCGCTGCGCGTACGCGACGTACATGTCGAACAGATCGCGGGCGAACAGGTTGGCCTCCTCGCCGCCCTCCGCGCCGCGGATCTCGACGATCACCGCCTTGCCGTCGTCGGGATCTCGCGGCAGGAGGAGCAACCGCAGCTCGGTCTCGAGCCGCGCGATCTCGGCTTCGATCTGGTCGACCTCGGCGCGCATCATCTCCCGCTCGGCTCCGGCCGCATCGGTGAGCAGCTCGCGGGCGGCGACGAGATCGTCGCGACGCGCCTGGAGCGCACGCCCGCACTCGATCACCGGCGCCAGCTCCTTGTAGCGCTTCGACACGCGCTTCAGCGCGGACGGGTCGCCGAGCACGTCGGGGTCCGCCAGCGAGACCTCGAGCGAGGCGAACTCGGCTTCCAGGGCATCGAGGCGTTCGAGCATGAGAAGCCGAGGCTACGGGATCGGCCAGCCGGCGACCTCGACCGGAGGCGTGGCGATCGCGGCGAGTCGGCGCGTGACGGCGTTGACGTCGCGCTGCGGCGTGAGCACCACACAGCGCACCGCTGCCGGATCGCCGCCCTCGCCCACGACGTCCGCACGTGCGTCGGTCGCGAACGGCGCCACCGATAGGTCGACGCCCGTCGAGCAGACCACCACCATCGGCTGCCCGTCGACGTCGACGCCGCGGGCGACGCAGGGAACCGCGTCCTTCACGTTCGCCCGCGGCACGGGCGGCGCCGCGATCGCAAGGTCGGAGGCGCCGGCGGACGCTGGCTCATGCACGGCCTTCCACCGCAGAAGGCGCTCGGCGGCCAGCCGGTTGAGCGGATGCGGCGGCGCTCCGGCGGACCGATGGGGCTCGACCGCGGCCACGACGCCGCGGAGCGCGTCGACCGTCGGCACGTTGCCGTGCAACATGAGGAACGCTTCGCGGTCGTGCGCCCCGATGCCGACCTCGAGCCGGTGCTGGCCGGTGTGGACGTCCGTCACCGCGCGGCAGACCTCCAGCCCCCGCACTTCGCCGGACAGCACGCCGTGCTCGACCACCGGCTCGGCGCCGGCCTCGACGATGATCGGGAGATAGGTGTCGTGCGCCGCCGGCACCGGCGGGGCCACCGGCAGGGGCTCGGCGACGGCCGGCAGCAAGCTGCGCTCGTTGACGTGCCAGATCTCCGCCGGAAAGTCGAACGCGCCGGCGTGGCGCGCGAGCGTGCCCGTTCCCCGATCGGCGAGGACGTGCACCGCCCGCACGCCCGCCTTGAGGGCCCACGCCAGCACGCGGCCGAAGCTCTGCTCGGGGGCTTCGTCGACGAGCACCCACGCGTCGTCGCCCGCCACCAGCGCGGCGCCCGGGGCGAAGACCCGCGGCTCACCGCCCGGCTCAGCCCCGAGGTGGTCGCGCACCAAGGCGTTGAGCTTGATGGCGAGCAGCCGCGCCCGCCTCTCGGTCTCGGCGTTCGACGGTGTCGGCGACGTCACGGATGCGAGACGAGAACGGCCGCCCGGCGGGCAGGCACGACGTTCACGCGCGAACGCGGCGGGAGGTCACTTCCCCTTGCGGGCGCCGTACCGCTTGTTGAAGCGCTCGACCCGACCACCGGAGTCGACGAGCTTCTGCTTGCCGGTGAAGTAGGGGTGGCACTCGTTGCACAGTTCGACGGTGAGGTCGCCGCCGCGCGTGGAGCGGGTGGTGAAGACGTTGCCGCACGAGCACTTCACCGTGGTCTCGGTGTAGTTGGGGTGGATCTCGGTCTTCATGCCAAACGCTCCCGAGGAGAAAAGGGGACGGCTCAGTGTACCGGCCCGGTTCCGATCCCACCCAGACCGCGCGTCCCCGCCCGCCCTTCTCCCCCACCCTCTTGGGCGCGCCCGGCTGCCGTCCCGGCAGCGGCGCGCGCCCATCACGTTGGCTCGGGCGCGATCGGCTGCCGTGCCGGCACCTCTTCGCGCCCAAGCACAGGGGCGGGAGGGCTGGGTGGGTGGGACCCGCCGGGGCGGCGGGTCGCCTCACATGCTGGGCTGCTTGG
>CAZGUH010000010.1:0-22421 GCA_964529005.1 uncultured Ilumatobacteraceae bacterium | reverse complement strand
TGGGTGGGTGGGACCCGCCGGGGCGGCGGGTCGCCTCACATGCTGGGCTGCTTGGAGATCTCCGCCAGGAACTCGTCGTTGGTGCGGAACGTGCGCAGGCGGTCGATGAGCAACTCGAGGCCGGGGGCTGCGTTCCCGTCGGCCGCCAGGCCGGACAGCACGCGGCGCAACTTCCACACCATCTGGAGCGCCTTGCGGTCGAACAGCAGCTCCTCGTGCCGGGTGCTGCTGGCGTCGACGTCGATCGCCGGGTAGATCCGGCGCTCGGCGAGCTTGCGGTCGAGCCGCAGCTCCATGTTGCCGGTGCCCTTGAACTCCTCGAAGATCGCCTCGTCCATGCGGCTGTTCGTCTCGACCAGCGCCGTGGCGAGGATGGTGAGCGAGCCGCCCTCCTCGACGTTGCGCGCGGCGCCGAAGAACTTCTTCGGCGGGTACAGGGCGCCCGCGTCGATGCCGCCGCTCATGATGCGGCCGCTCGCCGGAGCGGCGAGGTTGTAGGCCCGGCTGAGGCGGGTGATGCCGTCGAGGATGATGACGACGTCCTCGCCGCGCTCGACCATGCGCTTGGCCTTCTCGATCGCCAGCTCGGCGACGTGCGTGTGCTCGTCGGAGGGCCGGTCGAACGTGCTCGCGATGACCTCGCCCTTCACCGTGCGGCGCATGTCGGTGACTTCCTCGGGCCGCTCGTCGATGAGCAGCACCATCAGCTTCACCTCGGGGTTGTTGCGCTCGATGGCGGTGGCGATGGTCTTCATCACCGTGGTCTTGCCGGCCTTCGGCGGCGACACGATGATGCCGCGCTGACCCTTGCCGATCGGCGAGATCAGATCGATGATGCGCGCCGTCATGTCGCTCGGGTTGGCGGGGTTCTCGAGGCGCAGCTTCTCGTCGGGGAACAGCGGGGTGAGATCTTCGAACCGCGGGCGATTGCGCGCCTTCTCCGGGTTCTCGCCGTTGACCGTGTGGATCTCGAGCATCGCCGGGTTCTTCTCGTTGCGGCCCGCTGGGCGGCTGAGACCGGTGACGTGATCGCCCTTGCGCAGCCCGTACTGGCGAGTGAGCTTCACCGGGATGTAGGCGTCCTCGCGGCTGGCGAGGTAGCCGTTGACGCGCAGGAAGCCGTATCCCTCGTCGCGCAGATCGAGGTATCCCGCGACCCGCACCGGCTCCTGGCTCTGCTGCTCGCCCTGCTCGTACCGATCTGCGCGGTCGGGGCGCTGCTGCTGGTCCGGACGGTCGGCGCCGGGGGCGCCCGCGTCGACGCCGCGGTTCTTGTTCCGGCGGCGGCGACGGCGCTTGCTGCTGCGGCTCTCTCCCTCGGCCGGGCCGCTCGGCTCGTCGTCCTCGTCGCCGGCCTCGTCGCTCGCCGGCGCAGCGGGCGCCGCAGCCGGAGCCGGCGCGGGTGCCGAGGCGCCTGCGGGGGCCGTCCCGAGCTCCGCGGCGTCCATCGCGCCGTCGCGCACGAGCGCGAGCTCCCACTCGGCGAGCGGTTCGCCGTCGGGCCCGACGAGGACGTCCTGCTGGACGGCCGGCGCCGGCGGCGCGGCGGGCGTCGCGGCGGCGCGGGCGGACGCCCGCGGGCGACCCGGCTCCTTGGCCGCCTTCGTCGAGGGCTTGGCCGCCGCCTTCGTCCCAGCGGAGGCTGCCGCCTCGGCGCCGTTCGGGTGCGCTGCCGGGGCAGCCTGCGAACCGGCTCCGTTCGTCGCCGCGGCTGCGCTCCCGTTGCCCCCACCCGTGCTCTGCAGGATCTTGGAGATGATGTCGGCCTTCTTCGCCCGGGACAGCGACTTGATCCCGAGCGCGGTCGCGATCGCGACGAGCTGCTCCTTGTCCTTGGACTCCAGCACCGACTGTTCGAGAGCCTCTGCGGCCACGAGTACCTCTTTCAGAGGGAGGGGTGGGCTGACGTGGCGGGGCGCTCGAACGTGGAAAGACGCCGGCAGCCCCACCGCCAGCAGGAAGATGTCCCCACCGCCACTTGGTGATCGCCACCACAGCGGGGAGGCGGGGTCGGCCCGGAAACTCGGGCCGGTACGCACGTTACCGACTGCGCCGGCCGCGTGCAACGCTGAGAGCGGCGAGCTCAGCCGCTGACCAGCGTCCTCACCAGGTGCTGTACGGCGCCGATGTCGTTCGTCACCGCCACCGTGCGCTCGCGGCGGACCAGCAAATCGGCGAGGTGCGGCGGCAGCTCCGGGCGGATCCCCGTGGCTGTCATGACGGCGTCGGGGAACTTGGCCGGGTGTGCCGTGGCCAACGTCACGACCGGCCCCTCGAGCCGGCCCTGCCCACGCAACAGGTCGACGGCGCCGACGCCGACCGCGGTGTGGGGATCGATGAGAGCGCCGGTGCGCTCGTGGTGGCGGGCGATCGTCGCCAGCGTCGCCTGGTCGTCGAGGCGGGCTGCGTGGAACGTGCCGGTGATCCACTTCTCCCGCTGGTCGGGCTCGACCCGCAGGGAGCCGGTGCGGCGGAACCGCAACAGCTGCTCGGCGGTCATCCCGCCGTCGCGGCCGTTCATCTCGAACAGCAGGCGCTCGACGTTCGAGCTCACCTGGATGTCCATGCTCGGGCTGAGCGTCGGGACGACCTCCGCCGTCGTCATGTCGCCGCCCTCGATGAACCGGGCGACGATGTCGTTGGTGTTGCTGGCCACGACGAAGCCGCTGATGGGAGCGCCCATCCGCTGGGCGATCCACCCCGACAGCACATTGCCGAAGTTCCCGGTCGGCACGCAGAACGTCGACGCGCCGCGCAACGCCAGCGACGCCGTCACGTAGTAGACGACCTGCGCCATGATGCGGGCGAAGTTGATGCTGTTCACGGCGGACAAGCGCATGTCGTCACGGAACCGCTCGTCGGCGAACATCGCTTTGACGAGGTCCTGACAGTCGTCGAACGTGCCCTCCACCGCCACCGCATGCACGTTCGGCGCGTCCACCGTCGTCATCTGCCGGCGCTGGACCTCGCTGACGCGGCCGAGCGGGTAGAGGATCACGATGTCGACGTGCGCGCACCCCTTCACGCCGTCGATCGCGGCCGACCCGGTGTCGCCGCTCGTCGCTCCGATGATCGTGACGCGCTCGCCGCGCGCGGCGAGGGCGTGATCGAACAGGCGGCCGACGAGCTGGAGCGCGACGTCCTTGAAGGCCAGGGTCGGGCCGTGGAAGAGCTCCTGGAGCCAGTGCCGCTCGTCGATCTGCGTCAGCGGCACGACCGCCGCATGGCGGAACGTGGCATACGCCTCCCGCGACAGGCGCAACAGATCGGCGGGGGCGATCTCGTCGCCGACGAACGGGGCCATGACCGCCGCCGCGACGTCGGCGTAGGGGCCGTCGAGGGCGTCGGGCAAGGCCGGCCAGCTCTCCGGGACGTACAGGCCCCCGTCGGCTGCGAGCCCGGTGAGCAACACGTCGGTGAAGCCGAGCACGGGCGCGCGCCCACGGGTGGAGACGTAACGCATCGGAGGCGACGGTAGCGGCGCCGGCGTCGTCACCGTCAGCCCATCTCGGTCCGCAGCGCCGCCGCGACAGCGGCGAGCGTCTCGCGGAAGTCGGGCAGCTGCGGGAGCCCCGCCGCGCGCAGCACCGCGTTGTCGAGCACGCTGTTCGCCGGCCGCTGAGCGGGCCGCGGCGGCAGCAGCTGGGCCGTGCTGATCGGCCGCACCATCAGCGGGTTCCGACCGAGCGCGGCGACGACCTCCCGGGCGAACTCGAACCAGCTGACGACACCCTGGTTGGTGATGTGATGCACGCCGCTGCGGCGCTCGAGCGCGAGCCGGCGCAACATCGGCGCCAGGTCGGACGTGAACGTCGGGTGGCCGATCTGGTCGTCGACGAACGTCAGCTCGTCGCGCTCGGCCGAGAGCTTGGCGATCGTGCGCACCATGTTCGACCCGTGACCGCTGCACACCCACGACGTGCGCACCACCGCCGCGTCGGCGCCGAGCGCCAGCGCCTCGTGCTCACCGGCGAGCTTCGATCGCCCGTACACGCCGAGGGGATGCGTGACGTCCCACTCGACGTACGGCGTCGGCTTGTGGCCGTCGAAGACGTAGTCGGTCGAGATGTGCACGAGGTGGGCCCCGGTGCGGTGACACGCCTCGGCGATCCAGCGGACGGCGAGCGCGTTGACGATGAACGCTCGATCGGGATCGGACTCGCATTCGTCGACCGCGGTCCACGCCGCGCAGTGCACGATCGCGTCGGGTCGCAGCGCGGCCACCGCCTCGAGCACAGCGGCGCGATCGGTGACGTCGAGCTCGGCGCGGTCGACGGCCGTGACCTCGTCGCCGTGCGCGGCCGCGGCGTGCACCACATCGCGCCCGAGCTGTCCCGCCGCGCCCGTGACGATCAGCCGCATCGCTACCCGCCTCGGCTGGCGGTCGTGGTCGTGGACCAGGCCGTGCCCTCGGCGACCGGCGCCCGCTCGCGCAGCGGCTTCCACCAGTCGGCGTTGGCCGCGTACCACTCGATCGTCTCGTGGGCGCCGGTCTCGAAGTCGACGATCGGCTCCCAGCCGAGCTCCCGGCGGATCTTCGACCAGTCGAGCACGTAGCGCCGGTCGTGGCTCGGGCGATCGGGGACGATCGTCTTCAACGAATCCGGCTTGCCCAGGTGGCCGAGCACGAGATCGGCGATCTCGGCGATGCTCTTCTCCACACCGGTTCCGACGTGATACGTCTCGCCGACGCGGCCGCGGTCGATGATCATGTCGATCGCCCGTGCGTGGTCGACCGCATGGATCCACTCACGCCGGTTGTCGGTCGACGCGTACATCGGCAGCGGCAGATCCTGGAGTGCCTGCGTCGTGAAGAACGGGATCACCTTCTCGGGGAACTGGTACTTGCCGTAGTTGTTGGCGCAGTTCGTGATCGTGATCGGCAGGCCCCAGGTCTCGTGGTAGGCCCGCACGGCGTGATCGCCACCGGCCTTGGACGCGTTGTACGGCGTGCGCGGCCGATACGGCGACTCCTCGGTGAACATCTCGTCGGTGTCGAGGTCCAAGTCGCCGTACACCTCGCACGTCGAGACGTGATGGAAACGGGCGACGCCGACGCGCTTGGCCGCCTCGCACAGTCCTTGCGTGCCGAGCACGTTGGTGCGGAAGAACCGCGCGGGGTCCAAGATCGCGAGGCTGTTGTGCGACTCGGCGGCGAAGTTGACGATCACGTCGACCCGGTGCTCGCGCAGCAGATCCTCCACCCGCTGGACGTCGCCGATGTCGCCCTGGGCGAACGTCAGCCGCTCGATCCCGTCGAGGTTCTCGCGGACGCCCGCGTAGGTGAGCAGATCGAAGGCGACGATCGCGTCGTCGGGATGGGCTTCGCTCCAGTAACGGCAGAAGTTCGAGCCGATGAACCCGGCAGCGCCGGTGACGAACACGGTGGTCACGGTGCGCTCCTCACTCCACGTCGATCTGGCAGTGATCGCCGACCATCAGCCGGAGGGCACGTGGGCGGGTCTGCGTGCGCGCCACGACGGCCTCCTTGCCGATCAAGCTGTCCTCCAGCCGGGGGATGTCGACGATGCGGCTGCCCTCCATCACCACCGAGTGCTCGACCTCGCTGTTGAGCACCTCGCACCGGTCGCCGATGGCGGTGAACGGGCCGATGAAGCTGTCGGCCACTCGGGTGCCGGCGCCGATCGCGACCGGCCCGCGAATCGTCGAGTTCTCGATCTGCGCGCCCGCGGCGATGTGCACGCGGCCGTCGATCGTCGAGCGCTCGTCGACCGTTCCGTCGTTGGACGGCGCGATCGTCTCCAGCAGGAGCCGGTTGGCCTCGAGCAACGGCGTCAGTTTGCCGGTGTCGATCCACCAGCCGCTGAGCAGCTCGCAGCGGACGCGCTGGCCGGCGTCGATCAGCCACTGGATCGCGTCGGTGATCTCGAGTTCGCCGCGGGGGGAGGGTTGGATCGCGGCGACCGCCTTGTGGATCGTCGCGTCGAACAGGTACACGCCCACCAGGGCCAGGTCGCTCGGCGGGTCCGCCGGCTTCTCGACGAGCCGCACGACGTGGCCCTCGTCGTCGAGCGCGGCGATGCCGAAGCGATGTGGATCGGGGACCTGCTTGAGCAGGATCTGCGCCGACGGGGCGTCGTCGGTGCGGCGAGCGGCCTCGAACGCCGCGACGAACGCGCCCAGATCCTGTTCGAGGAGGTTGTCGCCGAGGTACATGACGAAGTCGTCGTCGCCCAGGAACTCGCCGGCGATGAGCACGCAATGAGCGAGGCCGAGCGGCGCCTCTTGGGGGATGTAGGTGATCTCGACGCCGAAGCGGCTGCCATCCCCGAGCGCCGCCATCACCTCTGCACGGGTGTCGCCCACGATCACGCCGATCTGGCGGATGCCGGCCGCGGCCATCGCCTCGATGCCGTAGAACAGGATCGGCTTGTTCGCCACGGGAACGAGCTGCTTCGCGCTCGTATGGGTGATCGGCCGCAGCCGTGTCCCGGCGCCTCCCGCGAGGATCAACGCTTTCATGTCGGCCGCAGAGTCTGGCACAGCTGTCGCCACGGCGGTCCTACAGCGCCGCCGGCGCAGGCCCGGCGCCGCGGAAGTAGGCCAGCAGCTGGTCGGCGCCGTCTCCGAGTTCGAGCACCGCCTTGCCGGAGATGGTCGCCCCGTCGACGGGCAGCGAGTACGTCACGAGCCCCGCGCCGACGGCGTCGCGCAGCGCCCCCGCGGCGGCGAACGGATCGAGCTCGTCGTCGATGCGCAGCGCTCCCGTCGTCGAGGCGAACACGTCGCCGGCTTCCAGCGGATTGCCCTTCACCCGGTCGAGCGCTGCCTGCAAGGCGGTGTTGACGAACTGCTGCTGGCGCTCGACGCGCCCCAGGTCGGCACGCCCGTCGGTGCGCCACTCACCGTCGACGAACTCCTCGTAGAAGCGGCTGCGGGCGAACGCCAGCGCCTGCACGCCGTCGAGCACGTAGCAGCCGGCCTCGGCGATGTCGAGACCGGTGTGGCTGTCGCGGGTGGGGTGGTCGAAGCACATCTCGACGCCGCCGATCGCGTCGACGAGCGCCTTGAAACCTTGGAAGTCGACTTCGACGTAGTGGTGGATCGGGATGCCGAGCGCCCCCTGCACGGTGGCGATCAGCGTCGCGGGACCCGCCGAGTACGCCGAATTGATGCGCTCGTGGCCGGCGCCGGGGATCTCGACCCAAAGGTCTCGGGGGATGCTGAGCAGCGATGCGCCGCCTCCCGAGCGGTCGCGGCGCAGGACCATGATCGTGTCGCTGCGCCGGCCGGTGACGGCGGTCGTGTCGCCGATGCCCCCGAAGTCCGGATCGTCAGGGTCGGCCCCCTCGCGGGTGTCGCTGCCGACCAGCAGGAAGTTCTCGACCGGGATTGCCGTGTCGCTCGACAGCGTCCCGGCCAGGTCGGGCACCCGAGCGATGCGGTCGACCTGCCGCTGCCCGGCCAGCACCACCCCGGCGCCGCCGGCGACCGTCATCACCACGGCGAGCAGCAGCGACGACGGCGCCCGGCCACGGCGGCGGCGCCGGCGCGGCCGCGGGCGCGGTGGTTCGTCGAACGCGAGCACGACGAACCACGGTACTGGCGGGCGGCGCGCCGCTGCCGTCATCGCGCCGGCTGCCCGCCGACCGTGTCTCAGCGCAGATGGATGACGTCACCGGAGTCGACGCGGTGCGTGGCGCCGGCCGCGTCGCGCACGACGAGGCGGCCGTCGGGCTCGACGTCGGTGGCGATCCCCTCCAGCACTCGTGCCTGCGGCAACTCGACCCGGACGGCACGCCCGAGGGTCGACAGCCGCTCGCGGTACGCGGCCCACGCCGATGCGCCGTCCCACGCCCACACCTCGGCCAGCGCGTCGAGCAGGGCGTCGAGGACGGCGGGAGGGTCGACCCCGTCTCCGAGGCGGGCCGCGCCGGGCGGGGCCCAGCCGACGTTGAGGCCGAGGCCCACGACCACGAACCCCGGCCGAGCTTCGGCGAGGATCCCCCCGAGCTTCCGCCCGTCGACCAGCAGGTCGTTGGGCCACTTCAACGACACGACGACGCCGGCCACCCCCTCGCAGGCGATCGCCGCAGCGACACCGACGCGCTGGGTGACCGCGTGGAGCGGGTCGATGCCGTCGCGGAACAGGACCGACACCAGGAGGTTGGTCCCCGGCGGCGCGTCCCAGCGACGGTCGAGCCGGCCCCGGCCGGCGGTCTGGTGACGAGCGACCACAACGGCCCCGTGAGGCTCGCCCGCCAAGCCCGCGGCGACGAGATCCGCGTTGGTGGAACCGGTCTCGTCGACCACCCGGACGCGAAACGTCGACCCCGACATAGCGCAAATGTGGCACCGGCGGCCCTCTGGGCACCAACATGGGCGCTCGTGCTCACCAAGATCCTGATCGCCAACCGCGGAGAGATCGCCGTGCGGGTCATCCGTGCCGCCCGCGAGCTCGGCATCCAGACCGTCGCCGTGTACTCCGAGCTGGACCGCAACGCGCTCCACGTCCGGCTCGCCGACGAGGCGTACGCGCTCGGCGGTCAGACCGCGGCCGAGAGCTACCTCAACACCGAGGCGATCCTCGACGCGATCAAGCGCAGCGGCGCCGACGCGGTGCACCCCGGCTACGGGTTCTTCAGCGAGAACGCCGACTTCGCCCAGGCCATCACCGACCTCGGCGTGGCGTTCATCGGGCCGCCCCCGGCCGCGATCGTCGAGATGGGCGACAAGGTGTCGAGCCGCAAGGCGGCGCTGCGCGGCGGCGCGCCGATCGTGCCCGGCACCACCGAGTTCGTCACCAGCGCGGCGGAGATCACCGCGTTCGGCGACGAGCACGGCTGGCCGATCGCGATCAAGGCCGCGTTCGGCGGCGGCGGGCGCGGCATGAAGGTCGTCCACAGCGCCGCCGACGTCGAAGAAGCGATGGCCTCCGCGCAGCGCGAGGCGAAGTCGTTCTTCGGGCGCGACGAGATCTACGTCGAGCGCTACCTCACCTGGCCGCGCCACATCGAGGTCCAGATCGTCGGCGACACCCACGGCAACGTGGTGTGGGTCTCCACCCGTGACTGCTCCGCGCAGCGCCGCCACCAGAAGTTGATCGAAGAGGCTCCCGCCCCCGGCCTGCCCGAGGGTGTCGAGGAGGCCATGGGCGAGGCCGCGGTGAAGGCCGCACGCGCGGTCGGCTACCACAACGCCGGCACGGTCGAGTTCATCTACCAGGACGGAGACTTCTTCTTCCTCGAGATGAACACCCGCCTCCAGGTCGAGCACCCCGTCACCGAGGTGATCACCGGGATCGACCTCGTCGAGTGGCAGATCCGCGTCGCCAGCGGCGAGGTGCTGCCGATGACGCAGGACGAGGTGCTCGCCTTGCGCCGCGGCCACGGCATCGAGGTGCGCATCAACGCCGAGAACCCAGCGGGCGGGAAGTTCCTCCCCTCCCCCGGTGTGATCACGTCGCTGAAGGCGCCCGACGGCTTCGGTGTGCGCTTCGACGCCGGATACGAGACCGGCGACGAGGTCAGCCAGTACTACGACAACCTCGTCGGCAAGTTGATCGTGTGGGGCAAGGACCGCCCGACCGCCATCGCCCGCACGATCCGCGCGCTCGAGGAACTGACCGTCGAGGGCGTCGCCACGACGATCCCCGCCGACCTGGCGATCCTCCGCCATCCCGACTTCGCCGCTGTGACGCACAGCACGAAGTGGGTCGAAGAGCGCCTCGACCTGTCCGACGTGGCCGCCCCCGCGCCGGCGCCCGCCGCCGAGGACGACGCGCCGCTCGTTCAGCGCACGACGACCGTCGAGGTCAACGGCAAGCGCTTCGACGTCAAGATGTGGGTGCCCGACGCGCCGGTCGCCAGCGCGACGAAGCCGAAGAAGGCCAAGCGCGCCGGCGGCGGCAGCGCCGGCGGCGGGGCGATCGCTGGCAGCGGCCAGGTGGCCGTGCCGATGCAGGGCACGATCGTGAAGGTGCTCGTCGAGGTCGGTCAGGCGGTCGAGAGCGGCCAGACGGTCGTCGTGCTCGAAGCGATGAAGATGGAGAACCAGATCCAGGCCGACCGGGCCGGCACGGTGAAGGAAGTGAAGGTCGCCGCCGGGGCCACCGTGGGCGCCGGGGACATCGTCGTCGTCATCGGCGACTGAGCCCCCGCCCGCAGCCCGCGTCACGGGCCGCGATCAGTCCTCGATCTCGAAGCGGGTCTCGAACGCGACCTGTTCGCACCGCGTCGGCATCTCCGGCGCGAGCTCGCGCACGAACGCCGTGTCGCCGCCGATGTAGAGCGACCAGAAGTCGACATCGGTCGCGACGAACCACCTCCGGTCGTCGGGCCAGAAGAGGTCGGGATGTCGCCAGGAGGCCCCGTCGACCGAACCCGGATCACGCAGCTCGGTCACCGCGGAGACCGGACCCTCGAGCAGGACGTAGGTGCGATCCGGTCGGTCGAGGCGGGGAAGCTCGTCGAGCGCCGTGCGGATCGCCGCGTTGCGGCGGCGATCCTGCTCCCGCAACGCGTCCCGCTGCGCCCGCAGCGACCGCTGGGCATCGGCGTCCAGCGGCCCGCGCACCGCGATGTGGGTCGTCGCCGTGTCGAAACCGTGGCCTTCCCAGATGGCGAACCACGCCCGATCCGGGCTGGACGTGTGGCGGGCGCCGATCGACGCGACGACGTCGTACACACCGTGATAGAGCGCCCACCACTCGTCAGGATGCGGCGGCGGAGGGAACACCCGCAGCACCGACTCGTACTCGTTCGGCACCAGCGCGCCCACGGTGCCGGGCGCGCCGCGGCACGAGCGTGCGAGCCATCCGGCGGAGGCGACCGTGCTGGCCGGCCTCACGCCGTCACCGAAGATCATCGCCGCAGTCTCGCGCCGCGATGGCGAGATGCAGCTGGGGTTTCCGGGGGCGCCGGTGGCGCGCCTACTCGGCGGCTTCGGCGAGTGCCTCGGCGAGAGCCGGGTGCACCAGCAAGCTCTCGACGATGTCGGTCACCTTCAGGTTGGCGGTGACCGCCAAGGCGATGACGCTGATCAGCTCCGCGGCGTGACGGCCGACGATCGAGCCGCCGAGCACCACCCCGGTGGCCGGGTCGGAGAGGATCTTGACGAACCCGCGGGGGTCGTTGTTGATCAACGCCTTCGGCGTCGCCGAGAACGGAACCTTGGTGACCCGGATCTTGCGCCCGACGGCGAACGCCTCCGCCTCGGCGAGGCCGACGTCGGCGATCTCGGGTTCGGTGAAGATGGCCGACGCGGCCTTGTCGTAGTCGAGGTGACGGTGCTCCCGGGTGTGCAAGCCCATCACGTGTTCGGCCACCTTGCGGCCTTGCATGCTGGCCACCGACGACAGCGGCAGCTTGCCGCTGACGTCGCCGGCGGCGTAGATGTGCTGCACGTTGCTGACGCAGTGCTGGTTGATCGTGATGTAGCCGCCGCGGTCGCGCTCGACGCCGGCGGCATCGAGCCCGATGCCATCGCTGTTGGGGATGCTGCCGATCGCCAGCACGGCATGCGTGCTGCGTACGACACGGCCGTCGTCGCACCGCACGACCACCTCGTCGCCCTCGCGCTCGATGGCCGTCGCCCGGGCGCCTTTGAGCAGCTGCACGCCGCGGCGCAAGAAGTCGTCCTCGAGCACGGCGGCGACCTCGGGGTCCTTGCTCGGCAGCACCTGTTGGCGGCTGACCACGAGCGTGACCTCGGCGCCGAACGAGGAGAACATGTGGACGAACTCGACGCCGGTGACACCCGAGCCGACAACGGTGATGCTCTTGGGGAACTCCCGCGGCGGGTAGCAGTCGCGGGTCGTGAGGATCCGCTCCCCGTCGGGGGTGCACCACTCGGGGATGCGGGGCCGCGATCCCGTGGCGACCAGAACGGCATCCGCGTGCAACGTCTCGACGCCGCCGGGCGTCGCGACCTCGATGTCGTGCGGCGAGACGAACCGGGCGCTGCCGTGGATGATCCGCACGCCCTGGCTCGCCAGCAGCCGGGTGGTGCCGGTCTGCATGTGGGCCTTGATGCCCTCGATGCGCGACGTCAGCGCGTGGACGTCGACCTCTGCCTCACGCCGCTCGAGGCCCATGCCATGCAGCCGCCGGGTGAAGCTCATCGCCCCACCCGTGGCGATCATCGTCTTGGACGGGATGCAGTCCCACAAGTGGGCCGCGCCCCCGACGACGTCGCGCTCGACCATCGTCACCGTGGCTCCGAGACGCGCTGCGTAGGTGGCAGCGGTGTTGCCCGCGGGTCCTCCGCCGATGATCACGAAATGCGTCGACACGCTCCGGAGGCTAGCCACCGTGGGCGTCGCCGCCCTCGCCTCCCCACCCGTCGTCGGCAAACAACGTGGGCCGGCTGTCCCCCGACCCCGGCGACACGGCGCCGGGCTGCGGGACGCCGCTCGATTGCGGGACGCCGGCCGGCAGGTTCGGGCAGTACGTCGACGGGTAGTCCAGCTGGTCGCGCCGCTCGCCGACCCACTCGAAGTGCATGCCGTCGCTGCTCGGGAAGTTCCCGCCCCAGGCGAAGTTGTGCTTGCGAAAGATGCGCACGACACGGCAGTCCATCTGCGGCGTGGCGCCCTGAGCGTTGGTCGTCGTGTTCGTGTCGAGCGCCATGCCCCACGAGTGGCGGGAGAGGAACCCGAGCGCCCCCGAGACCCGGTTGAAGCGCGGGTAGTAGCAGCCGCCGTAGGTGTTGGCGTTGCGGAAGTCGATGGCCCCGTCGAGCCCGGCGGCGTGGACCTCGGCGAGCGCCGCGATCAGGTCATCCTTGATCCCCACGTGGCAGCGGGCGCGGATCGTGTACGCCGGGTGCGACGGCGCTCCCGGGTAGGCGTAGAGCCACTCGCGGTCGGGCGGGATGTGCGTGCTGCTCCAATCGGCGGAGAGCGTGACGTCGATGCCGTTGCTGGTGACGCGGTATGCAGGCTCGCCGAGCAATGCCTTGGTCTGGGCGAGCCCGAGTGTGCTGTCGGGGTCGGGCGGGTCCCACGAGCGCCGGATCCGCACCCGCTGCCCGCCGATCGTCGTCCGGTTGACCACACCCTGGGCGGCGAGCGCCGCTTCGATCGCCGCACGGTCGGAGAAGCCGTAGACGAGCAGCCGGGTCACGCGCGTGACGCCGAGCCAGTCGGCGACGGCCGGCGAGACGACCAACTCGGTGCCGCCGACGACGGCGTCGTCCACCACCGCGCCGATCGTGAGGACGCGCGACCCGCCGTCGGCCGCGACGAGCGTCAGCGTGTCGCCTGCCTGCGCGCCGCGCAGGCCGGCGGATGTGTCCCCCATCACCACCGAGCCGCCGGCCACGTGCGCGCTGACACCGCGGCCCATCAGGGCGGCGACGACGTCCACGGGCAGCACGGTGATCGCCATCGGGTACTGGTAGCCGAGCGGCGCCTGCTGGACCGGCTGGCCGCCGCGCGCCACGGCGGTGAGCCCGATGCTCGCCCCGCGGCTGGCGGCGACGACGGCGCCCATGCTCTGCGCCGCGGCGTCCACCCGGGCCCGCATGTCGGATGTGATGTCGGTGGTCTGGAAGATCGACACGACGTCGAACGGGATCGTCGAGGGCGCCGCGGTGGCGATCGCGGTGGCGCCCTCGCGCAGCTCGTCCACCGGAGCCGCCGCACGGCTCGGCATCGCGGTCGTGAGGACGACGACGGACACGGTGGAAGCGATCAGCCGGCGTGACACCGACGAGATGGTACGCGGCGCCGACCTGGGGCTGCGGGCGGGTCGCCAGGTACCGTTGCGAGCCTGTATGGACTCGACGCCCGACGACCGCTCCACGCTCGCCAACGAGATGGCGCATCGGCTGGGCAAGCTCGACGCGGTGCGGTCCGCGGGCGGGAACCCCTATCCGTACCGTTTTGACCGCACCCACGACCTCGCCGCGGTCCGTGCCGCGCACGCCGGCATCGAGCCCGGGACCGAGACCGAGGCGAGCGTCCGCGTCGCTGGGCGCATGATGCTGAAGCGCGAGCAGGGCAAGCTGATCTTCGCCACGCTGCGCGATCGTTCGGGAGAGATCCAGCTGTTCGTGTCCCGGGGCGTGGTCGGCGACGAGACGTTCGAGTCGATCCGTTCGCTCGATCTCGGTGACTGGATCGGTGTCGTCGGCACGGTGATGTCGACCCGCAAGGGCGAGCTCAGCGTGAAGGTCGAGCGCGTCGAGTTGCTCGCCAAGGCCGTGCGCCCGATGCCGGACAAGTGGAAGGGCCTGACCGATACCGACACGCGCTATCGCCAGCGCTACGCCGACCTGATCGTCAACGCCGACGCGCGCCGCACGTTCGAGATCCGCCACGCGGTGATCGCCAGCATCCGCTCCACGCTCCACGGGCATGGCTTCATCGAGGTCGAGACACCGGTGCTGCACGTGGAGGCGGGCGGGGCGCACGCCCGCCCGTTCGTCACGCACCACAACACGCTCGACATGACGCTGTACCTGCGGATCGCGCTCGAGCTGCATCTCAAGCGGTTGATCGTCGGCGGGATGGAGCGCGTGTTCGAGATCGGCCGCGTGTTCCGCAACGAGGGGATCTCGCCGCGCCACAATCCCGAGTTCACGATGATGGAGCTCTACCAGGCGTTCGCCGACTACAGCGAGGTGATGGCCCTCACCGAGGAGCTCATCGTCAGCGCCGCGCGCGCCGCCACCGGCTCCACGGTGGTGACCGTCGACGGCGAGCAGGTCGACCTCGCGGAGCCGTGGCGCACGGCGCGCATGATCGATCTCGTCGCCGAGGCCACCGGTGTCGAGGTGCACCCGTCGCAGCCGATCGAGCACCTGCGGGCGCTCGCGGACAAGCACGGCGTGCGTTACGAGCAGCGCTGGGGTTCGGGCAAGCTGATCGAGGAGCTGTTCGAGGCCACGGCGGAGCCGTCGCTCGTGCGCCCGACGTTCGTCACCGGCCATCCGGTCGAGATCAGCCCGCTGGCCCGGGTGGACCGCCACGATCCCCACCTCACCGAGCGCTTCGAGCTGTTCGTCGGCCGCCGCGAGCTCGCCAACGGCTACAGCGAGCTCAACGACCCCGTCGAGCAGCGGCTGCGCTTCGAGGAGGAGCAGAAGGCCAAGGAAGCCGGCGTGCTCGAAGCCGGAGCCGTGGACGAGGATTACCTGCGGGCGCTGGAGTACGGCATGCCGCCGACCGGCGGGCTGGGCATCGGCATCGACCGCGTCGCGATGCTGCTGTCCGGCGCCTCGACGATCAAGGAAGTGATCCTCTTCCCCACCCTGCGCCCCGAGGCGCCCTGAGACCCGACACGCCTGAACCCCGACACGCCTGAACCCATTCGACGGAAGGAGCAGATCGACGATGCCAGCAGCTTGGGGAGTCGGACTCGCCACGATCGCGGCCGACGGCACGACGCTCGACACTTGGTTCCGCCGCCTCGGCTGGGGCGAGGAGATTTCCGCCGACGACGCCCGCGCGCTCGACGGCGGCCCGGACAAGGATCCGCGTCGCGGCGTCACGCTGCGCGTCGTGCACGTCCAGATCGACACCGACGCCGCGGCCACCGACGCCAGCGACGTCTACCTGCGCCTGCACCTGCTCTCGCACCGCCTGGCTCTGCCGCGCACGCTGAACCTGGACGGCCTGTTCGGCCTGGTGCCCAACGTCGCCTGGACGAACCTCGGACCGGTCGCCGTCGACACGCTCGACGAGGTGATGTGGAACGAGCGCCGTGAAGGCCGGACCCTCACCGTGCACGGCCTCGACAAGTTCCCGCGCATGACGGACTACGTCGTGCCGAGCGGTGTGCGCATCGCCGATACGTCACGGGTGCGTCTCGGAGCGCACCTGTCCGCGGGCACGACCGTGATGCACGAGGGCTTCTGCAACTACAACGCCGGCACCCTCGGCGCGTCGATGGTCGAAGGCCGCATCTCGCAGGGGGTGATCGTCGGCGACGCGTCCGACATCGGCGGGGGCGCGAGCATCATGGGCACGCTGTCGGGCGGCGGCAAGGAGCAGATCACGGTCGGGCAGCGATGCCTGCTCGGGGCGAACAGCGGCCTGGGCATCAGCCTCGGCGACGACTGCGTCGTGGAGGCCGGTCTCTATCTCACCGCCGGCACGATCGTCCGGCTGCCCGACGGCGAGTCGGTCAAGGCTCTCTCGCTGTCCGGCGCTCACAACCTGCTGTTCCGCCGCCACAGCCAGACCGGCGCGGTGGAGGCGGTGCAGCGCACCGGCAGTTGGGGCGGCCTGAACGCCGCGCTGCATCAGAACGACTGAGCGAACGAGGAGGCACCCGAGATGGGGGACGTGATGACGAGTGAACTGGACACGTTCGCTGATCTGGCGCAGCGCAGGCGGTCGCATCTGCTGGTCGACCGCGAGCGCCCGGTCGACCAGGCACTCGTCGAGCGGCTGTGCGAGATCGCGGCGTGGGCCCCGAACCACAAGCGCACGTGGCCGTGGCGCTTCGCGGTGTGCGTCGGCGACGGTCGCTCACGTCTCGGCGAGGCGTACGTCGCCGACATGGTCGAGCAGGAGTACGGCGACGAGGGCAAGCGGACCAAGACCCTCACCAAGTACCTGCGCGCCCCGGCGATGCTGGTCGTCGGCTGCGCCGCGCACGAGAGCCCGAACCTGCACGCAGAGAACCGCGACGCCGTCGCGGCCGCGATCCAGACGCTGTTGCTGGCCGCGACTGCCGCGGGCCTGGTCTCGTTCTGGAGCTCGCCGCCGCTCACCGAGTCACGCCGCGTCAACGAACTGTGCGGCTTCGATCCCGACACTCGCGTGGTCGGCCTCGTCTACCTGGGATGGCCGCGCGGAGAGGTGAACGCCCCGGAGCGCCCGCCGGTCACCGTCCACCGCGTCGGCTGACGCTTCGGAGCCGTCCCCGTCACTGGGCGGCGATCGCCGCGATCTCGATGCGCCAGGCGGGCTGCGCCAGCGCTGCGACCGTGACCAGCGTGCTGGCGATCCGGCGCCCGTCGAGCATGCGGTCGCGGATCGTTATCGCCGGGGCGACGGCCTCACCGGCGACGACGTAGGTCGTGATGCCGACGAGGTCGGCGAACCCCATCCCGGCCTCGGCGAGGATCGCGCCGATGTTGGCCCAGATCACCTCGGCTTGGGCGGCCACGCCGTCGGGCACGGAGCCGTCCGGCGCGACCGGGACGACCCCGGCGGTGTGCAACCACCGTGCCGGCGAGGTGACCAGGATGCCGTGGGCATAGTTCGCCGCGGGCGGGGCGATGGATGTCGGGTCGACGACGGTCTGCATGGCCCCATGGTGGCCGACGGCGCGATGGCCGCGAACACGGCGTTCGGCTAGAACACCCCCGATGCCGAGACCCCGACCTGGCCCGATCGGGCGGTACCTCGACACCGCGTCGCCCGAGGCGCTGTTCGTGCTCAGCGGCATCGCCCAGTACATCGGGGCCACGATCGCGATCAGCGTCTTCGACGAGGTGCGGCCCGCCACGGTGGCGTGGTTCCGTGTGGTCGGGGCGGCGGTCACGCTCCTCGCCGTGTCGTGGCGCGACACCCGGCGCTGGAGCGCCCGGGAGCTCGGCGCCGCGGCGATCTTCGGCATCGCCACGGCGCTGATGAACCTGTTCTTCTACCTCGGCATCGACCGGCTGCCGCTCGGCAACGGGGTCGCGATCGAGTTCATCGGCCCGGTCTCGCTGGCTGCCGCGCGCACCCGCACGCGCCGCAACGCGGCGGCGCTCGTGCTCGCCGCCGCGGGGGTCTCCGTGCTGGGCGGCATCGAGATCGGTGGCGAGCCACTCGGGCTGCTGTTCATCGGCCTGGCGTCGACGATGTGGGTGCTGTACATCGTCGTCGGGTCGCGCGTCGCGCAACTCGACCGCGGCGTCGCCGGTCTCGGCGTCGGGCTGGCGATCGGCGCCGTGGCGACCGCGCCGGTCGGCCTGCCCGGGAGCGGACCGGTGTGGGGCTCGAGCGGCCTGCTGGTGGCGTGCTTGCTGACCGGCGTGTTCTCCAACGCGATCGGCTACGGCATCGACCAGCACACGATGCGCCGCATCCCGGTGCGCCGGTTCAGCGTGCTGTCGGCGCTGCTGCCGATCACCGCCGTCGTCGTGGCGTTCATCGCCCTCGACCAGCGGCCCACCGCGCTCGAACTGCTCGGGGTAGCGCTGGTCGTGGGCGGCGTCGTGGTGCAGGAGCGTGAGGAGCGTCCGACGGCCGCCGAGGTCACGGAGCGGCCGGCGTGATGCCGAGCGATGCGGCGAGCGCGGGGCGGCGCAGCTTCCACACGAAGCCGTCGTACAGGATGTGGAGCGCGCCGAAGAAGAGGATCGCGAACGCATACGCCCGGTGGCCGAGCCACGACACGGTCGTCCAGACGAGAGCGGCGGTGCCGCCGATGTACAGCGCGTAGACCGACGCTCGCCGCAGCCGCGACGCGGTCGCCCGGGCGACCGGGCTGGGATCACCGGTCGACGCACGCGAGCGCAGGCTGCTGTGGACCACTGCGAAGTATTCGATCGCGTGCGCCGCCACGTACCCGGCGATGCCGGCGATCGGGTCGAGCATCACCATCACCACGAGCCCGAGCGTCCCCACGGCGTACAGGACCTTGGGCACGCTGACGTCTGCGCCGCGGGCGCGCTCGGCGTGCACCCATCGAACGGCGTACGACACGCCGGCCGCGACGGCCGCCCAGAAGACCACGATCGCCGGCAGCCGCAGGTCGGCGAGCAGTCGGGCGCTGCGCGCGTTGGTCTCGTCGAGGCCGAGGCGCGCCACCATCTCGTCGAGGTCGACGTACGCCGCGAGGAACGCCATGCCGGCGATCAGCCACGCGATGAGCATCGGCTTCTCGATCGACCCGTGCTCGTCACCTGCCTTGCGTCCGTAGATGCGCAGCACGCCGTAGCGCTGCATCAGCGTGTGCTCGGCGTTCCACAGCCCGGCCACGAGCGCGACGACGCTGAGGCTGACGCTGAGTCCGATGACGATCATCGCCGCCGCCACGATCGGCGCCCACGTGCAGAGACGGCGGTGCGCACGCATCTGCGCCGGGTCGCCGTAGACGAGCCCGAGGGTGAGCGGTTGGTGAGCGAACGACAGCAGGAAGATCGTGCCCATCGCCGCGTGCACGTGGCTGGTGTCGGCCTCCAGCGCACGCACGAAGAGGGCGATGGGCAGCCAGCACCACCCGAGCGCGATGTCGGCGATCGGCCCGTGCACCCACAGCCTCTTGCGCTGCGGCGGCGGGTCGGTGAGCAGTGATGTCCGTCCGCTGGTCAACACGGACGGGAACTGTAGACAGCGCTCAGGGGCCTCCGAGACGGGCGCGGCGGACCGCGAGACGCCGCCCGGCCGCCGGCGGGCTCAGTGGGTGAGCCAGGGAGCGCAGGCGCCTTCCAGCTCGCGGATCTCGATGCGATCGCGGTTCTCGTACGTGACCACGTTGGCCGGGTCGCGCTGGAGCTTGAACGTCCGGAACGTCATCTCGGTGGTGTCGATCGCGAGGATGCGCCCGATCAGCGGATCGCCGAGGTCGAGCAGGATCTTGATCGTCTCCAGCGCCTGGATCGTGCCGACGATGCCGGGCAGCACTCCGAGCACGCCTGCCTCGGCGCAGCTGGGCGCGAGCTCGGCGGGCGGCGGCTCGGGCACCATGTCGCGGTACGTCGGCCCCTGGATCGGGTGGAACACGCTGACCATGCCCTCGAACCGGAAGATGCTGCCGTGCACCACCGGGATGCCGAGCTTCACGCTGGCGTCGTTGAGCAGGTAGCGGCTCGGGAAGTTGTCGGCCCCGTCGACGATGACGTCGTAGCCGCTGATGATGTCGAGGATGTTGTCGGCCGACAGCCGAGTGTCGTACGTGACCACGTCGACGTCGGGGTTGAGCAGCGTCAGCGTCTTCTTCGCCGAGTCGACCTTGCGGTCGCCGATGCGGTCGAGGTTGTGCAGGATCTGGCGCTGGAGGTTGCTGGCGTCGACCTCGTCCATGTCGACGATGCCGATCGTGCCGACGCCCGCCGCTGCGAGGTAGAGAGCGGCCGGGCTGCCGAGCCCACCCGCGCCGAGCAGCAGCACCTTGCTGGCGAGGAGCTTGGCCTGCCCCTCCACCCCCACCTCGGGCAGCAACAGGTGACGCATGTAGCGGTTGCGCTGGTCGGCGTCGAGCACGACGGGCGTGGTCCACGGCCGCCCCTCGTCCTTCCACTTGCCGAACCCACCGGCCATCGACACGACGTCGGCGTAGCCCAGCTCCTGGAGGGTGCGTGCCGCGAACGCGCTGCGCACGCCGCCCGCGCAATACACGACCACCGGCGCCGACTTGTCGAGGATCTTGCCCTCGACCTGCGCTTCGAGGTGCCCGCGGGGGATGTGCAGGGCCCCGGGCAAGGCGCCCTGGTCGTACTCGTCGGGCTCGCGCACGTCGAGCACCACCACGCCGCCGCCTTCGACGCGGCGCTGGGCCTCGACGGTGTCGACTTCGGTGATCTCCGCCTTGGCGGCGGCGAGCAGATCGCGGAACGTGGCCATGGTGAAAGCCTACCTAGTGGGTCGAGAATCAGCGAGAGGCACAACCGTCGATCAGCCCCGGCAATTCCCCGCTGATCGAGCCGCGGACGACCGCGTCCGCCAATCGGTCCATCTCGGTCGGCTGGGCGTTGATGATCACCACCGACGCGCCCGCCTCGCGCGCGGCGGGCAGCGTCGCCGCCGCGGGGTACACCGACAGCGTCGAGCCGAGAGCGAGGAACAGGTCGCACGCCACGGCGGCTTCGAACGCCCGGTCGATCACCTCGGGGATCAGCTGTTGACCGAAGCTGATCGTGTCGCTCTTCAGGATCCCGGTCTCTCCGCGCGCCGCACAGACGAGACAGGCCGGGTCGTCCTCGCCGGCACGGACCCGGGCGAGCGCCTCGTCCATCGGCCGGCGGTCGCCGCACCGCCAGCACATCGTGCGGTGGGCCGACCCGTGCACCTCGATGACCTTCGCCGGATCGCTGCCGGCACGCTGGTGCAGCTCGTCGATGTTCTGGGTGATGATCGCCACGAGGCGGCCCTGGCGTTCCAGCTCGACCAGCGCGCGGTGGCCAGCGTTGGGCGACGCGGTCCACATCGCCGCGTCGAGCCGGCTGCGCCACGCCGCGCGCCGCACCGCGCGGTCGGCGAGGTAGCTCTGCAGGTTCGACGCCTTCTCGGCGCCTGGGTTCTTGGTCCACACGCCGTTGGGTCCGCGGAAGTCGGGGATCCCGCTGTCGGTGCTGATGCCCGCGCCGGTGAGGACGGTGATCCGCCGAGCAGCGGCGAGCAGCGGACGGGGATCGCTCACGGAGCGAGAGTCTGTCACCGACGGTCGGCGGCGGGCATCACGCAGCCGGGCGCAGCGCCACGCGGCCGAATCGGCGGCTCTCGAGGCGGCGACCGACTTTGATCATCGGTCGCTCGACCACGTAGTAGCTCGCCGTCGCGCAGGCCACGGCACAGACGATGTTGACGGGGAACGTCTGCACGAGCGTCAGGCGTGGCGACTGGAACTCGCTCCAGACGAGGAACAGCTGCTGCCACAGGTACAGGCTGTAGGAGATGCGGCCGAGCCACCGCACGGGCCGCAGCTCCAGAGCTCGCCCCACTCGGGTGCCCGGATGGAGAACCGTACCCATCACCAGCGCGACGATGAGGATCGGCCGGAGCGCCAGCTGGAACGCGGCCACGGCGGGATCGGACGCGTTGACGGCCTGTGTGATCAGCAGGGCCACGGCGATCACCCACCACCGCGCCCCCGCGACGAGCCTGCTCAGCAGCCGCCGATGCCGCACGCCCGTGCACAGCAACGCAGCGATGCATCCCCACAGGAGCCCATCGAGCTGGGTGTCGGTGCGGTCGGAGACCGGCAGGCCGGGATGGAGCACCTCGAGGGACAGGTCGACGAAGCGCCAGATCGCCACGGCCACCACGATGCCGGTGCTCAGCCATAGCCGCTGCCGGAACGCGGGGACCAGCAGGATCAGCGGCCACAGGAGGTAGAAGTGCTCCTCCACCGCCAGGGACCAGAAGTGGCCGAGGTACCAGGAATTCGATTCGACGTAGTTCTTGCTGAACAGCAGCGCCGACAGCCAAGCCCGGGGCGGCGTGGAGATGGCCCCGGCAACGCCGAGCAGTCCGAGGGCGGCGAGCACCACGAGGAACGGCGGCAAGATGCGGAACGCCCGGCGGATGTAGAACGCGGGGCGATCGACACATCCCGAGTCGCGCTCTTCGGCCAGCAGCCGCGAGCAGATGAGGAAGCCGCTGAGGGCGAAGAACACCTGGACGCCGGCGCGGCCGCTGTCGTGGAAGAACTCCGTGACGGGCTCGACGCCCGGGCCGCCGAACTCGGCGATCGAGTCGCTGGCGTGCTGCACCATGACGATCGTGATCGCCACCGCGCGCCAGCCGTCCAACGTCGCAATGTACGACCCGGAGCCGCCGAAAACCTGCCGACTAG
>CAZGUH010000009.1:79916-105535 GCA_964529005.1 uncultured Ilumatobacteraceae bacterium | reverse complement strand
GGTGAAGATGATGGTCGAGCACGATTTGGCGCTGGAAGCAGCCAAAGCCGGCATCGCGCTCTGATCACCAGCTGATCGCGGGCGGGCGCCCGGTCGAACGTCAGGACTCCAGCGGCAGGTCGGTGACCGCCTGGAGGATGCTGCCCGCGTCGGCGCGTGCTCCGCTCGAAAGCCGGGCACGCAGGCTCAACCCGAACGTCAGCATCGACGCCGCAGAACCGGCGAGGAGGCCGAACTCGACGCGCTGGAACAGGTCGTCGCCGGCCACGGCGGTGACGACGACGAACGTCACCATGCCCACGATCCACCCGACCGCGACGAACGCGTGCCCGTGCAATGCGATGACGGCCTGCGCGGTGGCGAGCGCAACCATGTAGCACGCGCTGCCGAGGGCGAGCACGGTCAGCGTGCGGCGGGCGTCGATGTCGACCTCGGGGTTGAACAGCCGGTCGAACACCGCCGGTCCAGCCGTGAACGCGGCGGCCGTGCCGAACACGCCGACGGCGCCCACCACCACCATCAACCGGCGAAAGCCCGAGCGGAACTCCGCGATGTTTCCCTGCGCGGCGAGGCGCGCGAGGCGCGGCAGCAACGCGGCCTGCACCGCCTGGAACAGGAACAGCGGCACGCGCGCCATCAGCACAGCGTTGGCGAACTGCCGCACCATCTGCTGATCCTGCTGGGAAGATCCGGCAAGCAGGTCGGTGGCGAGCGGCCCGGCGTTGACCAGCCCAGCGGCGAGCACCGAGCCGACCAGCAGCCAGCCGAGGTTCGGCGTGACCTCGGTCCAGGTCGCCTCTCGTCCAGGCTCGGTGCGCAGATCGCCCTTGCGCCACACCAGCACGATGCCCACCAGCGGCGCCGTGGCGACGACGATGCCGTAAGCCGGGGCCGCGGTGATGCCGATGCCGGCGAGGACGACGCAGCCCAGGATCCGCATCAGGCCGTCGGAGCCCATGACGACGGCGTACGAGCGGAAGCGCCCGGTGCCCGAGCAGATGCCACGGGCGAGATGCGCGGGGGCGTAACAGATGAACGCGATGACGAGCGATGCCGTCATCAGCCAGCTGCCTTCGAAGAACTCGTCGGTCAGGAACGGGCTGACAGCGATGATCGCCGTCGACACCGCGGTGGCGAGGATGGCGCCGAGCACCAGCACGCGCCGCACGACCGGCCACCCGCCCTCGCCGAGCGCCCTGCGATGGGCGAGAGCACGCCCGACCTCCTGTTCGAGCGGCAGGAAGAAACCCGGAGCGAGCGCGAACGTGGCGAACCACATCGAGGCCACCGGCTTGAAGTTGTCGCCGACGACGCCGTTGCCGATGAGGAAGAACAGGTAGCTGGCGACGCCGGCGATGACCAGGGCCAACCCGACCGGCAGTGTTCCTTCGGGCAGCGGAAGCCGTTGGGTGAGGGAGCGTTCTTCGGTTCCGTTAGCCAAGAAACGCGAGGCTAGCTGTCGCTGCCGCTCGCGGCCCGGTCACTCACTGCCCTCCGGCGCGTCGCGGCCGGCAGCCGAGAGACGCTCCTCGACGAACGCCCGAACGGCTGCGCCCTGCTGGCGCGCGGAGCGCGCGGCGATCACGGCGAAGCCGATGGCGGTGTAGGCCGCCTCGCTCGCGAGAGCGGTGGCGCGTGACGCGAGGCGGTCGAGATCGACGGCGGGGAGCTGCTCGCGGCAGACGCGGGGCAGATCGACACGTGGGAACCGGATCGACGTCATGTGAACATCCAACAGCGGTCTGCAAACTTTTGCAAGCACCTGCCGCAGAGCGACGGCGGGCTGCGTCGAGCGATGGCGGCACGGTGTGACGGGCCCGCGCCGGGGGGCGCAGGTAGCCTCGAACCCTCGTGGAATCCGACGCTCAGCTCGCGCCGCCTGTCGTGGCGGTCATGGTGGTGCACGAGCCCGGACCATGGTTCGACGAGGTCCTCGACGGGTTGGCCGATCAGGACTATCCCAACCTCCGCGCGCTGTTCCTCACCACCGACCAGGGCAGTGATCGCGACACCGTCAGCGCTCGGATCCGCGACCGGATGCCGGACGCCATCGTCCGGCCCGTCGACGGCAACCCGGGCTTCGCGCCCGCGGCGAACGAGGTCCTGCGGCTGGTCGAAGGCGACAACGGCTTCTTCTGCGTGATGCACGACGACGTCGCGCTCGAGCCCGATGCCGTGCGTCTGCTCGTCGAGGAGCTCTACCGGTCGAACGCCGGCATCGTCGGACCGAAGCTGACGCTGTGGTCGGACCGAGGGCTGCTCCAGCACGTCGGTCTCGGTGTCGACCGCTTCGGCGAGGTCGACCCACTGGTCGAGCGCGGCGAGGTCGACCAGGAGCAACACGACGCCGTGCGCGACGTCTTCGCGCTGCCGTCGGCGTGCATGTTGCTGCGCGCCGACCTGTTCCGCGCCCTCGGCGGTTTCGACCCGACGATGGCGTTCCACGGCGAGGACATCGACCTGTGCTGGCGCGCGCATCTCAACGGGGCGCGGGTCGTGGTGGTGCCGAGCGCGCGCGCCCGGCACCGCGAGGCGCTGTCGGAACGCCGGCCCGACCTGCCGCACCGCGCCATGCAAGCGCGCCACCGCATGCGCAGCGTGGCGACGCTCACCGGCGCCCGCCGCCTGCCGGGGCTGTCGGTCGAGCTCGTCCTGCTGACGTTCGTCGAGATGGTCGTCGGCGTGTTCACCGGCCGCGTCCGCGAGGCGGGGTCGTCGCTGCGCGCGCTGTTCGGCTTGATCCCGCGCACGGGCCAGCTCCTCGCGCGCCGCCGCCGGCTGGCTCCGCTGCGCCGCGTTCCCGATCGCGAGGTCCACGGCCTCCAGGTGCGCGGCAGCGCCCGCCTGGCGTCGTACCTGCGCTCGCGCGAGTACGCGAACCTGGTGGTCGACCACTCCGGCCACGCCGAGCGGCGGTTCACCCGCGGCGGCGTCGCCCCACTGATCGCCTGGGCCGCGGTGCTGGCGGCGGTGCTCGTCGGCAGCCGCGACATCATCACCGGCGGCGCGGTGCACGTCGGCCAGTTCCTGCCGTTTCCCGACAGCCCACGAGACCTGTTCGGCGACTACGCGAGCGGGTGGTGGGGTCACGGTCTCGGCGCCACGACCGCCGCGCCCACCGGGATCGCGCTGATCGGTCTGCTGGGCGCAGCGATGCTCGGCCACATGGGTTTGGCACACACCGTCGCGATCGTCGGATTGCTGGTCGCCGGCGTGCTCGGCATGTGGCGCGCGGTCGCGTTCTTCCCCAGCACCCGCGCTCGCATCGCCGGCTTCCTCGTCTACGCCGCGATCCCGCTGCCGTACGCTGCCGTCGCCGTCGGCCGATGGGACGGCCTGGCGGTGTACGCCGCAGCGCCATGGATCGTGCACGGCCTACGCCGCTTCGCTGCCATCGAGCCGTCGCTCCAGGCGCGCGCGGAAGACGACGTCGCCGACGAGATCGCTGCGGCGAGCCTGCGCGACCGGATCCGACCGCTGGCCGTCGTCGCCGTCGTGAGCGCGGTCGTCGCGGCGTTCGTCCCGAGCATGGTCGCCGTCGTCGCGGTGATCGGGGTCGCCCTCGCGCTCGCCACGATCCTCGCACGCGGGCCGTGGCAGGCGGCCGCCGGGCTCGCCGCTGGCGGCGCGCTCGCCGCGATCGTCGCGATCGTGCTCAACCTGCCGTGGATCGCCACGCTCGTCGGGGACGGCGGGATGACCGCGATCCTCGGCCCGGCGGGCGCCGAGGCGCCTGACCGCGGGCTCCTCGACATCGCCGTGTTCGGGCTCGACGGGCGAGCGATCAGCGTGCTCGCGGCCGCGCTGTACCTGCCGTTGCTGGCGTCGTCGCTGCTCGCCCGCGGCTGGCGCCTCACGTGGGCGGCACGCGGGGCGTCGCTCGTCGTCGTTTTCGGGGCGCTCGCCGTGCTCAGCGACACAGGCAAGGGGCCGATCCGCCTTCCCGACGCGTCGATCCTGCTGGCGCCGGTCGCTTGCGGCCTGGCGCTGTGCGCGGCGGCGACGATGGCCGCGTTCGAACAGGACGTGCGCGGCGGCCACTTCGGTTGGCGGCAGCCGCTCGGCATCCTCGGGGCGGTGGCCGTCGCGGTCAGCCTCGTGCCGGGCATCGTCGCTGCGGCCGACGGCCGCTGGTCGATGCCGAAGTCGAGCCTGGTCGACGGGTTGGCGCTGCGCGCCGATCCACCCGACGGCGACTACCGCGTGCTGTTCGTCGGCGATCCCGATCTGATGCCGGTCGCGCCGTGGACGCTCGCTGGAGGCATGGCGTACGCGGTCGTCGACGACGGTCCGATCACGATCGCCGAGAGCTGGGCCGGGCGGCCGGTGGCCGCCGAAGCGGCGATCGCCGACGTCCTGACCTCGATCGCCGACGGCGCCACCACCCGCGGCGGGCGCCTGCTCGCTCCGCTCGCGATCCGCTACGTCGTCGTGCCTCGCATCGATGGCATCGTGTCGACCGCGCAGGAGCCGCGGCCGCTTCCCGTGGGGCTCGAGGACGCCCTCGACGATCAGCTCGACCTCCAGCGCTTGTTCAGCGCGCCGTCGTTCGTCCTCTACGAGAACGCGGCGGCGATCCCGACGCGCAGCCTGCTGTCACCGGTGGCATCGGCCGCGAGCCGCGAGGCCGGCGGCGAGGCCCTCGCCCGGGCCGCGCTCCGTGGCGGCACGCCGTTGATGATCGGCGCCGGCGACCACGAACGGGCCGTCGCGCCCACGCCGGCGGGCGTCGTCCACGTCGCGGTTCCGTTCGACGAGCGGTGGCGCCTCACCGTCGACGGGACCGAGGCACCGGCGCGCACGGCGTTCGGCGAGACCCTCGCCTTCGAGGTCCCGACCGCAGGCACGGCGCAGCTGGAGTACCGCACCAGCGCCAGCCGCACCGCGGCCATCGTGGCGCAAGCGGTCGCGTGGATCGCGGTGCTGCTCCTCGCCGGGCGGCACCGCTGGGTCGGGCGGCTGCGCGCCCGCGGCCGCCGCACCGGCGTCGTCGACAGCTCGCCGGTGCTCGACCTTGACGCGCCCGGGGCGCGGACGCCGTCGTCGGTGGAGGCACGCTCGTGATCTCGCGCCGGCTCCCGATCGTGCTGGTCGTCATCGCCGCGCTGGCGGGCGTGGTGCTGATCGGCCGCGACCGTCCCGAGCCCGCCACGGCCGTCTTCACCCGCCTGCCGGCGCCGTCGATGCCGTTCGTGCCGTCCGGCGCGTTCATCACCGGGTCGTGGTTCTGCCCCGGTGTCCCGGCGAACGGTGATCCCGGGGTCGGCGGCCAGTTCACCATCACGAATCCCAGCGACCGGGTGCTCCAGGGCCGCATCACGCTGTACAACACGACGACCGCGCTGGCGCCGATCACCGATCCGTTCACCGTCGCCGCGCGCAGCTCGGTGTCGATCGACGCCACGGCGAAGATCACCGCCGACTTCGTCAGCGCGCTCGTCGAGATCGACGGAGGCGGCGGCATCGTCGAGCAGAGGGCGGTGCACCCGGCAGGGGATTCGATCGCACCATGCTCCAACGCAGCGAGCAGCACCTGGTACTTCGCCGACGGGTTCACGATGGACGGCAGCACCGAGACGATCGTGATCACCAACCCGTATCCGGACGCCGCGGTGGTGAATGTCAGCTTCGTCACCGATGCGGGCACACGGCCCCCGGCCGCGTTGCAGGGTCGACCGATCCCGGGGCGCTCCGTGCTGGCGATCCCGATCGCCGAGTTCGGCGCCCGCGACGAGCCGATCCTCGCAGTCGAGATCACCGCCGAGCGCAACCGCGTCGTCGCCGGGCGCTCCCAGCACTACCTCGGCAGCGGACGTCTGGGGTACACGATGACCCTCGGCGCGCCGTCGCTCAACGAGCAGTGGTACTTCGCCGAGGGCGGAAAAGGTCCCGAGCTGAGCGAGCGGTTCACGATCTTCAACCCCACCGACGAGGACGTCGACGTCGACGTCGTGTTCCTCGGCGTGCCCCTGTCGCCGTCGTTCACCAACAACCTCGTCGTCACGGTGCCCGACGGTGACGCGGTGACGGTCGACGCGGCAGACGTCCCGGGCCTGCCCGATGGTCGGCATGCGGCCGTGTTCTCGACGCTGAGCGCCCGCTCGATCGTGGTCGAGCGCGCGCTGACCCACGGCTCCGGCAGCGGAGCCTCGACGTCGGTGGTGATGGGCGCGCCACCGACGCACGCGTCGACGCGATGGCACGTTCCGTCGGGGGTCGCCCAGGCGACACCGGACGCGCTCGTCGTCTACAACGTGGCTGCTGTCGACGCGACGGTCACCGTCGCCGCGATCGGACCCCTCGGCGAGCTCCCGCTCCCCGGGTACGAGGCCATCACGGCGCCGGCGTCGGGCGTGTTGCCGATCACGATCGAGGACGCCAGCTCCGTCGGCGACCCGCTGGTGATCACCTCGACCGAGCGGGTGTACGTCGAGCGCGCGCTCGGCGGTGCGTTGGGGTCGACCTCCTTCGGCTTGCCGCAATGAGCGTGCAGGTCGCCGTCGCGGTCGTCGTCGCCGCCGTCGCCGTCGGCATCGCCCTCGTGCTGCGTCGCCGGCAGGCCGTCGATCCTCCCACCCAGGCGCGTCACCAGGTTCCCGCACAACTCGACCGGGGCGACTTCGACGGCGCCGACGCCGACTGGCTTGTCGTGCTGTTCAGCTCGGCCAGCTGTGGCGCGTGCGCCGACGTGTGGCGCAAGGCGGTGGTGTTGGCCAGCGCGGAGGTGGCAGTGGTCGAGGCCGAGCACGGCGCGCGGCCCGACCTGCACCGTCGCTACGGCATCGACGCGGTGCCGACGCTGGTGTTCGCCGACCGCGACGGGGTGGTGCAGGCCAGCTTCCTCGGCCCGGTCACCGCCACCGATCTGTGGGCTGCCTCGGCCCGCCTGCGCGCCGGTGACGAGCCCGCCTGTGGTGGGTGATCGGCCTCAGGAGTCGGCGGACGTCGTCGTGGTCGTCGAGCTGCTGGTGCTGCCGTTCGCCGACTCGACGCTCGACGCCTGACCGGACTCGCCCAGGCCTTCCTGGATCAACCGCAGCACCTCGGGACCGTCGATCGTCTCGCGCTCGAGCAGCGCCTCGGCGACGAGGTCGAGCCCGCGGCGGTGCTTGGTGATCAGGGTGCGGGCCCGCTCCTCCTGCTCGCGCAGGATGCGGGCGATCTCGGTGTCGAGCAGTCGAGCAGTCTCGTCGCTGTACTCGCGACCGCTCGTCATCAGGTCCTCGCCGAGGAAGACGTGCTGCTGGCTGCTCCAGGCCATCGGGCCCACCTGATCGCTCATGCCCCACTCGCGGACCATGCGGCGAGCGATGTTCGTCGCTTGCTCGAGGTCGTTGGCGGCGCCGCTGTTGAGGTGGCCGAAGACGACGAGCTCGGCGACCCGGCCGCCCATCGCCTTGCAGATCGTGTCCTCGAAGTACTCCTTCGAGTAAGTGTGGCGCTCCTGCGGGAGGCTCCAGGTGACGCCGAGCGCCATGCCCCGCGGCAGGATCGTGACCTTGTGCAACGGATCGCCGTGGGGCAACACCGTGGCGAGCAGCGCGTGGCCGCCTTCGTGGTACGCCGTCGCCCGTTTCTCCTCGGCGCTGAGCACCAGACTCTCGCGGCGGGCGCCGAGCACGACGCGATCTCGCGCGTTCTCGAAGTCGATGCGCTCGATCTGCTTCGAGCCGCGGCGCACGGCGACGAGCGCCGCCTCGTTGACGAGGTTGGCGAGGTCGGCGCCGGCCATGCCGGGCGTGGCGCGGGCCATCACGTCGAGGTCGACGTCGGGGCCCATGCGCTTGTCGCGGCTGTGCACCTGGAGGATCGCCAGCCGCTCCTCGTGCTCGGGCAGCGGCACGACGATCTGGCGGTCGAAGCGGCCCGGGCGCAGCAGGGCGGGATCGAGGATGTCGGGCCGGTTGGTGGCGGCCATGATGACGATGCCTTCGCTCGTCTCGAAGCCGTCCATCTCGGCCAGCATCTGGTTGAGCGTCTGCTCGCGCTCGTCGTGGCCACCGCCGAGGCCCGCGCCGCGCTTGCGGCCGATCGAGTCGATCTCGTCGATGAAGATGATCGCCCGGCCCATCTTGCGGGCCTGCTGGAACAGGTCGCGCACGCGGCTGGCGCCGACGCCGACGAACATCTCCATGAAGTCGCTGCCGGTGACCGACAGGAACCCGACGCCCGCTTCGCCGGCCACCGCACGGGCGAACAGCGTCTTGCCGGTGCCCGGAGGGCCGACCAGCAGGATGCCCTTGGGCACGCGAGCGCCGATCTCACGGAAGCGCTCTGGCATCCGCAGGAAGTCGACGACCTCCTTGATCTCCTGCTTCACCCCGGCGTAGCCAGCGATGTCGGCGAACGTGGTCGACGGCTTGTCGGTGCTGTACGCCTTGGCGCGGCTGCGCCCGATCGACATCACGTTGCCCATCTGGCCCGCCGCGCGCCGCTGCATCCAGACGAAGAACGCGACGATCAGCAGGAACGGCAGCAGCAAGGTGATGAGCCCGGGGATCCAGCTCGACGACGGCGGCTTGAAGCCGTACTTCACGCCGTGCTCCTCGAACAGCGCACGATCGGCGTCGCTCGGCCCGTCGGGCGGGGCGGTGGAGCGGAACTCTGTGCCGTCCTTCAGCTCGCCCGTGATCTCCAGCGAGCTGTTGTTGGTGGTGACGCTGGCGACGTCGTCTTCCCGCACGAGCGCCAGGAGCTCCGTGTACTCGAGACGCTCACGTTCGGGCCCCGGCCACAACTGCGTGGTGAGCACAGCGCCGACCAGCACCGCGATGACCACCCACAGCGACCAGCGCGGCCACGGCGCCCCGCGCCCAGGGCGATCGGACGGCTGCTGGCCGTTCTGCCCCGATCCGCGCCCGCTCGGCGTTCGCCCGGGCGGCGGCGGGGGAGGCGGCGGCGGCAGGTTGCTCATGCCCCATAACTCTACGGCCCTCTACCAGATACGGCGCGGTCGCGTCGAGCGCGTGCCCTCGGCAGCCGGCCATCCACCATCGCGGCGTGCCGACTCGGTACGGTGCCCGCTCGTGAAACGGCAGTGCTCGCGGACGGGGTGCGCAGAGGTCGCCACGACCACGCTGACGTATCACTACGGGCGGGCCGCGGTGTGGATCGACGACCTGCTGCCCGAGCGCGATCCGCACGCCTACGACCTGTGCGCCCGCCACGCGGCGCGCGTCAGCGTGCCGAACGGTTGGCGCCTCGAGGATCGGCGCGCCACGCGGCTTCTCGTCATGCCGACACGCTTGTCTGCGTGAGCGCCGCTCGCGGCGACCGTTACCATTGACCTTCGTGCCCCGGTCCCTCGAGTCGTTCGCCGCGCGCCCGACGCGGCTCGGCGGAGGGGAGAACCGCATCGGCGTCGCCGCCGCGGTGTTGACGTGGGCCGGCGCCTGGCTGGTCGGTGGCTTGGTGGCCGCGGCGGTGGTGAGCGTGTCGGGCTATTCCACGACCGATACGGCCGACCGGCCGTTGTGGGTCACGGTGGTGTCGCTGATCGGTCTGTGGGGCCCGTTGATCATCGGGCTCGCGCTGCTCAGCGCGCAGCTCGGGAGCGGGTCGTGGGCGGTCGACTACGGCGCCCGCTTCAAGCCCGTCGACCTCGTCGGCGTGCCGCTCGGCGTCCTCACGCAGCTCGTCCTTCTGCGGCTCGTGTACTGGCCGCTCGTCGAATGGTGGCCGGACACGTTCTCACAGGACCGGCTGGAGGAGAACGCCCGCGATCTGTACGACCGCGCCGACGGCGTGTGGATCGTCGCCCTCGTGCTGGTGATCGCGCTCGGCGCGCCGGTGGTGGAGGAGCTGGTCTACCGCGGCCTGCTCCAGGGCTCGTTGCGCCGGCGGGTCGCCGACGGACTGGCGATGGTGCTGGTCGCGGTGCTGTTCGCGCTCATCCACCTGCGCCCGGTCGAGTACCCAGGGCTGTTCGCCTTCGCCCTGGTCGTGGGCGCGTGCCGGATGATGACCCGCAGGCTGGGCATGAGCATCGCCGCGCACATCGCGTTCAACTCCACGGGCCTCCTGATCGTGGCGCTGCGCTGACGGAGCTCCAGGACGAAGGGCGTGACATGAGCGGGCAGAACCGTGGTGCGAAGATGGCGCCCGCATGAGCGAGCGCACCGACCTCGTCGACGATCTCGGTGGCGCCGAGGGCGCCGGCACGACGACGGACGACATGGCAGACGTCGTCGTGTGGGCCGACGATCCCGCACGGCCCGACGTTCCCGACACCGAGCCGTCGCAGAACGGCGAACACGAGCGGCGCCCGTCGCGCCTGGCGCGGGTGCGACGGCGGCTCACCGGCGTCGTCACCGGCTGGCTCGATCGCCCGTGGACCACGGAGCGCATCGTCCGCCTCGTCGTCGCATGGGCGCTGGTGGGCGGCGCGACGTTCATCGTGTTCCAGATCGCTCACCCGGCGCTGCTGTTCGAGAACAACACGCCCACCGGCGGCGACATGGGCGCTCACGTGTGGGGGCCGGCCTACCTGCGCGACCACCTGCTGCCGAAGGGGTTGCTCAGCGGCTGGAGCATGGACTGGTACGCCGGCACGCCGGTCTACCGCTTCTACATGGTCGTGCCGGCGTTGATGATCGTCGCATTGAACGTCGTCATGCCCTACGGCATCGCGTTCAAGCTCGTCGCCGTCGCCGGGCTTCTGACCCTGCCGTTGTGCTGCTGGGCGTTCGGGCGGCTGGCCCGCTTCGTCTACCCGGTGCCGGAGCTGATGGCGGTCGCCGGCTTCCTCTTCCTCGTCGACGAGAGCTTCAGCATCTACGGCGGCAACATCAAGAGCACGATGGCGGGCGAGTTCTCGTTCTCCATCGCCTTGTCGTTCGCCGTGCTCGGTCTCGGGTTCTTCGCCCGCGGCATGCACGACGGCAAGCACCGTGGCGTGGCCGCAGTGCTGATCGCGCTCGCCGCGGTCAGCCACGGCATCGTCCTGATCTTCGTGTTCGGCGGCGCGGTCGTGATGGCGCTGATCTGGGTCGATCGCCAGCGGATCCGCCACTCGCTGTTCGTCATCGGCACGGCGATCCTGCTGTCGGCGTTCTGGGTCGGGCCGTTCCTGCTGAACCACGCGTTCATGACCGACATGAAGTACAAACCCCGCCCGGACGGGGCGAACGACTCCTACTGGGACATGTACTTCGACCTGCCGACGATGTTCGACGTCATCGTCAACGGCCTGGCGCTCGTCGGTCTCGTCGCCTCCATCGTGCGCCGCCAGCTGACCGGCGTCTGGCTCGGCATCACCTGCATCCTGCTGTTCATCGCCGTGCCGGTCGCCAGGGCGAGCCTGCCGGTCATCGGACTGCTCTGGAACCCGCGCCTCCTGCCGTTCCTCTACCTCGTGCGCTACCTGCTGATGATGGTCGGGGCCGTCGAACTGGTGCGCTTCGCGGTCAACGCCTACACCGACGCCCGCTACGTGCGCGCCGTCCGGCGGGCGCAGGCGGTCCCGGGGCTGCTTCCGCCGGCGCTTCCGACGCGCAGCGGGTGGTGGAAGGCGGGAACCGCGACCGCGGCGGTCATCGCCCTCGGCGTGCTCGTGATCGAGGGCATGCACTTCGAGCAGCTGCCCGGCGGCGGGTACGTGCAACATCACGGCGAGCGGAAGTACGCGTGGGGGCCGATCACCAAGACCGGCGACAACGCCGACGCCGCCAGCGACGGGTGGACGCGGTACAACTTCCGCGGGTACGAGGGCCGCGAGTACTACGCCGAGTACCGCAACCTGATGTTGACGATGGACCGGCTGGGCGACGATCCGCGCTACGGCTGCGGGCGGGCCACGTGGGAGATCAACGAGGCCAACGGCAGCTACGGCACCACGATGGCGCTGATGCTGCTGCCGCACTGGACCGACGGCTGCATCGCCAGCATGGAGGGATTGTTCTTCGAGGCCTCGGGCACGACCCCGTACCACTTCATCACCGCCGCGGCGGTGTCGAAGGCGCCGAGCAATCCGGTGCGCCAGATCCGCTACGACAACGCCGTCGGTGAGAAGGGCGCCCACTACCTCCAGTCGCTGGGCGTCAAGTACCTGATGGTGTTCACCGAAGAGGCCGTGCGCGAGGCCGAGCAGCAGCCCGAGCTGCGCGAGATAGAGACCAGCGGGCCGTGGCACATCTACGAGGTGCTCGACAGCGAGGTCGTGGTGCCGCTGACGACGCAGCCGGTGGTGGTCAACGGCCGGGGCGGCGATCAGCGTGAGCGATGGCTCGAGGTCGGCACGTCGTACTTCCAGCACGAGGACGAATGGGACGCCGTGCCGGTGGCCGACGGTCCCGACGAGTGGCAGCGGGTCGACGCCGAGGTCGACCTCAGCCGTCGCGAGGGAGAGCCGGGATCCTGGGACCGCAAGGTCGACATCGTCGTGCCCGGCTCGCCGATCGAGACCGTGCCGCTGCCGCCGGTGACCGTCACGAACACGGTGATGAGCGAGGACGAGGTCTCGTTCGACGTCGACCAGGTCGGTGTGCCGGTGCTGGTGAAGGTCAGCTACTTCCCGAACTGGAAGGTCGACGGCGCCGAGGGCCCGTATCGCGTGGCGCCGAACTTCATGGTGGTCGTGCCGACGTCGACGCACGTCACGCTGCACTACGACGCCCGCACGTTGTGGGATTGGGCGTCGTACGCCGCGACGTTGCTCGGGATCGTGCTGCTGTTCCTGTCGTGGCGGCGAGGGCCCTCGCAATTCGACCTGCCTGCCCCGGTCGACGACGCCGGACCGTTCGACCAGCCCGGCGAGAGCCGTGCCCCGAGCTGGGCTCCACGCCCCGCGGTGGCGACGCCCGGCCCTGGGATGGCATCGACCGCGGCGCCGGAGCAGTCCCGATAGGGTCGGTGCGTCATGTCTGATCTCGATGCCATCGTCAAGGCGTACGACATCCGGGGCACCGTCCCCGACCAGTTCGACGTCGACGCAGCTCACGCCCTGGGCGTGGCCTTCGCCCGGTTCACCGGCGGCGGTCGCATCCTCCTCGGCCACGACATGCGGCCTTCCGGCCCCGAGCTCGTCGACGCCTTCGCTCGAGGGGTCCTCGAACAGGGATGCGACGTCGTGCACCTCGGTCTCGCCTCCACCGACCTGGTGTACTTCGCCGCTGGGCGCCTCGACGCCCCGGCCGCGATGTTCACGGCGTCGCACAACCCGGCGCAGTACAACGGCGTCAAGCTGTGCCTCGCGGGAGCACGCCCGGTTGGGGCCGACACCGGGCTGGTCGAGATCAAGGCGATGGCCGCAGACGTGCTCGTCGGCCGCGGCCCGGCGCCGGCAGCCACCGCCGGCTCCGCGACCGAGCGCAACCTGCTGGCGCCGTTCGCCGACCACGTCGTGAGCTTCATCGATCCGGCCGCGCTGCGCCCGCTGCGGGTCGTCGCCGACACCGCCAACGGCATGGGCGGCCTGGTCGTGCCCGCCGTGTTCGAGCGCTTGCCGAAGGTCCACCTCGAGGTGATGTACGGCGAGCTCGACGGCACGTTCCCCAACCACCCCGCCGACCCGCTCCAGCCCGCGAACCAGCGTGACCTCCAGGCGCGTGTCGTCGCCGGCGGCTTCGACGTCGGCCTGGCGTTCGACGGTGACGCCGATCGCGTGTTCGTGGTCGACGAGACCGGCCGCGGCATCAACGGCTCGACGACGACGGCGATGCTCGCCACGTCGGTGCTGCGCGGCCACCCGAAGGCGACGATCCTGCACAACCTGATCTGCTCGAAGGCCGTGCCCGAGGTGATCCGCGAGCACGGCGGCACGCCGGTGCGGACCAAGGTCGGTCACTCGTTCATCAAGCAGATCATGGCCGAGACCGGGGCGGTCTTTGGCGGCGAGCACTCGGCGCACTACTACTTCCTCGACAACTATCGCGCCGACAGCGGCCTCATCGCCTCGATGCTCGTGCTCGACGAACTGGGCCGCAACCAGCAGGACCTGTCGGTGATGCGCAAGCCGTTCGAGCGCTACTGCCAGAGCGGCGAGATCAACACGCAGGTCGACGACCCCGCGGCGGTGATCGAGACCGTGTCGCGCAGCTACGCCGACGCCCAGCAGGATCGCCTCGACGGTCTCACCGTCGAGCTCGGCAGCTGGTGGTTCAACCTCCGGCCGTCGAACACCGAGCCGTTGCTGCGCCTCAACCTGGAGGCCGCGACGCGCGACGAGTGCGACACGCGCGTCGCCGACGTCCTCGCCCTGATCACCTCCTGATCTCGACCCGGCCACGAGGTTCGCCCCATGCCCGCTCTCGACCAGCGTCTGCTCGACATCCTCGCCTGCCCCCAGGACAAGGGACCGCTCTACTACCTGGCGGACGAGGATCTGCTCTACAACCCGCGCCTGCGCCGTCGCTACGACGTGCGCGACGGCATCCCGGTGATGCTGATCGACGAGGCCACCGACGCGGACGACGGCGAACACGAGCGGCTGATGGCCAAGGTGGCGTCGGAGGGGCTGCGGCCGACGTTCGACATCGGCGGCTGATGCCGGCTCGGTACGCGCCCGGCCCGGCGGCGCCAGGTCCGGTACGCTGCCCCGGGCGCACCGCCCGGTCGCTGCGCACGTCCGGACGGCAGAACACGAAGGAGACCGCATGAGTCGCTGCACGCAGCGGCGCGCGGTGGGAGCGCTGTTCGCAGCGGTTCTCGCTGTTGCGTCGACGTGGATCGGAGGGGGCGCGGTCGGCGTGCCGGCGGCGCACGCCGCCAACAACCCCGGCGGCGAGTACCACCCGCTCGCGCCGCAGCGCATCTACGACTCCCGGCCCGGAGCGGCGATCAACGAGGCGCAGCCCGGCCCGAAGCCCGCGTCGCCCGCCGGCAGCTCGTTCGACATCCAGCTCCTCGGCGTCGGCGGGGTGCCCGCCGCATCGACGCCGTCGTCGGTGCTGGCCGTCGTCGTCAGCATCACGGTCGCCGCCCCGACCCGCGCCGGCTACCTGTCGGCGTTCCCCAGCGGCGTCGCGGCCGGTGAATCGTCGATCGTCAACTTCGGCGCCGGCCAGACCGCCCCCAACCTGGCCGTGGTGCGGCCGGGCGACGACGGGCGGCTTCGCATCCAGCTCACGACACCCGACGGTGACGGCAGCGCCCACGTGCTGGTCGACGTCTTCGGCTGGTTCTCGACGTCCGAGCACACCGAGTTCGGCGCCCGCCTGATCACCACCGACCCGGCCCGCGTCCTCGACACCCGCACGATCAACGACCCGCTCGGCGCCGGTGAGTGGGTCACGCTCGGCATCCGCGGCGCCCAGGTGGGCGGCACGACGGTCGTGCCGGCTGATCCGAACGTGACGGGCGTGGTCGTCAACCTCACCGGGGCCAACGACCTCGCAGGGTCGACCCAGACGTTCGTCTCCGCGGTCCCGCAGGAGACCGCCGGGTGGCCGACGACGTCGAACCTCAACCTCGCGCCGAACCAGGTGCGGGCGAACCTCGCCGTCGTGCCGCTGGGGCCGAACGGCGAGATCCACCTGTTCAACGAAGCCGGCTCGACCCACCTGATCGTCGACGTCGTCGGATACCTGATCGACGGGCAGAACCCGGCCACCAACACCGGCCGTGTCGTGCCGCTGGTGTCGCCGTTCCGTGTCCTCGACACCCGCCTGCCGTCGTTCGGCAGCGCGCAGCTCGGCCCCGGCCAGGCGGAGGACTGGGGCATGGCGCAGTTCGTCTCCAGCGTGCGGCTGAACGGTCAGCCGGTCGGCGCGATCGCCGGCACGCTGGGCAACATCACCGCCGTCGACCTGCGGCGCCAGTACCCCACCGTGCCGATCAGCTTCGGCTACCTGACGCTGTACCCGACGCCCGCCGGCGCGGCGGCGACGACCCCGCCGACGGCCAGCAACGTCAACTTCCCGGAGGGTTCGAACGTCGCCAACCTGGCGTTGGTGCGCTTCAGCGCCGACGACCAGTTCCGTGTGTACAACGGGCTGGGCTACACCCACTACATCTTCGACGTCGCCGCGGTGATCCTCGAGTAGCCCATCGAGCCGGGGCGCGCTGGCGTACACTCTCGACCCACATGTCGGGCTGACGCGATGGGTGCCTGAAGGCCCCGGCCCGCAGCATCGTCGATCCGTCGACCCCACGAGGAGCCTTCACCTGCCATGTCATCAGAGCTGTCCTCCGCGGCGCGCCGCGACTTTCGCGTCGCCGACCTGTCGCTGGCGCCGTTCGGGCGCAAGGAGATCCACCTCGCCGAGCACGAGATGCCGGGGCTGCGGGCGCTGCGGCGCGAGTTCGGCCCGTCGAAGCCGCTCGCAGGCGCGCGCATCAGCGGGTCGCTGCACATGACGATCCAGACCGCGGTGTTGATCGAGACGCTCGTCGAGCTCGGCGCCGAGGTGCGCTGGGCGAGCTGCAACATCTTCTCCACGCAGGATCACGCTGCCGCTGCGGTCGCCGTGGGCCCGGACGGGACGCCGGAGGACCCGCAAGGTGTGCCGGTGTTCGCCTGGAAGGGCGAGACGCTCGAGGAGTACTGGTGGTGCACCGAGCAGATGATGACGTGGCCGGGCTTCGACGGCCCGAACATGATCCTCGACGACGGCGGTGACGCGACGTTGTTGCTGCACAAGGGCGTGGAGATCGAGCGCAGCGGCGAGGCGCCGGATCCGACGTCGGCGTCGAACGCCGAGCTGGCGATCGTGCTCGGGCTGTTGCAGCGCAGCCTGAAGGCTGATCCGACGAAGTGGACGCGGATGGCGGCGGGCGTCAAGGCCGTCACCGAGGAGACCACCACGGGCGTCAAGCGCCTGTACAAGATGGCCGAGCGCGGCGAGCTGCTGTTCCCGGCGATGAACGTCAACGATTCGGTGACGAAGAGCAAGTTCGACAACCTCTACGGCTGCCGGCACTCGCTGGTCGACGCGCTCAACCGGGCGACCGACGTCATGATCGCGGGCAAGGTCGCGGTCGTCTGCGGCTACGGCGACGTCGGCAAGGGATGCGCGCAGAGCCTGCGGGGCCAGGGGGCGCGGGTGATCGTGACCGAGATCGACCCGATCAACGCGTTGCAAGCGGCGATGGAGGGCTATCAGGTCACGACCGTCGACGAGGTCGTCAGCACGGCCGACATCTTCGTCACTGCGACGGGCAACGACCTGATCATCTCGGCCGACCACATGGCGAAGATGAAGCACAACGCGATCGTGTGCAACATCGGCCACTTCGACAGCGAGATCGACATGGCCGGCTTGGCTCGCAGCGGCGCCAGCCGCGAGCAGCTGAAGCCCGGGACCGATCTGTGGACGTTCCCCGACGGGCACGCGGTGATCGTGCTCGCCGAGGGCCGCCTCGTGAACCTCGGCTGCGCGACCGGCCATCCGAGCTTCGTGATGAGCTGCTCGTTCAGCAACCAGGTGATCGCCCAGATCGAGATGTTCACGCACACCGAGGATTACCCCGTGGGCGTGTACGTGCTGCCCAAGCGCCTCGACGAGAAGGTCGCCGCGCTGCACCTCGACGCGCTGGGCGTGAAGCTCACCGAGCTCACCGACGCACAGGCCGAGTACCTCGACGTCAGCCCGGAAGGCCCGTTCAAGCCGGACCACTACCGCTACTGAGCGACGTCACCTCAGCTGTAGTCGACCGACGCGAAGGTGCGCAGCTTCTCGATCTGGTGGTGGGCGTCGACCATGCGGACGGTGCCGCTGCGCGAGCGCGTCACGAGGCTCTGCGTGCGTGCGCCGCCGTGCTCGAAGCGCACGCCGCGCAGCAGTTCGCCGTCGGTGATCCCGGTGGCGGCGAAGAAGCAGTTGTCGCCCTGCACCAAGTCGTCGGTGGTGAGGATGCGTCCGAGGTCGTAGCCGGCGGCAACGGCTGCCGTCTTCTCCTCCGGGTTGCGCGGCCACAGGCGGCCCTGGATCTCACCGCCCATGCCCTTCAGCGCCGCAGCGGCGACGACGCCTTCCGGTGTGCCGCCGATGCCGATCAGCATGTCGACGCCGGCGTCGGGCCACGCGGTGGCGATGGCGCCGAAGATGTCGCCGTCGCTGATCAGCTTGATGCGAGCGCCGGTGGCGCGCACCTCGCCGATGATGTCGGCGTGCCGGTCTCGGTCGAGGATCACCACGGTGAGGTCGCGCATGCTGACCTGCTTGGCCTTGGCCACCCAGCGCAGGTTCTGCGTCGGGCTCGCCGTGATGTCGATCGATCCCTTGGCCTCCGGGCCGACGGCGATCTTCTCCATGTAGACGCACGGCCCGGGGTTGAACATCGTGCCGCGCTCGCTGACGGCGATGACCGAGATCGCGTTGCCGCGCCCGAGCGACGTCAGCGTCGTGCCGTCGATGGGGTCGACGGCGACGTCGGTCTTGGGGATCGTGCCGTCGCCGACCTGCTCGCCGTTGAAGAGCATCGGCGCTTCGTCCTTCTCGCCCTCACCGATCACGACGATGCCATCCATCGGCACGGTGGCGAGGACGACGCGCATCGCCTCGACCGCCGCCCCGTCGGCGCCGTTCTTGTCGCCGCGCCCCACCCACCGGGAGGCGGCGAGCGCCGCGGACTCGGTGACCCGGACGAGCTCGAGGGCGAGGTTGCGATCGGGGCGTTCCTGGCGTCTCATCCTGGGGAAACCTAGCCGCATCGAGGCTCAGCGGCCATGGGGGCCGCGGCGCCCGCGCTTTCGTGGCGGCGACGACCTACCCTCGCTCGGATGGCGCCCATCGACGTCGAGCTGTGCCTGTCCGGCCGTGAGATCACCGAACCGCGGCTGTCGCCCGACGCCCGGTCGGTCGCGTTCACCCATAGCGCGGACGGCGTCGCGCAGCTCTCCGTGATCGATCTCGCGACCGGCGAGGAACGCGCGGTCGAGACCGCGGTCGCGCCGAAGGCCGGGCGCGGCATGGGCGGCGGCGGGTTCGCCTGGCATCCCGACGGCCGGCGCATCGTGCATTGCGGCGTCGACGGAGCGCTGTGGTGGGCGGCGGTTGAGCCGGGCGGCACGAGCGCCGGCCCGCTGGCGGTCTCGGAAAGCGGCTCACCGCTCCAGGCCCCGGCCGTCTCGCCCGACGGGACGATGGTCGCCGCTGTCGACGACATGGCATCGATCTGCGTGGTGAGCGCCCAGGGCGGCGAGGTCCGGCGCGTCGACGACGGCGGCGCCGATTTCGTCGTCGACCCGGCGTGGTCGCCCGACGGCGCCCGCCTCGCATGGCACGCGTGGAGCGTGCCGTGGATGCCGTGGGACGAGAGCACGATCGTGGAGGTCGCCGCCGCGCCGGGAACGCCAGGGCGCGGACCGGCAGCGCCGCGACGCATCGGCGCGCGCGGCGTGCAGGTGCAGCAGCCCCGCTACGCCCCGTCCGGCGCGCTCGCCCACCTCAGCGATCGCGACGGCTGGCTCAACGTCGCGTTCGACGGCGCCCCGTCGATCGTCGAGACGTTCGAGCACGGTGGGCCGACCTGGGGACTGGGCCAGCGGTCGTTCGCCATCTCGCCCGATGGCCGATCCGTCGCGTTCGCCCGCAACGAGCGGGGCTTCGGGCGCGTGTGCGTCGCCGACCTGACGACCGGTGAGACGCGCGAGGCCGGGCGCGCCGTGCACGGCTCCCTCGACTGGCGCGCCACCACCCTGGTCGCGCTGCGCAGCGGCGCCCGAACGCCGACGCAGCTCGTCGCCTACGACACGACGACCTGGGAACGTCGGACGCTCGCCATCGGGCCCGACGCCCGCTGGACGGCGCACGACCTCGTCGAGCCCGAGCTGGTCGAGATCCCCGCCGAGGGCGGACCGGTGCACGCCCGGCTCTACCGCCCGCACGGGGGATCGACACGCCTGATCTGTTGGGTGCACGGCGGTCCCACCGACCAGTGGCAGGTGTCGTTCATGCCGCGCATCGCGTACTGGGTCTCGCGTGGATGGAACATCCTCGTGCCCGATCACCGCGGCTCCACGGGGCACGGCCGCGCCTACCAGCAGGCGATGGCCGGGCGGTGGGGCGAGCTCGACGTGGCCGACGTGGCGGCCGCGATCGGCCACGCCCACCGTCAGGGGTGGAGCGCGCCGGCGACGACGGTGGCGATCGGCGCCAGCGCGGGCGGGTTCAGCGTGCTGGGGGTCGTGGCCCGGCACGGCGGTGCGCTCGCCGGTGCGATCGTGCTGTACCCGGTGTGCGATCTGGTCGAGCTCGCCGCGACGAGCCACCGTTTCGAAGCCCACTACAACGACACGCTCGTCGGGCCCTCCGCGACGCACGCCGCGGCGTGGAGGGAGCGCTCGCCGAGGCGCTTCGCCGACCGCCTCACGTCGGCGCCGCTGCTGGTGATGCACGGCGACGCCGATCCGGTGGTGCCGCTCGCGCAGAGCCGGGCGCTGGTCGCCGCGATCACCGCGGTCGGCGGCGACGCGAGCCTCGTCGTCTACGAGGGCGAGGGCCACGGCTTTCGCCGGCGCGAGAACCAGCGCGACGAGTACGCGCGCATCGGTCGCTTCCTCGACCGCGTCGTGGGCTGACTGATCACGGGTGGGCAGGTAGCGTCGCCGCCGTGACCGATTGGGACCCAGACGACCCTGACGCGACCAGCGTCTACTACGACCTCGGGGCGTGGACACACGACCAGCGCGCCGAGGTCGCGGCCGAGCTTGCCGAGGCGGAGGTCCCACACGCGTGGGACGGGGACGAGCTGGTGGTGCCCGAAGCGGTCGAGGCGCAGGTCGACGAGATGTTCGTCGTGCTCGAAGCGCGCCTCGGGATCGACAGCGGGGAGGCGGACGGCGGAGCGCCGGAATCCCCGGGGCGCGGCGGTGACATCGTCGAGCTCCCCGACCCGGAGCCGTTCGACGACACCGCGCCGACCACCGAGTACGACCTCGCCGACTGGAGCACGATCGAGCGCGCCGCGATCGCCAACGCGCTGCTGATCGCGCACATCCCGCACCAGTGGGACGGCGGTGTGCTGCTCGTGCCGACCGAGGCCGAGGAGCTCGTCGACGAGCTGCTCGACGAGGTGGAGCGCCTCGACACGTCGCCGGCCGCCGAGGACGCCAGCCCGCAGCCGCCGCCGTACGACATGGTCTCGGAGCTGTTCCTCGCCAGCACGCGCGTGCAGCGCGACGCGCTCGACGAGGAGGGCCTCGAGCGGCTCCACGCGGTGCTCGACGGGACGGATCCGGACCGCCCGCCGGTCGGCGTCGCCGGGCCGCTGTGGCGGCGGGCGTGGGAGCTCGCCCAGTCGATCTCCGACGCGGTCGTCGGTCAGGACGACCTCGACACCGATGCGGTGGAGGCCGCCGCGAAGCAGTTGCGCGAACTGCTCGCGCCGCTGGTCTGACCGCGCCTGCGATGCTGCTCGCCGAGCTGGAGGTCTGGCACTCGCGGCCGATGACCCCGACGCGGCGCGTGGCGCTCGGCCACCTGGTCCTTCCAGCCGAGCCGCCGCCCGGCTTCGGCGGTCTGCTGCTCGGCGCGGTCGTCGCCGCGCATCTCGAGGGGGTCGAGGAAGATCTGCTGTCGGACGTGCACCGGTTGGTGAACGAGGTCGAGCGCGGCGACCGCGTCGTGCAGCCGCGGCTGCGCCACCGCTTCCAGGTCGATCGGCACGGCCTCGCACGCAGCGTCCACCGCATGACCGGCGAGGGCGATGACATGCGCTTCGAGTTCCATTCCCACGGCTCGGCCCTCGCCCAGGTGCTCGGCGCCGTGTACGCGGTCGAGCGCCTCGAGCCGCAGTCGCGCCACGCGCTCGCCGGTGTGCTGCACAAGGCGATGCGCTGGCGCGGCCCGATCGGCGCGTCGTTCGTCGCCCACCTCGCCGGATCGACCGCGTCCTCGCTGTCGGCGCTCGCCGATCCGCGAGCATGGGCGATGGACGTGCTCGGCTTCCCGCCGGGCACCACGCAACCGACCCGCCGCCAGGTGCAGTCGCGGTTCCGGGCGCGCCTGCGCGACGTCCACCCCGATCACGGCGGCGACGAGGCCGCGGCGAGCAAGGAGATCCTCAACCTGTCGGAAGCCCGCAGGATCCTCACGTCGAGGCAAGACTGATGGCGCGGCCCAAAGCCCTCCTGCTGTTCCCCGGCGCGGGATCCGACCGCACCCATTCCACGCTGGTCGCGATCGAGCGCGCGGTCACGCCGCTGCCGTGCGAACGAGCCGACTTCCCGTACCGCATCGCCGGCCGCAAGGCGCCCGACCGCGCCCCGGTGCTGATCGAGTCGGTGCGCGCGCACGCCGCGGAGGTGGCCGCCCGCACGCGCGCCAAACCGGTTTCGGTCGTGCTCGGCGGGCGCTCGATGGGCGGCCGCATGTGTTCGATGGCCGTCGCCGACGGCCTTCCCGCCGCCGGGCTGGTGCTGGTGTCGTATCCCTTGCATCCGCCGGGCAAGCCGGACGCGCTGCGCGTCGAGCACCTGCCGCGCCTCGACGTGCCCTGCCTGTTCGTACACGGGACGCGCGACCCCTTCGGGACGCCCGACGAGCTGCTCGCCGCGACGGCGACGATCCCTGGCCCGGTGACGCACGAGTGGATCTACGGTGGCCGCCACGAGCTGAAGGGCGCCGACGGGCGTGTCGCCGGCATCGTCGCTACGTGGGTGCGAGGTCTTCGGGGTTGAGGTCCTCCAGCGCCCGGTGCGCGGTCTCCGGATACGTGGTGAACACGATCGCGGCGACGATCGCCGAGGCGATCGCGAACAGCGAGAACACCCGCACGTGGCTCCACCCGTGGTCGAGCATGTACCCGCCGAGCGGCAGCCCGACGCTGCCGCCGATCAGGGCCGACGCGGTGAGGAAACCTGCGGCGCGGCCGCGGTTGCCGGTCGGGAACAGTTCGGCGCGATAGACCGCCAGCGCCGGGAACATCACCCCGCCCAGCGTGGCGTAGCCGAACGCGGCGAGCCACATCGGGGCGCCGGCGACCCCGTACGAGATCACCGCGGATGCGGTCGCGATCGGCAACACGATCACGACCAGCGCCCGCCGCCCGCGGATGTCGGCGAGCCGGCCTCCGACGATCAGCCCGATGCCCGCGGGGGTCGCGGTGCACAGCGTGAACAGCGCGATGCGCGAGGCGGAGTAGCCACGAACCTCGTCGAGGTAGTTGTTCTGGAAGAACGAGGCGGGGGCGACGAAGAAGTTCCCGAAGAACGCCACCGCGGCCAGGATGCCGAAGCGGCGCATGTCGAGCGGCGGCGCGATGCGGTGGGGCGCCTCGAACCGCCGGGTCTCCGGCAAGCGGCGAGCGAGGTCGACGGCGACCAGCAGCCACACGAGCGCGACGACGTAGACGAGCCGCCACCCCCACACCGCTCGGTCGGCGAGCGGCAGTGCCGACACGGCGATCCCGGCGCCGAGGCCGCTCGCCATCGCCAGCACGCTGACGGCGTAGGCGCGACTGTTGCGGGGCATCTCCTCGGCCGCCACGACGGCGACGAGCAGATCGAGCGCGAGCCCGACCGGCCGGCCGACCGCTTGCGTGGCGACGAGGATCGAGAAGTTCGGGGCGACGGCCCCCAGCGCGCTGCACAGCGGGGAGAACCAGGCGGCGAAGACGATCATCCGCCGCCGGCCGATGCGGTCGGCGAGCACCGCGATCGGTAGCGCCAGCACGATCCCAGCGCGCACGATCGTGCCGGCGATGCCCTGACCCCATTTGCCGACCCCGAAGTCGTCGGCCGCGAACGTCACCGTCTGGGTGAACAGCGTGTTGACGAACGCCGAACTCATCGAGGCCGCGGCGAGCAGCCCGAGCACGGAGATCTGCCGGTGCGTCAACCGATCGGGCGGGGCCCAGAACGGCTGGCCCCCGGTGTCCCCGTCGGTGGCCGGATTGCGGCCGCGCCGGGCGACGGCGGCGCGCACGAGCGGCGCGAACAGCCAGCCGAACCACGGCAGCGACAGGCGATAGCGGGTGCGCTCGACGACGTGACCGCCGTCGACCGTCACCGTGCGCTCGTACCGGGCGAACGGCCCTTCGCGCTGCACGTACACGCCGGGCTGATCGCCGACGTCCTCGGCCACGAGATCGTCGCGGGGGAGCTCGATCTGCGCCCGGACGGTCGGCTCGTCGGGCCAGCGGCGCACGACAGTGGACCCCCGACCGGACACCGAGCGAGCATACTGATCGACCATGGATCAGCCCCAGGAGCAGATCGTCGTGCGCCGCAGCGGGCCGCTGTCGGGGGAGGTCCAGATCCCTGGGGCGAAGAACAGCGTGCTCAAGCTCATGGCGGCCACGTTGCTGACCGATGGCGTTCACGAGATCACGAACGTGCCGGCGATCGCCGACGTCGACATCATGGCCGAGCTGCTCGCCGCGATCGGCGTCGTCGCCGAGCGCCATCCGGAGCGCTCCGATGGCCTCTTGCTCACGAACGCCGGCGATCTCCGCCCGGTCGCCCCGTACGAACTCGTCGAGCGCATCCGCGCCAGCATCAACGTGCTCGGGCCGTTGCTCACGCGCTGCGGCGCGGTGCTGCTGTCGATGCCGGGCGGCGACGACTTCGGCTCGCGCCCGATCGACATGCACCTGCGTGGCCTGGAGGCGATGGGAGCGACGTTCGAGCTGCGCCACGGATACGTCGAAGCGCACGCCGATCAGCTGCACGGCGCCGACGTCGTGTTCGACTTCCCCAGCGTCGGCGCCACCGAGAACATTCTCACTGCGGCGGTGTTCGCCAAGGGCACGACCGTCATCCAGAACGCCGCCCGCGAACCGGAGATCGCCGACCTCTGCGACTTCCTCGTGGCGATGGGCGCCGACATCGAGGGCATCGGCACGCCGACGCTCGTGGTCCACGGCGTCGAACGCGGTTCGCTGCGGCCGGTGACGCATTCGGTGGTGCCCGACCGCATCCAAGCGGCCACCTACCTCGCAGCGGTGGCGGTCTGCGGCGGCGAGATCCATCTGCGCAACGCCCGTGCGGCCCACATGGCCATGCTGCTGCGCCGGTTCGGCGACATGGGGTTGACGACGATCCCCGACGACGGCGGCATCGTCGCCTACGCGCCCGAGCGCCTGCGGTCGATCGACGTCGCCACGTTGCCGTACCCCGGCATCGCCACCGACTACAAACCGCTGGTCGTCACGATGCTGTCGGTCGCCGACGGCGTCGGCATCGTGACCGAGAACCTCTACCCCGGCCGCTTCCGCTACGTCGAAGAGCTGGTGCGCCTCGGCGCCGACATCCGCACCGACGGGCATCACGCGGTGGTCCGCGGGGTGCCGCGCCTGTCCGGCGCGCCCGTCCGAGCCCCTGACATTCGCGCCGGGGCGGCGCTGGTCGTCGCCGGACTCGCCGCCGAGGGAGAGACTGTGGTGTCCGGCGTGCACCACGTCGACCGCGGCTACGACGATCTCGTCGGCCGCTTGAGCGCCCTCGGAGCCGACATCGGTCGGCAGGTCAGCTCGGCTCGTCCTCGCCCCGTGTGACGCGGCGCTTGGCGACCGCGAGCAACGCGACGATGACCGCGATCGGCGCCGCCACCAGCAGGAACTCGTCCCACCCTCCCTGATGGGCGAGAACGGCGCCGGCCAGCCCGTTCACGACACGCGCAGCACGACGTAGACGTCCTCGGTGACGTGGCTCTCGAGCGCGAACTCGCCGGCGCGGTCGGCGGTGAAGCGGAACGTCGCCGGCTGCCCCGCTGGGACGACCGCGTCGTCGCCGAGGTCGT
>CAZGUH010000009.1:33832-79816 GCA_964529005.1 uncultured Ilumatobacteraceae bacterium | reverse complement strand
AAGCGGAACGTCGCCGGCTGCCCCGCTGGGACGACCGCGTCGTCGCCGAGGTCGTAGTCGTGCAGGTGGAACTCGTCGTCGGCGCCGGGGTTGGTGATGGTCAACTCGACGGCGGATCCGAGCGGCACCTGCTCGATGCGGTCGGGGGCCGAGTCGACACCCACTGTGACGTTGATCACCACGCTCCCGCTCGTGTCCGCGGAGGTCGGAGGGGCGCTCGTCGTCTCCGGGGGCGTCGTCGACGGGGTCGTGGCGCCGGTGACGGTGGTGTCGACCGCCTTGCCGATCCCGGTGTCGATCACGGTGTCGGCAGCCGTGTCGGGGGTCGTGTCGATCGTGGCGGCCGGTTCCGAGCGCTGCGTCGTCGTCGCCTCGTCGCTCCCGTCGTCGTCGCCGCACGCGGCCAGCAGCGCTGCCGCGCCCACCGCGATGGCGCACGTGACGGCGTGGAAGCGGCGGCGGGGAGCGAACGGCACGGGTGGCCATCGTACGGCGGGGGAACAGATCCCCGTCGGCCCGGGTTTGAATCCTTCGAGCGATCAGGGCAGAGTCTTTCTGCCGCGCGATACCCCGCGAGCTCCCGAGACGAGGAACCGACACCGACGATGCGCACGCAGGTCGAAGAGACCATCGAAGTCATCCGCCCGGCACTCCAGGCCGATGGGGGCGACATCATCCTGCGTGACGTCGACGAAGAGAGCGGGGTCGTCACCGTCACGCTGGTGGGCGCGTGCGGCACGTGCCCGGCGAGCACGCAGACGCTGAAGGCCGGCATCGAGCGGATCATGCGCGACCGCATCGACGGTGTGACCGAAGTGATCGCAGTCGAGTGACGGCGCAATCGGCTCCCGAGGCCCTTTTCGCCCGCGCCCGCGCCGGTGACCGTGGCGCGCTGGCCCGGCTGATCAGCCTCATCGAGCGCGGTGGTCCCGAGGCGCGCGAGATCGGCCGCCTCGTGGCGGCGATGGGCGGCGACGCCTACACCGTCGGCATCACCGGCGCCCCCGGGGCCGGCAAGAGCACGCTGACCAGCGCGTTGATCGGCGTGTTGCGCGGCATGGGTCGCCAGGTCGCAGTGCTGGCGATCGACCCGTCGTCGCCGTTCACTGGCGGCGCGATCCTCGGCGATCGGGTGCGCATGCAGACCCATGCCACCGACCCCGGGGTGTTCATCAGATCGATGGCCACGCGCGGCCACCTCGGCGGCCTGGCGCTGGCCGCGCCCGAGGTCGTGCGCGCGCTCGACGCCGTGGGGCAGGACACGATCCTGATCGAGACCGTCGGGGTCGGGCAGGTCGAGGTCGAGATCGCCGGCAAGGCGGACACGACGATCGTCGTCGTCAACCCCGGTTGGGGTGACGCGGTGCAGGCCAACAAGGCGGGGCTCACCGAGATCGCCGACGTGTTCGTGATCAACAAGGCCGACCGGCCGGGCGTCGACGCCACCCGGCGCGACCTCGAAGCGATGCTCGACTTGAGCGACCTGCCGCCGGGCGGGTGGCGCCCACCGGTCGTCACCGCCGTCGCCAGCACCGGCGAAGGCGTCGACGACGTCTGGAAGGCCGTGGAAGGTCACCGGGCTGCGATCGAGGTCAGCGGCGAGCTGGCTCGACGCCGCGCGGCCCGTCTGCGGCACGAGCTGGCCGAGATCGTCGCCCGGCGCATCGAGATCCGCGCCCGCGAGCTGTGCTCCGGCGCACGCTGGGAGCAGCTCCAAGACAGCGTCGCCGCCGGTGCGGTCGACCCGTGGTCAGCCGCCGACGAGATGCTCGAGGGCATCGGCGGCTGAGTCGCCGCCGCGCCGTTCAGCGTCGATCTGCGCCGTTTCGTCGTCGTTCAACCGGCCCACACCACCCGGCCGAGCTCGATCACGCTCGCCAGGTCCGGGTGCGTGGGCACGATGCGGGCGTTGACGCCGTAGGCGCCGGCCCGGTTGATCGTGATCGACCCGGTGAACGACCCCGGCTCCGCCGGGGACAGCGGCGTGTGGATCGCGCCGGGCGTCAGGTCGCCGGCCGAGGTGACGACGCCGTGGATCGCCTCGACGCGCACGTCGCTGGGGCTGAGGCCCGCCAGGTCGGCGACGACGCGCACCGTGCGCTGCTCGCCGAGGCGGCCCGGGTTCGCGTCGACGACCATCTCGACCAGCTTCACGCCCGGCCAGGCGGCGATCACCCGGCGCTTCCACGCCGCCAGCTCGCGTGCCGGGCGTGCGCCCGACGACAGCAGGTGGCGGGACGCGGCCGCCGCGGGCTCGTAGAGCTCGGTGACGTAGTCGCGCACCATGCGTGACGCGGTGACCTTCGGTCCGAGCACCGCCCAGCCGTTGCGGACGCGCTCGATCCAGCCGTGCGGGATGCCGTCGGGGTCGCGCCGGTAGAACAGCGGCACGATCTCGCGCTCCAGCAAGCCGAAGAGGCTCGTCGCCTCGCGGCTGTCGCGCCGGGCGAGGTCCGGGTCGTCGTCGGCGCTCGGAATCGTCCAGCCGTGACCGCCCTCGTGCCATTCGTCCCACCAGCCGTCGCGCACGCTGCAGTTCAGGCTGCCGTTGAGCGCGGCCTTCATCCCGCTGGTGCCGCACGCTTCGAGCGGCCGCCGCGGGTTGTTGAGCCAGACGTCACACCCGTGGTACATCGCCCGTGCGACGGCCATGTCGTAGTCGGGGAGGAACACGAACTGGTGACGCACGCTCGCGTCCCGAGCGAAGCGCTCGATCGCCTGGATCATCTCCTTGCCGGGATGGTCCGCGGGGTGCGCCTTGCCGGCGAACACGAACTGGAGTGGACGCTCCTCGTCGGTCAGCAGTTCGATCAGCCGCTCGCGCTGGGACAGCAGCAGCGTCGCCCGCTTGTACGTCGCGAAGCGGCGGGCGAAACCGATCGTCAGCGCGTCGGGTTGGAGCACGTCGTCGCCGAGCCGCTCGCGGACGAACGCGACGAGCTCCGCGCGGCCGGCGCTGCGCGCCGCCCAGACGTCCTTCGCCGGCACCCCCAGCGCGCCGTTCCACGTCGCCCCGTCGGCGCCGTCCCAGACGGGATGGACGTGCTCGGTGAGAAGGGCGTCGATGCTGTCGGCCACCCACGTGCGGGCGTGGACGCCGTTCGTGATCGCGCCGATCGGCACCTCGTCGACCGGCACGGTGGGCCACAGGCCGGCGAACATCTTCCTGCTCACCGCGCCGTGCAGCTGGGCGACACCGTTCGAGCGCGCTGCCAGCCGCAAGCCCATCACCGCCATGTTGAACTTGCCGTCCGGCTCGTCGTCGCGCTGGCCGAGCGCCATCAAGCGTTCGAACGTGATGCCGAGGCGCGCCGCGGTCGCGGTGAAGTACTTCTGCATCAGCTCGGGGGCGAAGCGGTCGATCCCTGCCGGCACCGGCGTGTGCGTGGTGAACACGCCGCCGGCGCGGCTGGCCTCGAGCGCCTCGTCGAACGTCAGGCCCGTGGCGACCAGCTCGCGGATGCGTTCGAGGGCGAGGAAGCCGGCATGGCCCTCGTTGGTGTGGAAGACGTCGGGCGCATGGCCGAGCGCACGCAGCGCGCGCACGCCGCCCACACCGAGCACGATCTCTTGACGGAGCCGGTGCTCGGTGTCGCCGCCGTAGAGCCGATCGGTGACGGCCGCGGTCTCGGGCGTGTTGCCCTCGACGGCCGTGTCGAGCAGGTAGAGGGGGATCCGCCCGACGTCGGCGCGCCAGATCGCGCACCGGGCGGTCTCCGCGCCGAGCTCGACCTCGACGGTGACGTCGGTGCGGGTCAGCGCGAGCGTCGACGGCTCGAGGCGGGGAAAGCGCTCCTGCTGCCAGCCGTCGGCGTCGAGCGCTTGGCGGAAGTACCCCTCGGCGTACAGCAGGCCGACCCCCACGAGGGGCACCCCGAGGTCGGAGGCGGCCTTCAGGTGGTCGCCGGCGAGCACGCCGAGGCCGCCGGAGTACTGCGGAAGGGTCTCGCTGATGCCGAACTCGGGGGAGAAGTAGGCCACGCCGCCGAGGGGGCTGGCGGAGCGCTCTTGGAACCAGCGGGGGCTGGTGAGCGCTTCGGTGAGGCGTGCGTCGGCGTCGTGGACGGCGTGCACCAGATCGGTGTCACGGGCGAGCTGCGCCCACCGCTCGGGGTCGATGGCGGCGACGAGCCGGTGAGGATCGCGCCCCATCTCGTCCCACGCCGCCGGATCGAGACGTTCGAAGATCGCCGCCAAGCTGCGGTCCCACGTCCAGTGCAGGTTGTCGGCCAGCCGCAACAAGGGGGCCAGCTCGGCGGGCACCACAGGGTCGACGAGGAAGCGTCGGGGAGCACGCATGGGCCGACCCTACCGGAGCCGGATGAACGGCCGACGACGGCCTGGCGCGCCGCTCGGGGGACGGCATCACCCGGGCTGGCGCGGCTGCTGTCAGACGCGCGACGGCTCGACGGCCTGCTCGTACACGTCGACGGTGGCGTGCGCGATCGCGTCCCAGGTGTACTTGTCGGCGACCAGCCGCGCGGCGTTGTCCTGGAGCGCGGCCGCCTCGCCGGGTCGGGTGAGCACGGTCTCGATGCACGCTGCGAGCTGGCGGTGGTTGCCCGGCTCGAACACCAGCCCTGCGCCGGTGCCGTCGACGATCTCGGCCAGCCCGCCGGTGCGGGCGACGACGGTCGGCGCCCCCGCGGCCATCGCCTCCAGAGCCACGATGCCGAACGGCTCGTAGAGCGAGGGAATCACGACGCACCCGGCGCGGTGCAGCTTGGCGCGCAGGTCGGCGTCGGAGACGAAGCCGGCGAGCTGGACCAGGTCGCTGACGCCTTCGACGTCGATCTGCGTCTGGAGTTCGGCGAGGTAGCTGCCGCGGCCGGCGATCTCGCAGCGGATGCCCGGCACCCGGTGGCGCAGCGAGCCGATCGCCCGAGCGAGCACCTGGAAGCCCTTCTCGTACTGGACGCGCCCCCACGACAGCACGAGCGGCTCGCGGGCGATCGACGAGCCGGCTGCCGGCGCCCACTGCGATGGGTCGACGCCGTTCGGGACGAGGTGGACCTTCTCGGGCGGCAGCTCGAACCCGTCGATCACCTCCCGCGTCATGAACCGCGAGCAGCAGATGACCTCGCGGGCCTGATACGTGAGCCACCATTCCACGGCGTTGATCGCGGCCGGCGTGCCCGGCGGCACGTGCCCGCCGTGGCGACCGCGTTCGGTGGCGTGGATCGTGGCGACCAGCGGCACGTCCCACAGCGCTCGCAGCGTGTCTCCCGTCCAGGCCACCAGCCAGTCGTGGGCGTGCACGACGTCGGGCCGCCAGTCGCCCAGCTGCCCCGCGAGCTGCGTCAACTGATGGTTCGCGGAGGACATGCGGGCCACGAGGTTGTCGTCGGGAAGCCAGGGCAGGTCCGTCCGGGCGCGCAGCACCCGCACCCCCTCGACCACGGCGTCGTCGGGAGCGTCGTGATGGTGCAGGCTGAACACGACGACCTCGTGGCCGGCCGCGGCCATCGCTCGCGACAGCCCGTCGACGTGCGCGGCGATGCCGCCCACGACGAGCGGTGGGTACTCCCACGAGATCATCAGCACGCGCACGGGCGCCGACGCTAGTGCCGACCCGCCCGGCGCAGCGATTGCCGCGGCGTTTCGCCCGTGGATCGAAAAGACTGTCGGTCATGCGTGGCAAGCAGGTTCGCCAGTTGGCGATGTTGTCGTCGTTGAGCCCGGAGGATCTGATCCCGGCTGATCATCCGATCCGGCGTATCCGCCGGGTGGTCGATGTCGTCCTCGCCGATCTCGACGACGAGTTCGATGCGATGTATGCCGCTGGTGGCCGGCCGTCGGTGCCGCCCGAGCAGCTGTTGAAGGCGACCGTGTTGATGGCGTTGTACTCGATCCGTTCCGAGCGCCAGTTCTGTGAGCGGCTCAACTACGACTTGCTGTTCAAGTGGTTCCTCGGGCTGGCCATCGACGACCGTGCCTTCGACGCCTCGACGTTCACCAAAAACCGCGACCGGCTGTTGGACCACGAGATAGCCGACCGGTTCTTCGCCGCCGCGGTCGATCAGCCCACCTCTCGCGCAGGTCGCCGGCGTCCAAGCGAACGGTTGGCGATCGACCAGGCTCGACGTGTCAACGAATAGGCGCCGCCCTGCGCGTGGGGCGTGACCCGGCCAGCCTCCACGAGCGTCACGGCGATTCGGTAGACGTTCTGGCGCGGAAGCCCGACGCGCTCCGAGATCAGCCGAACCGTCAGCGGTCCATCCGCGAGCGCCTCGATGACATGCAACCCGCGTTGAAGGGTGGTGAGCACCGCCCGCAGTCTACCGAGCGGTGAGAGACGGCTGCTCGATCCGAGCCTGAGACGCTCGACGCGTGCCGGCGCGCCCGTCGGCTGTCGTCCGGCACGTCGGCAGGCGGCCTTGATGGGTAGCGTCCAGCGCCATGCTGGTGTCACTCGAGGGCAAGGTCGCGATCGTCACCGGAGCGTCGAAAGGGATCGGCAAGGCCATCGCTGCTCGGCTCGCCGGCGCGGGAGCGTCCGTCATGCTGAGCTCGCGCAAGATCGAGCAGCTCGAGGCAGCGGCAGCCGAGATCGGCGGAGACACAGCGGTCTTCGCCGCCAACGCCGGGCACGCCGACGCCGCCGAGGCATGCGTTGCGGCGACCATCGAGCGTTTCGGCCGGCTCGACATCCTCCTCAACAACGCCGCCACGAATCCGCACTATGGCCCCCACGCTCGACGTCGACATGTCTCAGTTCGACAAGACGTTCGCGGTGAACCTGCGTGGGCCGTTGCTGTGGCGCGCGAAGCGCACCGCCAGGGGTTCGCCGACCACCCCGGCGTCATCGTCAACATCTCGTCGTCCCGGGGTCTGCGCGCCGAGCCGGGAATCGGCGTCTACAACCTGACAAGGCGGCGCTGACCCACCTCACTCGACAACTCGCGGCCGAGATCGCGCCGTCGAGGGTCGTGTGTATCGCGCCCGGATTGATCCGCACCGATTTCTCCTCGGTGCTCATCGAGAACTTCGGCGCTCAGGTCGAGCGGACCTGCCCGTGCGCCGGCTCGGCGAGCCGCACGACATCGCCAACATGGCGGTCTTCCTCGCCTCCGATCTGGCGTCGTTCGTGACCGGTGAGACGTTCGTCGTGGACGGCGGCGCCGGGGTGCGGCTCACCGGAGCGCTCGACAGCTAGCGCGGGCGTCGTGGCGCCGCCATCGGTGGCGTGGTGTTCGCACGCGTGCCGTCAACGTCCGTGGAACACCGGCGTTCGCTTCTCGAGGAAGGCTTGGATGGCCTCGGCGGTGTCCTCGGTGGCCAGGTTGGCCATCTGACAGACCCCTTCCGCATCGAGCGCATCCGAGAAGGTCGAGGTCGACGAGCGGTCGAGCAGACGCTTGGTTCGGCTCAGCGCCAGGGGAGCCGCAGCGGTGAGCTGACGAGCCATCTCGTCGACGACGTGGTCGAGGACGTCAGCGTCAACGGACCGCAGGATCAGGCCGACGCTTGCGGCCGTGTCCGCGTCGATCGTCTCGCCCGACAACGCGAGCCACTTCGCGCGCTGCATCGGGAGCTGCCTCGGGAGAAGCCATGACGCCCCTCCGTCGAGCGACAGCCCTCTCGTGGCAAACGACATGACGAATCGTGCCGAGCGCGCCGCCACAGTCAGATCCGATCCGAGCGCGATGCTAACGCCTACCCCCGCAGCGACGCCGTTGACCTTGGCGATCGTCGGCTGTGGAAGTTCGTGCCAGAGCCGGATGAAGTCGTTGGTGCGCTGGACGCGCTCAGCCGGTGTCCCGGCGGCCGCGTTCATCGTGGTCACGTCGGCTCCCGCGCAGAACGCCGGCGCCGCGCCGGTCAACACGACACAGCGGTCCTCCCGTGATCGCCGGACGACGCCTACGGCGTGGGTGAGCTCGTCCCACATCTCGGCGTTGAGTGCGTTTCGACGCGCGGGCCGGTTCAGCGTGATGGTGACGACGCCCTGGTCGCGACGAACGTCAATGGTGGAGTAGCGGGTGGAGTCGATGTTCGGTGGTCCCGTACCGGGATGCGAAGCGCGCGGGACCACGTCCGGTATGGACGCGTCGTGAGGATTCACCTACATATCGTTAGCATAGATATGAGATGCCGAAGGCCTGGGGGCCGAGGTCCCCGGGCACTGGAGACTCGCGATGCGCGACGCGCCCACTGCCGAGGACACACCCGCGACCGATCAGTTCAGCCTCGCAGGGATGACGGTGATCGTGACAGGCGCCGGAAGGGGAATCGGCCGCGGCATCGCGGTCGCCGCTGCGGACGCCGGCGCATCCGTCGTCGGATGCAGCCGAACCGATGAGGACCTCGAGTCCCTGGAAGCCGACGTGCGTCGCCGCGGCGGTCGGTGCACGACGCTCCGGGTCGACGTCTCCACGCTCGATGGGCTGAAGGAGCTGTACCGGCACACGGCGTCCGTCCACGGACGCGTCGATGCCGTGGTCAACAACGTCGGTACGAATCTCCTCCGTGCCGCCGTCGACTACACGGAGGCCGAGGTCGACGATCTGTTCTCGTTGAATCTGAAGTCCGTGTACTGGTCGTGCGTCCTCGCCGCTCGCACGATGGCCACCACAGGAACGGGCGGCTCCATCCTCAACGTGACCAGCCAGGCCAGCGTCGTCGCCGCGCCTGGACGAGCGCCGTACGCCGCTGCCAAGGCTGCGGTGAACCATCTGACTCGGACGCTCGCCGCGGAGTGGGCGCCGAGCCGGATTCGGGTCAATGCTCTGGCGCCGACGGTGACGGCCACTCCACTGGGGCTGCGAGCGATCGAGGAGCGGCCGGAGTTCGAGGAGGAAGTGAAGTCGCGGATGCGTCTCGGGGGGCGCCTGGCGTCAGTTCGCGAGATCAGCGGTCCAGCGATCTTCCTGCTTTCTCCAGCCGCCGCGCTGATCACCGGCCAGACGTTGGTCGTCGACGGTGGCTGGACGCTCTAACCCGGCGGACGATCAGGGATCAGTTCAGGAGTCGATGTCGTCCGCTGTCAGCGGACGGTCGAGGAGGTTGGGGAACTTCTTCTCGATGTAGTTGACGCCAGACGAGATGTGATCCCACATCGCCTGCCGGGCCTCCTCGGCATCGTGTTCCCGGATCGCCTCGAGCAGGCGGTTGTGAGCACGCACCATCTCCCGGCGTTCCCTCGTGCCGTACCTGGCGCCGTACTGGTCACCCACGATCTGCGACAGCGAACCGACGATGAAACCCAACACCCGGTTGCCGCACGCCTCCGCCAGGATGTGATGGAAATGAAGGTTCTCGTAGAGGAACACCCGGTCGTCGTCGCGAGCACGTTCCATCGACTCGGCGCACTTTGCCAACTCGTCGAGCTGCTCAGGGGTGATGTTCAGCGCCGCGAGCGCCGCCATCTCCGGCTCCACCATCAACCGCGTGTCGAGGACGTCGCGGTACGTGACTCGGGAGATCGCGAGGAGCAACGCCAAGGTCGCTCCGAGATGCGTCGCGTCCGGCTGGGACACCATCGGTCCTCCACCGGGCCCGGGGCGCATCCTGAGGACTCCTTGCAGCTCGAGGTAGCGCAACGCCTCGCGCAACGTTCCCCGGCCCACGTCATACTGCAGAAGCATGTCGCGCTCGGGGGGCAGCATCGCGCCCGGTTCCAGCTGACGCTGCAGGATGTCGCCGACGATCTGTCTCGCGAGCAGGCTCGCGTACTTCTGTGGTCGATCGCCCCGCCTTGACGTTGCCAACGCGCTACTCCGTCTCTCGTTCATGGGCGCCTCAGGTCGAGTGAGGCGGCGTTGCCCTCGCGGCCGCGATGCCGACGCAAGCTGACGAACGCAACCTGACTCCACGGTGGGAGGTCACATTGGGAAGGATGATGATGATGTTGACTCTATATCAGCCTCGGGCGCTGACGGGGCAAGTCGTCGGTCGGCCGGACGCGGTACGAACCGCGTCCGATCAACCGTGTACGGGTCGCGTCACGTGCCGCTCCACGTCGGAGTGCGCTTCTCGAGGAACGCTCGCGCCCCCTCGTAGGCGTCGTTGCTTCCGAGCACGTCTTCGGCCGCGCGCTCGATGCGTGCCCACTGGTCCGCATCGTGCAAGGTGGTCTCCTCGTACACGAGCCGCTTGACGAGTTCGATCGCTCGCGGGGCGTTGCTCGCAATCCGTCTCGCGAGGCCCATCACCTCGGACTCGAGTTCAGTCGCTGGGACGACGCGGTTCACCAGGCCCAGCTCGAGTGCGCGTCGGGCTGGAACGGGCTCGCCGGTGAGGGTGAGTTCGAGCGCGGCGCACAGCGGTATTCGCTGTGCGAGCCGGGTGCCCCCTCCCCCGGGAATCAGGCCTCGCTTCACCTCGGGCAAGGCGAACCACGCGTGATCGGCGGCCACGACGAGGTCGCACGCCAATACGAGCTCGAAGCCGCCGGCAACGGCCGCCCCGTTGACGGCCGCGATCACCGGCTTGCGGTAGGTCCGCCGCTTGACGATCTCGCTTCCGCGCACATAGCCGGGCACGTCGCCCCGGCGTGTCGCACGCTGATGCGCCTCGCCGAAGGCCTTCAGATCGAGGCCCGCGCAGAACGCCTTGTCTCCCGCTCCGGTCAGCACGACGACGCGCACGGACGCGTCGCCCTCGGCGCGCTCGAACGCCGCCCCGAGACGTGCGAACGCGTCGGCATCGAGCGCATTCGCCACATGCGGACGATCGATCGTGATCACGGCGATGTCGCCCTCGCGCTCGTCACGGATCGCCATGCCGCTCTCCTTGGAAGAATGCTCGTGGGTCCCGAGCGTGCTGGAGGCGCTCGAAACGTTGCCGTACTTCTATCATAAACGTTATAATCAAATCTATGACATCTCGGCATGCGGCTGCCGACCAACTCCTCGACGTCATCGCGACGACGCGGTCGATCCGGCGATATCGCGCCGACGACATCCCGGACGCGGACCTCGCCGACATGCTCTTCGCCGCCACCCGAGCGCCGAACCCCGGGAACCGGCAGGCGACGCGCTTCGTGGTCCTCGGGCGGAGCGCGTCTGCGCGTCGCGCGCGCCGGCTGCTCGGCGACGCGTATCGGAGTGCCTGGGCGCGCAAGGCCGATGGCGAGCAGTGGTGGGCTGGCTCCGGATCGGACCCCACGTCACGAAAGGCTCGCGCCGGCCGCGCGATGCAGCACTTCGTCGAGAGCTTCGAGACGATTCCCGTCATCGTTCTCGTCTGTGCGCTGATGCGACTCGATCCTCCGCCGAAGCATTCTCTGCAGATGACGCCGGTGTTCGAATGGGGCTCCGTCTTCCCGGCCTGCCAGAATCTGCTGCTTGCCGCGCGCGCCCTCGGTTACGGCGGGACGATCTCGGGTTGGCACGAGTCTGCTGAGACACAGCTCCGCGAGGAGCTGTCGATCCCTGACGACGTCGCGATCAGCGCGATCGTGACGCTCGGCCGACCTGCTGGGAGTCACGGCCCGGTCAGGAGGCGCCCGCTCGACGAGGTCGTCTTCCTCGACCGCTGGGACGAACCTCCCTCGTGGGCGCTCGACCCGCCTGGGTCGCTGTTGCGGGGAGGAACGATGGTGACCGACGGCGCGGCGCCGGGGCCCGAACACACGCGGTGACCTCGAACGAGAACTCGTAGGATTCCATGAACGCAGAACCGGAGATGACGGTGGAGTCTGTCGGTTCGTCGACGCCGGACGACCGGATGCACATGAGTGACGACCTCACACTGACCGATCTCCTCGCTGCACGGATGGAGACGACACCGGACGATCCCTTCCTCGACGTCGACGGCGTGACGTACTCCTTCGCGGACGTCGACGTCGCCGCTGGCCGGTTGGCGGGCGACCTTCGGTCCGAGGGCATGCGAGCCGGTGATCGCCTTGCGCTCTACCTTCAGAACGACCCGCAGTTCGTCGTCGGGCAACTCGCAGCGTGGAAGATCGGCGCCGTCGCCGTGCCCGTGAATCCGATGCTCCGTCACGATGAGCTGGCGTACGTGCTCGTGGACTCCGGCGCTCGAGCGCTTCTCGCTCTCTCCGATCTCTACGAAGACGTGGCGAAGGACGTCGTCGACAGCACGGATGTCCGCCACGTCGTGGTCACCGACCTCGACGACATGCACGCGGCGAACCCGCCTCGGCACGCGGTCGAACCCACCGTCGCCGTGCTACCTGCGCGGCGACCGATTCGCCTCGCCGCCGTCCTGAACGCGTCGCCCATCGCGCAGTCGCAAACGGGCGCGACGGGCGGTGGCGGTGTCGCGTCGATCGGCTACACGTCCGGCACCTCAGGCGCCCCGAAGGGCGTGCCCAACACGCACGCGAACATCATCCACAGCGCGCGCGTGTACCAGCAGTTGGCCTCGATCGATCACACCGACGTGTTCTTCGCCGCGGCACCGCTGTTCCACATCACCGGACTCACCGCCGGTGTCGCCCTGTCGTTGCTCACCGGGATGACGATGGTCCTGGTCCATCGATTCGACGCCGGCGCGTGCCTGGCGGCGATCGAGAGGGCCGAGTGCACCTTCACGGTCATGGCGTCGACTGCGTATCGCGCCCTTCTCGACGATCCGGCGATGCTGCGTCACGACCTTTCGACGCTGGCGAAGGCGTACAGCGGGGGAGCGCCCGTCCCGGACACCTTGTCCCGGCGATGGGAAGCGGCGACGGGACATCCGATCTACAACGTGTACGGCATGACGGAGACGACGGGCCCGACGCACGCGGTGCCGTGGCGGGCCGATGCTCCGGTCGACGAGGCGAGCGGCGCCTTGTCCGTCGGGCGTCCGGTGCCGGGCGCGTCGGTCCGTGTGGTCGACCCGGCCAGCCAGGACGATGTCGCGTGTGGGCAGCTGGGGGAGCTGTGGGTCAAAGGCCCGATGGTCGTGCGCGAGTACTGGCGGAACCCCACCGTTACCGAGGAGACCTTCGTCGACGGCTGGATTCGGACCGGGGACGTCGGCTTCGTCGACGACGCGGGCTGGTACTTCGTCGTCGATCGCATCAAGGATCTCATCAACGCGTCGGGGTTCAAGGTCGCCCCGCGCGAGGTCGAGAGCGTGCTGGGCAGCCACCCCGACGTTCGCGAGGCGGCGGTGGTCGGGGCTCCCGACGAGTACCGGGGCGAGACCGTGCATGCGTTCGTCACGGTGCGTTCGGGCTCGTCCGTCCGAGAGGCCGACCTCATCGAGTACTGCCGGGCGCGGCTCGCGGCGTACAAGTACCCGAGGCGTGTGTTCTTCGTGCAGGAGCTGCCCAAGACCGCGAGCGGCAAGGTGCTCAGACGGGTCCTGCGCGACATCGCGACGGGAGTCGCTCGCCCGTCGCCCGACACCTGAGACGTCCGTTCCTGGTGCTCCGGATGCCGAGGGGGCTCCGCCGACCGCGGGCCGCCCTACGAATCTGTGGTCGGTCGAGACGAGTCCGCCGCGTCCTTGATCGCTCCTGCGTCGTGGTCGACGCCGGAACCCTGCACGACGCCACGAGACTCGATCACCGAGAGCTGTTCGAACACGGCGCTTCTCGCTCCCGGCGCGAGGACGTCCGCGCTGTTGCCCAACCGACCGGCCGCGACTGCGCGCTTGACGCCGTCCAGGGCAGCGGGCACGTCGTCGGTGTCGAGTTCGTACATCGTCAGGTACTGGTGGTCGCCGAGCGCACCGGAGGGCGGCCAAGCCGACGACAGGCGCCAGCGGGTGGCCCGCATGAAACCGTCGAGCTCCAGCACGGCGGGGATGTGCGTCTGCTCGTACCACTCGTTGTAGGCATCGTCGTCCGCCGCCGAGCGGGGGTTGCTGAACATCACGAACACGGCGCGCATGTCAGGCGCCCATCCCCGGAGCGGAGTGGTGTCGATCCCGTTCGCAGTTCTCGAGGGATGAGGTCATGCCGTCTCCGGACTCCGAGCGAAGATCTCCGGCCGTACCGTCGACGGCGCCGCCAAGTCGAGCACGGAGTCGAAGTATGCGCGGAACGTGTCGAGCCACTCTGCGGTCGGGTGTGTCAACGCATAGAAGGTATCCGTGCGTACTGCCTGGATGACGACGGCGGCTGCCTCCTCGGGTGAGATCGCTTGGCCGATGCCTCCTCCTGCGGCCTCGTTGTTGACCACCCACGGCATCCCGGAGGCTCGGGAGTGCGCACGGATCGCGGTGTCGACTCGTGCCGGCATCAGCACGCTGACGCCGATCTTCGATCCCACGGCTCGCAACTCGTGCCACAGGCCTTCCGACAGGCCTAGGACCGCCTTCTTCGTCGTCGCGTACGGAGTCGCTTCGCCCCACGTCACGATCGACGCCACGGACCCGGTGTTGACGACGTGTCCTTCGTCCTCGCCGAGCATGCGAGGCAAGAACGCGCCGACGCCATTGATGACGGCACGGAGGTTGACGCCGAGGATCCGGTCCCAATCGTCGGCGCTGAAGTCCCAAATTCGGCCCTTGCAGGTCAGGCCCGCGTTGTTGCAGAGCAGATGCACGGCGCCGAATCGCTCGAACGTTCGGTCGGCAAGTCGTTCGACGGCGTCGCGGTCGGCGACGTTCACGACCTCTGCGGTCGCCGTCCCGCCGATGGATGTGACCGCCTGGTCCAGCGCACCGCGATCGATGTCGACGAGGACGACCTGCATCCCCTCCGCGGCGAGCTGGCGTGACAGCGCGAGACCGATTCCGTTGGCTGCCCCCGTGACCACCGCGACACGACCGCTGAAGCTCTTCAGCATTGAGCTGGCCCCTCCTGTGGTTCTGGTCTCGGCGCCGCCCTACGGTCGACCGAGGTCCATCTAGACGAGGTGTAACATTACCACAGATTGTGCGGGCTCGTGCGCGGTGTGAATCCCGATAGGCATGATGGCGTCAGCCGATGGAGGCGCTATAGAATGATCATGATTATGATGTTCGGTCGAGGGGGACCGCAGTGTGCTGTCGAAGGCTCGGAGCCCACTGTGCCCCACGCGGACGAGGGGATCGCATCGAGGCCGGTCGATGCCGGACAGGACGACGCCCATGGGGAACACAACTGAGGCTCGGACGCCGCTCGCAGCCTGGCAGGCGTTCTGCGACGGCTTGAACCGTTTGGGCGTCGAGCTGGTCGAATGCGTCGCGGATGACCTCGAGCAGGTCACGGCCCTCCGCAAGTTGGCCTCGTTGGTCGTCGACGCCACGCGTGCCAGCGTCGAAGGCGGCGACGCCGAGTTTCCTCGATTCAGCCAGATCAAGGAAACGCCAGAGATCGCTGACTATTGGTACGCACCGATCGCTGGACATCTCACCTATCGGGTGACGGGCAACATCGCGTCCGTCCGTGACATCAACATCTCTGTTCACCCGCATCGCCCGAATGGACCCGCGGGCGATCGATCGGACTGTGGTGACGTGGGACGAGATCAGCTCCAGATCGACAACGATGGAACGTTCGAGGTAATCCTCAGCCCGTTCCGCCACGCCGGGAACTGGCTTCGGCTGCCGCCTGATGCCGGCTACGTGCTGATCCGCGAGTACTTCGACGATTGGCTCACGCATACGCCGGGACGATTCGAGATCGTCCGAGTCGGTAGCGAGACAGAAGCACCGCCCAGGCCCGATCCGTCCATGTTCTGCGCGTCGCTCGACCAGACGCTGGACCTCGCTCGTGACTATCTGCGTCGTCACCTCGCCGTGCGACGCTTGGCCCCGACGGAACCGAATCGATTCAGCCGGCCTGCCCGGCAGTCGGCTGGCAGCCGTCATACCTGGTTCTCGTACGGCACGTTCGCGCTCGAACCCGAAACGGCTTTGGTCATCACGACGAGCCCATCGGGCGCTCGCTCCTGGTGCCTCCAATGGCTGACGAGTCCCTGGTACTCGAACCCCGATCTGATCAACAGGTCCACGAGCTTGATGGGATCGGACGTGCACATCGAGGCAGACGGCTCCGCTCGGATCGTTGTCGGCCCGGATGACATCGGCTGTGCGAACTGGCTCGATACCACCGGTTACCAGCGAGGAGTCGTCGTCGTTCGGTGGCTCTGGTGCGATCGGGAACCAAGTGTCGATGCACGTGCAGTCTCACTGGACGAGTTGCGCTCGACGATCGGTTGGAACGTCGTGAGCCCCGGGCACCGTGCACGAGAGATCGCGCGGAGACGCGCTCACTTTGCGACAAGACGGCGGTAGCGACCCGCGCGCGAGCGCATGTCGGCGATTCCCCCAACATGCTGCAGGGACATACGAGGAGAACGGAAGACGGTGTCTGACCTATCGAGCAACGAACTGCTTGAGGCCGCGACGCAGGCGACAGGCTTGGACGACTTCGGTGACGACCTGTTCATCGAGCCGCTCGAGCGCCTCGTCGACGCGTTGAACCATGCCACATTCGTGGATCGTGAATCTGCGCTCGCGCGCGAACACAGCGCACTGCTGACCGCACTCACGGACCGTCTGCGGATGCAGGCGTACTTCGCCCGTCATCCGGAGATCGCGGACGAGAGGATCCATGCGCCGGTGATCATCATCGGACGTCAGCGAACCGGTACGTCGAAGCTGTTCGGACTGCTGGGAAGCGACCCTGGGTGGAACACGCTCTTGTTCTGGCAGGCGGCTCACCTGTTCCCGGTCGAGGGTTCGGCGCCTGGAGCGCCCGATCCGCGGATCGAGCTCGCCCGGCCTCTTGCCGAGGAGATGACGAAGGTCTTCCGCTTCCACACCGTTCGTGTGGACGAGCCGGAGATGGAGACGATCCTTCTTCGCCGTTCGTTCCTGCTCCAGCGTCCCGAACGCTTCGTCCCGGAGTTCCAGGAGTGGGCTCTCGGGGCGGACCGCCGACCGGAGTACCAGTATCTGCGCCGCCAGCTGCAGTTCGTGCAGTGGCAGCATCAACCGAGATCGACGCGGCGGTGGCTGCTCAAGGCTCCAGCGCACCTGCTCGCGCTTCCAGCCTTGATCGAGACGTTTCCCGATGCGACCTTGGTGATGCCCCATCGAGATCCGGCCACCAGCATCGCGTCGTTGCTGCGTTTGGTGGAGAACGCGCTCGAGATCAGAGGTCAGGTCGTCGCACGCGCTGCGGCTCGCGACATGTGGCTTCGGAACCAGACCGTCGCGATGGAGCGCTTTCTCGCCTTCGTCGACGGTCCGGACGGCCGCCGAGTCGCCGACGTTGCCTATCGAGACGTGGTCGCAGACGCCGGGCGGGTGGCCCGTGGGATCTACGAGTTCAGCGGTGTTCCGTTCGGCGAGCAGGCAGCGCATCAGATCGCGGCATGGGAGCGTTCGCATCCGCAGGAGAAGCAGGAGAGCACCTTCTATCGCTTGGAGGACTACGGGCTCACGACACCTGCGGTGCACGAGATGTTCGGCGCGTACGTCGATCGCTACCGGTCCTACTTCTGAACGCGTCTCTTGACGGTGCCGAAGACCGGGCATATCATTGCCATGAATTGGGGGCCGGGGGAGGTGTCCTTGGCTTCGGTTCTGCCGGAGCCGTAGCACGCCCTGCGAACCTGCCCTCGATGCACCCTGACCTGTCGAGGAGTCACTACATGCACGGCCGTGTTGTCTCAGTCGCATCGCTCTTCGCCCTCTTGGGCGCCGTCATCGCGGGGTGTGGCGACGATGACGCCGACAGCGACGCCCCGACCACTTCCGCCGCGGCGCCAGCGAGTCCGAGCGCGACGGATGCGCCCTCGTCGTCTGTTCCGACGTCGACCGCTCAGTCGCCGGCCACCACTGGCGGCGATATGGCTGCGGACGCCGAGTGGCAGGCGATCGTGGACGCGGCCAATGCCGAGGGTGAGGTCACGCTGTACGGATCGGCAACGCCGGACCAGTTGGCCGCCGTCGAGAAGGCCTTCGAGCAGGCGTATCCCGAGATCGACATGACGTTCGTTCGACTCACGTCCGTCGAGGCGGAACCGAAGCTCGACGTCGAGCGGGAGTCTGGGCAGGCGGGCGCCGACCTCTACATGCACAACGACACGGTGTGGGAGAACCGCAATCTCGGCGAAGATCCCACACGCCTGGTCGACTTCGCTGGTCCGGACATCGCCGCACTCGACGCGAAGTGGCGGCTTCTGGACGGCAAGGCCTTCATCCACGGCTTCGCGACCGTCGCCCTGGCGTGGAATCCGAGCGAGGTCTCCCAGCCCATCACCGGTGTCGAGGGCCTGTTGGATCCTGCCTTGAAGGGGAGGATCGGGATGGTCGAGCCGAGTTCACCGTACGCGCCGTTCGTGAGCTATCTGAAGGAGGTCGGCGGCGAGGACTTCCTCGGCAAGCTCGCCGAACAGGATCTGGTCTTCTATCCCGCCACTCCGCCGATGCTCGCGGCGTTGACCGCCGGCGAGATCGCCGCGGTGATGTACGCCTCCGTCAACTTCGCCATCGCCGAGGAGACGGGCGCGCCGATCGAGTTCGCGCTGCCTCAGGACCACCCGATCTATGCCGCTCCGTTCGTGGTCTCCCAGCCAGCTTGGGCCAAGCACCCGAACGCCGCACAGGTGCTCGCCAACTTCCTCGTCACGATGGAGGGATCGCGGGCATTCGTCGAGAAGGGCCGAGAGGGCCTCGTTCCCATGATCGATCTCGGCGATGGTGGCGCGACACCGGACGACCTCCGACCGAACCTGGGCACCATGACCGCTGACGAGGTGGAGGCAGCGATCGAGGAGTTCAACACAGCCTTCGGTCGATGATCGGCGTTCGTCGGCATGGTCGGCGGACGATGTGGAGGAGCGCTATCGATGTTCGAGAACGAGGCGCGTGCGGCGCGAGCCATCGCGGTCGACGCGGGCACGATGCTCGTCGACCTTCGCGCCGCGGGCGGACGCGGTTCGGAGCTCAGGACGGCAGGAGACAAGCTCGCCCACGACCTGATCGTGGCCCGGATCGCCCGGCGGTTCCCGGACGACGCCATCGTGTCCGAGGAGGCAGCGGACGATGACCGCCGTATCGACCATCGACGGGTGTGGATCGTCGATCCTCTCGACGGCACGCAAGAGTTCTCGGAGCCACCGCGTGACGACTGGGCGGTGCATGTCGCGTTCGTTGCAGATGGCGAACTCGTCGCCGGCGCCGTGGCACTGCCAGCCCGCGGTCTCACGTTCGGCACCGTCCCTGCGCCTGTTCTCCCGCCGTTGCACGCGGGCGCTCCGCGGCTCGTCGTCAGTCGAACCCGCCCGGCCGCCGAGGCGACGGAGCTGGCGCGCCGTCTGAGCGCCGAGCTCGTGCCGATGGGGTCGGCCGGGGCGAAGGCGATGGCGGTCGTCATGGGCGACGCGGAGGTGTACGCGCATTCGGGCGGACAATACGAGTGGGATTCCGCGGCGCCGGTGGCCGTCGCGGCCGCCGCCGGTCTGCACGTGTCGAGGCTCGACGGATCACCGCTGCGATACAACCAACCGAGCCTGTGGCTGCCTGACCTGCTGATCTGTCGACCGGAACTCGCGGACACTGTGTTGGCGCTTCGGACGTCGGTGGAGTCATGCAGCGGCTGACGCACCTGCAGCGCCTCGAGGCAGAAGCCATCCACATCATCCTCGAAGCTGTCGCCGAGGCCGAACGCCCGGTGATGTTGTTCTCGGCGGGAAAGGACAGTTCGGTCCTCTTGCATCTTGCCCGGAAGGCCTTCTCGCCCGGCACACCACCCTTTCCGCTGCTGCACGTGGACACGACATGGAAGTTTCGAGCGATGTACGAGCTGCGCGATCGGATGGCGGCCTCGTGTGGGATGGAGCTCCTGGTGCATCAGAATCCGGACTGCCTCGAGCGTGGCATCAACCCCTTCGACCACGGATCCGCGTTGCACACGGAACTGTGGAAGACGCAGGGTCTGAAGCAGGCGCTGGACCAGTGGAAGTTCGACGTCGCGCTCGGCGGAGCACGGCGGGACGAAGAGCGCTCCCGCGCCAAGGAACGCATCTTCTCGTTGCGCTCGGCACACCACCGTTGGGACCCACGCCGTCAGCGCCCGGAGCTCTGGCGGACGTACAACGTGCGACATCGTCCCGGCGAGAGCATTCGTGTGTTCCCACTGTCCAACTGGACCGAACTCGACGTATGGCAATACATCCTGATCGAGGAGATCCCGATCGCGTCGCTCTACTTCGCCGACGAACGACCGGTGGTCGACCGCGATGGAACCCTGATCGTGGTCGACGACGACCGCATGCGCCTGCAGCCGGGCGAGCGGCCGATGCGGAGAAAGGTGCGGTTTCGCACCCTCGGTTGCTACCCCCTCACCGGAGCAGTCGAGAGCGAGGCGGACACACTCGTCGGGATCATCCAGGAGATGCTCCTCGCGACGACCAGTGAGCGGCATGGCAGGGTCATCGACTTCGATTCGTCCAGCTCGATGGAGAAGAAGAAGCAAGAGGGCTACTTCTGATGGTGCACGCACGCGAGGGGCTTGTCGTCGAGGACGCGGGCGCATACCTCGCGGCCCAGGAGGCGAAGGGTCTCCTTCGCTTCATCACATGCGGCAGCGTCGACGACGGCAAGAGCACGTTGATCGGCCGTCTGCTCTACGAGTCCCACCTCATCTTCGACGATCACCTCGCCGCTCTCGCCGCCGACTCGAGGCGGGTCGGCACCCAGGGGAACGACCTCGATCTCGCACTCGTGGTCGACGGCTTGGCCGCCGAGAGGGAGCAGGGGATCACGATCGACGTCGCCTACCGCTTCTTCACCACCGAGCGCCGAAAGTTCATCGTGGCCGACACGCCCGGCCACGAGCAGTACACGCGGAACATGGTGACCGGCGCCTCGAATGCCGAACTTGCCGTCATCCTCGTCGACGCTCGAAAGGGTGTTCTCACACAGACTCGGCGGCACACGTACATCGTGTCGCTGCTCGGCATCGACAAGGTCGTCCTCGCCGTGAACAAACTCGATCTGGTCGGGTACTCGCAGGAGGTCTTCCGCGGCGTTGTCGCCGAGTACACCGCCTTTGCCGAGAATCTCGGGGTGACCGACATCGTGTCGATCCCGATGTCGGCGTTGCGCGGCGACAACGTCGTCCGCCGCAGCGAGAACACGCCGTGGTACGCGGGTCCGACGCTCATCGACCACCTCGAGACCGTCGACGTCGAGGACGAGGCACGCCGACGCCCGTTTCGCATGGCGATCCAGTGGGTGAGCCGTCCCCATCCCGACTTTCGCGGCTTCTCCGGGATGATCTCCGCTGGCTCCGTCCGTGTCGGCGACTGTGTCCGGATCCTGCCGTCGAATCACGCGAGCTCGATCGAGCAGATCCACGTCGGCGATGCCCTGCGGACCGAGGCGACCGCCGGCCAGGCGGTCACCGTCGTCCTGGCCGACGAGATCGATGTCGGTCGGGGTGACGTGCTCGCGGACGACGAGAGCCCTGCTGGCGTCGCCGACCAGTTCGAGGGCCATGTCGTCTGGATGCATGAGCAGCCGATGCTTCCGGGGCGCTCGTATCTGATGAAGATCGGCACGACCACCGTCGGCGTCGCGGTCAGCCAGCCTCGCTACAAGGTGAACGTGAACACGCTCGAACGCATGGCGGGAAGCACCTTGGGGCTGAACGAGATCGGAGTCTGCACGATCGCCACCGATCGCCCCATCGCGTTCGACCCCTATCGGGAGAACCGCGACACGGGTGGCTTCGTGGTCATCGACAGGTTCAGCGACGACACGGTCGGCGCAGGGCTCATCCATTTCGCGTTGCGTCGTTCGCACAACGTCCGCTGGCAGCCCGTCGATGTCACGGCGGAAGCACGCAGCACTCTCATGGGGCACTGTCCTGTGGTCGTGTGGTTCACAGGGCTTTCGGGCGCCGGAAAGTCGACCATCGCCAACGTCCTCGAGCGGCAGCTCCACTCGATGGGGATCCACACCTATCTCCTCGACGGTGACAACGTTCGGCACGGGCTCAATCGCGACCTGGGGTTCACCGACGCGGACCGGGTCGAGAACATCCGCCGGGTCGCGGAGGTCGCCGCTCTCATGGCCGACGCAGGCCTCGTCGTGATCGCGTCGTTCATCTCGCCGTTTCGTGCCGAACGGCGACTCGTCCGCGAGCGGCTCCCCGAGGGCCAGTTCTGTGAGGTGTTCGTCGATACACCCCTTGCGACCGCCGAGGCGCGAGATCCCAAGGGGCTCTATGAGAAGGCCCGCGCGGGCCGGCTTCCCAACTTCACTGGCATCGACTCGCCGTACGAGCAACCAGAGTCGCCCGAGATCCGGATCGATACCCTGGTGTCCACACCCCAGTCGGCCGCCGAGGAGATCGTCGACGTACTGCGGCGCATGGGCGTCTTGGACGTCCCGATCACCTCTGAGGCTGGTCGACCGCCCGGCCTGGACGTTCGCTAGACACGTGTTGCAACCCGCCCTATCATTGTTAGAGATACGTGTGCGTTGGGGGAAGAGTCGTCGTCGGGGGAGTGCTCGAGGTGAGTCGGGGATGCTCCGAGTGCGCGCGGACGGCAGCGCAACCGCGCGGCGCGGAAGGGTGAATCGTTGACCAGCGTATTGACACAGGGCTTGTCGAAGTCGTTCGTGGAGAAATCGGGGAAACGAGTCGTCGCGCTCGACGACGTCGACCTCGAAATCCACGATGGTGAGCTGCTCGTCCTGCTCGGCCCCAGCGGCTGCGGCAAGACGACCATGCTGCGCTCGATCGCGGGTTTCGAACGCCCCGAGTCGGGGCGCATCAGCTTCGGTGATCGAGCGGTGTTCGACGCCGCTCGATCGATCAGCCTCCCTCCGGAGAAGCGCTCCATCGGGATGATCTTCCAGTCGTATGCGCTTTGGCCCCACAAGACCGTGCGGGCGAACATCGCCTATCCGCTGCGTGCCCAGAAGAAGGCCGAAGGTCTCAAGAACGGTTGGGTAGAGCAAGCCGCTGAACTCGTCGATTGCCGCCATCTCCTGGACCGCTATCCAGGGCAGCTGAGCGGCGGTCAGCAGCAACGTGTGGCGTTGGCGCGCGGGCTCGTCGCGCGCCCCGGTGTCGTCCTGTTCGACGAGCCGCTGAGCAACCTCGACGCCGGGCTGCGGGACTTCGTCCGGGGCGAGATCCATCAGCTGCACGAGAGCCTCCGGTTCACCGGCGTGTACGTCACGCACGATCAAGCCGAGGCGCTCGCTCTTGGTGATCGCCTCGCGATCATGAGGGATGGTCGGATCGAGCAGTTGGACACGCCAACGGTCGCGTTCGACCGGCCCGCCAGTGACTACGTCGCAGGCTTCCTCGGGTACAAGAACCGGATCGTGCTCTCGAGAACGGACGACGGTTGGCAGAGCGCGTTCGGGCGGATCCGGGGTCTTCGGTCGGCATCGTCGCGCGATGTGGACGAGATCATCCTGAGGATCAGGCCTGAAGACCTCGGAGTGACGAGACGCGATGCCCAGCGCGCCGACGTATTCGTCGTCGGCGCCGCGACCATCGTCGACCGCACCTTCGCCGGTCGCCAGATCGAGCTTCAACTCAGGCGCGAGAGCTGCTCCTTGCGGGCGATCGTCGACCGAAGCGAGGACGATCCCGCCGCGATGCCGATCGGCGCAGAAGTCTCCGTGACCGTTCGATCGCAACGGGCGGTCTTCTTCGCCGGGCACGGGGCACGGCTCGACGTCGATTGGATTCCGGCGTTCGACCATGCGGTCGACGGAGTGGTGCTCCGATGATGCCCACCTCGCTCGGGCATCGAGCGCGCGGCGTGGCGTCGAGAGGCGGTACCTGGATCCTCATCGCCATCCTCGGGTACCTCGTTCTCTCGCCGCTGATTCGGCTGCAGGCGCGCGCGCTGTCCGACGGAGCCCATGGCTATCGCAGCGCGGTCGACATGCGCGACGCGGACCGCGTCTTGCTCAACACGTTCGCGCTGGCGTTCGGGTCGGTTGCCATCGCTCTCGTCCTCGGCACCATGCTCGCGTGGCTCAGCACCCGCCTTCCACGCCGGTTCGAGTGGCTCGCCGTGGCGCCAGTGCTGCCGATCATCGCACCGGCGGTCGCAACGGTCACCGGCTGGGCGATCCTCCTGTCGCCGCGGACGGGTTATCTGAACTCGCTCCTGCGAACGCTTCCGTTCATCGACGGCGAGAGCGGACCGATCGACATCTACACACCGACGTGGATCATCATCGTCACCGGCTTCTCGCTGACCTCGTTCGTGTACCTTTTCGTTCGCGCCGGACTGAGCAACATCCACGGCGAGCTCATCGAGGCCGCACAGGCGGGAGGCTCCTCTCCCAGGCGGGCGTTCCTGAGCGTGACGCTTCCGTTGCTGCGTCCTGTTCTCGTGTACGGAACGTTCACGGCGTTGCTGCTGGGCTTGGGCCAGATCACCGCGCCGTTGCTGCTCGGGACGAGGAACAACGTGCGCGTGCTGACGACGGAGCTGTACCGGTTCACCGCCGAGTCGCCGCTCGACTACGGCGCGGCCGCGGCGATCGCGTCACCCTTGCTGATCATGGGTGTGGCGGTGGTGCTCGTCCAGCGGCTGCTCCTCAAGAACGAAGGCCGCTTCGTCACCCACGGAGGGCGGGGGCTCCGCCGCACGGATCGGCCGTCGAAGCTCGCGGCCGTCGCGCTCGCGCTGTTCGGAGTCGTGGCGGCGGTGCTGCCGATCTGCGCTCTCGCCGTCGTGGCGGTGTCGCCCTTCTACACGGGTGACATCGAGCCCGGAAAGTTCACGTTGGCGAACTTCCGAGCAATCTACAGCGACGACAGCGTTCTCTCTGCGATCCGGAACAGCGTGACGATCGTGGTCGTGGCGGTTACGATCGCTCTACCGATCGGCTTTGTCGTGGCCACCGTTATCCGAAACAGTCAGGGATCGCGACTCCATCGCATTCTCCTTGACCTGCTCGTCAACATCCCGCTTGGCGTTCCTGCCGTCGTTATCGGCGCAGGATTTCTCTTCACCTACATCGAGCCACCGATCGTCCTGTACGGAACAACGTGGGTTGTCATCCTCGTCTATGTGACGCTTATGCTTCCCTTCACCACGAGGATGCAGCTGGGTGGCCTCGCTGCGCTCGGTCACGCGTACGAGGAAGCGTCCCACGCGTCGGGCGCTGGGACGCTGCGATCGAAGATCGAGATCGTGATTCCTCTCATGCGGCCTGCCATCGCAGGAGCGGGAGCTCTGATGTTCGTCATCCTGAGCCATGAGTTCTCGGCGTCCGTTCTCGTCCGATCCGTCGACACGCAGGTGATGGGCACCAAGCTCTACGACGTGTGGACGTTCGGCTCGTATCCCCAGATGGCGGCGCTCGCGCTCACGATGTGCGTGGTCACGGGGATCGGTGTTGCTCTTGCCGTCGCGGTCGCCGGTCGGGATGTCGTGAACCGCTTCTGAGCCCTCCGGCGAGCTCGCTCACGTCCACTTCGCGACGGTCTGCCTGACTCCGCCCGCATGCAAGGACGCGTACATGTCGTCGACTCCCGGCGTGAAGTCCAGCACCGTGTGCACGAGGCCGCCGTCGTCCAGGGCACGGGTGAAGCCCTGGTCATCCATGAGACGGTTCAGCTGCGCCTTCTTCGTGACCAGCGTCGCTCGCGGCGTCAGCGCGATGTCGCGTGCGATCTCGCGGGCGCGAGGAAGCACGTCCGCGGCGGGCACTGCGTAGTTCGCCCATCCGATGTCGACCGCTTCGCGACCGCTCAGACGAGCCGATCGAAAGTCGATCTCGCGGGCTTTTCGATGCCCCACGATGTAGGCCAGCGTCGCTCCGTTGTAGCCGCCGCCCCCGCGGACCTGTGCCGCGCCCCAGGTCGCATCGGTCGCGATCACCACGATGTCGGTCATGGTGACCAAGAGGGTGGCGATGCCGAAGCAGTAGCCGTGAACGGCCGCGACGACCGGCACGTCCGCCTCCCGCACCGAGCGCCAGCGGCGCAAGCGGTGATGAAACGCGTACCAGTCGTCGTAGCCGGATTGATGCTTGCCGGCAGATCGATCGGCCGTGAGCTCGTGCAGGTCGTAGCCGGCGCTGAAGGCACGGCCCGCCGCAGCCAGGACGATGCAGCGGACGCTCTCGTCCGACGACAGCTGTCGGAGCGCGGCGAAGAAATCGTTCTCGAGCTCACGGTTGAAGGCATTGAGTTTCTCAGGTCGGTTGAGGACGATCTCACCGGCGCCCAGCTCGGCATCGATCGAGGTTTCAACGAGACTCACGGGAGTGTGACCTCCTCCAATCGCCGGCGCCGCGGTGGTCGTCTGTCGCGGCGGTCCGTCCGCCACGACAGCTTATAACGATTACCACGATTTCGCGGTAGCGTCAATCACTGAGTCTCCGAGAGGCGGCGCAGAGGAATTGGTCGCGACCGTCCCAACCTCGATGCTCCGAGCGACTCCGGAGCGATCGGTTGACACGCTATTACTGATCATGATAAGTAGTAATACCTCAACGGTCAGGCTGAGGTCCGATTCTGCAAGCAGTCCATCCGTGCGAGCCGATCCCCGCGGGCGATGCGTCCGATCGACGAGCCGGCGTGTTGGCTGCCGAAGCCTCGGAGCTTGATCGCACCGACACGCTTCAGCGAACACGTCGCACGACACCGCGCGATCGCCGAATTCGTCCGCCCGTGCGGGCGGCCAGGGAGGGGATGATGGGATTGGATCTGAAGATCGTGGGAGGCGACGTCGTCGACGGGACGGGATTGGCACGGCGACGTGCAGATGTCGGTGTCAAGGACGGCGTCATCGTCGCGGTCGGCCAGATCGAAGAGCAGGCGGATGTAGAGCTCGATGCGACCGGTCTCGTGGTCGCGCCAGGCTTCATCGACATCCATACGCATCTGGATGCGCAGGTGATGTGGGATCCGATGCTCAGCGTGAGCTCATGGCACGGCGTGACGACGGTCGTCATGGGCAACTGCGGCTTCGGCTTCGCGCCGACGAGGCGAGAGGACCGCGAGCTCGTCATGCGGACGCTGGAGAACGTCGAAGGCATGGACTTCGAATGCCTACGAGCGGGCCTCGGCGCAGAGTGGGGCTTCGAGACCTTTCCGGAGTACCTCGAGGCGCTCCAGCGCGCTCACCCAGCGCTCAACGTCGCTGCTCTTGTCCCGCACAGCCCGCTGCGCGTGTGGGTCATGGGAGAGGATGCGTCCCGGCGAGCTGCGACCGGCGCCGAAGTGGCGCAGATGGCCGACCTGCTCGCGGAGGCCCTCCACGCCGGCGCCGTCGGCTTCTCCACCTCCATGCATCCTGGGCACATCGGAGCCGGCGGTCTTCCCGTCCCGAGCCGCCTCGCGGAGTTGTCGGAGATCATCGCACTGGCGCGGGTCGCCAGCGAGCGGGGTGGCTTGTTCATGGCCGGCATCGGTCCGAACCTGTCCATCGGTGAGCTCGAACAGATCCACGCAGCAACGGGGGTGACGATCACCTTCACCGGCCTCACCGCCGGCATGGGGGGACGTGCGGATGGTCACCGGCGACTGTTGGCCCGATCGGAAGCGGCTCACGCGCGTGGGGTGCCGATCACCCCTCAGGTGTCGTGTCTCCCGGTGACGAGCGAGTTCGACATCGCCGATCCGATGCCGTTGACGCATACCGCGCCCGCCGCCTTGCGCGCGCACACGCTCGAGGCGGAGTTCGCCGACGTGTACGCGGCGAACACGCCGGAGGGACGCATCGCTGCGTACTCCAGCCGCGGGTTCGCGCAGCGCTTTCGCGACGCGACGGACTCCGAGCGCTGGCACCGCATCTGGGACGGCATGCGCATCGCATCGATGCCAGGGCGGCCCGATCTGGAGCAGACGCACCTGACGGCGTACGCGTCTGCCGAGGGAGTGCATCCTGCCGAGGCGCTCCTTCAGCTCGCCATCGCGTCCAACCTCAAGGCTCGGTTCTCTCTCGAACTCTTGAACAACGACGAGGACGAGGTCGCGCTTCTGCTCACGCATCCAGTGACGCAGGTCGCCCTGTCGGACGCGGGAGCGCACGTCAGCCAACTGTGCGACGCCTGCTTCGCCACGCGGCTCCTCGGCCACTGGGCTCGCGACACGAGCGTTCTCACACTGGAACAGGCGGTCCGTATGTTGACCAAGGACCCGGCAACGCTGTTCGGGTTTGCCGATCGAGGCGTGTTGGCCGAAGGGTATGGCGCCGACGTCGTGGTCTTCGATCCTGACACCGTGGGCAATGGACAGCGCCGCCTGGTTCGAGACCTCCCCGCTGGAGCCCGACGCATCACCGTCGACGCAGAGGGCATCGATACGGTCATCGTCAACGGGCGGATCATTCGGCGACGCGGGTCGGACGTCGCGAACGACGTCGCTCCCGGCGTCCTGCTTCGAGCGCGCCCGCGAACGTCGGTGTCGTAGTCGAGACGTCCACAGTCGTCTGCGTCTCGACGGACGTCCTGCTCAAGGAGAACGATGCTTCCCCAGATTGGTCTCAACATCGTGGCGCTCGACGCGTCGTGCATGGCATCGGCGGGACGAATGGCCGAGCAGCTCGGATTCGAATCGGTCTGGCTCGGCGAGCACATCGTCGTTCCGACGCGCATCGAATCCGACTATCCAGCGGGTCCGAACACCCAGCCCTTCGATCCTGATTCTCCGTTCCTCGATCCGCTCCTCGTCCTGTCCCACATCGCTGCGGTGACCGAGAAGATCCGTCTGGGGGTCGGCATCTACCTCCTCGCCGCTCGTCATCCCGTCTTGACGGCGAAGGCCTTCGCGACGCTCGATCGGCTCTCTCGCGGCCGGCTCGACCTTGGCGTCGGGATCGGCTGGCTCCGAGAGGAGTACGAGATCTTCGGCGTCGACTGGGCCACCCGCGGAGCCTTGACGGACGAGATGCTCGATTGCATGCGCACCCTGCTCACGGACCCACGGCCCACCTACCGGTCGGAGCACTTCACGATCCCCGAGATCGGGTTCGAACCGAAGCCCGTCGACGGGCCGACACGATCGCGGATCCTCGGTGGCGGATACTCGAGGCCCGGATATCGGCGAGCGGCTCGGTGTGCTGGCTACTACGGCCGGGTCGACCGATTCGCCGAGGAGACCCGTCGCGCGAAGGAAGGGTGGGATCTCGGGGCCATCCGAGCGTTCGTCCGCGACATCCGTCGCATGCGAGAGGACCAGGGCCTCGACCCCGACGACTACGAGATCACCGGCGTCGTTCGCCCGCAGCCGGATCGACGCCAACTGGAGGAGTTCGGTGCTGCCGGGCTCGATCGGGTCGTCGTCGACCCGTGGCCGTTGGTGGACGACATGCACGTGGGGATCACGACGGATCTCGATGCGATCACGAAGTATGCCGAGTCGATCGGGATCGCCGGGTGATGCCGGTCGGTGCTGGCGACGGAGACCTCGATCGACTCGACGGAGTGCTCCGCCATGGATGAGATGTGTTTCGACGATCGTGTCGTCATCGTCACGGGCGCAGGAGGTCCGGCAAGCCTGGGCCAGCTGTACGCACGGCTGCTCGCCGCGCGCGGGGCGCGAGTGGTGGTGAACGATCTCGGAGTCGGTCCCGACGGGCGCGGCGTCCAGCGCGCCGATGCGGTGGCGGTCGTCGAGTCGATTCGTGATGCCGGAGGCCAGGCGATCGCGGACACGAACAGCGTTGCCGAAGCGGACTCAGCCCGCGCCGTCGTCCGGACGGCTCTCGACGCGTGGGGACGGGTCGATGTCCTGATCAACAACGCAGGTGTGTTCCAGGCGGCGCCGTTCGAGGAGATGTCGGAATCGGACGTCGGTCGCATCGTGGGCGTCCACACCCTGGGAGCGATCTGGATGTGTCGGGCAGTGTGGCCGCACATGAAGGCGGCGGGCTACGGACGGATCGTCAACGTCGTCTCCAGCGCGATGTTCGGATACGCCCGGATGGCGGTGTACGGCGCCGCGAAAGCGGCTGGCGTCGGGCTCACCCGTTGCCTGGCAGCCGAAGGCGCTCCGCACGGCGTGAAGGTGAACGCGCTCGGGCCGCACGCGTTCACGTCGGCAAGTTCGTACTTCTCTGCGGGGCCGGCAGGGCCGACGGGCTTGCGAACGATCGACCGCGTCGCGCCCGCGATGCTGTTCCTCTCCCACGAATCGTGCGCGTTCACCGGCAAGTACGTCGAGGTCGGAAGCGGAACGATCAACGAAGTCTTCCTCGGCCAGACGAGGGGATACACGAACACGCAGGCGCTGACGCCGGAAGACGTCGGCGCGCACTGTGACGCGATCGTCGACCGCGACGGATTCGAGGTCCTGCCGGAGATCTGCAGAAGCGTCGAGGAAAGCGACGCTCGGTTCCGGCGCTACGTCGCCGGCGTTTGACCGGCTCGGGACAGGCACTTATGATCATTATCACAGATTGCTCGAGAGAGGGTCTTCGTGCTCGCTGACAAGTACCCCGTGGTGGATGTCGACTCGCACATCACCGAGCCGCCTGACCTGTGGACGTCGCGCATCGGGCGGAAGTGGGCAGACCGAGCGCCGTTCGTCGCATTCGACGAACGGCGGGGCATCGAGCGGTGGCACATCGGAGGCCGCCCCCTGATCGGCGTCGCCAACTGGGCATGCGCAGGTTGGCGAGCGCATCCGCCATCGTTCCCCCCGACGCTGGACGAGGCGGATCCGGGCTCCTGGCACCCGCGCGCCCGACTGGAGCGTATGGACGAGTACGGCGTGTTCGCGCAGGTGTTGTATCCGAACCTCCTGGGCTTCTACGGCCCGGTGATCATGGCCCTCGGCGATCCCGAACTGCAGCTCGATATCGTCCGGGCCTACAACGACTTCCTCGCCGACTTCGCGTCGGAGGACCGTCGTCGGCTGGTCCCCATCATGGCGCTTCCGTTCTGGGACCAGGATGCGTGTCTCGGCGAAGTCAGGCGTGCCGCGGCCTTGGGACACAAGGGAATCCTCTTCAGCAGTGCGCCGGAGAAGTTCGGTCTGCCCAGGCTGCGTGACGAATCGTGGGATCCGCTGCTCTCACTGGCAGAGGAGCTCGAGCTGTCCATCAACTTCCACGTCGGGTTCATGAACTTCTCCGAGAGCGACCTGAAGGGCATCATGGCCGCAAAGCAGGAACGCCTCGACTACGCGAAGCAGAGCGGGCTTTCATTCCTCAGCAACGCGGCCGCGATCGCCGAGGTCACGCTGACCGACATCTGTGTCAGGCATCCCATGCTGCAGTTCGTCTCCGTCGAGAGCGGCTTCGGGTGGCTTCCGTACCTGCTCGAGGCGCTCGACTGGCAATGGCTGAACTCGGGGGCCGCTGGGGCCTATCCGAACCGGGAGCTACCGAGCTTCTACATGCGACGCCAGGTCTACGGCAGCTTCTGGTTCGAGCGCTGGACGGTGCGCGCGATGCACGAGCTCCTTCCGGACAACGTGATGTTCGAAACCGACTACCCGCACCCGACCAGCCTCTCACCGGGACCGGCATCGTCGTCACCGAACCCGAAGACGGTGGTCGAGGACACGCTGTCTGGTCTTCCCGATTCCTTCGTCCGCAAGGTTCTGTACGAGACCGCTGCGCGCCTCTACCACCTCGATGTGCCCGTGTCCAGCGTCGTCTGAGTACACGGACGAGATCATGCGTTGGGCGTCATTCATCCCAGACGGCGCGGCCGCCGCCCGTGTCGGTGTCGTCATGGACGGCCAGATCTACGCGGCTCGAACCGGGGCATCGATGGTCGGGCTGATTGCCCGGGGCCACGAGGCGATGCAGCACGCCGCCGAGGCCGCGCTCTCCGGGGCGGATGTTTTCGACGAGGACGCGGTCCGCCTGCTTGCCCCGGTGCCCGTGCCGCCGTCGCTGCGCGACTTCCTGTCGTTTGAGCAGCACGTCCGCAACGGGCAGGGTCGCGACCCCCAGCCTGAGTGGTATGAGGCACCGGTGTTCTACTTCGGGAATCCGCAGAGCGTGTGCGGACCGGCCGACGACGTCGCGGTCGCGCCAGGCTCGAGATGTTGGGACTACGAACTCGAGGTCGCTGCGATCGTCGGTGTTCCCGGGGCGAACCTGACGCCCGAGGAAGCGGAGGCCCACATCGCGGGCTACTGCGTGTTCTGCGACTTCTCCGCGCGAGACCTGCAACTTCGGGAGATGCGCGTCGGACTCGGGCCGGCGAAGGGCAAGGACTCGGCCAGCTCGCTCGGTCCATATCTCGTGACACCGGACGAGCTCGACGACCGGCGCACCGAGCGGAGCTTCGACCTGGCGCTGCGCGCGCGCGTCAACGGCGCCACGATCAGCGATGGCAATCTCCGTGACATGCAGTGGAGCTTCGCGGAGATGATCGCCTATGCCAGCCGCGGCACGCGTGTCGTCGCAGGCGACGTCATCGGATCGGGCACGGTTCCCGGCGGCTGCATCGGCGAGCTCCGCATGCTCGCGGGCAAGGGCTGCGGGCCAGACTGGCTCGTTCCGGGGGACGTCGTGGAGATCGAGGTCGAGAGACTCGGCACGCTGCGCCATGCGATCGTCCCCCCTGAACACCTAAAGGAGCTCCGTCGATGAAGCAGCCTGCGGTCGACGAACACGGCGGCGCCAGGCACCCTCTATCCCCGCTGTTCTCGCCGTCGTCGATCGCAGTGGTCGGGGCGTCTCCGCTCCCGGACTCCGTCGGGGGTCAAGCGCTCGGCGGTCTCGTGGGAACCGGATACCGGGGACGAGTCTTCCCGGTAAATCCCAAGTACTCGGTCATCGGTGACCTGCCGTGCTACCCGTCGGTGACGGCCATCGGTGAGCATGTGGACTGCTCCGTCATCGTCGTGCGCAGCGACGCGGCGATCCGAGCGGTCGAGGAATCGGCGAAGAGCGGGATCCCGACCGCTGTCGTGATCTCGTCCGGGTTCAAGGAGATCGGGCACGAGGGCGCAGTCCGAGAACGGCGTCTGGCCGAGCTCGCTCGCCACTACGGCATTCGCATCCTCGGCCCGAACTGCCTCGGAATGTCGAACTTCGCGACGAAAGCGCTCATGAACTTCGGGCCGGGCGTGGCCGAGATGGGGCGGCAGATCGCAGGCGGTCACGGCATCGCGATCGTGTCGCAGAGCGGCGGCATCGGCACGTATCTCCTGCACGCACACACGCGGGGCGTGCCGTTCTCGTACTGGGTGGCCACTGGCAACTCCGTCGACATCGACGTGGGTGACTGCATCGGATACCTCGTGGGGCAACCCGAGGTCGACGCCATCTTCCTCTACTTCGAAACCCTCGAGCGTGGCTCCACGTTGCTCGACGCGCTCGACGCTGCGCGCGAAGCAGGAGTTCCCGTGATCGCGCTGAAGGCCGGTCGCTCCCGCACCGGCGCCGCCGCGGTCGCATCACACACCGGTACGGCCGTCGGCGACGCTCGAGCCGCCGTCGCTGCTCTGCAGGCGCGCGGCGTGCTCGTGGTCGACAGCCTCGACGAGGGGCTCGAAGCCAGTGCCTTCCTCGCCAAGTTTCGTCACGAGGCGCCGCGAGCGCGGTCCGTCGCGGTTCTCACCAGCTCCGGTGGTGCCGGGATCCTGACCTGTGACGCGGCGGACCGTCACGGTGTGCCCTTGGCTGCGTTGGCTCCGGAGACCGTCGAAGCACTGGCGCCGTTCCTGCCCGACTACACCGTCGTGGGGAATCCCGTCGACCTCACCGGCATGGCGGGCATGGGGGACGCTCTCGGTCTCGCCCTCAAGGCGCTCGCTTCCGATCCAGATGTCGGGGTCATCGTGCTTCCGTTCGCCATCGCTCTGCATCACTCGGTCGCAGTCACCCGGCCCAAGTTCGTGTCGGAACAGGCCAGTCACGTCGAGGTCCCGGTGGCTGTCGCCTGGATGAGCCAGTACTTCCAGGGTGAAGGTGTCGAGGCCTTCGAGCGCAACGAACGCGCCGGTTTGTTCCGCACGTTGGACACGACGTTCTCGACGATCGCCCACTGGTTCCGCCCCGAGCCGCCGGCTGCTCGTCACCGTGCCGACGTCGACTGGCCAGCGTTGAAGGAGAGCATGCGAGGACGCACCGGATTCCTCGACGAGCTGGCGTCCGCCGCACTGCTGCGGGCAGTGGGGACGCCCTTCGTCGACACCGCGAGCACGGAGTCGGCGTCGCTCGACGCGCTCGAACAACTGCTTCGTGGTTGGTCGCGCTTTCCTGCGGTGCTGAAGGTGGTGTCACCAGATCTGCCACACAAGGCGAAGGCCGGCGGAGTCCGCGTCGCCCTCACTAGCGCGACGGAGGTGATGGCCGCCGCCGAGTCGATGTTGGACGACGTTCGTCGGTCCGCTCCAGGAGCGACGCTGGACGGGTTCGTCGTGCAGGAGATGGCCTTCGGGACGATGGAGGTGCTCGTCGGAGCCGTCCGAGATCCGATCTTCGGACCGGTCGTGGCAATCGGCGGAGGCGGCGCCGGCGCCGACGAAAACACGCCGGTCACAGTGTCGGCCGCACCGCTCGCTCCCGCGCTCGCTCTGGAGCTCGTTCGGGCGACACCGACGTTGCGCCACCTCGGGGAGGCCGCGCACGTCGCGCTTGCCGACGTGATGAGCAACGTGGGAGATCTCGTCGCCGCCCTGCCGCGGATCGTCGAGGTCGACCTCAATCCAGTCATCGTCCGCGCAAACCGCGGGGTCGTCGCCGTCGACGCTCTGGTGCGCGTCGACGACGGCGCCGATTGAGAGCAGGTCGGCGAGCGACGGGCGTCATCAACCGACGCCGGTGAGGAGAGCCATGCGCGCGTGGAGAGTGCACGAACTTGGAGAACCGCTGGATGTGATGCGTCTCGACGACGTGGAGCCGGTTTCGCCCGGCCAGGGTGAGCTCGCGATCGAGGTTGCGGCGTGCGCTCTGAACTTCCCTGACGTCCTGCTGTGTCGCGGCCAGTACCAGGTGAAGCCCCCGCTGCCGTTCACCCCCGGTCTCGAGGCGAGCGGTCGAGTGGTTGCGGTCGGGGACGACGTGAGCGGCGTTCGTGAGGGCGAACGAGTCATCGTGTTGCCGACCTCGCCGCGAGGGGCGTTGTCGACTCGCGTTCTCGCTCGGCCGGACGAGGTGTACCCGATCCCGGAGTCAATCGATGACAGCGATGCGGCGGCATTGCCGATCACCTACCAAACCGGGTGGTTCGGACTCCACCATCGGGCGCGGCTTCAGAAGGGCGAGACGTTGTTGGTGCACGGTGGCGCCGGCGGAATCGGCTCAGCTGCCATCCAGCTCGGTCTGGCGGCCGGCGCGGTCGTGATCGCCACCGCGGGCGGCCCCGGCAAGGCGGATGTCTGCCGTCGCCTCGGTGCCGACGTCGTGATCGACTACCTGACCGAGGACTTCGTCGACGTGGTTCGCGAGGTGACCGACGGTCGGGGGGCCGACGTCGTCTTCGACCCGGTCGGGGGCGACGTGTTCGATCGCAGTCGCCGGTGCGTCGCATGGGAGGGCCGGATCGTGACCGTGGGCTTCACGTCCGGTCGAGTGCCCGAAGCGCCCGTGAATCACGTGCTGATGAAGAACTACAGCGTCGTCGGGATCCACTGGGGACCGTATCGGGACCGCACTCCGAACCTCGTCCGGCAGTGTCATGACGAGTTGCTGCGGCTCTACGCCGACGGCTCGATCCGTCCGCTCGTCACGGCGAAGCCCTCGTTCGAGCACGCTCCCGAGGCGCTCCGCCTGCTCGCTGACCGGACCTCATGCGGGAAGATCGTCGTGCAGATCGAAGACGGACGTTGACGGCATGGATCTCGACGACGGCCACCGCAGAGCTGGGCGTGCCGCGGACGTGTCGGCGATGACTGCTGCGGCGTGGCGTGACCGGCTGGGCCCCGTGGGTCTGTGGATCTCCAATCGCGATCTCGCCCACGGTCCGGACGCTCGGGTCGTTGCCAGAACCACGGAGGCGTTCGGTCTTCGAACGCTGTGGGTGTCGGGTGGGATCCGACCGTCGCTCATCGGCGTCGTCGACGAGTTGCTCGGGGCGACGAAGGATCTCGTCGTCGCAACAGGCGTAACCAACATCTGGACGCAGCCGGCCGCCGGGCTCGCTGCTGAGGTCGATCAGATCGAGTCGACCTTTCCCGGCCGGTTCCTCCTCGGTCTCGGCGTGAGCCACCCGGAATTCCTCGCCGCCAAGGGGCGCGAGCCGAGCGCTCCGACGCTGGCCAGCATGTCACGCTACCTGGACGACCTCGACGGGTTTGGGATCGATGCGGGGTGTCGCGTCCTGGCCGCACTCGGGCCGGCGATGATGCGGTTGGCGAGTGAACGTGCCGTCGGCTGCCATCCGTACCTGTCGACACCGGACCACTCCGCCCGCGCTCGGAGCGCTGTCCCCGAGGGCCTGGTCGCGCCCGCCCAGGCGGCCCTCGTCATGAACGATCCGGCGGACGCTCGTGAAGCCGCCCGCGCTTTCCTCGGCAACTACGCGCAGTACGAGAACTACGTGCGGCACTGGCGCCGAATGGGCTTCGACGACGACGACGTTCGACGACCGCTCAGCGATCGACTCGTCGACGCTCTCGTGGCGCACGGGACGGTCGACGACGTCGTGGCGCGCGTCCACGCCCATCTCGCCGCCGGCGCCGACCACGTCGCAGTTCAGCTTCTGCCCAAGGAAGTCTCCCCGCAGACGCTGGAAGAGCTATTGGCGGCCCTGTCGCAGTGTTGACGATGGGCCGGATCCACCGTACCATGATCATAGATTTTGACGCGCAAACGTGGAATGTGCGGTCGCGTGCCGGCTTCGGCGTCGAAGCGCGGCACGAGGATCGACCCGATGACGAGTTGGGGGTAAGCGTTGCAGGCTGATGAGCGATACCTGGTGATCAGTTGCGATGGTCATGTCGGTCCACCCATCGAGGCGTATCGCGACTATTGCCCGAAGAAGTACCTCTCGCTCTTCGACGAGCAGGTGAAGGAGGTTCGCAGTCGCCGGAACGAGGCCACGGGAATGCCGGACTTCGACAAGTTGATCACGGCGTTCCTCGGTGGGCAGCGGCCCGACCCCAAGACGGTCGCGGCCATGGAGCGCGTTTCGGGGATCGAGGGCGCGTGGGACCCCATTGCGCGACTCCGGGACCTGGATGAATCGGGAATCGCCGGCGAAGTGATCTTTCATGGTCACGAGAACGGTGAGCCGATGCCGCTCGTCGCAGAAGGTTTCCTGCATCCGCGAGAGTCGTGGACGAATCGCCAGTACGACGCGGTCGGCTGCCGGATCTACAACCGCTGGATCGCCGACTTCATCCAGCACTCCGACGGACGGCAGGTGGCGCTGGCATATGTTCCGATCGCGGATGTCGATGCCGCCGTCGAAGAGGTCAAGTGGGCCCACGGCGCCGGACTCAAGGGAATCAACTTCCCGGCGCCGCGGCATGACCTGCCGTGCTACTACGACGGCACTCTGGACCCGTTGTACGACGTGTGCGCTCAACTCGACATGCCATTGCACACCCATGCCGGCGGGGGTGAGCTGTACGGGTACAAGACCGGTCAGGGGACCAAGGCGATGTTGCTGATGGAGCGCAGCTTCATCATGCGCAGGGGAGTGTGGCAGCTCCTCTTCAGTGGGGTGTTCGACAGGTTTCCGCGGCTCAAGTACGTCTTGACGGAAGTGCGTGCGCAGTGGATCCCGGAGATGGTTCGGGATCTCGACGCCGTCGCGCTCAATTGCCTCGATCCGGCGATCCGCGCGTCGCTCCCTCAGTTGCCGAGCGAGTACTGGACGAAGAACTTCTTCGTCGGTGCGTCGTTCATGTCCCACGACGAGGCTTGCATGTTCCCGGCTCGGGGCACATCGCAGATGATGTGGGGGAGCGACTATCCGCATCTGGAAGGAACGCATCCGTACACTCGGCTGGCCATGCAATGCACGTTCCGCGACATCGCTCCCGAGCATGTCGCGCAGATGATCGGCTTGACCGCGGCGAACCTGTATGGCTTCGACATGGCCCGGATGCGGACGATCGCCGATTCGATTGGGCCCACCGTTGCCGAGCTGTCGCAGTGGTCAGGGGAGATGCCGGGCGACGAGTACATCGGGGACGCGTTTCGACAGCACACCGACTGGCCCGCGTTGGCCGACACGAGCCGCCGCGGGTGAAGCCGCGGAGCATGCTCTTCGATCACAGAGGAGGACGACCGTGCCCCGAATCGCGATCGCCGATGGTCCTGGCACCGTCCACGAACGGATGTACCGCCAGCTTCGCCCGGAACTCGGCAAGGCTTCGCTGGCCATGGCGCTGGCGGCCTACCGCGACAGCATCCTTCCCGTCCGCGTGCGCGAGGCGGTGCGCTACCGGATCGCGCTCATCAACGGATGTCTGATCTGCCAGTCCGCACGTCCCGAGGATGCCGCGAACGAGGGTTTCGACGATGCGCTGTACCGCGACCTCGAGCAGCACGGCACCTCGTCTCGACTCGACGAGCGTGAGCGCGTGGCCGTCGAGTTCGCCGAACGCTTCGCGCTCGCCCACGAGACCATCGACGACGATCTCTGGGCGATGATGCGCGCTCACTTCACCGACGCCGAGGTGCTCGACCTTGCCTTCGTCACAGCTCGACACCTCGCCTTCGGTCGATTGACCCACGTGCTCGGACTCGACGACTCGTGTGAGATCGTCGACGCCGCCGATGCGTCGATGGGGCACCTTCTCGGGACCTGACGAGTGCAGGCCGCTGGTTGATTACGTCGCCGCCGGTGCGCGGGGAGCCTTGACGCTGGCAGGTGGGCGATCTATGATCACCGATAGCATAAATCGGCTTGATCACTTGGCTTTGACATTCAGGGCCGGGCACAAACCTGGAGCGCATCATGACCGTAGTTGATCTCCATGAAGCTCAGATGGACGAGATGTTCGCCGGTCTCTGGATCGTTGACTGCGATACTCACTTCACCGAGCCTCCCGACCTGTGGACGTCGCGTGCGCCGGCATCACTCCGTGATCGCATGCCGGTCCTTCGGACCGTCGACGGTCAGACAGCGTGGTTCCTCGATGGTGAACTGTGGGCGAGCCTGGGCGGGAACACCATCGAGCAGGGGATGGGCAAGGTGCTCGGTGAGCACATCCTCCAGCCGTTCGAAACGATCGACCCCGCAGCGTGGCGGGTCGAGGACCGCCTTGCTCTCATGGACCGGATGGGCATCTGGTCGCAGGTGGTCTACCCGAACGGCATCGGGTTCGCCTCCAACCACGTGTTCGCGATCGAGGACGACGAGATTCGGACCGCGATCCTCCAGACCTACAACGACTTCTACGTCGACATCCAGGCCGAGTCCGGCGAGCGGCTTCTTCCGCAGGCGATTCTTCCCGTCTGGGACATGACCCTCACCGTTCGAGAGATCGAGCGGCTGGTCGACAAGGGGATCCGTGGCTTCACGCTGTCGGACAAGCCTGAGATGCTGGGCTTGCCCGAGCTGCTCCATCCGTACTTCGAGCCCATGTGGGATCTCGTCAACGACACGCGTTCGGTGATCAGCTTCCACATCGGTTCGGGAATGCGTCGAGCGGAGGTGGAGAAGATGCGCGCCGCCCGCAGAGAGGCGGACGATCCCGAGCGTGGCGGGGCGCACGCCGAGCCTCCCGCAGTGCCCGACCCGTTCTGGCGCTACTTCAGCAAGCAGCGGCGGCAAGCGGTCCACGCCACCCAGCAGCCGATGAGCAACATGCGGATCATCGCCAACCTGTGTGCGAGCAATCTCTTCGATCGCTTTCCCAACGTGAAGATCGTGTCGGCCGAGAGCGGGATCGGCTGGATCCCATTCCTTCTCGAAGCGCTCGAGTTCCAACTCGACGAGATGGTCACCGAACTCGACCCCAGCGAGATCCAGCAGCGCCGGCCATCCGAGTACTTCCGCGACCACCTCTACGCGATGTTCTGGTTCGAGAGGTACGCGCCGGCGCACATGATCGAGCAGATCGGCGTGGGGAACGTCCTGGCGTGCACCGACGTCCCGCATCCGACGTGTCTCTATCCGCGAACACAGGAGCACTTCGCCGACGTGCTGTCGAACGTCTCGCCCGAGATCCGTCAGCGGGTGCTCCAGGACAACGCCGTCGAACTCTACCGTCTCACGATCCCGAACCGCCCGGCGTGACCTGACGTGGCTCAGGACAGAGCCACGTCACCTCGCTAGTGTCGTGAGTCTGTAGTTCGCTGGAATTTTCGGGTGGTGTCTCGCGTTGTCGCTGTGGTCAGCGACGATGGGAGGCACCGATGGGCCAGCGAGGACGACCGACAGCGCAGATCGTGTTGAGCGCCGAGGAGCGCGAGACGCTCGAGCGGTGGGCTCGACGTCCGTCGACGGGGCAGGCGTTGGCTCTTGGGTGCCGGATCGTGTTGGCCGCGGCTGATGGCGCGTTGAACCAGGACATCGCTCGCGATCTGAAGTGCAATCCGGTGACGGTCGGCAAGTGGCGCAGCCGGTTCGCTGACAAGCGCTTCGACGGGTTGATTGATGAGCCACGACCTGGTCAGCCGCGCAAGATCACCGACGAGGTCGTCGAGCAGCTCATCGTCGCCACCTTGGAGGAGTCCCCGCCGGAGGGGTCGACGCAGTGGACGACCCGGTCGATGGCCGCCCGCGTCGGGCTCAACCAGACCGCGGTGTCGCGGATCTGGCGCACGTTCGGGTTGAGGCCGCACCGGATCGAGGACTTCAAGCTGTCCACCGATCCACAGTTCATCGACAAGGTCCGCGATGTCGTCGGGCTCTACCTGAACCCGCCCGACGCCGCGGTCGTGTTGTGCGTTGATGAGAAGACCCAAGTGCAAACGCTCGATCGGACAGCGCCGGTGCTGCCAATGCTTCCCGGCACGCCCGCGCGCCGGACCTACACCTACGTGCGCAGCGGCACCTCGGACCTCTACGCCGCGCTGGATGTCGCGTCGGGCAAGGTGCTCACGCAGATGACCGATCAGCATCGCGCCGTCGAGTCCGATCGTTTTTGAACCTCATCGACCGCACCGTTCCCGATGATCTCGCGGTGCACGTGATCTGCGACAACGCCTCCACCCACAAAGCCCCCGAGATCCAACGCTGGCTGAAACGGCACCGCCGCTTCACACTGCACTACACGCCGACCTACAGCTCCTGGCTCAACCAGGTCGAGCGCTGGTTCTCCGAGCTCACCACCAAAAAGCTCCGACGAGCGACGCACCGATCCGTCACCGAGCTCCGCCGCGACATCAACAACTGGGTCGAACACTGGAACGCCAACCCGCGCCCGTTCGTGTGGCGCAAGACCGCCGACGAAATCCTCGACAACCTTCGCCAGCTATCTCCAACGAATCAACGACTCACGACACTAGCCGGCGTTCTGCCAGAGTCCCATGAGGTTGCCTTCGGTGTCGGTGAAGTACGCGGCGTAGCCCATGTCGGCGACCTGCATCTTCTCGCCGACGCGCGTGCCGCCGCGCTTCTCGATCTCCACGAATGTCTTGTCGATGTCGTCGACCGCGAGGGTGATGACGGGGCGCGTGACCGGCTCCTGCCGCTGGAACATCCCTCTAGTGCCGACCCGCCCGGCGCAGCGATTGCCGCGGCGTTTCGCCCGGCGTCACGAGCGCGTCACGAACGCGGGGGATCGATCGCCGGTCAGGCGGTGGGCTGGTCGAACTGGCGGGCGAGCGCGGCCAGGTTGCGACGCCAGATCGCTCGCATCACCCCTGCGCCGCCGATCAGCTCGCCGAGCGGGCCTCCGAGCCACCACGGGAAGCGCAGGTCCTCGGTCCATGTGAACCGCGTGCGACGGTCACGATCGATCGGGTCGAGGGTGAAGCGTCCCGTGCCCGACACGGCGCCGGTGTGGCGGACGCCCATCGCCCGCGGCGGCGTCCACTCCGTGATCTCCATGCGATCGTGCAGCGTCAGCGGTCCGACTTTGGTGTCGCACACGAACGTCGTGCCCGCCCCGCGGGTCTGCTGCGACGAGAAGTGGATCGCCGCCGCGTCGTGCATCCACTCGACGTGGCGCTCGATGCGCTCGACGACGTCCCACACCGTGGCGACGGGCGCGTCGATGTCGACGGCGACCCGGATGCGCCGCACGCCGTGCTGGGGATTCAGGCCCGGACGCTGACGCGTCGCAAGCGGTCGGTGGCCGATTCCGGGGAGATGATGTTGATCAGCACGCCGGTGCCGGCCTCGAACCCCGCGGTCGTGGTGAGCTTCGGCAACAGGTGGACGTGCCAGTGGTACTCGCCGCTGTGGTGGTGCGGCGCGGTGTGGAAGACGACGTTGTACGCGAGGTCGCCGAGCGCCTCGCGCAGGTTCACCACCGCATCCCGCAGCGCCCGGCCGGTCGCCTCCAGCGTGTCGTCGGCCGCGTCCTGGAGGTGCAGCTCATGGCGGCGGGGGATGATCAGGAGCTCGAACGGGGTGCCGCTCCAGAACGGGGACAGGCACACGACGTCGTCGTTGGAGAACACGACGCGCTTGTCGTCGGCGAGCTCGGCCTCGGCCGTCGTGCACAGCACGCAGCTGCCGTGGAAGCGGGCGAACGCACGCTCCTCCTCGATGATCTCGCCGGGCACGAACGGCAAGCCGAGCAGCTGGCCGTGCGGGTGGGCGAGCGAGGCGCCCGCCTCGCGGCCGTGGTTGACGATCGCTTGCGTGTAGCGGATGTGCGGAATGCCGGCGTGCTCGCCGAGGCGACGCTTGAGCACCCGCATCAGGTCACCGGCGGCGTGGTCGTCGAGCAGGTGCAGGCCGCCGTCGTGATCGGGCGTGTAGACGAGCACCTCGTGGATGCCGCTGGCCTCTGCGACCGAATGCACCGGGCCGAGGTGGTGCACCGCGAACGGCTCGTTGCCGTCGAACGCCGGATACAGGTTGGGAAGCACGCGCATGCGCCAACGGCCGCGCTCGTCCCACGTCTCGAGGGCCGGGGGAGTGGAGCCTTCGTGCCCGGGGCAGAACGGGCACGGACGCGCCGGCTCGGCCTCGACTTGCGATGTGCGGGGGGCGAAGTCCGTGGGGCGCTCGGACCGCTCGGTCACGATCGTGACCCAGCGTCCTGTCAGGGGGTTGAGGCGCATCTGACTCACGGTGCGTTCAGGATACGTCGGATCTGTCCCGCGCGCGTGGTCAAGCGACCGGCATCGAGCCACCTCAGCGCGTGTAGACGCTGACATGTCGCCCGCTGTCGTCGTCGTACCGCTCTGTGTCGAACGATCCCCACCGCTCGCGCAGCCGGAGTCCCACCGCAGCGGCCATCGCGTCGAGCTCGAGGGGAGTCGACCAGCGGATGCTCCACGGGCGCATGCGCACGCCCCCGCCTTCGCTGATCTCGATGAACTGTCCCTCGGCCGTCTGCTCCTGCGGGTGGTCGACGCTCACGCTGAGCACGACGGAGCGGGCGTCGAGCGACCGCACCGAGACGGCGCTGCGCGTCGCCTCCGCGCGCTCGGGCACGAACGCCTCGACCACGAACGCGCCCTGGGGGGTCAGCCGCTCGGCCACCGCGGCGAAGCACGCTTGCTGGCGCTGCGCGCTGCGCAGGTTGAACAGCGTGTTGTAGGCGACGAGGACGACGGCGAAAGGTCCGGAAGGAAGGTCGTCGACCATGTCGCCCGCGACCGCACGGACCGACCCGGTGGGGTCATTGCGGCGCAAGCGGTCGAGCATCGCCGCGCTCGTGTCGACGCCGTGCACATCGAGGCCGGCCGCGGCCAGCGGCACCGCCAGGCGGCCGGTGCCGACGCCGAGCTCGAGCACCGGCCCGCCGCCGGCGAGCCGTGTCACCATGCGGACCGCGCCCTCGACCCCGCCGAGATCGGCGTACCAGTCGTCATACACGTCGGCGAACGCATCGCCATAGGTCGCGTCGTCGTATCCGCGCACGACCAGCGACAGTACCGAGGCAGCGCAACCACGGGTACCCTCGCAAGCGATGTCCGGCCCTGTCGGAGACCTCGCGTACCTTGATCACGCCGCGTCCACGCCGATGCGCGCCGACGCGGTCGCGGCGATGCTGCCGTACCTGAGCGAGCGCTTCGCCAACCCGTCCGGCTCGCACCGCGCGAGCCGCGCCGCGCGCCGGGTGATCGACGAGGCTCGCGACGCCGTCGCCGATGCGCTGGGGGTCACGGCCGGTGAGATCGTGTTCACCGCCGGCGGCACCGAGAGCGACAACGCAGCGATCGTCGGCGCCGTGCGCGCCCGGGGTGGCGTGGCCGTCTGCCCCGCCGCCGAGCACCATGCCGTGTTGCACACCGTCGAGCGCTGCGGCGGCATCGTCGTGCCGGCGGGGCCGACCGGCGCGGTCGACATCGACGCGCTGCGTGACGCGCTCGCCCGCACCCCCGACGTCGCGGTCGTGTCGGTGATGGCGGTCAACAACGAGGTCGGCACGATCACCGATCTCGCTTCCGTCGCCGCCATCGCGCGGCAGCACGCCCCGCGCGCTCTGCTGCACACCGACGCCGTGCAGGCCGCGTGCTGGCTCGACCTGCGCCCGATCGTCGCGCTGGCCGACCTCGTCTCGCTCTCGTCGCACAAGTTCGGAGGGCCGAAGGGCGCGGGCGTGCTCGTCATCCGCTCGGGCGTCACGATCGATCCCTTGATCGTCGGCGGCGGGCAGGAGCGCGAGCGGCGCAGCGGCACGCACAACGTCCCGGGCATCGTCGCCACGGCCGTGGCGCTGTCCGGCACGGTGGCCGAGCGCGAGGCCGAGGTCGCCCGCATCGGCGCGCTGCGGGAGCGTCTCGTCTCCCGCGTGACGTCGGCGGTGCCGGACGTCGTCGAGACCGTTCCCGGCGACCATTCCGTGGCCGGCATCGCCCACCTGTGCTTCGCGGGCGTCGAGAGCGAAGCGTTGCTGTACCTGCTCGACGAGGAGGGCGTGTGCGCATCCGCGGCGTCGGCATGCTCGGCGGGGGCGCTGGAGTCGTCGCACGTGCTGTCGGCGATGGGCGTCGATCCGGCGTGGTCGCGGGGCGCGCTGCGGCTCAGCATGGGCCACACCACCACGACCGACGACGTCGACCGGGCCGCCGAGGCGATCGGGCGCGCCGTGTCGCGCCTGCGACGGGCGGCGTGACGCGATGAAGGTGCTCGTCGCGATGTCGGGCGGGGTCGATTCGTCGGTCGCCGCGGCGCTGCTGCGCGACGCCGGCCACGACGTCGTCGGCGTCACCATGCGCCTGTGGGGCGGATCGAGCGACACCGGCTGCTGCAGCATCGCCGACGTCGACGACGCCCGGCGCGTCGCGCAGCAGCTGGGCATCGACCACCTCGTCTTCAACTTCACCGACGACTTCGACGCGCACGTCGTCGAGCCGTACGTCGCCGCGCACCGGTCGGCGCGCACGCCGAACCCGTGCGTCGAGTGCAACCGCCGCCTGAAGTTCTCCCGGCTCTCCGAGCGCGCCGAGCTCCTCGGCTTCGATGCCATCGCCACCGGGCACCACGCCCGCGTCGCGCCCGACGCCACGGGTCGACTGCGCGTGGCGCGCGGCGTCGATCGGGCCAAGGATCAGAGTTACGTCGTGCACATGCTCGACGAGCGCGATCTGTCGCGCACGCTGTTCCCGATCGGCGAGCTGACGAAGAGCGAGGTGCGTGCGATCGCCGATCGGCTCGGGCTGCGCACCGCCGACAAGCCCGACAGCCAGGACGTCTGCTTCATCACCACGACCGGAGGCAGAGAGGCGTTCCTCGGCGATCGCATCCCGTTCCGCCGGGCGAAGGTGGTCGACACCATGGGACGGCGCCTGGGGGAGGCCCCGGCGATCGAGCTGGTGACGGTCGGCCAGCGCAAGGGGCTCGGCCTGCCGGGCGGCGGACCGAAGCGCTACGTCGTCGACGTCGACGCCGAGACCGCGACCATCGTGGTCGGCGACGCCGCCGACTGCGTGCAGCCGACACAGGCGCTCGACGCTCTCGTCGGGCCCGATGGCGTCGGGTGGGTGCTGGCGCAGTGCAGCGCGCACGGCGAGCCACATGCGGCGACGATCGAGAGCGCCGCGGCGCTGCGCTGGCGGGCGCCGCAGCGGCGGGTGGCGCCGGGGCAGAGCATCGTCTTCTACGACGAGAGCGACACGTTCGTGGTGGGCGCGGCCGTCGCGGCCTGACCCGGCCGCCGACGCGGCCGTCGCCGCCGGTCAGCCTGGAATGCCCCGGCGGCGTGCCTCGGCGAGCGCGCGGCCC
>CAZGUH010000009.1:0-33732 GCA_964529005.1 uncultured Ilumatobacteraceae bacterium | reverse complement strand
CGCCGCCGGTCAGCCTGGAATGCCCCGGCGGCGTGCCTCGGCGAGCGCGCGGCCCGGACGTGTCGGCGCGACCAGCATCGACAGCACGTGCAACGCCGTGCCGCGGGGAGTCGCTCGCGTCGGCGCTCGCAGCACCGTGATCGTCTCCCTGAGCGCGATCTCGACGGCGTGCCCTGCGGCCGGACCGGTGAGGTCGGCAGCCTCGGTGTCGGCGAGCGCCAGCGTGACGGCGCGCAGCTGCGCCGGCCGCACCGCGGCGGTCTCGGCGAGCACGAGCGCGTCGTGGACCACCACGCCGGCCGGCACGAACACGAGCCATCGCATCGTCAGAGCGTGGAAGCGCGCTGGCAGGTAGGCGAGCGCGGCGATCGCGACCACCCCGGTCACCACACCGAGCACCCACGACCGGGCGGTGAGCGCGAGCGGCGCCGTCACCACCGCTGCGGCCGTCACCGCCCACGCCAGGACCATCGGCACCAGGACCGCGACGGGCGGGCGCAACGGGAACCGTGTCTCGTCGCCGTAGGCGCCGCCCTGCACGAACGCCTGGCCCACCTCACCGGACAGCGCGAGGACGGCGGCGACCACGCCGACCGCCACGGCCACCGCCGCCTCGGGGACGTCGGCGCCGGCGAGCAACGAGAGCACTCCGACCGCCGGCGCGGCCGGCGCGAGCAGGCGGATGAGCGTCAACGTCGCCGGAGACGGCGCCAGCGAGGCGACCAGGCCGGCCCCCCAGGCGAGCCACGACATCGCGGCCGCGCAGATGCGCACCGGCGACGACGCGCCGTCGACGCCGCCGCTGATCGCCGGCCCGGCAGCGAGCAGCGCGACCCACGCCGCGCGCAACGCCCAGACCGCGAGCTGTCCCGTCCGGCGCGTCGACGACATAGGCCGACAACATTCGCGCACCGCTGCCGAGATCGAGGGTTCGACGGCGCCAGCACTTCCCCGGTTCGCTCGCGCGGGGTCGCGTGGGCAACGATGTGGACTCGACTCCAGAAAGGGGAGCCACCGTGGCGCAGGGAGCGCTCGTCGCTGGCCAGTCGGTCGGAATCGGCAGCCTGCCCCATCGCTCTGCCCGCGCGGCGGCGGAGCTGTCGCTGCGTGCGCTCGACCTCGCGACCGTGCCGACGGTGCCGCTGCGCGACCCCGCCGAGGGCATGATCGCCCAAGCGGTCGTGGGCCTGCGCGGGTTCTCGCTCGGCCCGTACGGGTCGATCGCGGTCGACGTCACCCAGGTCGATCCGCTGGCGCCGGTCGTCACCGACCTCCAGGGCCACGAGTTCGGTGGCCTGCGCGCGTTCCTCAAGGCCGCCGAGGGGCGGCAGTCCGCGGTGAAGTGGCAGTTCGTCGGCCCGGTGACGCTCGGGTTGGCGCTGATGCGCGCCGGCGTGCCCACCAGCACCGCGTTCGACCAAGCGGTGCGGGCCGTGCGGGCCCACGTGTCCAGCCTGCTCGAGGCGGTCGCGGCTGCGCTGCCCGGCTGCCCGCAGGTGGTGTTCCTCGACGAGCCGTCGCTCGGCGACCTCATGCAGGCCGGCTTCCCGATCCCGCCCGACGTCGCCATCGACCTCGTCAGCGGCGCGCTCGCCGCCATCGAGCCCAGCGCCGTCGCGGGCGTGCACTGCTGCGCCCCCGAGGCCGATTGGGCGTCGCTGATCGCAGCCGGCCCCGGCGTGCTCTCCTTGCCGGTGTCGAACCGGCTCGAGGACGTCGCCGGCTATCTCGGCCAGTTCCTGGAGCGCGGGGGCTGGATCGCGTGGGGCGTGATCCCCACCGACGGTCCGATGCCGCTCAGCGCCGACCGGCCGTGGCGGCAGCTGTCCGAGCTGTGGTGCCAGCTGGTGCGCCGCGGCTGCGACCCGGTGCGACTGCGCGTGCAGAGCCTGATCTCGCCGGCCTGCGGTCTGGCCCTGCACACGCCCGCCGTGGCCGAGCACATCTACCGGCTGACGACCGACGTCGCCCGCCGCGTGCAGGACCAGGCGGCGGCGACGCGCTTCAACATCGGCGCCTGACGCGGCAGCCGGCTGGCACAATCGCCGTGATGCCCGAGATCGACGACTCCGCTGGCGCTGACGCGTCCGATCGGATCCAAGCGCTCCAGGCCAAGGTCGCGTACCACAACCAGCGCTACTACACCCACGACGCTCCGGAGATCAGCGACGCCGAGTACGACGCGCTCGTGCGCGAGCTGCGCGAGCTCGAAGAGCTGCATCCCGACCTCGCCGCGGGGTCGCCGACGGGCGAGGTGGGAGCGCCGCCGAGCGCGACGTTCGCTCCGGTGGTCCACCGCGTGCCGATGACGAGCCTCGACAACGCGATGGATGCCGCCGAGCTGCGCGCGTGGGGCGAGCGCGTCCAGCGGGGCCTCGGCGCCGAGAGGCCGACGTTCGCCTGCGAGCTGAAGATCGACGGCCTGGCCGTCAGCATCCGCTACGTCGACGGCACGTTCGTGCAGGCCGCGACCCGCGGCGACGGGCGCGTCGGGGAGGACGTCACCGCGAACGTGGCGACCGTTCACGGCGTGCCGCAGCGCCTCGCGGGCGAGGACCCGCCGGCGGTGCTCGAAGTCCGCGGCGAGATCTACATGCCGGTCGCCGCGTTCGAGCGTCTCCAGGCGGCGAAGATGCGTGAGAACGAAGCGCGCATCGCTGCCGGGCGCAAGCCGGAGCCGGTGCCGGTGAACCCCCGCAACGCCGGCGCGGGCAGCCTGCGCCAGAAGGATCCCTCGATCACCGCCAGCCGCGAGCTGGCGTTCTGGGCCTACCAGCTCGGCGAGACCGAAGGCGCGCCGGAGTTCACCTCCCATCACGCCACGCTCGAGTACCTGGGCGCCCTCGGCTTCGCGGTCAACCCCGAGGTGCGCCTGCTGGACACGCTCGACGACGTCGAGCGGCACTGCGCGCACTGGCAGGAGCATCGCCACGACCTCGGCTACGAGATCGACGGCGTCGTCATCAAGATCGACTCCCTCGCCCACCGGCTGACGCTCGGCCACACGTCGCGGGCGCCGCGCTGGGCGATCGCGTACAAGTTCCCGCCGGAGGAGCGCACGACCAAGCTCCTCGACATCCAGGTGTCGATCGGGCGCACCGGAAGGGCGACGCCGTTCGCCGTGCTCGAGCCGGTGTTCGTGGGCGGCAGCACCGTCTCGGTCGCCACGCTGCACAACGAGGACCAGGTGCGGCTGAAGGACGTGCGCCCCGGTGACACGGTCACGGTCCGCAAGGCGGGCGATGTCATCCCGGAGGTCGTCGGGCCGGTGCTCTCGCTGCGGCCGGAGGGGGTCGAGCCGTGGGTCTTCCCCCGCACGTGCCCGGGGTGCGGCAGCGAACTCGTGCGGCCCGAGGGCGAGGCCGACACGCGCTGCGTCAACTCGGCCTGTCCGTTCCAGCGCGACCAGCGCATCATCCACTTCGCCAGCCGCGGCGCGATGGACATCGAAGGCCTCGGCGAGCGCACCGTCGGCCAGCTCACGGCAGCAGGATTCGTGCGCCACGTCGGCGACCTGTACACGCTCGACGCCGACAAGCTGCGCACGCTGGAGGGCTTCGGCTCGCTCAGCGCGCACAAGCTCCTCGACGCGATCGAAGCCAGCAAGACCCGGCCGCTGCCGCGGCTGCTCACCGCGCTCGGCATCCGCAACCTCGGACCGGTCGCCGCCGAGGCTCTCGCCCGGGCGTTCGGCACGCTCGACGCGATCGCTGGCGCCAGCGAGGCCGACCTCGCCACCGTCGAAGGTGTCGGCCCGACGATCGCCGACTCGATCGTCCACTGGTTCGCCCAGGAGGACAACCGTGAGATCGTCGCCGCGCTGAAGGCGGCGGGGGTCGACTTCGGCAACGTCGTCGTGTCGCGCCTGCCGCAGGTGCTCGCCGGCAAGGCGGTGGTCGTCACCGGGACCCTCGAGGGGTTCAGCCGCGAGGAGGCGGAGGCGGCGATCACCGGGCGCGGTGGCAAGAGCCCAGGGAGCGTGTCGAAGAAGACCTATGCGGTGGTGGTCGGCGACGGCCCGGGCGCGTCCAAGCTGTCGAAGGCCGAGCAGCTCGGCATCCCGGTGATCGACGAGGCCGGCTTCAGGACGCTCCTCGAGACGGGCGAGCTGCCCGAGCGCTGAGCCGGCTCACGCCGCTCAGACCGTGTCGAACGACCACGTGAACGAGCGCGCCGCGCCCGGGCCGTCGACCGACTTCCAATACACGACGGTCGCCGTGTGCGATCCCGGCGCGAACGACTCGATCGGCGCGCCCTCGGCGGGGGCGAAGCGGATCGTGGCATTGCCCGGCTCGTACACCGCCGTCGTCGGGGTCGGCGCCTGCTGCCCGTCCGGCACGGCGAGCTCGTCGAGCCGGATCGTCTCCAGCTCGATGCCGTCGACCGTCAGCGAGGCTTCGTATCCCTCGAGCAGATCGACGAACACCTCGGTCTGACTCGGGACCTGCGCCGCATCGCGCACCGGGGTGATGCTCTCGATCGCCTCCGGCAGGTTCTGGGCTTCGTCGCCGGTGACGCTCGTCGAGACGCCCCAGACGATCAGCACCAGAGCGGCCGCGATGCCGAGACTGGCGAGGAAGAGCTTGGGGTCGAATCGGCGACGGGCCATGCCGCCATTGTGGTCGCGGGCGCCGCGAGATCACCTGCCCGCGGCGGGCGAACGGGACGGGGTAGCCTCTCGCGCCGCATGGCCACCCACGCATCGCAGCTCTCCGGCCGCGTTCTGGCAGGTCGCTACACGCTCGGCGCTCGCCGCGGCGTGGGCCGAAATGGGGCGGTCTACGACGCGGTCGACGGCGAGACCGGCCGGTCCGTCGCGGTTCGCCTCCTCAATCCCGAGCTCGGTCGCGCGGAGGTCTTCCGCGCTCGGTTCGCCGCCGACATGGCCGCGGCGGTCGAGGTGCGCCACCCGAACCTGGTCCGTGTCGAGACCTGGGGAGCGGTCGACATCGACGGCGACGAGGTCGCCTACATCGTCAACGAGCTGCTCACCGGGGGAAGCTTGCGCGACCTGGTCGACCGCGGGCGGTTGCTCTCCCCGGCGCAGGCGCTGCTGGTGGGCCTCGACGCGTGCCGCGGGCTCGACGCCGCGCACCGCGCCGGCGTCGTCCACGGCGAGCTGAACTCGTCGAGCGTCGTCTTCGGCGCCGATCGGCGGCTGCGCATCGTCGATCTCGGGCTCTCCACCGCGCTCGCTGCGCAAGAGTGGAGCCATCCGGCCAGCGTCGGCCTCGAGACCGCCCGCTACGCCGCGCCCGAGCAGGCCCAGGGCCGCCCGTACGGGCCGAAGGCCGACGTCTACGCGCTCGCGCTGTGCCTCATCGAGGCGGTCACTGGCCGGGTGCCGTTCAGCGCCGAGTCGACGGTCGCCACGCTGAACGCCCGGATCGACAAGCTGATGCCGGTCTCCGCCGACCTCGGACCGCTCGCTGCCGTGCTCGAGCGCGCCGGCCGCCCCGACCCGGACGAGCGGTACTCCGCCGCGGACTTCGGTCGCGCCCTGGTGCAGGCGGCGGAGAAGCTCGACCGCCCGGCGCCGCTGCCGCTGCTGACCACCGGACTGTTCAGCGAAGTCGCCACGCCGCGCCAACCGGCGCCGCGCTCGGCGGACCCGACCGGGCCCATCGCGGCGCCGGTCGAACCGCCGCCCCCGCCCCCCTCGGCCGTCGCGGCCGCGACGCCGCCCTTGGCGCCGCCCGCTGCTGCGCCCGCTGCTGCGGCGCCCGCCGCGCCGCCGTCTGCCGTGTCGCCCGGCGCGCCGTCTGCCGCGTCGCCCGCGGCGCCGCTGCCACCGCCCGTCGGCCAGGTGCCGTCACCCGGCATGGGCCTCGATCCGCACCCGTCGGGCGCAGTTCCGGTCACCGCCGGGGCCGCTCGCCCGGCGCACGACCTGCCGACCGAGCCGGTCGAGCGGACGGCCACGGCTCCCGCGGTGGGCGCCGCCGCCGGCGCGCCGGTCGCCGCGGCCCCACCCGTCGAGATCTTCGACCAGGATCAGCCGCGCCGGCGCTGGTGGCTCTGGGCGCTTGTGGCGATCATCGTCGTCGCCGCGCTGGCCGCGGCGGGCGTCGTCGCCTACGGCCGCCTCTCCACCGAGACGCACGCGGTGCCCGACCTCGTCGGGATGGAGCTCGGCGAGGCGCAGAACGAGATCGCCGGCTTCGACTGGGAGGTCGAGATCGTCCGCGAGCGCAGCGACGACTTCGAGCTCGATCACGTGATCCGCACCGAACCGGCCGTCGGTGTCGAGGTCGACGAGGGCGACCCGTTCACGATGGTCGTCAGCGACGGGCCCACGCTGCCCCCGCTGCCGGAGATCAACGGGCTGACGCTGGAGGAGGCGACCGAGCGTCTCGAGAACGCCAAGCTGGCGATCGAGGTCGCGTCCGAGGAGTTCAGCGAGGACGTGCCGCCGGGCGTGGTCATCTCATGGAGCGTGCCCGAGCAGCCCGGCGCGACCACCGGCATGGAGGTCGTGCAGGGCACGGTCGTCGCCGTGGTGGTATCGGCGGGTCCCGAGCCGCGCGTGGTCCCGAACCTGGCCGGGATGTCGCCCGCCGACGCCCGCGCCGCGCTGGAGGGTCTGAAGCTGGTGTACGCCGAGGGGGAGCAGGTGTTCTCCGACACCGTGCCCGCCGGCCAGGTGGCGCAGCAGGCCCCGGCGCCGGACTCGCAGGTGGCGCGCGGCGACACCGTCACCGTGCAGCTCTCCAAGGGCCCAGACCTCGTCGTGTTCCCGGAGATCGGGGCGACCGACGAAGCGAGCCTGCGGGCCACGCTGGAGGCCGCCGGCTTCCAGGTCGGCACGATCAGCGGTGACCCGACCCAGCCGCTCCAGAGCCTGCTGATCGCCGGCCAACCGGTCTATTCCGGCCAGTCCTACCCGCGCAGCGCGGCGGTCGTCGACATCATCTACGCGCCCACCCCGACGACCACGGCGCCGCCGGAGGAGCCGCCGGCCTGACGCCGGCGCGGCTCAGCTGACGAGCGCGGGCATCGCCTCTTCGAGGTCGCCGACCGTCCACGGCTTGTCGCGGTCGATGCTCTCGCCGCGTGACCAGCCGGCCATCCGTGTGATCGTGCCGCCCTGGACGAGGAACGTCTCACCGGTGAACCGGCAGCCCGCCGTCGACAGGTAAGCGACCACGGGCGAGATGTTGGCCGGATCCCACGGGTCGAACCCGTTGGTCGGGGCCATGATCTCCTCGAGCCCGGGCGATCCGAGGGTCAACCGCGTGCGGGCCACCGGCGCCACGGTGTTGCTGCGCACGTCGTAGCGCGACAGCTCCTTCGCCGCGATCTGGCTGAGCGTGGCGATGCCCGCCTTGGCGGCGCCGTAGTTCGACTGGCCGGGATTGGCGAACAGCCCGCTCGTCGACGTGGTGTGCACGATGCTGCGCGTCGCCCGGACACCCGCTTTGTGCTGGGCGCGCCAGTACTCCGCGGCGAAGCGCATCGGCGCGAAGTGGCCCTTGAGGTGCACCGCGATCACGGCGTCCCACTCGTCCTCGGACATGTTCACGAGCGCGCGATCGCGCAGGATGCCGGCGTTGTTGACCAGCACGTGCAGGTCGCCGAACGTCTCGACGGCCTGGGCGACCATCCGCTGCGCTCCCTCCCAGCTGGACACGTCGTCTCCGTTGGCGACGGCGGCGCCGCCCGCCGCAGTGATCTCGGCCACCACGCGTTCGGCTGGCGTGAGGTCGGATCCCGTGCCGTCGTTCGCCGCGCCGCGGTCGTTCACGACCACGGCGGCGCCCTCGCGGGCGAAGTGCAGCGCATGTTCCCGGCCGATGCCTCGGCCCGCACCGGTGATGAGGGCGACGCGGCCGTCCAACGCACCCATCGTTTGCCTCCTCGTCAGCTCGTCGCCGGGACACCGACGTGAGCGCGCACGCTACCGACCGGGGCGCCGCTGCGACCAACCCATCGGTAACTTCAAGCTCGCGACGCCGGTCAGAGTACGACTTCGGCGGCGCAGCGGTCGCGCCACTCGGCGGCCCGGTCGTCGGCGGGGAACGTGCCGCGATCGATGCTCAGCTCGACCGCCGCGACCTCCGCGACGGCGCCGGTCGACACGTCTACGTCCCACCGCACGCAGTAGGCGACCGTGTGCGGCGCGTCGGGCCCGCTCTCGTGGCTCACCACGACGAGACGCAGGTGGTACAGCGACGGGCCGTCCGGGCTCGCCGAGACGGGCACGATGCCGGCCAGCGTCGCCGTGCCTCCGTCGGCGACCTGCGCGTCGACGAACGTCTCGGCGTGATCCCGCGCGGCCTCGGCAGCGTTCGCCGGCGTCGCCCCCTCGAGGCCGCCGTGGTCGGTGACGTCGGCGGCCAGGAACGCCAGGCCGCCGACGATCAGGGCGACCGGCGCGAGCCATCCCAGCAGCGAGAGCCAGGAGCCGCGCGCCGTCGAGGATGCCACCGCGGCAGCGTAGACAGCGCCGGGTCGAACGGCCCCGTCACCTCGCGAAGGGGGCGGCGAACGGCGCCGCCGGGAGAGGCCGCTCAGCCGCCGGCGTCGGCCGTGATCGCCGCGATCTCCGCCGCGATGGCGGCGCCGACGTCGTCCTGCGGCAACGTCGCCTGCATCGCCATCAGCTTCATCAGGTCGCCATTGACCTTGATCTTGCCGTCGACGAAGGCCTGCATCGCGGCGGCCCGGTCCTGCGCGACGAGGATCGTGCGGGCGGTCTCGTAGTCCGTCGTGATCGTCACGTCCGGCTCGTCGAGGTGGCCCAGGTCGATCAGCGCGATGCCCGACGATGTGTCGAACGAGCACAGGATGGCGCCGTCACCGAACGGCGCGTCCGTGATCACCTGGTTCACCCGGATGCTCTGCGCGATCGGCGTCACCTCGTCGCGGCGGCGCTCACGGATCTCTTTGACGGCGTCGATCCATTCCGGCGACAAGAACGGGTACGGCATCGTGCTCCTCTGCGATCGGCCGGGGTGGCGTCTGTCGCACAAACTATTCGTTCAGGCGGTTGGGAGGGGTCGGCCCGAGCCCGCCATCATGGGAGGATGGCTCGCATCCTCGTGACGGAAGAGATCGCCGATGGTGGGCTCGATCGCCTGCGATCCGCCGGTCACACCGTCGATGTGCAGCTCGGGCTGTCGCCGGACCACCTGCTCACAGCGGTCGTCGGGGCGCACGCGCTGATCATCCGCAGCGCCACCCAGGTCACCGACGAGGTGCTCGCGGCCGGCACGTCGCTGGTGGTGGTCGGCCGTGCGGGCATCGGTCTCGACAACGTCGACGTGCCGGCGGCCACGCGCCGCGGCGTCATGGTCGTCAACGCGCCGCAGAGCAACATCATCTCGGCTGCCGAGCACACGATGGCGCTGCTGCTGGCACAGGCCCGCAACGTGCCCCAGGCGCACGCCGCGCTCAAGGCCGGCCGCTGGGAGCGCAGCCGGTGGGAGGGCGTCGAGCTGGCCGACAAGACGCTCGGGATCGTCGGGCTCGGCCGCATCGGCAAGCTCGTCGCCGACCGGGCGAAGGGCTTCGGCATGCGGCTCGTGGCCTACGACCCGTTCGTCTCGCAGGATCGTGCCAAGCAGATGGGCGTCGAGCTCCTGCCGCTCGACACCGTGGTCGCCGAGAGTGACTTCCTCACGATCCATCTGCCCAAGACGAAGGAGACCACGGGCATCATCAACCGTGAGCTGCTGCTCAAGGCGAAGCCGAACCTGCGGATCATCAACGTCGCCCGCGGCGGCATCGTCGACGAAGCAGCGCTCGCCGACGCGGTGCGCGACGGGGTCGTCGCCGGCGCCGCGCTCGACGTGTTCTCGTCCGAGCCGATGACCGAATCGCCGCTGTTCGAGCTCGACGCGATCGTGGTCACGCCGCACCTCGGGGCCAGCACGCGCGAAGCGCAGGACAAGGCTGGCGACACGATCGCCGACATGGTGCAGCTCGCCCTGGCCGACGACTTCGTGCCGTTCGCGGTGAACGTCGACGCCGCCGAGGCGAACGAGACGCTGCGCCCGTTCCTGCCGCTGGCCGAGCGCCTCGGCCGCCTGTTCGCCTCACTGGTTGGCCAGCTGCCGGCGGTGCTCGAGATCAGCACGGAAGGCGAGATCGGCGGCTACGACACGCGCATCCTCGGACTCGCCGCGCTGAAGGGTTTCTTCGGCGCGGTGAGCGACGAGCCGGTCACGTTCGTCAACGCGCCGCAGCTCGCGGCGGCCCGCGGGGTCGAGATCCGCGACGTCACGTCGACGTCCTCGGCGGACTACGTCAACCTGGTCACGCTGCGCGGCGGCGGGCACAACATCGCCGGAACGCTCACCGGGCGGCGCAGCGAGCAGCGCATCGTGATGATCGACGACCACACGTTCGACGTCCCCCCGTCGGACCACATGCTGGTCGTGAAGAACGACGACCGCCCAGGGGTCATCGGCACGGTCGGCACGATGCTGGGCAACGCGGGCGTCAACATCGCCGACATGGATGTCGGCCGCGCTCCCGACGGTGACACTGCGGTGATGCTCATCGCCACGACCAGCTCTGTCGAACCCGCTCTGCTCGACGCGTTGCGTCAGGCCCCCGGGATCATCTCGGTCGACGCCCTCGAAGGCTGACCGTCCGCTCGTCGCTCAGGGGCTGACGGCGTTGATCGCGTCGCGCGTCTCGTGCGCGACCCGGCGCGCCGCCTCGGCGAAGTCGTCGCCGCGCGAGGCATAGAGCACGGCGCGCGACGACGAGATCAGCAGCCCGTGGCCCTCGGCCGTGCGCCCCGCGGCGACCGTCTTGGCCAGGTCGCCGCCCTGGGCGCCGATGCCCGGGACGAGGAACGGCAGCGTGGGCGCGATCTCCCGCACCGTGCCGACTTCGGTGGGATACGTCGCGCCGACCACGAGGCCGCACTCGCCGATGGCGCTCCAGCGCGTCGCCACCAGCTCGGCCACGTGGGCGAACAGCGGGCGACCGCCGATGTCGAGGTTCTGCAGGTCCCCGCCGCCCGGGTTCGACGTGCGGCAGAGGACGAACGCCGCGCCGCGCCGCAGGATCGGCTCGACGGCGTCGGTGCCGAGGTACGGGTTCACCGTCGCGACGTCGGCCGAGTAGCGGTCGAACAACTCGATCGCATAGCGCTCCGCCGTCGAGCCGATGTCGCCACGCTTGGCATCGACGACCAGGACGGCGTGCGGGTGGTTCTGCTTGATGTGCTCGCACAGACGCTCGAGCTGCCCCTCGGCGCGGTGCGCGGCGAAGTGCGCCACCTGGGGCTTGAAGGCGCAGGCGAGATCGGCGGTGGCGTCGACGATCTCGCGGCAGAAGCGCTCGAACGCGTCCGGCTCGCGGGCGATCGCCGGCGGCATCGCGTCGAGGTCGGGGTCGAGCCCGACGCACAACATCGATCCCGTCGACGCCCATGCCGCCCGCAGCTTGTCGTGCAGGCTCATGCCGGGATTACGCGAACGTGATCGCCCCCGTCGGGCAGACGTCGGCGGCCTCACGCACCTTGTCGTGGAGCTCGACCGGAGGCTCTTCCTGGAGCACGTAGAGGTATCCGTCGCTGCGAACCTCGAAGACCTCGGGACAGACCTGCATGCACGTACCGGTCGACGCGCACACGTCGAAATCGACAGTGACCTTCATCGCTCTCCAATCTCGTCCGCTCAGGGCTTGGCCCGACGGTAGCCGTCGGCCTCGGCGTGGAGTGGATCGGCGTAGCAGCGCTGCGGTCGCGTGCGCTCGTAGGACCGGCCGCCGGGGAGGTGGTAGATGCCGGAGCTGCTGGCCTTGATCGGATACCCGTCGGGGCACGCCCCGTCGACGGGCGACCGGTAGGTGACCGCCGCAGCCGGGGCCGATGGCGCCGCCGATGCCGCGGCCGACGGCGTCGCTGACGGCGTCGCCGTGGCGGGCGCGGCGGGTTCGAGCGGAGGCCACGACGGCAGCAGTCCCGTCGCGGGCGCCGCGCCAGCGTCGCTGCCGCGCCGCCGCTGCCGGAGCAGGACGATCAGGCAGGCGACGGCGACCAGGGCCAGCCAGCGGGGTGGTCGGGCGGAACTGCTCGCCATGCCGGGAGGTTAGTGGCAGCCGGCGTGTCCGCCGGCGGTCAAACCCGGCGTTCGTGGGCGCAGAGCACGGCGCGCAGCGACGCGGTGATGATGTTCGGGTCGACGCCCACGCCCCACAGCACGCGGGTGTCCTCGGCGCTCGTCGAACTCGTCTCCACGTACGCCACGGCCGTCGCCTCCGACCCCTGGCCGAGGGCGTGCTCGGCGTAGTCGACGACGTCGAGCGTCGCCCCGATGCCGGTGCGCAGCGCGTGGACGAACGCATCGATCGGGCCGTTGCCCTCGCCCGTCACCGTCTGACGCTCGCCGTCGACGACGAGCTGTGCGGTGATCGTCGTGCGCCCGCTGGCGGAATCGCTGCGCATCTCGTGGCTGTCGAGCACGAAGCGCGGGCTGGTCGGCTGGTACTCGCGCTGGAACTCCTCCCACATCACGCCGGCGCTGATCTCCGTGCCGGAGTCCTCGGTGATGTGCTGGATCGTCTTGGAGAACTCGATCTGGAGCCGGCGCGGCAGGTCGAAGCCGTGCTCGGTCTTCATCACGTACGCCACGCCGCCCTTGCCGCTCTGGCTGTTCACCCGGATGACGGCCTCGTACGTGCGCCCGACGTGCTTCGGGTCGATCGGCAGGTACGGCACGCCCCACTGCTCGTAGTCGTCGGGAAGCGCTTCGAAGCCCTTCTTGATCGCGTCCTGGTGGCTGCCGCTGAACGACGTGTACACCAGGTCGCCGACGTAGGGGTGGCGCGGGTGCACCGGCAGGCGGTTGGCGTACTCCGCGACGCGGCGCAGGGCGTCGATGTCGGTGATGTCGAGCTCGGGGTCGACGCCGTTGGCGAACAGGTTCATCGCCACGTTGACGACGTCGAGGTTGCCGGTGCGCTCGCCGTTGCCGAACAGGGTGCCCTCGACACGGTCGGCCCCGGCCATGATGCCGAACTCGGCCGCTGCGACCGCGCACCCGCGGTCGTTGTGCGGGTGCAGGCTGACGACGACGCTGTCACGGTTGCGGATCGTGCGGCAGAACCACTCGATGACGTCGCCGTAGACGTTGGGCGTGTAGCACTCGACCGTCGCCGGCAGGTTGAGGATGATCGGCCGCTCGGGGGTCGGCTCGACGACGTCCATCACCGCGTGACAGATCTCGATCGCGAACTCGGGTTCGGTGAGCGTGAAGCTCTCGGGCGAGTACTCGTAGCGGATCTCGGTGCCCGGGACGGTGTCCTCCAGCTTGCGGGCCATGCGGGCGGCGTTGACGGCGATGTCGACGATGCCCGGCTTCTCCAGGCCGAACACGACGCGGCGCTGGAGGGGATTCGTCGAGTTGTAGAAGTGGACGATCGCCTTGTGGGCGCCGCGCAGCGACTCGTACGTTCGCTCGAGCAGCTCCTGGCGGCACTGCACCAGCACCTGGATCGTCACGTCGTCGGGGACCAGGTCCTCCTCGATCAACTGGCGGACGAAATCGAAGTCCGGCTGGCTGGCCGCCGGGAACCCGACCTCGATCTCCTTGAAGCCCATCTTCACCAGCGCGTCGAACATCGCCCGCTTGCGCTGGGGATCCATCGGGTCGATGAGCGCCTGGTTGCCGTCGCGCAGGTCGACCGAGCACCACAGCGGGGCCTTGGTGATCATCGTGTCGGGCCACGTCCGGTCGCGCAGCACGAGGGGCACCTGCGGCCGGTATTTCTCGAACGGCATCTTCTTCGGTGTGACGGGCTGCGGGGGCATCGGGGTGGCTCCTCGGGAGTGGAAACGGGACCGAAAAACGAAAGAACCTCCTGGCCGAGCAGGCGCAGGAGGTCCGACGACAGCGGTATGTGGCTGTCGCCGTTACGTAAGAAGGAGGCCGTGCAGGTCGACGGTCAGACGGGCGCTCATCACCCGGCGACCCTACACCCGTGACGGCGATGCCGCAACGCAATCATTCCGCAATGGAGATCTGGAGAGCGGCGAGCTCGTCGTCCAGGCGCTCGATCGCCGCGTCGACGATCACCTGCTGCCAGTCGTACGGCACGCCCTTGCGACCCGCCGTCGGTGACGTGTCCTCGCGCTCCACGTGCCGCGCCCTCCCTTCGAGCCTCGCTGCCGACCCGGCGCGGCACCGTACCGACGCGGCCGCCCGCCGTCCACTCGCTGATCGGTCAGCCAACGGCGATCGACGAGTCGGTCAGCCGGACTGGCCTCCGGGGCGACGGAGCCGGAGCGCGGTGAGGCCGCGGATGACGAACGCCCGGTGGTAGGAGGGGAGCGCCGCGAACTCCAGATCGGGCGTCCGCCGGGCCAGCGCTGCGAGGCTGACCTCGAGCTCCAGGCGCGCGAGCGGAGCGCCGACACAGAAGTGGATGCCGCCGCCGAACGTGACGTGCGTGGCATCTGCGCGGCCGATGTCGAAGGTGTCGGGCTGGCGGAAATGGTCGGGATCGCGGTTCGCGGCGCCGAACAGCATCGCGATCTCCTCCCCGACGCGCAGGGGCTGACCGGCGATCTCGACCCCGTCGTCGAGCACCCATCGCTCGAAAAGCTGCAACGGCGAGTCCCACCGCAGCATCTCCTCGATCGCCGTGCGGGCGTCGACCTCCCCGGTGGTCACGCGCCGCCACTGGTCCGGGTGCAGCATCAGCGCACGCATGCCGTTGCCGAGCGTGTTGACCGTCGCTTCGTGGCCAGCGTTCAGCAGCACGATCGTCGTGCAGACGATCTCGTCCACGGTGAGCCGCTCGCCGGCTTCCTCGACCGCCACGAGCTGCGACACGAGCAGGTCGTCCGGCCGGGCGCGCTTGTCGTCGATGAGCGCCCGCACGTACTCGACGAACGAGCGGGCGGACGTGTTGGCCGCGGCGCGCTGCTCGTCGGTGGTGTCGAGCTCGTACATCTTCACGATCGCGTGCGACCAGTCGAGCAACAACCGTGCGTCGGCGGCCGGCACACCGAGGACCGCGCAGATGACCGCGACGGAGTACGGCTGCGCGTACTCGGTGACGAGGTCGAACTCGCCGCGCTCGGCGAGCGGCTCGAGCGTCGAGGCCGCCATCGCCTCGATCCGCGGGCGCAGCGCCGCCACCGAGGTGGGCGTGAAGACCTTCGAGACCAGGGCGCGGATGCGGGTGTGGTCGGGCGGTTCGAGGTTGAGGAGCGACCAGCGTTCGCTCTCCCAGAAGTCGCGCCACCGCTCGTCGGGCGCCGGCTGGCCGAACTCCTCGTGCGTGGAGCGGTGGGTGTAGGCGCGGCCCAGGCGGCGGTCGCGCAGCGCGGCGTGCACCAGCGCGTGGCGCGTGACGAGCCATTGCCGCGACGGCTCGTACCAGACGATCGGCGCCCGTTCGCGCAGCTCGCCGAGACGCGGGTAGGGGTCGGCGATGAACGCTGGATCGTTCGGCGCGAACAGGTGCGACGCGGTGGGGTCGATGAGCGCGATGCTACGACCGCCGCGCGCTGCGGCCGCTCGAGCCGGCGGTCCACCGGCGCTCGAGCTCGCCGCCTTCGGGCAGCGCGCGCCATTCGGCGAGCGTGCGGTCGAGCACGTCGTCGAGGGGCGTCGGCCGGTGTGCGCGCCACGCCGAGTAGATCTCGTTGACCTTCGCCTCGGCGTCGTCGAGCGCCGCCCGGTGGCGACGGATGATCGCGACGCCGCGGTCGGTGCGGCGGCGACGCAGGCTGCGGAAGGTGGCGCCGTCGGCGACCGCTCCCCAGAAGCCGTGGCGCAGTCCCAGCTCGTGTTCGATGAGGAATGTCGCGAGGTCGTGCGGGATGTCTCCGCCGGCGGCCATGGTGGGACCGGGGACGCGCGTCCGGGGCGGGCGCAGGGCCGTCCAACTGCACGATCTGCCGGCCTTGCCCTTCGTGAACGTCACCTCCACGGCGCGGATCGTAGAGACGGCGAGCGGGACGCCGGCGCCGATTTCCGTGCGGCCGGGGCGCCTACAAGCGCAGGTCCGCTGCCACGTAGGCGCGGATCGCCGCGGGATCGCCGGTGAGCTCCACGTCGGCGGCGCCCTTGCGGCCGAACAGGTAGAGGCCGATCTCCAGCGGGGCGCCGAGCAGGCGCGCGGACGGAGGTTTGCCGATCACGATCGTGTCTCCGTCCGGGCGTTCGAGGACCACGCCGACGCGTTTCGGTCGGCCGGGGATCAGGCGGGCGACGCGGCGGTACAGCCGCCACAGCGCATCCTGGAGGTCGTCGCGGTCCGATCGTGCGCCCAAGCCGTTTGCCCGTCGCAGGTCCTCGTGGTGGATCGCGTACTCGTTGACGTTGATCAGCGGGCTCAGCGGTCGCAGCAGCAGGGGAGGGCCGCTGCGGACTCGGCGGACGACCTCGTCGAACCCCTTGGCCTGCTCCCTGGCCATCGCAGCGGCGGTCGAGCGGGCGAACAGCGCGACCTTCTCGCCGAGCGCGATGCCCGGAGCGCCGCGCAGGCTGCGCTCGCGGATCACCAGATGGGCGGCGAGGTCGGACGCCGTCCACCCCTCGCACAGCGTCGGGGCGTCGGGGCCGAACTGGAGCAGCAGGTCGCACAGCTCGCGTCGCTCGCGGCGGTCCAGCGGCTCGCCCATCACGTCGGATCCGCGGCCGGTCGCCGCGGCGTGCGCTGGTCGATCTCGTGCCGATGCGTCATCGCCTGCCGACCCTAGGCGGGCGAGCCGGGGTCTTGGTCGATACGCTGGGGGTTCTCATGTCAGAACCAATGTCCCGCAAGGGGCCTTCGCGCGGCGTTCGGCGCCGTCGCCCCCGCCGGCACACCGCCGCAGAGCGGGTCACCCGAACTCCTCTCACCGGCATCGAACGCCCGCCCGTCGAGACGCCGACCGGCTTCGCCGAGTTGGGCGTGCCGCCCGAGGTCGACGCCGGGCTCGCCGCCGCCGGGTTCTCAGCGCCGTTCGCCATCCAGACCCGCGCCATCCCTGTCGCTCTCGAAGGCCACGACGTCTGCGGCCGCGCCCGCACCGGAAGCGGCAAGACGCTGGCCTTCGGGGTACCGCTGCTGGCCCGCATCGACGCCGAGGCCGAGCCGCGCCGCCCCCACGGGCTCGTCCTCGTCCCGACCCGTGAGCTGGCGGCGCAGGTCGCCGACGTGCTCGGCCCGGTCGCCAGAGGCTGTGGCCATCGCGTCGAGCCGGTCTACGGAGGCGCGTCCCGTCTCGACCAGATCGATGCGCTCGACGACGGGGTCGACGTGGTCGTGGCGACGCCGTTGCGCCTGATCGACTTGATGAAGGCCGAGCAGGTGTTCCTCGACGAGGTGCAGGTGGTCGTCGTCGACGAAGCCGACCGCATGGCCGACGACGGGTTCACGCCGCAGGTCGAGTGGATCCTGCGTCACGTCACGGGCGAGCACCAGACGATGCTGTTCTCGGCGACGCTCGACGGAGACGTCGGCCACCTCGTCCGCCGGTACCTGAAGAACCCGGTCGAGGTCGCGATCGACGCGCCGACCGACGCTGTCGGCACGATGCGGCACCTCTTCCTCGGCGTGCACCACATGGACAAGAACCGCGTGGTCGCCGCGCTCGCCTCCGGCGCCGGTCGCACCGTCGTGTTCTGCGGCACCAAGCGCGTCTGCGACAAGGCCGCCAACGCACTCGTCGAGCTCGGCGTCAACGCCGCGGCGATCCACGGCGACCTGCCGCAGGCCGCACGCGAGCGGGCACTGCGCCGGTTCGCCAACGGCGACCTCGCCGTGCTGGTGGCCACCGATGTCGCCGCGCGTGGCATCGACATCGACGACGTGGGCATCGTCGTGCACTACGAGCCTGCGATGGATGCCAAGGCCTACCTGCATCGCAGCGGCCGGACAGCGCGCGCGGGGCGCGACGGGTGGGCGGTGACGCTCGCCGAATACAACCAGCACACGACGTGCCGCATCGTCCAGCGCGCGCTGCGCATGGAGCCCCACGACCCGATCGAGATCTTCTCCAACGACCGTCGCCTGCGGAACCTCAGCGAGTTCGGCGACCTCGCGCAGCAGGTCGGCACGAAGTGACCGACGCGGCCCACGCGCTCGTGCTCGAGGGGCTGTCGCGGTTCGGCATCGTGCACGAGCTGATCCCGTGCGACCCCGATCTCGCCGACACGTCGGCGTTCTGCGCGCACTACGGGTTCGCGCTGGACGAGTCGGCGAACACCATCGTGGTCGTCGGCAAGGCAGATCCGCCGGTGTACGCGGCATGCGTGGCGCTCGCTTCGACCCGTCTCGACGTGAACGGCCTCGTGCGCCGGCGGCTGGGCGTGAAGAAGGCGAGCTTCGCCGGCGCCGACGTCACGATCGCGCGCACCGGCATGTCGATCGGGGGCGTCACGGCGATCGGGCTGTCGGACGACATGCCGGTGTGGGTCGACGCCGCGGTGATGGCGCGCCGGCGCGTCGTCCTCGGCGGCGGCAGCCGATCGTCGAAGCTCCTGCTCGACCCCGCCGAACTGCTCAAGGTCCCGACGGTCGAGGTCGTCTCCGCCCTCGCCGTGCCCCGATCCGAGCCGGTCCCTCAGGCGCCGCCCGTGTCCGGCGGCACCGGCTCCATCGCGTGACCGCACGCGCACGTGTAGCTGCTGCCGTGCGGGCACGGCGTGAGGATCTGGAGCTCGCACGGGCAGTCGTCGTTGGTGCAGGTGAGCGTCGTGCCTGCTTGGTTCATGTCCATGTGCGGACTCATACCCGATCGGCGTGCGTGCCTTCCGCCGAGTCGGCGAGAGCGCGGCGGTCATGCCCGAGGAGCCGTACGCCGATCTCGTGACGCGACGGATCGAGCGGGCCAGGGCGCTGCTCCGCCAGGGCATGTCGGTCACCGAGGCGTGTGCGACGGTCGGCTGCACGTCGCTGGGCTCGTTCAGCGGGCGGTTCACCGAGATCGTCGGCGAGACACCGTCCCCGTACCGGGCGCGCGACCACCGCTCGTGGGAGTCGGCGCCGTCGCGCACAACGAAGATCGGCACACGGCCCAGCGGTCGCACGGCTCGCAGGGCGCTTCGGATGGCCAGGTGCATGCCATCCGTTTGAAGTAGCTCACGCTGTTTATTAGGGTCACCTAACATCCGTCAACGTCGGTCGCTGACGGCACGTGAACCTTCGAACGGAGCGTCTCATGCACCTCACGAGAACCGTCCGCCTCGCCGCATCTGCGGCCGTCTCGATCGCCGTCCTGGCGCTCGCCGCATGCGGCGACTCCGACGATGCCGGCGAAGCATCGAGCTCGTCGACTCCGCCGGCCGCCGCCAGCACCGACGCCGCCGAGGGCGCCGGATCGACGGCGCAGCCCGAGGCAGGGGCGTTCCCCGTGACGATCGAGCACGTCTACGGGTCGACGACCATCGAGCGACGTCCCGAGCGTGTCGCCACCGTCGCCTGGGCGAACCATGAGGTTCCGCTCGCGCTCGGTGTCGTGCCGGTCGGCATGGCCGCGGCGTCGTGGGGCGACGACGACGGCGACGGCGTCCTGCCCTGGGTGGAGGACGCGCTCGTCGAGCTCGGGGCCGAGACACCAGTGCTGTTCGACGAGACCGACGGCATCGACTTCGAAGCGGTCGCCGACACACGGCCCGACGTGATCCTGGCGTCGTATTCGGGGATCACGCGAGAGGAGTACGACACGCTGTCGGCGATCGCTCCCGTCGTCGCCTACCCGGACGTCGCCTGGGCCACGTCGGTGCAGGACATGATCCGGATGAACGCCACGGCGCTCGGCCTCGCCGGCGAGGGCGAGGAGCTGATCGAGCAGCTCGACGAGACGGTGGGCGCGGCGCTGGCACGCCATGGCGAGCTCGACGGCAAGAAGGTGCTGTTCGCGTTCATCGATCCCACCGACCTGAGCAAGGTCGGGTTCTACACCAGCCACGACACCCGCCCCGGATTCCTCGCCAGCGTCGGCCTGCCGATGCCCTCGATCGTCGACGAGGAATCCGCAGGGACGAACGAGTTCTACGTGGAGGTCAGCTCCGAGCTCGCCGACCGCTTCGCCGACGTCGACGTGTTCGTGACCTATGGCGAGCCCGACGGGTCGCTGATCGCCGCCCTGCAAGCCGATCCGCTGCTGTCGAAGATCCCCGCTGTCGCGAACGGCTCGATCGCGATCTTGGAGAACTCGACGCCGCTCGCCGCCTCGGCGAACCCGTCGCCGCTGTCGATCGGTTGGGGGATCGACGACTACTTCGCACTGCTGAGCTCCGGCATCCACCCCGCCGGGTGAGCGCGGTCGTCGACGTCGCGATGCCGGGCGCCGCTGTGCGGCGGCGCTCGGCGCGCGCCCGCCTCGCCTGGCTGGCCGTGGGGGTCGGCGCGTTGGCGGTGCTGTTCGTCGTCTCCGTCGCCTTCGGCGCACGTGAGGTCGCGTTCGGCGAGGTGATCGATGCGTTTCGTGGCCACAGCGACGGCATCGCGCAGGCCGCGGTGCGCAAGCGTGTGCCGCGCACCGTGCTGGCGCTCCTGGTCGGCGCCGCTCTGGCGGTGTCGGGGGCGACGATGCAAGCGGTCACGCGCAATCCGCTCGCCGAACCCGGCATCCTCGGCATCTCGAACGGCGCCGCGCTCGCGGTCGTCGTCGGCATCGCCTACGCCGGGATCTCCGACCCGTACGCGTACGTCGCCGCGGCGGTCATCGGCGCCACGATCGCGTCGGTCTTCGTCTACGCGGTCGGTTCGCTCGGCCGCGGCGGCGCCACGCCGCTCAAGCTCGCGCTCGCCGGCGCGGCGACGTCGGCAGCGTCCAGCTCGCTCGTCAACGCCATCCTGTTGCCGCGCGTCGACGTGTTGTTCACGTTCCGCTTCTGGCAGATCGGCGGCGTCGGCGGGGCGACGTGGGATCGCATCGGCGTCACTGCGCCGTTCCTCGCGGTGGGCCTGTTCATCTGCATGTGCCACGCGCGCGGCATGAACTCGCTCGCGCTCGGCGACGACGTCGCCGCCGGCCTCGGCGCCAACGTCGGGCGGACGCGGCTGATGTGCGGCGCCGGCGCGGTCGTGCTGTGCGGTGTGGCGACGTCGATCGCGGGGCCGATCGCGTTCGTCGGCCTCGTCGTGCCGCACGTGTTCCGGCCTGTGGTCGGCAGCGACCATCGGTGGCTGCTGCCGTTCTGCGCCGTCGGCGGCGCAGGCCTGCTGGTCGCAGCGGACGTCGTCGGCCGCGTCGTCGCCCGGCCGCGCGAGATCGAGGTCGGGATCGTCACCGCCGTCATCGGCGCGCCGATCCTGATCTGGGTCGTGCGCCGACAGAAGGTGCGCGCGCTGTGATCGTCTCCGCCGTCATCGCCGGCCGCCGGGCGCGCATGCGTCGCCGGGCCATCGTGTCGGTGTCACTCGCCGCCGTGGTCGCCGTGCTGTTCGCGCTCACGCTGATGATCGGCAACACCGTCTACGGGCTGGGTGACGTGATGCGCGTGATCGCCGGACGCGAGGTGGTCGGGGCGTCGTTCACCGTCGGCCAGCTGCGCTTGCCGCGCGCCACGCTGGGCCTGCTGTCCGGCGCGTGCTTCGGCGTCGCCGGTGTCACGTTCCAGACGATGCTGCGCAACCCGCTCGCCTCGCCCGACATCATCGGCATCAACTCCGGCGCGTGCGCGGCCGCCGTCGTGGGCATCGTCGTCTTCTCCTTCGGCGAGACCGCCGTGTCGCTGATGGCGCTCGGCGGCGCGCTGCTCACCGCGTTGCTGATGTACGTGCTCTCCAGCCGTGGCGGCTTCTCCGGATCACGGCTCGTGCTGATCGGGGTCGGCCTGACGGCCACGCTCCAGAGCGTCGTGTCGTATGTGCTGTCGCGCGCCGCGGCGTGGGATCTCCAGACGGCGATGCGCTGGCTGAGCGGCAGCCTCAACGGCGCCACGTGGCAACGCGTGACGCCGCTCGCGATCGTCACCGCGATCTTCGCCACGACGGTCTTGCTGCGCGGCCGCGACCTCGGTGTGCTGCGCCTCGGCGACGAGTCCGCGGCGTCGCTCGGTGTCGGCGTCGGCCGCACGCGAGTGCAGCTGATGCTCGCCGCGGTCGCGCTGCTGGCGTTCGCCACCGCGTCCGCGGGGCCGATCGCCTTCGTCGCCTTCATGTCCGGTCCGATCGCAGCGCGCCTGGTCGGCTCCGGCGCGGCGCTCGCGATCCCGTCGGGTCTCGTCGGCGCATCGCTCGTGCTCGGCGCAGATCTCATCGGGCAGAACGTCTTCGTCCACCGCTATCCCGTCGGCGTCGTGACCGGCGTGCTCGGCGCGCCGTATCTCCTCGCTCTGCTGATCAAGGTCAACCGCTCCGGAGGTTCGCTGTGACCGGACCGCACCATCTCGCGGCACACGCCGTCACGCTCGGCTACGGCGATCGCATGGTCGTCGACGCGCTCGACTTCTCCGTCGCGCCAGGTCGCATCACGGCGATCGTCGGCGCCAACGGGTGCGGGAAGTCGACGTTGCTGCGCGCGCTGGCGCGGCTGCTCGCCCCGAGATCGGGCGCCGTCGTGCTCGACGGCAAGGAGCTGCACGAGCGCCCGTCGAAGGAGGTCGCGCGGATCCTCGGGCTGCTGCCGCAGAACCCGATCGCGCCCGACGGCATCGCGGTCTGCGAGCTCGTCGGCCGCGGCCGCCACCCCCATCAGCGGGCGCTGTCTCCGTGGACGCGGCGCGATCACGAGGCGGTCGCGGCCGCGCTGGAGGCGACCGGGACGAGCGAGCTCGCCGACAGGTCGGTCGACGAGCTGTCCGGGGGCCAACGCCAGCGGGTGTGGATCGCCATGGCGCTCGCCCAGGAGACCGACATCCTCCTGCTCGACGAGCCGACGAGCTTCCTCGACGTCGCGCATCAGGTCGACGTGCTCGATCTGCTCGTCGACCTGAACCGCGAGCGCGGCGCCACGATCGTGATGGTCCTGCACGACCTCAACCTCGCGGCTCGGTACGCCGACGAGCTCGTCGCGCTGCGTGCCGGTCGGGTGCACGCGGCCGGGCGCCCGGCGGACGTGATCTCGTCCGAGCTGGTGCGCGCCGTGTTCGGCCTGGACAGCGTCGTGGTCGCCGACCCGTTGTCGGGCGCGCCGCTCGTGATCCCGCGCGGCCGGCATCGCGCCACTGCATGCGCCGGCGCCGAGATGTTTCAACTCGCGGTGTCCGGGCAACGCGCGTGTTCATGAGCGACGACCACCCGCACGAGGACCAGCGCGATCCGGAGCGCACCCGCATTGCCGACCCCGACGCGCCGGGCGCCGACGTCGACGACACCGAGGCGCCGGAGGTGAACGAGCCGAACGAACCGGCGTGATCTTCCCCCGCCACCTTCACCATACGCCCAGGTGGGGGTCTTGATGCAAACGCCGTTTGTGGGTTCACTCGACCGGTCGTGATCCCGCTGCGGGACGCGGGGAGGGTGGCACATGGGCGCACGAATCGAGACCGAGCACGACGTGGTGATCGCCGGCGGCGGACCGACGGGGATGATGCTGGCCGCCGAGCTGGCGATCGCCGGGATCGACGCCGCGGTCGTCGAACGGCGGACGAATCAGGACCTCGGCGGGTCGCGCGCCGGCGGTCTCCACGCGCGCACGATCGAAGTGCTCGATCAACGCGGCGTCGCGGATCGGTTCCTCTCGGCGGGAGAAGCGATGCAGGCCCTCGGCTTCGCGCTGATCACGCTCGACGTCAGCGACCTTCCGACGCGCGACAAGGGCCTGGCGCTGTGGCAGAGCGAGTTCGAACAGATCATGGCGGCGTGGGTCGACGAGCTCGGCGTGGCGGTCCATCGCGGCTGCGAGGTCGTCGGCGTCGTGCAGGACGCAAACGGCGTCGACGTTGAACTGTCCGACGGCTCGACGCGTCGCGCCCGGTACGTCGTCGGGTGCGACGGCGGGCGCAGCGTCGTGCGCAAGGCGGCGGGAATCGACTTCGTCGGCCTCGACGCGTCGACCAGCTGGATGATCGCAGAGGTCGAGATGGACGAGGAGCCGGAGTTCGGCATCCGCCGCGACAGCGTCGGCGCCCACGCCATCGGTCGCAGAGCGCCCGGCGAGCCGATCCACGTGGTGCTCACCGAACGCGAGGTCGAGCACGAGAGCGAGCCGACCATGGACGACCTGCGTGCCGCGCTGATCTCCGTCTACGGCACGGACTTCGGGGTGCGCGACGCGAGCTGGCTATCGCGCTTCACGGACGTGACGCGCCAGGCCGTCGCATATCGCAGCGGCCGTGTGCTGCTGGCTGGCGATGCGGCGCACGTGCATCCGCCCCAGGGAGGGCAGGGCCTCAACACCGGGGTGCAGGACGCGGTCAACCTCGGGTGGAAGCTGGCCCAGGTGGTCCGCCGGACGTCACCCGAGAGCTTGCTCGACACCTACCACGCCGAACGGCATCCGGTCGGAGCGCGCGTGCTGCACAACACGATGGCGCAGGTGGCGCTGGCCCGCCCGGACGAGCGCCACGACGCCCTGCGGGAGATGATGGGCGGCCTGTTGGCTCTCGACGAGCCCCGGCGACGCATCGCCGGGATGATCTCCGGGCTCGACATCCGCTACGAGATCGGAGACGGCCACCCGCTGGTCGGGCGGCGCATGCCCGACCTCGACGTGGACACCGGCGATGGCCCGGCGCGGGTGTTCCGGCTGCTGCACGCGGCCCGACCGGTGCTGCTCGATCTCGGCGCCGCCGGTGGCTTCGACATCGGGCCGTGGTCCGATCGGGTCCGGCTCGTGCGCGCCCGCTACAGCGGTGCGTGGGAGCTGCCGGTCATCGGCGAGGTCGACGCCCCTGCGGCGGTGCTCATCCGGCCCGACGGCTACGTCGCCTGGGCGGGGGAGGTGACGGACCCCGAGCTGCCGCGGGCGCTGGCAACGTGGTTCGGGCCGGGCGTCGGCTGAGCGGTCCACTTCGACGAACTGGCCCTGTCGCGATCGCGCCGCGGGGTGCAGAGTGGCAGCGTGACGCGCATCGAGGAACAGGCCGGTCCGCACGACTCCGTCTCGTACGAGGCGGTGTGGCGGGCGCAGTGGGAAACGCTCCGGGCGTGGATCTCCGCCCGGCAGGCACTCGGTCGTGGGGATCAGCCGAGCGTGCTCGACGGCTGGACGATCCGCGATCTGATCGCTCACCTCGGCCCGGCGTTCAACGCCGCGACCAACGCCGAGGAGACCGACGAATCGCCGCGGACGCTGCGCCAGTACGTCGCCGGCTACCGCGACGCCGTGGTCGACATCGACCGGAAGACCCGCGCCGCCTCCAGCGAGCGCGGCGACCTGCTGGCCTGGCTCGACGAGACCGCAGCCGCAGCCTTCGCGGCCGTCGCCGCTCGCCCGGGGACGGTCGTGCGCGGGCGGCGCGGACCGATCTCGCGCGACGACTTCGTCGTCACGCGCATCCTCGAGCTCGTCGTCCACGGTGACGACCTGGCGCGGTCGATGCCCGACGCAGACGGATCGCCGCTCGACGACCGCGCCGTGGCGATCGTGGCGCGGGCGCTGGCCGATGGGTACGAGGAGGTCGCAGGCCGCCGCCCGGCATCGGAGGACGGCATCGCCTGGATCCGTGCCGCAGCCGGGCGGGTGGCGAGCGCCGATCCTCACCTGCCCCTGCTCTGAGGCGCGGCTCGAGCCATCGTGACGAGCAGCCGCGTGCGCCGCGCGTCGCCGGCGGCGACGACCTCTGCCGTGGCGAGGACGAACGTCGGGCCGATCCGCACGAGGCGCGCGACGACGGTGTGACGATCCGCTGGCCGGCCCTCCCTGTCGGCCACCTCCACGTCCACCGGTTCCTCACGGACCCCACCGGCAACGACCGCATCGCACAGCCAGCGGCAGGCGGCGAGGGCCAGCTCGCGTTGGCCGGCGATGTCGAACGGCGCGTCCGAGGTCGCGGTGACGCGAACGACGCACTCGTCCACCCACTGCCACCGGCCGGGGTGGGGGCGCCCGCCGGGTGCGACGTCGTCGAGCGCTGTCTGGCATCGCGTGAGCACGAACGCATCGTCCGCGGGCGACGACCACGTCGAACAGGACCAATCCGAGAAAGTGGACCGGTCCCCGCGGGTGGGTCGAAAAGTGGACTACGTTTTGCATCCCCAGTCAGCGTGCCCGACCCACATACGTCATGCAGCCCACCCGTGCTCCGTCCGCTCGCATCTCCACCGCGGGCATGCTCACCGCCCTCGGCCGATGGCCCGATCGGCCCGGCGCCATGTACGAGCGGCTGGCGGACGCAGCGAGCGCGGCGATCGAGCGCGGCGACATCCCGAGGGGCGTGCGGTTGCCTGCCGAGCGCACGATCGCGCGGGAGCTGCGGGTCTCGCGCGGCACGGTCGTCGCCGCCTATCGCCTGCTCGACGAGCGCGGGCTCGTCGAGCGCCGCCACGGCAGCGGAACGTGGGTCGTCGACCCCGAGGCGGGCCACGAGGGCCCGTTCGAGCTGGACGCGGCGATCCGCTCGCGCCGCCTCACCGAGCGCTTCCTCGGCCCGGACACGGACGTCATCGATCTCGCCGTCTCGGTGCTGCTCGGCCCGACCCGCCTGCCCGGCGACGCGTTCCGGACGGACGTCGACACCGTCGCCAAGCTGTCGTCGGGGCACGGCTATCACCCGCTGGGCCTGCCTGCGCTGCGCGAGCGCCTGGCGCAACTGCACACCGACAACGGGCTTCCCACCGACCCATCCGAGATCGCGGTCACGCTCGGCGGGCAGCAAGCCATCGCGCTCACCGCGGCCTTGTTCGTCGAGCCGGGCGAGCACGTCATGGTCGAGACGTCGACGTTCCCCGGCGCCATCGACGCCTACGCCCGCGCGGGGGCGCGCTTCGAGACGGTGGCCGCCGACATCGGCGGCGCCCAGCTGCCGAGCGTCGAGCGCGCCGTCGCCCGCGGCGCGCCCCGCCTGTTCTACGTCGTCCCCACGTGTCACAACCCGACGGGCACGGTGATGCCCGAGCACCGGCGCGAGGCGATCGCCACGGTTGCCGACGCGAACGATCTGTGGGTCGTCGAGGACGAGACCTTGGCGTGGACCACGTTCGACGGCCGGCGGCCGCGCTCCATCGCGTCGTACTCGCGCCGCGGACGCGTGATCACGGTGGGCTCGCTCTCCAAGATCCTGTGGGGTGGCCTGCGCGTCGGATGGATCCGCGCCGACTCCAGCGTGATCACGAAGGTCGCGCGCCTCAAGGCGGCGCACGACCTCGGCAACTGCGCGGTCTCACAAGCGATCGCGCTCACGCTGCTGGACGACGTCGACCGGATCGTCGACGAACGCCGGTCGCAGCTCGAGCACGGCGCGAGGGTCCTGATGGAGCAGCTCGCCCAGCTGCTCCCGGCGTGGACGTTCCGCCCGCCCGAAGGAGGCCTGTCGCTGTGGGTTCGCCTGCCCGGCTCCAACGCCGAGGGCTTCGCGACGGTGGCGCTCCGCCACGGCGTCGCCGTTCTGGCCGGCACCGCGGCGAGCCCTCGTGACGACCATGCCGACCACATCCGCATGGCCTTCACCGAATCCGACGATCGCCTCGCCGAGGCCGTGCAGCGCCTCGCAGCCGCGTGGGCGCACACCGGTCGATCCGCGGCGGGAGCCACCGCCGATTCGCGATCCGCTCTGGGATAGCGGCTCGCGTCACGGCGGCGCGGGTCACGGCGCGGTCACGGTGACGGTGTGGTGGACGTCAGCAGGTGGCGGGCGCGACGGATCTGGCGCCCGGGGAGCGACGCGAAATCGGCCTGACCCGGCCCCGATCGCTTCCACCCGGCCAGCGCGGTGAGCAGCAGCCACCACCCGCCGATGAACACCACAGCGACGAGGACGACGCTCGGCGCGGCGTCGCCGAGGGGATCCCACACGTCGCTCTTCGTCTTGGCCGGCAGCGTCGACGGGGCGGTCGCCCGCGCCCGCACCTCCTCGGAGATCGCGTCTCCCACGTGGTCGGGATCGAGAATCGCCGGATGCTCGTGGAGATACCGCAACGCCGCGGCGGCGAGGATCTCGTGTCCATCCTCGTTCGGATGGATGAAGTTGTGGGTCCAGTTGCGGGGGTTGATCGTCGCCCACAGGTCGCCCGCCTTCGGGTTGATGCGGGCGAAGTTCAACCCCGGCGGTCCATGGGGCTCGCACAGCTGAGCGCCGCTGTCGGCGAGCGCATCGGGGAACGTGTCCATCACGTGCACCCCGGTCGCCGCGGCGGCCGCTGCGACCTCGGCGTTGAGGTCGGACGCGAACGTGTTCACCTCGGCGATGTCGTTCTCGCTGAGCGGGACCCCGCGGCACACCGCGCCGTCGCGAGCCGGCCGCGGATACGGCACGGCGATCACCGGCACGTCGTGCCCGGCGGTCAGGCGGATCTCCGCATAGGTGCGTTCGAGCTCGTCGCCGACGAGCGCGAGCCGTGACGCCCGCACCTTGTCGACGAACGTCGAGCAGTCACCGGGGAGGATGCACTGCGTCCCGACGTCGCTGAACTGGAGGTCGTTGCCGCCGACGGACACCACCACGAACAGCGGCGCTCCTGCGGTGTCGATCACCCCCTCCAGCGCGTCGAGCTGTTCGGGCTGCTCGCGGTCGTCGACGACGTTGCGACGGATGTCGGCGGTGACGGCCCCGGAGCAGGCCAGGAACGCCACGCGCACCGGCACGCCGAGAGTGGCTCCCTCGCCGAAGCCGTCCGGAGGATTGAGCAGCTGCGGCCAGGCGGTCGGCGCACGGCGGCACTCGCTGCCGCCGACGTCGTTGTCGCCGTCGTAGTAGCTGTGCGCGCCCTCGCCGGAGATGTACGAATCGCCGAGCACCGCGAAGTACGGCTCGCCGGCGACCGGCTGACGACCCGGCTGGTCGGGGGTGTCGCGCGTCGCGCCCGCCCACGCCACGACCAACGTCAACACGGCGATCACCGCGGGCGTCGCATTGCTGGTGATCAGCAGGACGCTCACGATGCCGAGCGTGACGGCGATCCACATCGAGGTGACCGGATCGAGGGCGTCGAAGCCGAGGACACCGCGGAGGAACAGAAACCATGCTGCGACGAGAACGCCTGCGCCGGCGACACCGGTGACGATCGGGTGGTCGCTGAGCCATTGCGGGTAGACCGCGGACCACAGGCCGATCGCCGTGGCCCATGCCACGAAGGCCGCCAGCGCGACCACGACGGCGCCCTTGCCCCACAGCGCGTAGGCGACGATCAGCAACACCACGGTGGCCGCCGAGAAGCTGATCGGCCACACGTCGGCGTCGCGCTCGGCGATCGCCTGGCGCGCGAGAGCGATCAACGTCGTGACGCAGAACAGTGCGAGGCCGAACCCGCCGAAGCCGACGTCGTCCCCGATCTCCCAAAGGACCGATCCGATGGTCAACCCCGTGCCGGCGACGACGCCGATGCACGACGCGGCGAGGACGAGCGCACGGCGAGCCATGGCTCGCGCGGTCAACAAGCGCATCGACACACCGACGACGAAGAGCGCGAACGCGACGAGGCCGAGCGGCGGAAGGTCGAGCTGGACGGCCTGCGCCATCCCGACGAACGACCCGAACAGCACCGCGCTCCAGAAGAGGAAGCCGCCGTCCGATCGCGACTGCGACGGTGTGACGTCGGCGTCCATCCCCGCGGTGACAGCGGCCGGCGCGGTCGTCGTGTCCCCGCCGGGCGTCAGCCCAGCGCCATCGATACGTGCCATCGACGCCTCCCCGTCCGGCGCTGTGGCTCACCGCCTCCGCCGTCTCTCGATCACCGCAGGGCGCGAGCGCGCCGCCGCCGAACAGTAGACCGCGGCGCCGCGCCGATCGAGCGAACGTCAGCCCTGGGCGGACCGGGCGAGCTCGAACCACACGACCTTGCCGTCGCCTTCGGGATGCGATCCCCACTGGCTGGCGAGCTGGTCGATGATCATCAAGCCACGGCCGCCGGGGCCGTCGGTGTCGGGATCACGTCGCGTGGGCATCGTCGGATCGTCGTCGTAGACCTCCACGCGCACCGCGCGCGGCGCGAGGTAGACGTCGACGCGCGTCGCGCTCGACGCGTGCGCGACGGCATTGGTGACGAGTTCGCTGACCATCAACTCCACCGAGTCGAGCAGCTGTGCGTCGGCGGCGCCGAGCGACTCGCGCACGAAGGCGCGGGCGCCGCGCGGCGCCGCGGCCTCGGATGCGAACTGCTCCGACACCCGGTCGGCGAGCGCGGCCGCGACCAGGATGTCGCGCACCAGAACCTGAGCGCCGACGCGCTTTTCGACATAGCCGAGCGCGCCGCGTCCACGCACGACTCTGGCCATCCGATCGCGCGGGAAGTTCGACACCACCACCACTCGGGTGTCGGGCACGGCGTCGATGATGTCGGGGAGCACCTCGACCCCGGAGCGCACCGGCATCGCCAGGTCGAGCACGACCAGCGCCGGCTGCTGCTCACGAGCGACGCGCACGGCCTCGTCGCCGTCGCTCGCTTCGACGACGTCGTGATAGCCAGCGCGCGCGAGCAGACGGCGCACGAGCCACCTCTGGTCCGCGTCGTCGTCGGCGATGAGGATCCGAAGCCCTTCGGGGGGACGACGGTCGTCCATCAGCCCATCACCGCGATCGGGAGCGCGAACCGGAACGTCGAGCCGGAGCCTTGTTCCGATTCGACCGAGATGCTCCCGCCCTGCGCCTCCGCCAGCGATCGCGCGATGAACAAGCCGAGCCCCGCGCCGTTGATCCTCTCGTGCGCCGGCAGGCGTGTGAAGCGTTCGAAGATCCGCTCCTGCGCCCCCGGGTCGATGCCGGGGCCGCAATCCCTCACCGACACCTGCACCTCGTCGTCGGTGGCGTCGACCCCGATGTGCACGGTGCTGTCGGCGGGAGAGAACTTGAGCGCGTTGGACACCAGGTTGACCAGCACCTGGCGGGCGCGCTGCGGGTCGGCGCGTGCCAGCGGCGCCGCCGAGATCGACGTCGTGATCGTGCGGCGCGACGACGCCGCGGCATCGGCGGCGACCTCGGACGCCAGCGCGCTGATGTCGGTTGGCGTCGTCTCCAGCGACAGCTGGCCGGCTTCGATGCGCGCCAGGTCGAAGATGTCGTCGACGAGCTCTCCCACTTCGTCGGCGCGCGCCGCGGCTCGTTCGATCAACGGGATGCGCTCGGTATCGCTGCTGGTCGCCCAGTCGGCCAGGACCATCTGGAGGTAGCTCTGCACGACACCGACGGGGGCGCGCAGGTCATGGGCGATCATCGCCACGAGGTTGCTGCGCACGCGGTCGATCTCGTGCAGCCGCACCGCCGCTTCGCGCTCACGCTCGAGCACCCCGCGCAGGGCGTCCTCGTTGCGCTTCCGATCGGTGAGGTCGCGCGTGACCTTGGCGAACCCCCGATGGCTGCCGTCGGCGGCACGCAGCGACGTGATCACGACGTTGGCCCAAAACCGCGAGCCGTCGCGCCGCACCCGCCACCCTTCGACCTCCCACCTGCCGTGCTCGAACGCCTCGCGCAGGCCGCGCTCGGGCACCCCGGCGCGTCGATCCTGGTCGGTGTAGAACCGCGAGATGTGATGGCCGATGATCTCGTCGGCTCGGTATCCCTTGAGGCGCTCGGCGCCGAGGTTCCAGCTCGACACCGTGCCGTTCGCGTCGAGGAGGAAGATCGCGTAATCGGCGACGCTGCTGACGAGCAGCCGGAAGCGCTCCTCGTTCTCGCGCAGCGCATCCTCGCCGCGCTTGCGGTCGGTGAGATCGCGGGCGATGACGCCGAAACCGAGGAGCCTGCCGTCGTTGCCGCGCAAGGTGCTGATCGTGCTGCTCGCCCAGAACGGCGAGCCGTCGTCGCGCACGCGCCAGCCCTCGTGCTCGAAACGCCCGTCGGCCGCCGCGATGGCAAGCGCTCGATCGGCGCCGCCGGCGTCGCGCTCGCCCTGCGGGTAGAACCGCGAGATGTGGCTCCCGACGATCTCGGTCTCGGAGTACCCGAAGAGGCGTATGGCGCCGCTGCTCCACGTCCGCACGCGCCCGTCGGCGTCGAGCACGAAGATCGCGTGCTCTGCAGCCGTGCCCACCAGCTGGAGGAGAAGCTGGTCGTAGTCGCCGTCGGCGTTCATGGCGGGGGCGCCGCGCCGCTGGAGGACAGGTCCAGCGGCTGCTCCTGGGGGCTCGCCACACGGTTGCGGACGAGCATGATGGCGGTGTCGTCCCCGCTGCCGTACGGACGCCGCCGGCGCTTCAGCACCCGGATGCCGTCGGCGAGCGGTTCGAGCGGCATGTCACCGTCCTTCAGCGTGGCGCTCAGTTCGTCGATCGGCACCGCCTCCTCGCGCGGAGCATCGGTGAGCCCGTCGGTGTAGAGCATCAGCAGATCGCCGGCGCGCAGCTGGATCGCCGTGTCGGTGAGCTCGGGGTCGAACACGCCGAGCAGCGAGCCGACGGCGCCCACTGCGCGCACCGATCCGTCGGCGGTGCGCAGCAGCGGCTGCGGGTGACCCCCGAGTGACATCACGACGTCGATGGTGTCGTCGGGGCGGGGTGTGAGGAATGCGAAGAACACGGTGCAGAACGTCGCCGGCTCGTTCTCGTTCATCGCCTGGTGCACGGCGCGCAGCACCTCGGACGGTGACAAGGCGTGCCGCGCCGCGGTCCGCAACGTGTGACGGGCGAGGCCGATGAAGGACGCGGATTCGATGCCCTTGCCACATACGTCGCCGATCGTGATCGCCCAGCGCCCGTCACCGACGTCGAAGGCGTCGTAGAAGTCTCCGCCGATCAGTGCCGCCTCGCCCGCTGGCCAGTAGCGCGCCGCGATCTCGACCCGGGGCGGCACGGCGAGACGCTGCGGCAGCAAGCTCAGCTGCAACGTCTCGGCGATCTGGCGTTGCTCTTCGTACAGCTTCTGGTTCTCGGCCGACAGCGCCAGCGCGGTGTTGCGCCCGAGCACCAAGCGGCGGGCCAGCCAGGCCGCAGCGGCGGTCGCCAGAGCGCCGGCGGCGAGGATCGTCCACCACAAGCTGGCGAAGAGGTCGCTGCTGAGGTGCCCGCTGGGGCGCATCACGAGCAGCAGCGTCTGGTCGCCGAACTCGATCGGCTCGGCGGCGGTGCGGCCGGACATCGGCAGATCGGCCGTACTGCCGCCCAGCAACTGGCCGCGGTCCTGGGTCGCGCCGAGGTAGATCGCATAGTCGAGCTGCGCGAACGGCTCGTCGGTGCGGCCTCGGAGCGTCGGGTCGCGGCTGAGGATCCGTTCCGTGTAGACGACGTAGGACGGCGATGCCGGGTCGTCGGTGACCGCGTACCCGAGGCGCCGATCGGCCTCCAGCAGATCGACGATCATGAACGGCTCGGACCCTGACACCAGCCGGGCCCGCGCATCGGCCGGCTGGCCGAGCAGCGCGGGCGGTTGTCCCGCGACGGCGATCGGGTCGGGCGAGCCGACGCGGAACAGCACGGCCGACGAGAACAGCCTTCCCTCGCCGAGGGTGTTGGCCAGCGGCCGGGCGAAGGCCTCGGGATCCCCGTTGGTGATCCGCGCGACCTGAGCCGATGCGTCGATCGGGGTCCGGATCTGCGACACCGCCACTTCGAGCACCGCGGCCGCTTCCTTCGTGCGCTGTTGCAGCAGCCGATCCTCGGTCTGGTCGTAGACGCGCCACGAGACGAAGGCCAGCACCGAACTGACGACGACCCCGGCGGCGATCACGAGTGTCACCGTTGCCCGAACGGCGGTTCGGGATACCCCCGAGATCGAGGTCACATGTGTCGGCACGCGGCTGAGACTACAAACTGTTCGGTACGGCGAGAGCCTCGCCCGCGTTCGGCGCCGTGGCGGACGA
>CAZGUH010000008.1:90003-108796 GCA_964529005.1 uncultured Ilumatobacteraceae bacterium | reverse complement strand
TCTTCGGGCAGCCCAGGGTCTCGACGTAGAACCGCTGTGGCACGGCGGACGAGCCTACCCGGCGCTCACGAACGCTCGGCCTGCTGGAGCAGCTCGAACTCCTCGACCGTCATCAGCACGGCCCGGGCCTTGGAGCCCTCGCTCGGACCCACCACACCGCGCTGCTCGAGCAGGTCCATGATGCGGCCGGCGCGAGCGAAGCCGACCTTCAGCTTCCTCTGGAGCATCGACGTGCTGCCGAGCTGGCTGCGCACCACGAGCTCCATCGCCTGGCGCATCAGCGTCTCGTCCTCGTCGTCGTCTCCGCCGCCGCTGAACAGCCCGCTGCCCGAGCCCTCACCGTCGTCGCCCTCGACACCCGAGACGTAGGAGACCTCCGGAGCTTGGCGACGCCAGTGCGCGGTGACCTTGCGGACCTCGTCCTCGCTGACGAACGAACCCTGGATGCGCTGGGCCACCGAGCTGTTCCCGGGCAGCAGCAGCATGTCGCCCTTGCCGACCAGCTTCTCGGCCCCCGGCTGGTCGAGGATCACGCGGCTGTCGGTGAGGCTGCTGACGGCGAACGCCATGCGAGCCGGGATGTTCGCCTTGATCACGCCGGTGATCACGTTCACGCTCGGGCGCTGGGTGGCGACGATGAGGTGGATGCCGACGGCGCGGGCCTTCTGCGCGATGCGGGTGATGCTCTCCTCGACGTCGCGCGCCGCGACCATCATCAAGTCGTTGAGCTCGTCGACCACGACGACGATGAACGGCAGCCGCTCGAACGTGCGCTCGCTGCCCGGCTCCGGGACGAGCTCGCCACGGTCGTACGCCGCGTTGTATCCGGCGATGTCGCGAAAGCCCATCTCGAACAGCAGGTCGTAGCGGCGCTCCATCTCCTTGACGGCCCAACCGAGCGCGTTGGCCGCCTTCTTGGGGTTCGTCACCGGTTGGGTCAGCAGATGCGGCAGCTTGTTGTACTGACCCATCTCGACCTGCTTGGGGTCGATAAGGATCAGGCGGACCTGATCGGGCGTCGTGCGCATCAGCAACGACGTGATGATGCAGTTGATGCCGCTGGACTTGCCGGCGCCGGTGGCGCCGGCGATCAGCAGGTGCGGGGTGGTCGCGAGGTTGAGGAACACGGCTCGCCCGGCGATGTCCTTGCCGACCGCGACGTCGAGCGGATGGGTGGCCGTCTTGGCCTCGGCGCTGGCCATGATGTCGCCGAGCGCGACGAGCTGGCGGGTGTGGTTCGGCACCTCGACGCCGATCGCCGAGCGACCCGGGATCGGGGCCAGGATGCGGACGTCGACGGCGGCCATGGCGTAGGCGATGTCGCGCTGCAAGCTGGTGACGCGGGCGACCTTCACCCCCGAGCCGAGCTCGAGTTCGTAGCGCGTGACCGTCGGCCCGACGGTCATGCCGACGAGCTTGGTCTCGACGCCGTGGGAAGCCAGCGACTCCTCCAGCGTCCGGCCCCGGGCCTCGACCTCTGCGGTGTTGACCGTCTGCACGCCGCTGCGCACGAGGTAGGTCGCGGGCGGGAGCGTCCACTGGCCGCGCTGGGCGCCCGGGCCAAGGTCGAGTTCGGGCTGCTCGCCGGGCTCCGGAGGCGGCAACGGCGAGCCCTTCTTGCGCACCCGCGCCGGCTTGGCCGCCGGCCGCTCGTCGACGTCCTCGGATGCCACGTCGTAGATCGCGGGCGCGAAGCCGGTGTCGTCGTGGGACTCGGCGCCGCCGCCCAGCGCGGGTGGCGAGCTGCGCTCGCCCCGGCGCTCGCTCGACAGCGTGGACATGTCGCTCATCGCCTTGCGCGCCGCGCGTCCGAGCGGAGCGGCGACCGCGCCGACGCTGCGCGACGTCTGCACGAACAGGGTGCGCGCCGACATGCTGGTGATCAGCAGCAGGCCTCCGACGAGGAGCGCGGCCAATACCACGACGGCGCCGGGGGTGGCAATCAGCCCGCGCAACGGTTCGGCCACCAGCGCGCCGAGCCAGCCGCCGGCGCGGCCGAGGTCGTCGAACCCGGCGCTGATCTTGTCCGGGCCGCGGGAGACGTGCAGCAACCCGAGCACGGCCACCCCGAGGATCGTCCACCCGACGATCAGCCGCCCGCGACGTTCGCTGCGCGCCTTGTGGACCAGCGCGACGCCGATGCCGACGAGCGCCACCGGGATGATGTAGCGCCCCAGGCCGGTCAACCAGCCGAGCACCTTGTCGACCGCCTTGCCCAGCGGACCGGCGAGGCGAAGGTAGATGGCCAGACCGACGAGCAGCCCGCCGGCGATCAGCCCGATGCCCCAGAACTCGTGCTCGCGGCCCTCGACAGCGGAGCGCACGTCGTCACGGACGTCGTCGCGCAGGCGCCGCCCCGAGCCGCGCCGCTCGCTCGCCGCGCCCCGATCGCCGCGTGCGCGCGCCGGCTCGGCCGGCGGGATCGCCGGGCGGCGGGACGAGCTGGGAGAGGATCCTCGACGCGACTGTCGGCCGTACGTGGCCATGACGAGCACGGTACCAAGGGGGTGAGCGCCCAGGGCGGCAACGCCACGGTGGGCGCGGCGTCAGCTCGTCTCGGTGCTGAGGACGGCCCCGTCGGCTCCGAGCAGCACGGCGATCTGGCCGCCTTTCGCCGACCGGAAGTAGGCCCGGTACTCGATCGCCCCGTCGGGGGCGGCGCTCACCACGAACCCGGTCGGCGTCGACGTCGGCAGTTCGGCGATCACCTGGTCGAGCACCGTGCCGGCGAAGGACACGTCGGCGGCCGCGAAGGTCGGCCCGCTGGCGGTCTGTGGCGGGGCCGGCGCGCCCAGGCCGCTGTCGGGCAGGTAGACGTACGCGACCGCGGCGCCGTCTCCCTGCGCGACGAACAGGTTGACGAGCTGCGGGGCCGCGTTGACCTCGAAGTACTCCTGCGGCGCTCCGGCCGCGGCGTCGACGGCCTTCATCGCCGGCACGATCAGGTCGATGCGCGGCAGCCTCGGCGACGACCCATCATCGGACGTCACCGGCGCGCCGGCGGTGGTCGTCGGCTCCGCGCCGTCGCCGCTGCTGCACGCGACGAGCCCGATCGCTGCGACCAGCAGCGTGATGACGCGCCTCAGGCCTCCATCACCACCGGGACGATCATCGGCCGCCGGCGGGTCCGCTCGCTGACGAACTTGCCGGCCGCCCGGCGGACTTCACGCTCGAGGTTCTCGACGTCGCGCAGCCCGTCGGCGAGCGCGCGCTCGACCGCCGCGGCGACGCGATCGCACGCCTCGTCGAGCAGGTCCTCGGCCTCGGGGGCGTACACCCAGCCGCGGGTGATGATCTCCGGCCCGGTGAGGACCTTGCCGGTCGCCAGCTCGACGGTCACCACGACGACCACCACGCCCTCTTCGGCGAGCACCCGCCGGTCGCGCAGCACGCCCGATCCGACGTCGCCCACGATGCCGTCGACGTAGAGATAGCCGGCGGGCACGCGACCGGCGTGCTCGAGACCATCGGCGCCGAGCGCCAGCACGTCACCGTCCTCGCACACCAGGATGCGGTCGTGGGGCACGCCCATCGCACGACCGAGCTTGGCGTTCGCGACGAGGTGGCGATACTCGCCGTGGATCGGCACGTACCACTCGGGCCGCACGATCGACAGGTAGGTCTTCAGCTCGTCGGCCTGGGCGTGGCCGGTGGCGTGGACGTCGGCGACGCCGCTGTGGATCACCTCGACGCCGGCACGCAGCAGGCCGTCGATCACGCTGTTGACGTTGCCCTCGTTGCCGGGGATCGCGTGGCTGCTGAGGATCACCGTGTCGTGGTCACCGACCTTGACCCACTTGTTCTCGCCGCGGGCGAGCAGCGCCAGGGCGGACATCGGCTCGCCCTGCGAACCGGTGGAGATCACGCACACCTGACCGGGGTCGTAACGGTCGATCTCCTCGATGTCGACCAGCGACGCGTCGGGGATGCGCAGGACGCCGAGCTCGCGGCCCAACCGCACGTTCTTCTTCATGCTCAACCCGAGCGTGGCGACGACACGGCCGGTGGCGATCGCCGCGTCGGCGATCTGCTGGATGCGGTGCAGGTGGCTGGCGAAGCTGGCGGTGATGATCCGTCGCCCGGCCTGCTCGGCGAAGATCCGGCGCAGCACGACGCCGACGCTGGTCTCGCTCGGCGCGTGACCGCCCTCCTCGGCGTTCGTGCTGTCGGCCATCAACACGCGCACGCCCTGCGAGGAGGCGATCTCGCCGAGCCGGGCGAGATCGGTGCGGCGCCCGTCGACGGGCGTGAGGTCGAGCTTGAAGTCGCCAGAGTGCAGGATCACGCCCTGCGGTGTGTGCACGGCGATGGCGTGGGCGTGGGGCACGCTGTGCGTCACGGCGATGAACTCGACGTCGAACGGCCCGATCCGCCGTCGCTCGCCGTCGGAGACGGGGATCAGCTCGGTGTGGCCGAGCAGCCCGGCCTCCTCGATGCGGTTGCGGGCGAGGCCCAGCGTGATCGCCGATCCGAACACCGGGAAGCTCAGGTCGCGCAGCAGGTACTGGAGGCCGCCGACGTGGTCCTCGTGGCCGTGCGTGGCGACGCACCCGACGATCCGCTGGGCGTTCTCGCGCAGCCAGGTGAAGTCGGGCAGCACCAGGTCGATGCCGTGCATGTCGATGTTCGGGAACATCAACCCGCAATCGATCAGCAGCACGCTGCCGTCCTGCTCGATCGCCATGCAGTTGCGGCCGATCTCGCCCAACCCACCGAGGAACGTGATGCGGATCTGATCCGGCCGAGCGGCCGCGAGAGCGCTGGGGCCGGTGGCGGTGTCAGCCACGGGCTGCCACCAGCGCGGCGTGGACCTCGCGCGCCCGGCTCTCCACCCACTCGGGTTCGGGGCCCATCGGCAGCCGGCACGGACCGGCCGGCAGCCCCAGGGTGCGCAGCATCGCCTTCGTCGGAATCGGGTTCGGCGCGTCGTCCCCGGTCTCGAAGGCGAAGCTCTCGAGCATCCGGGCGTTGGCCGCGCGGGCCCCGGCGGTGTCGCCACGTTCCCAGGCGTCGAACATCTCGACGTGATCGGGCGCGGTCCAGTGCGTGGCCACGCCGATGACGGCAGTGGCGCCGACCGCGAGCAGCGGCAAGGTGCACGAATCGTCGCCGCTGAGCACCTCGAAGCCCGCCGGCGCGTCGGCGATCACGCGCGCGGTCTCACCCGGGTTGCCGGCCGCGTCCTTGAGCCCGACGATGTTGCGATGGCGATGCGCGAGGCGCAGCAGGGTCGCCGTGGCGATCTTGCGGCCGGTGCGCACGGGGATGTCGTAGACGACGACGGGCAGGTCGCTCGCCGACGCGATCGCGTCGAGGTGGGCCTCGATCCCGGCCTGCGAGGGGCGGTTGTAGTACGGGCACACGGCGAGGGCCCCGGCGGCGCCCAGCTTGGCCGCCTGTTCGGTGAGGTGGACGGAGTGCGCGGTGTCGTTCGTGCCGGTGCCGGCGACGACCGGGATGGTGATCGCGCCGATCACGGCTTCGAACAGCGCCAGCCGCTCGTCGTCGGTGAGCACCGGCGCCTCGCCGGTCGTGCCGGCCACGATCAGGCCGTCGTTGCCCTGCTGCTGGAGCCACCGCGCCAACTGGGCGGCGCCGTCGAGGTCGAGGCTGCCGTCGGCGTGGAACGGCGTGACCATCGCCGTGAGCACGCGCCCGAATCGGGACATCAGAACGACTCCTCGCTCGGGCGGTGAATCCCTTGGGTCAGGATCAGGTCTTCGTGCAGCTCCATCCACACATCGTGATAGCTGCCGCACATCACACCGGTGAACATATTGTTTTCACCCTCCAGGACTCGCCGGCAGGTTCGTTCCAGCCGGCGGGAATACGGGCCGAGGCGAGGCAGTGCCTCGGTGAGGGCGCTGAGCACCGGCCGCGTGTCGTCGTGCAGCGCTGCCAGCTGGTCGACGACACCGCGGTCGTACGCTGGATCGTCGTGATCGTTGGGCTGGCCGTCGCGCATCTGCCATTGGCCGCAGAGCTCCTTGAACCTCTCGTTGAGCTTCAAGAAGTCGGCACAGGCGCCGCTCAGCGTGCGCGCCCCGTCGGCCGCTGCGGCGCCGAGCGCCGCGCCGTGCGCGGAGCGCCCCGCGGGGGTGAGCTGCCAGAGCGACCTCGCTTCCCGGAAGGCGGCGAGGTCGTCGGCGGCCAAGGCATGCAGGACGTCGGACACGACGTCGGGATCGAGATCCGCGACCTCGGCGACGACCTCCACCTTGGCGAAGCCCTTGATCCGCAGCGCGTGCATGGCGCGGAAACGAGCATCGGCCACGTCGGAGGTCATCGACACTCGATCGTACGCGATCAATCTGGCCACCGTCCCCTACGCAGGGCACATGAGCCTGGGGTCAGGCAAGGGCGAACTTGAGGTACTCCTCCCCCGTGTTCTCCCAATCCTCGAACTGGATGACGTTCATCTCCTCGAAGCGTCGGCGCAGCCACCCCTCGTTGCGGTCGAGCAGCCCCAGCTTCTTGCAGTTGGGCACGATCTTGGAGAACAGCATCTGCTGGAACGTCCGCCGTGTCGGGTCGCGCGTGACGATCGGCACGATGTCGCGCGGGTTGACGCCGAGGCGCTCCCAGACCTCCTGGCTCATGAAGCGGTCACGCATCCGGACCGCAGCCTCGAAGGCGAACTCTTGACGCACCCGGAGCTCGGCGTCGGACATGCCGTCGTAGACCTCCTTCAACGACAGCACGCCGAACGCGACATGGCGGGCTTCGTCGCTCATCACGTAGCGCAGCAGCTGCTTCAGCAACGGCTCCTCGGTGAGCTGATGCATGAAGCCGAACGCGGCGAGGGCGAGGCCTTCGACCATCACCTGCATGCCGAGATAGGTCATGTCCCAGGCACTGTCGCGGACGATGTCGTCGAGCAGCATGCGCAGGTGGGCGTTGATCTGGTAGCCGCCCCCGAGCTTCTCGTCGACGTACCGGCTGAACACCTCGACGTGACGGGCCTCGTCGAGCACCTGCGTGCTGGCGTAGAGCTTGGCGTCGTGCCACGGCACGGTCTCGACGATCTTCGCCGTGCACAGCAGCGCCCCCTGCTCTCCGTGGAGGAATTGCGACAGCGTCCACCTACGGTTCTCGATGCCGAACGCCAACCACTCTTCGGCGCCCCACTTCTCGATCACGGTGCCGTCGTAGAGGTTGGGATCGAGCCCCGCCAGCACGGCGAGCTGGTCGGTGGCGACGGTGTGGGCGATGTCGACCTCGGTGTCCCACGGCAAGTCGGTCGTCGCGTTCCACTGCCCGGTCTTGGCCTTTTCGTACAGCCGGCGCAGCGCCGGCCGAGCGAGCGAGTAGTCCCACGTGAAGATGGCGTCGGCGTGATCCGGCACGACGTGGCGGACGACGTCGACGTCGGTGTTGGCGACGCCCAGGATCGCTTCCAAGTCGGCGGCGCGCGAGGACCCTTCGCTGCGCTCGGATTCGCCCCGGCGTGCGTCGGTGTCTGCGGCGGTGTCTGCGGCTCGGTGTGCGTCGGCGGCGACCATCTCACTCCTCTGCACGGTCGACACTCGCGACGGTAGCGTCGGATCGATGGGACTGTCGGACGCGCCTGCGGCTTTCTCCGCTCCCGCGGGCAGCGGCGTCGCCCCGCCGGTCTGGGCCAAGCGAGCGATCCTCGTGGTCGCCGGGCTGCTGTTCGTGAGCGGCACGTTCGGGTCCAACATCGGTCCGGCCTGGATCGACGAGCGTCCCGTCGTCGTCCTGCTGCTGTCCGCGCGCAATCGCAACCTCTTCGCGTCCGTGCCCTACATCGATCCGCTTGCCTACGCGATCATCGGCTTCCTCAAGATCGTCGTCGTCGGCGCGGTGCTCTACGTCGTCGGACGATGGTTCGGCACCCGGTTCCTGCGCTGGTCCGAGGAGCAGCTGGGCGAGCTGCCCCCGATCTACCGCTGGTTCCAGGCCGGCATCGACCGCGCCGGTTGGCTGCTGGTGCTGTTCATGCCGGGCAGCAACCTCGTGTGCATGATGGCCGGGCACCGGCGGATGAGCATGCGGCTGTTCGGGGCGATGATGGTGCTCGGGGCGATCGGCAAGCTGGTGGTGCTGTGGATCGGCGGAAAGGTCTTCGAGGACGAGATCCGCTGGTTCCTCGACGCCATCGAGAAATACCAGTGGTGGATCGTCGGCGGGCTGTTCGCCGTCACCTTCGTGCAGGCCGGTTTCAAGGCCAAGGCGGCGGTCGCCGTCGTCGCCGAGGCCGCCGACGAGGCCAGTCGCGAGCCGGCCGCAGAATCGGCGCCCGCGCACGACGACCTCCGCTGAGTGCTAACAAGGCGCCATGGCCGAGACCAAGCTCCGCGGAAACCCCGTCCACACCGTCGGCGACCTGCCTTCCGTCGGCGCGCCCGCGCCGTCGTTCTCGCTGACCACGTCGGACCTGAGCCAGATCGACTCGGCGTCCCTCCAGGGCACGCGTGTGGTGCTGAACATCTTCCCCAGCATCGACACCGCCGTCTGCGCGATGAGCGTCCGCCGCTTCAACGAGCTCGCCGCCAACCTCGACAACACGACGGTGCTGTGCGTGTCGGCCGACCTGCCCTTCGCCCACAAGCGGTTCTGCGGGGCCGAAGGCATCGAGAACGTCACGACGGGGTCGACGTTCCGCAGCGACTTCGGCGAGGCCTACGGCGTGACCCTCGCGGACAGCCCGATGAAGGGCCTGCTCGCGCGATCGGTCGTCGTCATCGACGACAAGGGCTCCGTGGTGCACACCGAGCTGGTGCCCGACATCTCGCAGGAGCCCGATTACGACGCCGCGCTGGTCGCGCTGGAGTGATTCCGGGCGGTGGATCGCCCCTCAGCCGATGCGCCGCAGTGTGTTGTGGTCGGTGTGGGCGAACAGCTCGGGGAACTCGGTCATCCGCAGCATGGTGGTCTCGGCGTACGACCATGTCCCGTCGGGGTTCGTCTCGATCGTGACCTCGTAGCTGACCGAGCTGGCCGCTTTCGTGAGGTAGGCGTTCTCGCTGATCGCGTACTGCGGATCGCCGATCGAGGCGCGCATCGTGAAGCGGGTGCTGTCGGCCGGCGCTTCCCCGCCGGCGAGCACCGTGATGCCGCGCGGCACGACGAAGCCGCGCAGGACCTCACCGGTTGCGCTGTCCCACAGCCAGTAGCCGACCTCCGTGTGGAACGGGTTCTCCTCGCTGCCGCGCCACATCGCGGTGCGGTAGTCCAGCCCGTACAGGGTCTGCGCGCCGTTCTGCACCGGCCCGAACGGCTTCATCGTGACCCGCTCGCGGTACGGCGTGTCGAGCACCTGGCCGCGCACGTGCGAGAACGCACGGTCGAGACCGCCGTCGCCTTCCCATTCGCCCGCCAACGCTGCCAGAGGTCCCCATTCGTTCGACATCGCGCACAAGGTAGTCGGGCGGGGGAGCTCAGCCGGACGCCTCCGGCGACACCGAACCGCCGAGCGCGCCGGGCGCGGCCAGCTCCCCGTCGCGGAACGCCTGGAGCACGCGCAGCCTCCATGCGCGGCGGACCGCGTCGCCCTGGTTCGGCACCGTCGGGGCCTTCACGCGCAGCACGAGACGGTCGTCGGTCACGTCGGTGACGCCGTCGATTTCGGGGTCGCCGGTGAGCAACGGCCCGCAGGCGGGATCGGCGCGCAGCTCGCGGCCGAGGCGGGCCGCCACCGCCAGCGCGCTGTCGACATCGCTCGAGCGATCGACCTGCACGTCGAGCCAGGTCGACCACGACTTCGACGTGTTCGCGACCCGCAACACGTTGCCGTGCGGAACGTGCCAGACGCGCCCCTCGCCGTCGCGCAACCGCACGGATCGCAGCGTGATGCGCTCGACCGACCCAGACGCCAGACCGAGGTCGACGTCGTCGCCGATCCCGTACTGATCCTCGGCGAGCACGAAGAACCCGGCGATCACGTCGCGGATCAACGTCTGCGCGCCGAACGCCACAGCGCCGCCGACGATCGTGGCGGTGGCGATGAACGCGCCGATGTTGACGCCGACCTCGCTGACGATCGTGATCACCGCGATCGTCCAGATGATGCCGACGAGCGCGCCGCGCATCGCCGATGCCAACGCCCGGTGGCGGACCTCCGCGCGCGGCCGGTCGCCCGGTGTGCGGTCGAGCACCGAGCGCAGGATCCGCTCCACCAGCCGGCGCACCAGCAGCGCCAGCACCAGCGCGACGAGGAAGATCAGCGCGACCCGAAACGGGGTCAGCAGGTGCAGCTCGTCGAGCCGCTCGACCCAGCCGGCGCGGTCACCGCCGGGGGTCTGCCCCGGCGTCTGCACGAGGTGGCGCATCTGCGCCACGCTACAAGCCGCTGGCCCGGAGATCGTGGTGAGCCCATTGCGCTGGTGCTCCCCCAGTAGCGTGACCGTCGCATGCCCGACGACCCCGACGTCCATCCCGACGTCCATCCAGACGTCCACGACGATCTCCCCGAGGAGCAGCCCGCCGACGGCATCGACGCGCCGACGGCGTCCGACGACGAGCCGGTCGAGGACGCCCGCGACGGCGATGCGATGCCCGACGAGGCCCGATCCGCCCGGCTCGACGAGCCGGTGGAGGCGGCCGAACCGGGCGACGCGGTCGCGGCGTCGGAAAGCGGCGAGGCGAGCGAGGCGAGCGAGGCGAGCGACGCAAGCCAGACGAGCGATGCGAGCGACGCGATGGAAACCGCCGAGCCGGAGGGGGCGGGGGACGGCGACGCGAAGCTCGACGGCGACACGGCCACGGCCGTCGAGAGCAAACCGGTGGAGCGCGCCACCGAGAACACGACCGGACTCACCCCCGCCGAGCGCGAACAGCGGCCCCAACGCCCGGGACGGTCGTGGGCGCAGCGCGCCGTGCTGGCGGTCAACTGCCTCATCATCCTCGCCTGCTTCGTCGGGGCCGCCGCGGTGGCCTATTCGACGAACACCTTGAACGACCGCCAGATCGTCGCGATCAACAACCCGGCGAACACCGCCACCGCCCCGCCCGGCTCACTGGCTCCAGGTGAGACCGCGCCGCCGGGGGGCGTGCCGGTCGAGACGTTCCCGCCCGCCGATCCGGAGGCGAAGAACTACCTCATCACCGGCGCTGACAACCGTGACTGCATCGACCCCGACTCGCCGTTCGCCGGCGGCCTCGGCCCTGCCGGGGGCAGCCGCAGCGACACGATCATGGTGATGCGGATCGATCCGGGCACGAAGCAGGCCGCGATCCTGTCGTTCCCCCGCGACCTGTGGGTCCGCATCGGCAACACCCGGGGCAAGATCAACTCGGCGTACGAACCGAACAACCCTCAGCGCCTGATCGACACCATCTGGGAGAACTTCGGTGTCGGCGTCGATCACTACGTGCAGGTCGACTTCTGCGCCTTCCTGTCCATCGTCGACGCCCTCGGCGGCGTCACCGTGCCGTTCGACTACCCGGTGCGCGACACGAGCACGGGCCTCAACGTGCCCGAGTCCGGCTGCTACACGTTCTCCGGCGAGCACGCGTTGGCCTACGTCCGATCGCGCAAGCTGCAATTCCTCGACGAGACCGGGAAGTGGCGCACAGACGGCTACAGCGACCTGTCCCGCATCGCGCGCCAGCAGGACTTCGTCCGCCGGACCCTCTCAGCCGCGCTCGGCGTCGGCATCACCGAGCCGCTCGTCGCCAAGCGGCTGATCGACGCAGCGATCGACAACGTGGTGGTCGACCCCGATCTGACGATCAACAAGATGCTCGAGCTCGCGGGCGTGCTGCGCGACTTCGACCCCGACACCGTGCGCACGTACCAGATCGAGTCTCGCGGCGACACCCAGAGCGGTCAGTCGGTGCAGCAACCGCTGCTCGACGGCGAGAACATGCAGGCCATCCTGGCGATCTTCCGCGGCGAGGCCGCGCTCGCCTCGGCGCCCGACCAGGTCACGACCACGTCGGACACCAGCCCGCCGACCGAGGGCGACCAGACCGCGGGCGCCACGCCGGCGTTGTCGGCGTTGTCGGCCTCGGCGGCGCCGCCCGACACCGCGTCGATCGAGCCGCCCGATGCCGGCTCGACGACGCTGCCCTCGGTCGCTCCCGAGCAGGACGCGCCCGGCTCGGATCGCAAGGGCGTGTTGCCCTCGACCGAGTTCTCCTGCGACTGAGACCGTGCTGGCCATCGCGCTGCTCGTGCCGGTCGCTTACGCGCTGGGGACGTTTCCGAGCGCGGCGATCGTCGCTCGAACGCGCGGCGTCGACATCACGCGTGAGGGCAGCGGCAACCCGGGGGCGTCGAACGTCGGGCGGGTCCTCGGCTGGCGCAGCGGCGTGGCGGTTTTCCTGCTCGACGCGCTCAAGGGCGCGATCCCGGCCGGCGCCGGTCTCGCCGTGTCGGACGGGCGCGGCGGGGCCTACGTGCTCGCCGCGGCCGCCGTCGTCGGCCACGTCTTCCCCGCCTGGCGGCGCTTCCGTGGCGGCAAGGGCGTGGCGACGGTCGGCGGGGCGATGATCGTGCTCCACCCCGTGGCGTCCGCGGTGCTACTCGTGATCTGGATCGGTGTGTCCAAAGCCACGGGGAAGGCGGCGCTCGGATCGTTGGCGATCGCTGTCGGCCTTCCGGTGGCCATCGCACTCAGCGGTCGACCGGCATGGGAGATCGGCGCCGCGGCAGCGCTCGCCGCGCTCGTGGTCGTCCGGCACGCCCCGAACGTCCGCCGCCTCCTCGACGGCGACGAGCTCGGCCTGCGATCCCCACACACGCCGCGGCCCTGACGCCGGGGTGGTCAGGTCACCGTCGCGTTCACCCCGCGGGGCGTGCTGGCTTGTAGGTCAGCGCCACCGACCCGGAGCGCAGCTCATGGCGTCCCACGAGCTCGAGCTGCAACGGCTCGCGCAGCCCGGCGAGCAACGTCGGCCCGTGGCCCGCGAGCACGGGCTGCACGACGAACTCGTACTCGTCGATCAGTCCCAGATTGGCCAACGCCAGCGGCAGGGTGACGCCGCCGACGAAGATGCCGGTGCCCGGCTGCTCCTTGAGCCGCTGGACGGCCGCGGCCAGGTCGTCGCCCCGGATCAGCTCGGCGTTCCAATCCACGTGCTCCAATGTGTTCGACACCACGTACTTCTTCGCGCTGTCGATCGTGCGGGCGAACGGCGCCATCCACTCGACCATCCACTCGGGCCAGGCGCCGGTCGCCGACGGCCGCCAGGCGTCCTCCATCATCTGGTAGGTGACCCGGCCGAACAGAAGGGCATCCGCTCGTTCCATCGAGCTCGCCCAGTAGTGGTGCGACTCCTCGTCCGCGATCCCCACCTCGTGGTCGCAGGAGCCGTCGAGGGTGACGTTGATCGCATACCGGAGGGGTCTCATCGCGTCCGTCTCCTGTCCTCGGAGTGGTTCACAAGCCCAGCAGCGCGTCGAGCCCCAACGTGACACCGGGGTGCTCGGCGATCTTGGCGCATGCCAGCAGCACGCCCGGCATGTAGCTGTCGCGGTCGTAGCTGTCCTGCCGCAACGTCAGCGTCTGACCGGCGGCGCCGAGGATCACCTCCTGGTGGGCGACCATCCCGCGCATGCGCACGCTGTGCACTCGGATGCCCGCCGGCCCGAGGCCGCCGCGTGCGCCGGGGACGACTTCGTGCTCGGTGGGATCGGGCGCCCACTCGCTCGACGCCGCGGCGATGCGTTGGGCCGTGGTCACCGCGGTGCCCGACGGCGCGTCGACCTTGCGATCGTGGTGCAGTTCGATGATCTCGGCGGTGTCGAAATACGGCGCGGCGAGCTCGGCGAAGCGCATCATCAACACCGCGCTGATCGCGAAGTTGCTGGCGATCACGCAGTTGCTGCCCGTGAACGCACTGCGGAAGAGGGCGATGTCGTCGTCGGTGAACCCCGTCGTGCCCACCACGGCGTGGATGCCGTGCATCGCCAGCCACGGAAGCGTCTGGCGCGCCGCCGCAGCGACCGTGAAGTCGACGACCACCTCGCATCCTGCGTCGGCGAGGGCACGCAGTTCCGTGGACGTCGTCACGCCGTGTACTGTGCTGCCACCCCGGGCGGGGTCGACGGCTGCCACCAGGCGCACGCGCGCGTCCGCGCTGACCGCGTCGCACACCGTCGAGCCCATGCGCCCGCCGCTGCCCACGACCCCCACCCGCAGCGGCTCGTCGCGGGTTGTCTCCATCGCACCTAGCATCTCGACCATCGGAGCAACCTAGCGAAAGGACGCTCATGGGGATCCTGGACAAAGCCAAGGAGAAGGCCACCCAGCTCGCCGGGCAAGCGAAGGAGAAGCTCGACGACGTCAAGGAGAAGCGCAAAGTCGACGATCTCCTCGACGACCTGGGCCGCATCACCTACCGGCAGCACACCGGCCGGGGTGAGGACGGCGACGGGGCCGAGATCGCGCGGTTGGTCGCCGAACTCAAGGCGCACGAGGACGGCGGGGCCGCGGTGCTGGCCCCGAAGCAGCCGGCCGAGAGCGCGACGGGCTCATCGGAGCCACCCGCTCCGCCGCCCACCGCCTGAGCGGCGTCAGCTCGCCGGCCCGACCGCCACGCACAGCTGCGGGCCGGCGAGCACCCGCTCGATCACCCGGTTGGCGTCCTCGACGGTGACGGCCTGCCAGCGCGCCACCTGTTCGCCGGGCGAGCGCACCTCGCCGAGGGTGACGAGCGATGTGGCCGTGCGGGCCATGCGTGAGCCAGTGTCCTCGAGACCCAGTTCGAACGCGCCGCACAGGTAGCCGACCGCCACGTCCCGCTCGTCGGGCGTGATGCCGTTGGCACGCAGCTTGGCCAGCTCGTCACGGACGACGCCGCGCAGCTCGGCCAGCTGCTCCGGCCGCGTCGCCGTGTCGATCGTGAAGGCGCCGGCGTCGGCGAAGCTGCTGACGCTGCTGAAGATGCTGTAGGCCAAACCGCGCTCCTCGCGTACGGCGGTGAACAGCCGACTGCTCAGTCCGCCTCCCAGGACTTGATTGACTACGTCGAGGGCCTCGCGGTCGACATCCGTGCGGTCGAGGCCGCGGTAGCCGAGCACGAGGTGGACCTGCTCGGTGTCGTCGTCGATGACGACGTCGTCACCCATCGGGCCCGGCGCGGCGCGGCGCGGCGACGCGTCGCCGGCTGCCAACCCCTCGAATGCGCGAACAGCGGCCGCACGCATCTCGTCGTGCGACGCGGGGCCGGCGATCGACAGCACCATCGCCCCCGCTCGGTAGTGCTCGGCGAAGAAGGCGTGGACGTCGCTGGGACGGATCGAGGCGACGGTCTCGCGCTCGCCGGCGGTGTCGCGCCCCAGCGGGTGGCGGGGGAAGAGCTGAGCCATGAACGCGCGATGGGCGACGTCGTCGGGGCTGTCGTCGTCCATCGCCAGCTCTTCCAGGATGACGGCGCGCTCGCTCTCGATGTCGTCCGGGCGCAGGGCCGGCCGCCCGACGACGTCACCGACGAGATCGACCGCCATCTCCATGTGCCGCGCCGGCACGCGGCAGTAGTACGCCGTGTACTCCTTGGCGGTGAAGGCGTTGAAGTCACCGCCGACGCGGTCGACCGCGCGGCTGACGTCGAGGGCGCTGCGCTCGGCGGTGCCCTTGAAGATCAGGTGCTCGAGGAAGTGGCTGACGCCCGAGACCGACGCCGCTTCGTCGCGAGCGCCGACGCCCACCCACACGCCAGTGGCCACCGACAGCGTGCCAGGCACGCGTTCGGTGGCCACCGTGAGACCGTTCGGCAAGGTCGTGACGGAGATGTCGCTCACGAGGCCGACGGTGGTGTCGTTGGGGTCAGCGATGACGGCGACGCCCGTCGCGGCGACCCCGATCGCGGTCGCCGCGGTCACCGCGGTCGCCCCGATCGTTGCCGCCGGCCTCGCCGCCCGGCCCGAGGTCGCCGAGCGCGCCGCGCAGCTCTTCGTCGAAGCTGTCCTCGAAGCTGACGGACACCGGCGCGAGGTCTCCGCCGCCGCTGTCGCCGCTGGGCTCCGGCCCGTCGCCGACGGGGCTGAGGCTGACCTTGCCCTTGTCGTCGACGTCGTCGACGCGGACCTCGACCTCGTCTCCCAGCTGGAGCACGTCCTCCACCGCAGCGATGCGCTTGCCGCGCCCGAGCTTCGAGATGTGCAGCAGGCCGTCACGCCCGGGGAGGATGTTGACGAAGGCGCCGAACTTGGTGATGTTGACGACGCGGCCCTTGTACACGCCGCCGATCTCGGCCTTCGGCGGATCGACGATGGCGAGGATACGGGCCTTGGCCTCTTCCATGCGGAAGCCCTCCACGGCGCCGATCGTGACGATGCCGACCGCCCCGTCGTCGTCGACGTTGATGTCGGCGCCGGTCTCCTGCTGGATGGTGTTGATGACCTTGCCCTTGGGCCCGATGACCTCGCCCACCTTGTCCAGCGGGATCGTGATGCTGATGATCTTCGGCGCGGTCTCGGCCACCTCGGCACGCGGCGCGGAGATCGCAGCGTTCATCACCTCGAGGATCTGGATGCGGGCTTCCTTGGCCTGCTGGAGCGCTGCGCCGAGCACGTCGGCCGGGATGCCGTCGATCTTCGTGTCGAGCTGGAGCGCGGTGACCGCGTCGGCGGTGCCGGCGACCTTGAAGTCCATGTCGCCGAACGCGTCCTCGGCGCCGAGGATGTCGGTGAGCGTCGTGTACTTGCCGTCGGCGTAGACGAGGCCCATCGCGATGCCGGCGACCGGCGCCTTGATCGGCACACCGGCGTCCATCAGCGACAGCGACGACGAGCAGACCGACGCCATCGACGTCGAGCCGTTCGAGCTGAGAACTTCGCTGACGAGCCGCAGCGCGTAGGCGAACTCTTCCTGGCTCGGCACCACCGGCAGCAGCGCCCTCTCGGCGAGCGCGCCGTGACCGATCTCGCGCCGCTTCGGCGAACCCACCCGGCCGGTCTCACCGTTGGCCCACGGGGCCATGTTGTAGTGGTGGATGTAGCGCTTGCTGGTCTCCGGCGAGAGCGTGTCGAGCTGCTGGTTCATGCGCGGCATCGCCAGCGTGGTGACGTTGAGGACCTGCGTCTCGCCGCGCTGGAACAGGCCGGTGCCGTGGGCGGTCGGCAGGATGCCGACCTCGGCCGACAGCGGCCGCAGATCGGCCACGCCGCGGCCATCGATGCGAGCGCCCTCGTTGACGATCCGGCTGCGGACGAGCTTCTTGGTGAGGCTGCGAACGGCTTCCTTGATCTCCTTCTCACGCCCCGCGAACGGGCCGGGAGCCTCCGGCGTGCCCGCCAGCTCGGCCAAGGTCTCCGCCGTCGCGGCGTCGGTCGCGGCGTTGCGCTCCGCCTTGGCGGAGATCCTGATCGCCGGCGCGAGCTTGTCCGTGGCGACGGCGGCGACCGCCTCGGCGACGTCGTCGCCGTAGTCGAGCACCGGCGTGTAGGCCAGCGGCGTGATCGGGCCGCGCTGGGCGATCACCGACGCGACGAGCTGGCGTTGCAGCGCGATCGACTCCTTGATCCACGTCTTCGAGGCCTCGAGCCCCTCGGCGATGACCTGCTCGGTGACCTTCGGAGCGCCGGCTTCGTAGTACGTGAAGCTCTTCTCGGTGCCACCGGCCTCGACCATCATCACCGCGACGTCGCCGTTGTCGAGCTGGCGTCCGGCGACCACCAACTCGAACGTGCTGGCGTCGCCCTCTTCGTAGGTGGGATGCGGGATCCAGGCGCCCTCTTGGCTGTAGGCCACGCGGACCGCGCCGATCGGACCGTCGAACGGGATGCCGCTGATCATCAGCGCGGCCGAGGCGGCGTTGATGCTGAGCACGTCGTGCGGGTTCACCTGGTCGGCGCCGATCACGGTGAGCACGATCTGGGTCTCGTTGCGGAACCCAGCGGGGAACGCCGGCCGCAGCGGCCGGTCGGTGAGGCGGCAGGTGAGGATCGCCTGCTCGCTCGGGCGGCCTTCACGGCGGAAGAACGCGCCGGGGATCTTGCCCGCGGCGTAGGCCCGCTCCTCGACGTCGACCGTTAGGGGGAAGAAGTCCACGCCGGGACGAACGTCCTTGGCGGCGTTGGCGGTGGCGAGCACCGTCGAGCGACCGATGGTGGCGACCACGGCGCCCTGGCTCTGAAGGGCCAGCTTTCCGGTCTCGAAGGTGAGGGACTTGTCGGTGCCCGAGATGGGCGCACTGACTCGAATGGCGTCTGCCATCTCGAGCTCCTTTCCGGCCCAGCGACGCGGGTCGCGCGCAGGCCGCTCGGAGCGGCGAGCCGGTTCCCAGTCGGTGGACCCGCACCGGCGGCACGGAGCGTGGTGGCGCGGAGCTAGCGACTGACAACCGACACGGAGCCGCTCGGGTTGTCGTTCCCACGGCGCGGCCGTGGTCGAGAGGTCAGGCTAGCGCCGGAGGCCAAGCTTGGCGACGATGGCGCGGTAGCGCTCGACGTCGCGGTCACGGACGTAGTCGAGCATGCGGCGGCGGCGGCCGACGAGCATCAGCAGGCCCCGGCGGCTGTGGTGGTCCTTCTTGTGGACCTTCAGGTGCTCGGTGAGCTGGTTGATGCGATCGGTCAGCAGCGCGATCTGCACTTCGGGGGACCCGGTGTCGGTGCCGTGCAGCTTGTGCGCGTCGATGGTCTCTTGCTTGGGCACGTTGGCCTGCCTTCCGGTGACGGAGGTCGCCGCCCGGCGGTGGCCGAACGGCATCGCGCCCGAGCAGCAGCCCGGACGGACCCGGCAAGGCTACGGCCGCCGCCCATCCCCCGCCAACCCGCTCGCCCACGCCCACCCCGCCCCCACCCCATCCCACCCACCCCACCCCCACCCGTCGCCTTGGGCGCGATCCGCTGTCGGCACGGCGACATCCCGCGCCCAAGCAG
>CAZGUH010000008.1:83981-89903 GCA_964529005.1 uncultured Ilumatobacteraceae bacterium | reverse complement strand
GGATGGGGCGGGGTGTGGTGGGGTGCGGGCGGGCGGGTGTGGTGGGGTGGGTGCATCTGCTGCGGCGAGGACGGCCCCGCTACGGTGCAGAGCGTGGAGGAACTGGCCGCGCTGAGGGCGCAGATCGACGAGCTCGACCGCGAGCTGCTGGCGGTGGTGGCCCGGCGGCTCGCCGTGTGCGAGCACGTCGCGCAGCTCAAGGAGGGCAACGGGCTGCCGGTCATCCAGCCCGACCGGGTGCGCGACGTCCTCACCGTCCGCCGCCAGTGGGCCATCGACGCCGGCGTCGACGCCGACTTCGCCGAGCAGCTGATGCGCGTGCTGCTCAGCGAGACCCACCGCATCGAGGTCGCCGGCGCCCGCCCCGACCCGGCGCCCGACAAGCCCGCCGATCGGGCGACGGCGAGCGCGCTCGACACCGCAGCCACACGCGTCGATCACGTCGTCGTGACCGTCGACGACGTCGAGCAAGCGGCGGATGGGCTGGCGGCGCGCTTCGGGTTCCATCGGGTGCCGTTCGCCGAGGGTGACGTCACCGGAATGGCAGCGTTGTCGGCAGGCGGCGTCACGGTGGTGCTGGTCTCGCCGAAAGCCGGCGACGCGGTCCGCGCCGAGATGGAACGTCACGGCGCGGGCATCCATCACATCGCGATCGAGGTGCTCAACGCCGGCTACGCCCGGGCGTCGCTGGCCGCGTCGGACGCTCCGCTGGTCACCGACGTGGTGGTCGACGCCGACGGCCATGAACAGTTCTTCACCGCACGCGACCCGGCCAGCGGGGTGCAGTTCGGATTCATCTCACGCACCGGGCACCGTGTGGGCGTCGGCGCGGCGAACGTGCTGTCGCTGTTCGATGCGCTCGCCCGGCGCGAGACCGCCGGCTGATCAGGAGATGTCGAGCACCGCGCGGGCGTGCTCGACGTCGGTCTTCAACTGCGCGACGAGCGCGTCGATGCCGTTGAACTTGCGCTCGCTGCGCAGGAAATGGGTGAAGCGCACCCGCGCCGCTTCGCCGTAGAGGTCGTCGCTGAAGTCGAGCAGGTGAGCCTCCAGCAGCGAGTGATCGGCGTGCTCGTAGAACGTGGGACGGCGGCCGAGGTTGATCGCGCACGGGTGCTCGGAGCCGTCCGGACGCACGTAGGACCCGGCATACACCCCATCGGCGGGCAGGCACATCTGGTTCGGCACCTCGACGTTGGCTGTCGGGAACCCCAGCAGGCGGCCGCGCTGGTCGCCTTTGACCACCTTGCCGCGCGCTTCGAACGGGCGGCCGAGCAACTCCGCGGCGCGTTCGACCTCGCCGCCGGCGAGGGCGCGGCGGATGGCAGTCGAGCTGATCGGCTCGTCGACGCCATCGGGTCGAGGCACGAGCTCGAGCGGCACCACCTCGAAGCCGTACGTACGCCCTTGCTCGCGTAGCAGCTCCACGTTGCCGTGGCGGCCGTGCCCGAAGTGGAAGTCGTCGCCGACCACGAGCACCGCGGTGCGCAGGCATCCGACGAGCACGCGGCGCACGAAGTCCTCCGGCTCCTCCTCGGCCTGGTGCTGGTCGAAGTGGATGATGGCGGTGGCATCGACGCCCGTCTCGGCCAGCAGCTCGAGCTTCTGGTCGAGGTCGGTGAGCAGCCGGGGCGCGTTCTCGGGACGCACCACCACGGCGGGATGCTGATCGAAGGTCAGCACCGCGCTCTTGTAGCCCCGCTCGGCGGCCCGGCGCCGGACCTCGTCGATCACGACCCGGTGGCCCCGATGGACTCCGTCGTAGGCGCCGATGGTGACGACCGCGCGGTCATCCGGCCACGGCGACGCGGAGAGGTCGGAAACCACCTGCACGGCCGTTGACGCTACTGCGGTGGGTCTGCGATCACCACAGCCGGCTTGGCGAGCCCCGGACGCCCCGGAAACGGCTCGTACATCGCGAGCAGCTGCCCGGCCGGGTCGAGGACCGCCCACGGCCCCTCTCCTGGCCACGCCGGCAGCACCCTCCCGTTGCGGACGAGCGCGGTCGTCGCGTCGTCGACGGTGGCATCGGGATACGCCGCCATCGCGGCCGCCGGGCTGAGCAACTCGACGGTGTCGATCGGCGCGGCGGCATCCGCGGTGAAAGGGCCGACCGCGGTGCGGCGCAGCCGGCGCAGGTGGGCGCCGCCGCCGAGCAGCCGGCCGAGGTCGGCCGCGATGCTGCGCACGTACGTGCCCGACGAGCAGCTGACGTCGATCGCCAACACCCCCGGCTCGTCCGTGGCGTCGATGTCGAGCCGGTGGATGGTGACGGGCCGCGCCGGGCGATCGACCTCGATGCCCTCGCGCGCCAGCTCGTGCAGCCTCTTGCCGTCGATCTTGATCGCCGAGACCATCGGCGGCACCTGCATCACGGACCCGGTGAGGTGCTCGGCGGCGACGGCACGCGCCTCGGCGACCGTGACGCCGCTCATGTCGTGAGTGGCTGTCACCTCGCCCGCGGCATCGAGCGTCGACGTCTCGACGCCGAGCACCACCTCGCCGGTGTACCGCTTCCCCAGCGCCGTCAGGAAACGCAGCAGCCGGGTCACCTTCCCCACGCCGACGAGCAGCACGCCCGTGGCGTCGGGATCGAGGGTGCCGGCATGGCCCACCTGCCGCTCACCGAAGCGCCGCCGCGCCATGTCGACGACGTCGTGGCTGGTGACCCCAGCGGGCTTGTCGACGACGGCGAGGCCGTGAACGTTCGGGGGTCTACGCCGGGCCATCGTCGGCCGGATCGGCGTTGGGGTCCGGCGGGCGAGCGGGCATCGTCGACGGGTCGTGCAGGATGCGCTCGATCCTCTCGGCCGAGCGGAGCACGTCGTCGGGGCGAAAGTCGAGGACCGGTGTCTTCTTCGCCCGCACCTGGCGGCCGACGGCCGACTGGATGCGCACCCGGTGCTGCGACAGCGCGGAGACGATCTCGTCGTCGTCGCCGCCGTCGCCGGCGAGCGAGTCGAAGTACACGATCGCCCGGTTGAGCTCCGGATCGACGTCGACGCTGGTGATCGTCACCAGCTCCAATCGCTCGTCGTCGATGCGCGTCAGCTCGTCGGCGATGACCTCGCGCAGCAACACGCTCACGCGGGCGGTGCGGGGGTACTTGTGGGAAGAGGGAGCGGCGACGCGCCGGGGCCGGCTCATGCGTTCACCCTACCGAGGACGCTGGGAGCGCCGCCGCGACCGTCTCAGGTCCGCGGGACTTCGCGCTCTTCGTAGGTCTCGATGATGTCGCCCTGCTTGAGGTCCTGGAAGTCGGTGAGCCCGATACCGCACTCGAAGCCCTCGCGGACCTCGCGGGCGTCCTCCTTGAACCTCTTCAGCGACGAGATCGCGCCCTTCCAGATGACGACGCCCTCGCGCAGGAAGCGCACCTTCGAGCCCCGCGTGATGGTGCCCGAGCGGACGTAGCACCCGGCGATGGCGCCGACGCGCGGCACGCGGAAGATCTCGCGGACCTCGGCCTCGCCGGTGATCACCTCTTCGAACTCCGGCGCCAGCATGCCGACCATCGCCGCTTCGATGTCCTCGAGCAGCTTGTAGATGATCTCGTAGGTGCGGATCTCGACCCGCTCTGCGTCGGCGAGCTCTCGTGCCTTGCGATCCGGGCGCACGTTGAAGCCGATGATCGTTGCGTTCGACGCCGACGCGAGCGTGATGTCGTACTCGGTGATGCCGCCGACGGCACGGTGCACGAAGGCCAGCTTGACCTCGTCGCGCTCGAGGCGCCGCAGGCTCTCGGTGACGGCTTCGAGCGAGCCTTGCACGTCGGCCTTGAGGATGAGGTTGAGGGTGGCGATCTCGCCGGACTGGATCTGGCTGAAGATGTCCTCGAGCTTGACGCCCTTCTGCACACGGGCGTCGCCGCGCTGGTTCTTCAAGCGCTGCCGCTGCTCGCGAGCCTCGCCCACGGTGCGGGCGATCTTCTCGTCGGGCGACACGCGGAACTCGTCGCCCGCGTTGGGCACCGAGGACAGGCCGAGCACGACGACAGGCGTCGAGGGGCCGGCTTCCTTGATCTGCTGGCCCTTGTCGTTGATCATCGCCCGGACGCGACCCCAGGCCGCGCCGGCGACGATCGGGTCGCCGACCTTCAAGGTGCCTTTGTCGACGAGGATCGTGGCGACTGGGCCGCGGCCCTTGTCGAGATTCGCCTCGAGCACGATGCCCTTCGCGCGGCCGGTCGGGTTCGCGGTCAGCTCTTCGAGCTCGGCGACGACGTTGAGCTGATCGAGCAGATCGTCGACGCCGAGGTTCTGGGCGGCCGACATCTCAACCGTGATCGTGTCACCGCCCCACGACTCGGGGACCAGCTCCTGCTCGGCCAGCTGGCTGAGCACCCGCTGGACGTCGGCGTTCTCCTTGTCGATCTTGTTGATCGCTACGACGATCGGCACCTCGGCCGCCTTGGCGTGGTTGATCGCCTCGATCGTCTGCGGCATGACGCCGTCGTCGGCCGCCACCATCAGCACCACGATGTCGGTCACCTGCGCGCCGCGGGCGCGCATCTTGGTGAAGGCGGCGTGGCCCGGCGTGTCGATGAAGGTGATCGACTTGCCGTCCTTCTCGACCATGTAGGCGCCGATGTGCTGCGTGATGCCGCCGGCCTCGCCGGCGACCACGTTGGCGTTGCGAATGCGGTCGAGCAGCGTGGTCTTTCCGTGGTCGACGTGGCCCATGACGGTGATGATCGGGGCCCGCGGCTCCTGGAGGCTCTCGTCCTCGTCGTCGCTGTCGTCGAACAGCGCCTGGAGCTCCATCTCCTCCTGCTGGCCCGGCTCGACGAGAAGCAGGTCGGCGCCGAGTTCGAGAGCGAACAGCTCCATCTGCTCGTCGGACAGCGTCATCGTGGCCGTGACCATCTCGCCGTTCTGGAGCAGGAATCGCACCACGTCGGCCGCGGTGCGATTCAGCTTCGGCGCGAACTCCTGCGCCGAGACGCCGCGCTCGACGACGATCGTGCCCTCGGGGACCGGCGCGTCGGACGACGTGTAGTTGGTGAACGATGGCTGCAGCTCGTTGAAGTCGCGACGGCGACGGCGGCGACCGCCCTTGCGCGGCGCGCGGCGTTGACCACTCGGACGGCCTCCCGGACCACCGGGTCCTCCACCCGGGCGCGGACCGCCACCCGGGCCGCCACCGGGTCGGGCGCCGCCGGGTGCGAATCCACCGCCGGGACGTGCGCCGTAGCCACCTCCCGGACGCGGACCACCGGGGCGCCCAGCGCCGACGCCGGCAGGACGCGGACCACCGGGGCGGGGACCACCGGGACCACCAGGGCGCGGGCCACCGGGACCACCGCCGGGGCGGCCCGCGGGGCGGGCGCTGCCAGGCGGCGGCGGGATCGGACGACCCGACGGCGACAACGGTCGGGCGCTGCCAGGCGGCGGCGGGATCGGGCGACCCGACGGCGACAACGGCCGCCCGCCCTCGGGCGGGCGCGGAGCACCGGGAGCGCCAGGACGCGCGCCGGGGACCCCTTGCGGGGCCGGGCGCGCCGGCGGCGGAGCGGCGGGGCGAGGCGGCGCCTGCGATGGCAGCGGGCGGGCCGCCATCGGCGGGGCGGGCCGATGCTCGCCGGGACCAGGACGGCCGCTGGAGATCACGCGGTGCTCGCTTTCGGCAGGAGGCGCCGCCGCAGCGGCAGGAGCGGGCCGTGGCTGATCGGCCACCGCCGGAGGCGGCGCCGCCGCAGCGGCAGGGGCGGCGGGGGCCGCAGGTGGCGTGTCGGCAGCTGGCGCCGGCGCGGCGGCAGCGGCTGGCTTCTCCGCGACCGGCTTCTCGGCCGGCGGCGCGGCGGCCGCGGGCGTGTCGGGCGCCGGGCCCGGCGCCGCAGGAGCTGCCGCTTCGGCGGCAGGGGCGGGCACCGGCGCGTCCTTCGCCGGCGCGTCCTTCGCCGGCGCATCCTTCGCAGGCGCG